>CAMYMF010000041.1 GCA_947259355.1 uncultured Nitrospirota bacterium | reverse complement strand
CGGTGGCCTTCAGGCGGCTGCTCTGCACCAGCTCCCGGACTACAGCGGTCTTGACATCGGGGATGTAAGACTTGCCTGCGTTGATCTGCCGGACTTTGTCTGCGTCTTTGTCGATGCCAGTGACCCGATATCCTGCGGCCGCGAACTCTACCGCCAGGGGCAAGCCCACGTAGCCGAGGCCTACCACGCCGGCCCGGAGTGACGCGTTTCGAATCTTCTGCAGCAGCTCACGCTCCCGTTTCTGCGCAAGGCTCATGGCTATTCCTTTTCCGAGAGAACCGGGTCCACTTGCATGTTCATCTCTCTGGCTTGCAACATAAAAGTATTGATCACCCGTTCCCGTTTGGCCAACTCCTCATCCTTGTTCTTCAGCTTCTCCTCCAACACCGCAAGGGCCTTCTCCCGGCGGTGAATCTCCTCCAGCTGTCTTCGCACCTGGGCCTGCTGTTCCAGGAGCCCCCGGGTCAACTCCACGAGGTCGGCGAGCGTATTTTCGGGGGTCTCCGTTCGCGTCTCCAGGGAGCGCATCTTGTCGCGCAGCAGGGTGAGCTCTCGGTAGACGGCACTGTCCGCCGGTGCCCGTTCCGGTGCCGCTGCAACCGTCGCCTGCCCCGGCCCAAAGGGGTCTCGCAGGGTCCCCTCGCTGATCATATCCTTGATCACCGTCTCGATCATAGCCTCATCGGGCTGCTTCTTCTCCTCCACAAAGCCGCAGAGAAGGACCGCATCGCTGATCACGTTGATCAGTCTCGGGACGCCCCGGGAGTATTGATGGATCACATTGATGACGGGGTCCGGAAAGTCGACGGCGGGGCCGTCGCTGGCCACTTTGATCCGGTGGCGAATGTAGGCGGCCGTCTCATCCCGATCGAGGGGCGGAATGTGATAGTTGACGGTGATACGCTGGCGGAACTGCTCAAGGTTGGACCGCTGCAGGAGCCCCCGCAGCTCCGACTGACCGACCAGAATAATCTGGAGCAGCTTGGTCTTCTCCGTCTCGAGGTTGGACAGCAGCCGAATCTCTTCGAGCAGATCCTCACTGAGATTCTGCGCCTCATCGATGACGAGCACCACCCGGCTCCCTTTGGCAAAGGTGTCCACCAGGTGTTTGTTGAGCGCAGCGATCAGCTCCGTCTTGGTCTTTCCGAAGGGGTCCACATCGAGGTCCTGAAGAATCATGGCCAGGAGCTCCGAAGACGAGGCCTTGGTATTGAAAACCCTCGCCACTTGCACTTCATCGTCGAGACTGTTCAGAAAGACCCGCAGCAGAGTGGTCTTTCCCGTGCCGATCTCACCCGTGATGCAGACGAATCCCGACGGGTCCTTGATGCCGTATTCCAGATACGCGAAGGCCCGCTTGTGAGATTTGCTCGGATAGAGAAACTCCGGATCGGGCGTCAGGGAAAAGGGCTTCTCTTTGAAATGGTAGAATTCGTTATACATGGCGTGCCTTCATTGAAGGGCCGGGACGGACCGCAGTGGGCCCGCCGCTCGGCGGATTAGTCGTACTTATAAGTACTGTAAATATCGTCTACCGCTGACTGATCATTCATGACAACCCCCAACACGTTCCGTTCCTTCAGGTGGCCCAGGGCTTCAGCAAGGTGGCTCCGTGCCGTGCGTTCCGCCCGCACAACCAGAATGACTCCGTCCATGAACTGGGACAGGACCATGGGGTCCGCCGTGGGGAGCAGTGGGGAGGAGTCGAAAATGACATAGCGGTCGCGATAGCGCATCTTGACCTCCCGGATGAGTTCCTGCATGCGGGGCGAGCGGAGGATCTCGGTGGAGTTCGGCAGGCTCCCGCCGGCCGGCAGAAAGGTGAGTTTCTCGACGCCCGTTCGAATCAGCAGATCCTCGATGGGCACATGGTCCAACAGATAATGCATCAGTCCCGCTTCCGGCTTCAGGCCGAAAAGCTCATGCAGCGCGGGTCGCCGCAAGTCGGCATCGACCAGCAGCACCGTTCGGTGGACTTCCCTGGCGATGGCGATGGCCAGGTTGGCTGCCAGCGTACTCTTTCCCTCTCCGTCCAGAGCACTCGTGATCATCAGGCAGTTGTTCCCCTGCCCCTCGGTTTTCTGCAGAATCTGCGTCCGCAAGATCCGAATCTGCTCCGTGGCTTGAGTGTTCACCTCGGAGAGCGCCACCATCCGGTTCTCTTCCGCCACGGATGGGTTCACCTCCTGGAAAACGGTCGTGTAGGCCGGTGAGATCTCCATGGATGCATCATGGATGGGACTCTGTTCACCCTGCCGGGTCTGTTTCGCCTTGGCCAGCGCCTCTTCAATCTTACTCATTGAATGAAACCTCCCGGAACCTGCGAAACGAGGAGATTCACACAGCAGCCAGGAACAGCTGCTATCTCGCGCCTCGGTTGAGAAAAACAACCTTGATTGTGTCCAGAATCACTTCCAGATCAAGGAACAGGGACATATGTTTAATATAGAACAGGTCGTACTGCAATTTCTCCTTGGCATCCTCCACGGAGGCACCGTAGGAATATCGGACCTGGGCCCAACCGGTGATCCCCGGCTTGACCGTATGGCGAATCCCGTAGTAGGGGATCTCCTTGGAAAGCTGGGCCACAAAATAAGGCCGCTCAGGCCGGGGCCCGACGAAGCTCATGTCTCCCTTAATCACATTGAAGAGCTGGGGCAGTTCGTCCAGGCGGGTCTTTCGCAGAAAACGTCCCATCCGCGTGACCCGGGCATCGTCGTCACCGGCCCAGACGGGTCCGGTCTCCGATTCGGCATCGGCCGTCATTGACCGAAACTTGTAAAGCACGAACTGCTTCCCCTGTTCCCCCACCCGCCTCTGTTTGAACAAGGCGGGACCGGGGCTGTCCAGACGGATCAGAATAGCAATGAACAGGATGACCGGCAGCAGCAGGACAAGTACGACCGACGAGATCACCACTTCGAGAATCCGCTTGGTGCCGGTGACTAGTCTCGATTTGTCGAATCCCGAAGAGAAGATCAGCCAGCTCGGCCGCAGCTTGTCGATGAGGATCTTGCCGGTGATCTTCTCGTAGAAACTGACCCCCTCATTGACCACGACTCCCGCCATCTTGCATTCGACGAGGTGCTCCATGGGAAGCCGGCCCCGTCGCTCCGACAGAGAAACGATGATTTGGCTGATCTGGTGATCCTGCACAACCTGCGCGATGCCGGGCAGATCCGCCAGGACGGGCCGGCTGGCGGGATTGCCGACCATCCGTCCGGGATCGCGCCCGATATAGCCGACCACCCGATATCCCAGCGTGCTCTGCGCCGTGATCTCTTCGGCCAGTGCAATGGCAAAGGGATTGGTACCGACGATCAAGATCCGCTCTTCCATCCCCTGCAGCATGAGAACCGAGCGGTAAAAGAGCCGCCACGACACAATCAACACAATGATGAGACAGGCCGAGACCAGCGACGCGCCCCGACCGATCATGAGCAGAGGATAAACGTAGAAAATGACGGCCAGCACGATGGAGGCCACGCCCAAGGCCTGCATCAAGCGAATCAGCAGCTCCCGAATGTCTTTGATGATTTTGGGGTTGTACAGATCCGCATAATAGAGACTGATCAGACAGACCACCGTGGTGAGGAACGCCTTGCTGATGACCAGTTCGTGATCGAGGGTCCCCGTGCGGTAATAAACGCCCGCCAGCACGGAGAGAAAAATCAGAACCCCCTCGGCGAGGAACATCAGCCCTTTCTTGAACTGATAGGAAAATCGCAGAAAATTCATCGTCTCGCTGGTGCTCCCCGGTGCCTGAGTTTGTCCGCCGCACGGTCATACCGCCTCCCGATCCTCCTACAGGCACTCGCTGTTCAGGGCGTTACTGGATAGGAAGCTTCTGTGCCTCACGGATCAGCTTGATAAGAAGAATATCAAATTTAAAGAAGAATACCTGCACCACCGCCAATATACCGACCAGAGCCAGCACCGATGAGACGAGCGCCATCCGCGTTCTTCTGCGCCGGCGCAGGGTTTCGCTTTGTGTGACAACCTTCGGGATCACCGCGAGTACGGGCAGCTTGGCAAAGCTTCGCAGTTCATCGGCACTCGAGAAGGACTGGTCCATGTACTCCGAGAGGAAGCCGGCGCCGGCGCCGGCGCCGATGCCGAGGATCAGACCGATGAACATAATGGCCAGCCGGTTCGGTTTGTAGGGCTCCTCAGGCAGCTGCGCAGGATCGATGATGGCAAAGCGCTCGCCCTGCTGGCGGTTCTCCAGGCTCTCGGAAATCTTGGCCTGGGTCTCTTTGTTGACGAGTTCCTGGTAGTTAGCCCTGGCGACGTCGTAGTCGCTCTGCATGGCAGCCAGTACCTTCTCGACGGCTGGGGTGTTGCCGATCCGCTGTTGGTAGTACTCGATTAATTTCATGTACTCCTGTCGCTGCCCTTCCAGCGCCCGAATTTCAAGTTTCTTCGACTCGATCTGTGTCTGCAAGTTGATGTAGGCTGGATTCGTCGGGTTCGCTGCATATCCCTTGGACGCACCGGCTCGGGCTTGCGCGAGTTTCTCCCTGAGATCGGCAATCTCGGCACGGGTGCGGATCACATCGGGGTGCTTGTCGGTGTACGTGGAGAGCAACTCCGTCAGCGCATTCTGCTTCTGGGCCAACTCTTCTCTGAGCGGGCTCGAAGCGGCACCCCCCACCTCGGTTTCGAGCCGCTCGATCCGCTCCTTGATCGCCACCACATCGGGGTGGTTATCCGAGAGTCGTGCCTGCAGACTGATCAGATTGGTCCGATCGATCTCCAACTGCTCCTTGGGCGAGAGGATCCTCTGTCCATAACTGGACACCATGGTGGCATCGGGGTCCACAGCGGCCAGTTGTCCCCGGAGAAAGAGCAGGCTCGACTTGGCGCTGGCGAGATCCCGATGGGTGGTCTCGAGGTAACGTTCATAGCGGTCCAGGTTGGCCACGTTCACCTGCAGGCGCTCAGGAAGCTCGTCGAGATGTTCCTGCTTGAAATCGGAAATCTTCTTGCCCAGCTTCTGGATCGCCTCTTCCATCTTCCGCAACTCATCCGACATGAACTGGGTCGTCACGGCGCTTGCATCCACGCGAACCCGGAGATTCTCTTCGATATAGAGAGACGCGAGTTCGCTGGTCACTTTCTGCACCTTGCTCGGGTCTTTTCCTTCATAGGAGAGGTTGAAGGCCACGGTGAAGGTTACGGGCCGACCACTCTTCTTGTCCACCCCGTCTGCAGAGACGATATCGAGATGGATGTCTTCACGCATTTTCTCGATGATCTCTTCCTGCGTCCATTTCTCGCGATATTCGGGATAGAGATCGAACTTATCAATCATCTGCTCGAGACGAGTGCGGCTCATGATCCGCTGGTTGATGATATTGAGCCGCTCCTCCACGGCCGAGGTGACCGTTGACTGCACGAACTCCAGCGGAATCTTCTGGTTCTCGATGAGAATCAGGGTCTCCGATTTGTAGATGGCCGGCAGCAGGAAGGCGATGGCTGTGATGACCAAAAAAAGAATCACCGCCGGCAGGAGAATGTACCACTTTCTTTTGCGGATGATCCGCCACAAATCGCGGATGTCCATTGCCTGGGGCTGTTCCATGAGAAAGGGTTCCTTACTCGATGAAGTCAGTGTTACACTCAAATGTTACAAAAGGATGACAGAAGCGCCAGTGCACCATCGCATCATCCTCAGGGAACAATGATCGTATCCCCCCGTTTCAGGATTATGTTCTGCTCCAGGTTCCTGCCTCTGCTCACTGCACTGTAGTCGAAATGAAGCTGTTCACCACCGGCCCGGAGAATGATGATGGAGTTCTTGTCGGCATAGGGCGTGAGACCCCCCGCCAGCGCCAAGGCCTGGATCACCGTGAGATTGCCATTGAAGGGCTGAGGGCCCGGCCTCTGTACCTCGCCCTGGATGTAGACTTTGTTGCTGTTCATCTGTTGGACCACCACCGTCACCTCGACCCCGGGAATGTATTCCATGAGCCGTTTGGTGATCTCTTCCTTGAGCTGCAGCGCGGTCAGGCCGCTGGCCTTCACGTCGTTCACAAGGGGCACGGAAATCATTCCATCAGAGCGGACCACCGCTTCCGTGGTCAGATTTTCATCCTTCCACACGGAGATCAGCAGCACGTCCTCGGCACCAATGATATACTGCTCTACGGCAGATCCCTCTGCAACACCAGAGGGGGGCATTCCAGTAGCGGCCGGCCCGGGAGCCGTCGGCTGTTTCGGGGTGCTGGCGCATCCGGACAGGGCCAGGACGGCCGCGATGCAAAAAATGAGGATGGCTCTCGTCATCATGCTCTCCTTTCTCCCGCATTTCCCCTTGATTCTATAGGCCGATGGGTCAGTTGTTAAACTTGTCTATATTATTTTCTTTAATCTTGTAAAGCAAGGCTTTATAACTCACTTTTAGTATTTCCGCTGTCTTCTTTCGGTTCCAGTTCGTCTGTTTCAGGACCTTGCCGATCAGCTCCTTTTCGGCCAGTCTACACGCCGCTTTACTTACCTCCCGCAGGCTGTACTCCTCTTTGCCCGCCAGAAGGCTGTCCACGAATGCACTTTCCGGTGATCCGAGGACGGCACGGGGCTCCGGCTGATCCTCGTCGATGACGCGAATCGGTACCAGGGCATCTTCTTCCCGAAGATTGAATTCCGTCAGAATCGGCTTCTCACTGCCAAGAACCACAACTCGCTTGATCATGTTTTCCAGTTCCCTCACGTTGCCGGGCCAGTTGTGGTTCATGAAAATATCCATGGTCTCCGTAGAAAGCTTGGAGAAGGTCTTGTTGTATTTGCGATTGTATTTATGCAGAAAGTGTTCCGCAAGAATCGGGATCTCCTCCATCCGCTCCCGCAGGGGCGGCACCAGGATGGAGACCACGTTTAGACGGAAATAGAGGTCCTCCCGAAATCGCCCTTCCGAGACGGCCGCTTCCAGATCCCGATTGGTCGCCGCAATGACCCGGGAATCAACCCGGATATCCCGCTCGCTCCCGAGGGGTGAGAACTCACCGTCCTGAAGAACCTGCAAGAGCTTGGCCTGCAGCGCGGGGTGGATCTCGCCGATCTCATCGAGAAAAATGGTGCCCCGGTTGGCGTATTCAAACTTGCCGGGCTTCTTCTTGTGAGCACCGGTGAAGGCCCCCCTTTCATAGCCGAACAGCTCACTTTCCAGGAGTTCGTCGGGCAGGGCGGCACAGTTGACTTTGACGAAATGCTGGTCCCGCCGGGTGGAGTTGGCATAGATGAACCGAGCGATGAGCCCCTTGCCGGTCCCGCTCTCGCCCCGGATCAGGACGGTAATGTCGGTGTCCGCAACCTGGTCGATGATCTCTTTGATGGCCCCCATCTTGTCGCTGTTGCCGAACAGAATCTGGCTGCCGTTCTGCTCGCCGACCTGCTTCTTGAGCCGCCGCACTTCGGAGATCAATTCCCGCCGCTCCAAGACCTTGTTGATGGTAATCTCCAATTCGTCGGGATCGAAAGGCTTGTTCAGAAAGTCGATGGCCCCGAGCTTCATGGCCTCGACAACCGTGCTCGTCTGCCGATGCCCCGAGAGCATGACCACGCCGGTTTCCGCACCGTTCGATTGAATCTGCTTGAGCACTTCCAGTCCGTCCATATCGGGCATGATCACATCGAGGATCACCAGGGCAGGCGTCCCCTTCTTGAAGGCCTCCAGTCCGTCCTTGCCGCTGGTGGCAATCTCCGTCCGGTACCCAAACTGGGAGATCAATGTCTTCAGATAATTGCAGATTTCTATCTCATCGTCGATCACCAGAATCGTGGTATCTTCAGACATGGGACTCTCCTGCGTTTGCAAGAATTTGTGCAAAAAAATGAGTGCTGCCCTGTCAGGCTCCCTCGCGCGAGATTTCCGAGCTGAACGCAAATCCGAGCCGCGTCGACGGTACTCGCCACCCGCCGCGCACACGAGACCGGTCCATCATAGAAACAAGGTCAGGAAAGTAGCTATTGTGTATAGCTTAACATAATTTATATGCAAAACAAATCAGGAAATGACAAAAGCGGGTTAAACCACGCATCCGTATGAATCCGAGCATTTTGAGAAAAACTTTTCCGCATGGAACTGAGGGGAGGGAAACTTTTTTCACTTTCTGGGAAAGAGTTTTCTAATTAGGGGAAAAAATATTCCCACAGGAAAACGTCGGGTCACAAGGACGGTCTGCCGTGGGAGGCAATCAAACCACGAATTCAGTGCCGCAGACAGGCTGGCGCCGTCACATCCTGGGGGAGGGAGAAGGAAAAACGGCTGCCGCGGCTCACATGGCTTTCCACCCAGATGTCGCCTCTGTGCGCCCGGATGATCTTCTTGCAGATGGAGAGTCCGAGACCGGCGCCTTTACGGCGTCCGTGATGCTTGCCGACCCGGTTGAATTCGTCGAAGACCTTGGGGATCTCATCCGGCTCGATTCCCACCCCCGTATCGATGACCTCCGTAATCACGGCGCCATTTTTGTGCTCACACCGAATGGTGATCTCCCCCGGAGACGGCGTGAACTTGACGGCGTTGCTGATCAAATTGATGAGGATCTGCTCGATGGCATTCGCGTCGTAGGGGACAAGAATTTGCTCTTTGGGGAATTCGGTCTTCACTGTCAGGCCATTTTCTTCGATGTAATGCTGCATCTGTGAGACAACCTGCTTCACGGTCTCCATGTAAGGCCGGCGCTGGAAGTGAATGTCCACAATCTCCGAGTCCAGCCGGCTGCGATCAAGCATGGAGTTGACCAAACCCAGCAGCCGGTCGCAGTTGCGGTTAGACTCATCCAGAAGGTGTTTTTGTCTCTTGTTGAGTTTGCCCACAGATTCGTCGCGCAGGAGCCGGATGTACCCTTTCAGGATGGTGATGGGTGTTCTCAGTTCGTGGGTGGCAACGGCAAGACAGCTCTCTTTCTTCCGGTCCATTTCCAGAAGGCGAAGGTTGGCTTCCTGCAGGTCCTTCGCCATGATCAGGGCTTTCCGGCGGTCCTCCTTGTCCCGATTCTGGCCTTGGATGCTTTGGGACAAACGGTGGAGGGTCCGTTTCATCGCTTCGAGGCTGACGGCGTCCCGCCCGCCCTTCTCTGGTGCGCCCCCATGGAGCGCTTCGACAGCGGACTTCAGCATGGCATGCCAAGAAACATGGATGACCAGCGTGCTGGGGCAGCATTCCGTAATGTGCTCCATCAGATCGAGCTGGTCGTCCGACGGCATGGTGGCATCCAGCAGCACAAAATGATAGAGCTGCTCCTCCAGTGACTGCATGCCGCAGTCACTCCCCTGACACGCATGCACATGATAGCCCTCGTCCGCCAGCATCTCTTTTATGCTCGTCGATATTTTCGGGTCGGAATGAACGATGAGGATTCGGACAGGTTCACTCATGGGGAATTTTCTGTCGGGTGAGACGCCTGAAGCCAAGGATTGACAACCATCAGATGATGATTTTATTTAATCAAACCCACCATTTATTGTCAACGCAAATGTCCGGCACAAGGGTGGAAGTCGTTTTCCCATATCGTTGATTTCTTCAGTTTGGAACCAAAATCTGCTACAGTCAGACACGCCGCTGGAAAAAGACCTGTGCAGAGAGCGACCATGAATGTCAGAAAGACACTCGCCCAAATCGGCTTCAGAATCAAGAAGGAGAGAGGACAGCATTTCCTCCAGGACGAGGGAGTGCTGCAGACGATTCTCGATCATGCGGATCTCGCTGCCGGAGACACGGTCCTGGAAATCGGACCCGGTCTCGGCGTCTTGACCGAGGGGCTGGCCGCAGCGGGGCAGGTCATTGCCGTGGAGACGGATCCTGAGCTTTGTCGACACCTCCGCCGGCGTTTTACGGAACAGAGCAATGTGCAGATCGTGCATGGGGACATCCTGCATTTCAATCTGGAGGAGCTTCCCGAGGACAAGGTGAAGGTCGTGGCCAATCTGCCCTACTACATCTCCACGCCTATTCTGATGCACCTCATCGGCAGGGTGCAGCGCTTTTCGCTGATTCTGATCATGCTCCAGAAAGAGCTGGCCCAAAGGATCACGGCCGCCCCCGGTACAAAGAAGTACGGCTCTCTGAGCATTGCCGTGCAGTTCTACATGTCGGCCGCCATCGTCGCCGAGGTCCCCAAGACCTCCTTCTACCCGGTTCCCGAAGTCGACTCGGCCATCGTCAGGCTGCGCGTGCGGACACACCCGCCGGTGGACGTGTGCGATCCGGATGGGTTCTTTCGCATCGTTCGGGCAGCTTTTTCCCAGCGCCGCAAAACCCTACGCAACGCGCTCATCGGCTCCGGACTCTTTTCCACGGAGCGCTTGGATGCGGCCTTTGACGCGGCCGGGATCGTCTCGACCCGGCGGGCCGAGACCCTTTCAATGGAGGAATTCGCCCGTTTGTCGGCATTTCTCCTTTGAAATAGACCCCCCGATTGTGGTAGCTTTGAGCGATTCTTCAACCTCCAGCACGGATCTGATCCCATGGCGGCCGTCACGTTTACGAAAATGCAGGGAACGGGCAACGATTTCATCGTTGTCGACGCCCGGAACAATGATTCCGACCGGGTGATCCGAAACGCGCGTTTCTTGTGTGACCGCAGATTCGGTATTGGAGCCGACCAACTGCTCCTCATCCGATCGTCCCTGCGGGCGGACTTTCAGATGCAGATCTTCAATGCCGACGGCTCCGAGGTGGAGATGTGCGGAAACGGTATCCGCTGTTTCGCCAGATATCTGAAGGATCGCGGCCTGACGGACAAGGCGACGATTCAAGTGGAGACGCCCGCAGGAATCATGACCCCCACGATTCGTGGCGCGCTCGTCTCTGTCGACATGGGAGAACCGATCCTGGAGGGTCCGGCCATCCCCGTGAAGTTCGAAGGGCGGGTCATCGCCCAACCGATCCGTGTGGGGGAGCAGACCTACACCATGACCTGCGTTTCCATGGGCAATCCCCATTGCGTGGTCCCCGTGGACGCGCTGGACACGTTCCCCGTGAAGGAGGTTGGACCAACCATCGAGTCGCACCCCCTCTTTCCCAACCGGGTCAATGTGGAATTCGTGCAGATTCTAAGCCGCGAGGAAATTCGCATGCGGGTCTGGGAGCGGGGCGTGGGGGAGACGCCCTCCTGTGGTACCGGCGCGTGCGCCGCGGTGGTGGCATCGGCGCTGAACGAATGGACCCAGCGCGAGGTCAAAGTCCACCTTGCGGGGGGCGATCTCGAGATCCGCTGGGCACCGGACAATCGCGTCACACTCACCGGTCCCGGGCAGGAGGTTTTCACAGGGACCATCGAGCTTTCACCTTAGCCCGGACAGGGTCTTTCAATCGGGAGTTTACATGGCATCGCACGCGCGTTTCTGTGCCTCCTGCGGGAAGGCGATTTTCCCTAGGGGTGAATTCTGCGCCTTTTGCGGCGAAAAGCAGCCTCAGGTGGCGCGGGCTGGGCCGCGCCCCGTGGGCGATCGGACACTGGAGGTGCGCAGAATCGGTGTCTGGTCGCTGGTCAAATTCTCTTTTATGATGTATGCCATCTTCGGCATCGTGATTGGAATCTTCATTGTGGGGGTCGGGCTCTCGGGCGTTGCCGCACAGCATTTCGGAGAGGGAGCGCTGCACGGCATGCCCTGGGCGGGGATCCTCTTGCTGTCGTTTCTGATCCATGGGATCGTGGGCGCTGTCGTCGGCTTGGCCGTTGGGGGATTGTACAATCTCCTTGCCTGGGGCGTCGGCGGGGTGCGTATCACACTCAAGGGATCTGTGATCGAGACGGACTAGCCCAGGTATTCGATCGATGAGCCGGCTCTGTCGGGAAAGGAGGGACCATGTTTCACGGAACCTTACCAGCCATTGTCACACCGCTCAAGAAGGACGAAACCATTGACCAGGAGAGCCTCCGTTCACTGATCCACTTCCTCCTCGACAAGGGGGTGGACGGCATCGTTCCCTGCGGTACCACCGGGGAGTCAGCGACGCTGTCCCACGAAGAGCATATGGAGGTTGTCCGCATCACCATCGAGGAGGTTCGCGGGCGGGTCCCGGTGCTTGCGGGAACGGGCTCCAATTCCACCGCAGAGTCGATCTACCTGACGAAAGCGGCCAAGGAGGCCGGTGCGGACGGTGCGTTGCTGATTTCCCCCTACTACAACAAACCGACGCAGGAAGGGGTCTATCAGCACTACAAGAAGATCGCCCAGGAGACGGTCTTTCCGCTGGTTCTGTATAACGTGCCCGGCAGAACGTCGCTGAACATGCTGCCCGAGACGGTGGCACGGCTGGCGAAGGTCGACAGCATCGTTGGGATAAAAGAAGCGTCGGCCGATCTCGATCAGGTGAGCCGGATCATCGAGCAGTGCCCGGAAGATTTTGCCGTGCTCTCGGGCGATGATTTTACCGTGCTGCCGCTGCTCAGCGTGGGCGGCAAAGGGGTCATCTCTGTTGTGGCCAATGCCGCACCTGCCGATATGGCGGAGATGGTGCGCGCGTATGGGAACCAAGACATCGCCCGAGCCCAAGCCCTGCATTACCGGCTGCTGCCCTTAACCCGGGCCATGTTTCTGGAAACGAACCCCATCCCCGTCAAGACCACACTACATCTGATGGGGCTCTGCGAGGAGAGCTTTCGGCTACCGCTCTGTCCCATGGCGCCCAAAAACCGCGAGCAGTTGGATGCGGTCGTCAAAGCCTACGGTCTGATCTAACAAGAAAGGCGCACGCCAAAGCATGCATTTGTTCGAATCATCGGAGCCGGGGTTTGAGGCTACGCTCAAACGCTTTCAGGACCGCAGCGGCGACATTCCCAAGAAAGTTGTCAAAGATGTGGGGGCCATCCTCGCCAGAGTCCGCGAAAAGGGAGACCGCGCGCTCTTTGAGCTGACCCGGAAATTTGACCGTCTCACGCTCGATGCATCGACCGTCGAGATGACGCCCAAGCAGATCGACCAGGCGGAGGCGGCAGCCGACCCAAAAGCCCTGGCCGCTCTGCAAACCGCGGCTGACAGAATCCGCGCGTTTCACGAGAGGCAGCGGGAGGAGAGCTGGACCGTCACGGATGACGATGGGGTCATTCTCGGCCAGATCGTGCGCCCACTGAACCGGGTGGGCATATATGTGCCGGGCGGCAAGGCGGCCTATCCCTCCTCTGTGCTGATGAACGCCATTCCGGCCCGGGTGGCCGGCGTCCGGGAGATTCTCATGGTCACCCCGGCACCGGGAGGAGAGATCAACCCCTACGTCCCCGCGGCCGCGCGCATTGCAGGGGTGGACAGGATCTTTCGGGTAGGCGGGGCGCAGGCGGTGGCTGCGCTGGCCTACGGTACCGAATCGATCCCCCGGGTGGACAAGATCGTGGGACCGGGGAACATCTACGTGGCCCTGGCCAAGAAGCTCGTCTTCGGCCTGGTCGATATCGACATGATCGCCGGACCGAGCGAGATCCTCATCATCGCCGACCAGACGGCCAATCCCGATTTTGTCGCCGCCGACATGCTCTCCCAAGCCGAACACGATGAGATGGCCTGGGCCATCCTGGTGACCGATTCCGCGCAGCTCATTCAGGACGTTCAGGCATCGCTCGACAAACAACTCAAGACGCTGCCCCGCCGGGAGATCGCGCAAGAAGCGCTCCAACGTTTCGGCACCATGGTCCGGGTGAAGCACCTGCAGGAGGCGGCGCAGGTGGCCAACGCCATCGGTCCGGAACATCTCGAAGTCATGACCCGGAATCCCTCGGACCTCCTGGACGATCTGGAGAATGCCGGGGCCATTTTCCTGGGACGCTATTCAGCCGAGCCCATCGGCGATTACATGGCCGGGCCGAATCATGTGCTTCCCACCGGCGGCACCTCACGCTTCTTCTCGCCCCTGCACATGGGCGATTTCTACAAGAGATCCAGCCTCATTTCCTATACCCGCGATGGTTTTCGCAAGGTCTGCGACGACACGATCCTACTGGCGGAACTGGAACAGCTGCCGGGGCACGCGCGGGCCGTGTCGATCCGAAAAGAAGCGATCGAAGAAGACGAGGCCGACCGATGAATCCCCTAGATCTGCTGCGCCCAGAGGTCCGCTCGCTTACGCCCTATACCATCGAACACACAGCGGCGCCGGTAAAGCTCGATGCCAATGAGAGTCCCTATGACCCTCCGGCCGAGATATCGCTCAAGATCCGGGAGGCCCTGGAACGGATTCATTTAAATCGCTATCCCGACCCGGGCGCGGCCGGGCTCAAAACAGTACTCGCAGAGATGACCGGCGTAGCCCCGGACCAACTCCTGCTGGGCAACGGCTCGGATGAGCTCATCGGGTATTTGATCACAACCTTCTTGGGCCAGGGCAAGGGAGTGCTCTTTCCCAGCCCCACCTTTTCCATGTACGGCATCATTGCAGCGGCCTTCGGCCAGCGCGCCATCCCCGTTTCCCTGACAGAAAACTTCGAGCTCGACACCACGACGCTGCTGGAGGTGGCGCGCCGTGAGAAACCGCAGATTCTCTTTCTGGCCTCGCCCAACAATCCCACGGGCAACGCCTTCGCAAGAGACCAGGTGATCCGTATACTAGATGCCTTTGACGGTATCACGGTGCTTGATGAGGCCTATCTCGACTTCAGCGGGACGGCTGGCTATCTCAAGGAACTCTCCCGCTACCCCGGTCTAGTTGTCTTGCGGACCTTGTCCAAGATCGGCATGGCGGCGTTGCGTGTCGGGTTCCTCATGGGGCGCGCCGAGGTCGTGGCACAGCTCGAAAAGGTGCGGCTACCATACAATGTCAATGCCTGTTCAGCACCTCCTCGGCGACGGCATTCTGGTGCGCAACCTGGACCAGCCCGGTCTCCTGGCCGGGTGTCTAAGGGTCACGGTGGGCAAGCCCGACGAGAACAATGCGTTCCTCGCGTCTTTGAAGCGCTTCTTTGAGGGAGGAAGATAGATGGCGAGAAAAGCCAAGATCGTTCGCAAGACCAAGGAGACCGAGATTACCGTCGTGCTCCACATCGATGGAAAGGGTCAGTACGATATCCAGACGCCCGTTCCGTTCTTGAACCACATGCTCGAGTTGTTCTCGCGCCACGGCCTCTTTGAGCTCTCCATCAAAGCCTCCGGCGACACGGAAGTCGATTTTCACCACACCGTTGAGGACATCGGCATCTGCCTCGGAAAGGCGTTTGAGAAAGGTCTGGGCGACAAGAAAGGGATTCGCCGCTACGGCCATGCCTCCATTCCCATGGACGAAACGCTGGCCCAGGTCTCCATCGATCTGTCGGGAAGACCTCACCTCACATTCAGCGCACAATTGGCCGGCGGCAAAGTAGGTGAGTTTGATCTGGAACTGGCGGAAGAGTTCTTCCGGGCTCTGGTCAACCATCTGAAGGCAACCCTGCACATCAACCTGATTTACGGAGAAAATCAGCACCATATCCTGGAAGCCATATTCAAGGCGACGGCTCGCGCGCTGGAGCAAGCCTGTTCGCTAGACCCCCGGAATACGGGGGTGCCCTCCACAAAAGGGACGCTCTAACACTAAGAAAAACTAATTCTTTTAGCGGGTTCCTGGCCCCCAATAGCGTGTGAGCTCCGGCCCGAATCATCATCCAAGAGCCCAAAATATTGATTGTAAATCTGGGGTCCCTTTGCTATAGTAAAAATAACGATAAATAAAGCAAAATTCTTTCGGTTTCATCCATATTTGATGAAAGAAGACATTCGAATCCTTATCGTCGACGACGACGAACTGATACGAGAGACCATCCGGAACTTCCTGGAGAAGGAAGGTTATGCCGTTCTCGAGGCCGGAGAGGGAACCGCTGGGCTTCGAAGTATCCGGCATAAGAAACCCGATCTGATCATCCTGGATCGGCTCATGCCTGATGTCGACGGCGTCAAAATCTGCCGAACCATCAAAGAGGATCCGACGCTGCAACGGATCCCCATCCTCATGATGACCGCCATGGGACGGAAGGAGGATATGGTTCAAGGATTGGAGGCGGGCGCCGACGATTACATCATCAAGCCCATTGACGAAGCCGTGTTTCTCGCCAGGGTCCGGACCTTGCTCCGAGGGGCAAAACTGTTCAACAAGCTGGAAGCGGAGAAGCGAGACCTCCTGGCCATCCTCGACATCAGCAATGCCATCACCTCTTCGCTTGACTCCCGGGAGGTGCTCTACTCCATCGTCAAGAAGATATCGGAAATCATCAACGTTGCGCGCTGCTCCATCGTCCGAATCGACACGAATGCAGAAAAGGGATATGTGGTCGCCTCTAACGAGGACCCCAACATTTACAACCTGACCATCGAATTGGACAAGTATCCCGAGATCAGAAAAGTGCTGGACACTAAGCAGGTGCTGGTCGTCAACGATATACACCGTGACCCCATCGTCGAAACGGTGCGCGACAATCTCGAAGCCATCAACATTCACTCCCTGCTGGTCTTACCGGTCATCATGAAACAGAACGTCATCGGGACGATTCTTCTGCGGACCGCCCGCCGGGGGAGTTCCTTTGATGAACGGGAAATCCAATTCTGCCAGATTGTTGCCAACGCCTCTGCGAATGCTCTGATCAATGCCGCTCTGTTCGAATCGATGGAACTGGCCAACATTCATCTGGAGCGCCTCGCCACCACCGATGGGCTGACGGGTATCTTCAATCATCGCTATTTCTATAAAAGGCTCGATGAGGAATTCAACCGGGCGGAGCGTTACAACACCCCGCTCTCCGTCATCATGCTCGATGTGGACAACTTCAAGGAGATCAACGACACCCACGGACATAGAACGGGCGACCGCATTCTCAAGGAACTGGCCGTTTTGCTGAAGACTCGCGTGCGCAAGAGCGATATCGTCGCCCGTTATGGTGGCGACGAGTTCATTGTTCTGCTGCCCCAAACAGATCGCAAGGGAGCGGAATGCGAGGCGGGCCGCGTTATCGAAGCGATTATGAATCACCGCTTCGAGTCGATCAACGGTGAAAACGTCATCATCAGTCACGGTATCTCTACACACCCCGACGTCAACGTGCAGACCGTGGACGATCTGGTGGGCATTGCAGACCGCGGCCTTTACATCAACAAAGCCGAACACAAACGCAGCCTCGCGACCGCTCGGGAATAAAGAGCCCCACGCAAACTACCTGCACAACAAGTACCCCAAGGCTAACCAACAAGTGCTGTCACAATAAATCCCCGATTGACAGAGTTTGCGCGAATCGCTACTATGGCCTCCTCAACACAAGAGAACGAGGAGATAATGATTGCCATTGTCGATTACGGAATGGGCAACCTGCGCAGTGTCCAGAAGGGATTTGAGAAGGTGGGCACCCCAGCCCGGGTGGTGCAAGACCCGGCGTCTGTCCGGAGCGCGTCGGCGGTCGTGCTGCCCGGCGTCGGTGCGTTTCGGGACTGTATGCGCCATCTCGAGGAGCGCTCGCTTACGGATTCGATTCGGGCACACATCGAGGCGGGCAAACCCTATCTGGGAATCTGCCTCGGCCTGCAGATCCTTTTCACAGAGAGCGAGGAGTTCGGCCGTTTCGAGGGCCTGGATATCATCCCCGGCAAAGTGCGCAAGTTCCGCTTTGAAAGGGCCGAGGGCGGGACCAAATCGCGTTACAAGATCCCGCACATGGGCTGGAATGCCATCCGCAAGCTCAGCGCCCCCCCGGTGTTGGCAGACGTCCCGGATGGGGCCTATCTCTACTTCGTGCACTCCTACTACGTGGATCCCGAAGACCCGGCGGTCGTGGCTACCCGCACGGAGTATGGCGTCGAGTTCACATCAATGATCTGGAAAGACAATATCTTCGCGACGCAGTTCCATCCGGAGAAGAGTCAGGCCCTGGGGCTGTCCATCCTAAAGAACTTTGCCCGATTGAGTAGCAACAGATCGTAGCCACGCCTCCACAGCTTCCTCACAGAGCGTCCACAGACCCATCCACAGCTTATTCAGATCGTCTACATCGGCCTACAGTTTGGGGTACGGGGGGGTTGGCGGGCACCCGAGGGCACTCGAACCCCCGACACGCACGCATCGCTAGTTGCAGAAAATAAAATGGGCGCCAATTGTTTCCGCGTAATAAATGACCAATTTTTTCGATGAGCAAGGCCGCACAAGGGTTTACGACGAGGCGTATTGATTATACGTTGCGGAAGTAAACACGCGGAGAACGCAGCTCATCGGGAAAAGGGCCATTTCCAGATGGGGGCTAATCGTCACGGGTACCCAAACTGGCGTCGGAGAGAATCGCCTGGATCGACCCGAAGTAGAGCTCACTTTTCATTTTCACCGGGATCTTCCGTGCGTCATCGGTAAGCCATATGAACAGCTTCCCGTTTTTCTTTTTCTCGAAGATGATCTCCATATCTTCGATGCTTGGCTCGACCTTGATCGTATTGAAGTAGCCCAGCGGAGTTTCCACCGCCTCTCTCCCGAGCACCCGGACGGAAACCTGATAACTCTTCTTGCCATCCGTCACATTCAAAGACACCGGGCCGTTATCAAAGCTCGGGACGGTGCGGAGATAGTAGATGGCCGACAGGGGATCGTGAACGTTGCCGGGAACGGTGATTTCCCGTTTGATCTTGCCGTTCTTGATCAGGGTCACCCGGTTCTCCCTATGATCGAAGACGAGGTCCACGTCCCGATTACGGCGCCCTTCACGCTGGATCTTGCGGTAGCCCACAGAGGCCTGGCGGTTCAGATCCAGAAAGGATTCGATCCGGTTGCGAACTCTGTAGAACGTATCGACGAAGGCGTTGCTACGCGCCGTGGTGACAATGTGGTACACGCCCGCTTTGCCTTGCTCCGCATGAGAAATCTTGATCGTTCCGTGGCCCGCCGGCACCACTCCCCAGCGGATCACGTAACGGAGTTCCTCGCCCAGACCGAAGGGAGCTGGTGCGATGGCCCCACCGGGGATTTGTCCTGTCCGGCTGGCGGGCAGATTCGGTACCAGCAGCGCCAAAAGAAAAACGACCACTGCCGCCGCGAAAGCTCCGAGCTTGGTTCCCTGCTTGGGTGCCACTATGCAACCCTCCATGGCCGCATATCGCGTCATCGTGCGGCGCACACCTCTAATGAACATATCCATGCTTCTCTATTTGGAGGATCTGCAAGGACGATGCCAAAACTCGGACAGCGTCCTTCCACCTGTGGGCGGGCTCCCTCGTTGTCGAAAGAATGAAGGATATCAGCAGCTTAACGAGTCAGTGCAAGACTGGCGGGGGTCAGAAAGTCACTCTGGAAAGGTCCGGCCGGCCCTTGCTTGTGGTGGCCGCAACACGGAGGAGTGTATACTTCTTGCAACACCTGCACGCTGTCTCCAGCGCGGATATTGCATAAGTGATCGTGACGAGAGGCCGTAGAAGCAACATAGGCAAGGCGCAGAGAATTTTCTCGCTGAAGACTGGAATATTTCGAAGTGAGGAAATTCGTTGCAACGCCACATATGGCAGTTTATCCGTCTTCGCAGAATGCGACGCCGCTACGAGTCCGGCCTCACACTAGATTTGCTCATGCAATATCCGGGCTGAACATTATTTCTGGCTCGACGGGGACGGCGTAATTTTCCCGCGGCGCCGGGGCAGACCGGGGCTCTTTCCAACGAAATCCAGGCATACCCAAAGGAATCAGCTTTCAACCACGGACTCGTCGGCAGGGGCCACCGCGTCCGTTGCGGGTGTCATGGGGATGGCAAAGGTGAAGGTGCTTCCCTGATCGGGCTCGCTCTCCACCCAGATCGCCCCCCGGTGCATTTCCATGATCTTGCGACAGAGCGAAAGGCCCAATCCCGTCCCTCCGAATCTGCGGGAGGTGGAATTGTCGTCCTGCTGAAAGGGCTCGAAGATCTTCTTGAGATTTTCCGGCCGGATACCAATGCCCGTATCGCGCACGGCGACTTCCAGATACGCCGGCGCATCTTTGTTCATCAACTCACCACATTCTTGGCAGAAAGACCGGGGGATGGTTTCCAGGAGAAAATCTTTTTCAACTTCCCGTGCTGACAGAACGATGCTGCCTCCGTCGGGTGTGAACTTCACGGCGTTGGAGAGCAGATTGTACACCACCTGTTTGAGTTTTCGTTCGTCTGCAATGATCACCCGTATGGCCTCTCCCGAACCCACCGCAAGGGAAATGCCGTGGCGTGCAGCTTTCTCCTTGACCATGAACAGGCTCCCCTCCAGCAGCGACGCCATGTCCACCGGTCCCAGCTCCATTTCCATCTTTCCCGCCTCGATCTTGGACAAGTCCAGGATGTCCTCCACCAGGGCCAGCAGATGGCGGCCGCTGACAAGGATGTCCTGCAGGTACTCCTCCTGTGTGCGTGTCAAGGGCCCCGCATGGCTATCGACGAGCAGCTCGGAGAATCCGATCACCGCGTTCAAGGGGGTGCGGAGCTCATGGCTCATGTTGGCCAGAAACTGACTCTTGGCCAGGTTGGCCGCCTCGGCCCGCTCGGCCATGAGATAGGCCCGTTGGCTGGCTTCCCGCAGCTCCAGGGTTCTGTCGTTCACGACGGACTCCAGGTTCTGCTGGTACGCCCGGATTTCCTTGAAGCGCTTGGCCGCCTCGATGGCCACGGCGGCCTGTCCGGCCAGGGTGGCCACGAAATCGACGTCCCGTTTGTCGAAGGGAAGACCAGAGCTTTTGTTGGTCAGATTGATTACCCCTAGAACACCCGCCTTGTGCTTGATGGGGACCCCCAGGACAATGGGAAAGGATATGAAGGACTGAGACAGATCGGGCCTCTGAGCACCGCCGCCGCCCCAATCCCCTTCGATATCCTCCACGAAGATAGGCCGCCCCTCCTGTACGACCCGCCCTGCGATCCCCTCTCCGATTTTCAGACGGACGGACTTGACGATCTCTTCATCGAGCCCCCGGGCAGCGGCAATATAGATCTCCTGCGTGGCGTCGTCAACGAGCATCACGGAGGAGCGTTTCACACCCAGCTCTTCGGTCACCAGCCCAAGGAAGAAGTCCAGAAGGTGATCCATGTTGAAAACGCCGCTCATCGCCCGGCCGGCATCCATCAGGGAGGTCAGGCGTTTGACGGCGGAGGCCAGTTCCAGATTCTTCGTCTGCAACTCGAGCACCAGCCGGTGGTTTTCCCGCTGGAGTTCACGTTTTTCAATGGTTTTGCGGATCACGTGGATGACGGAATCGAGATTCACCAAGGGTTTGTTCAAGTAATCCTGTGCGCCCAAGCGCAGCGCCTCGATGGCGGTCTCCGTCGAAGCATGGCCCGTCATGAGGATGACATCTACGTCGGAATGCACGCGGCGGATTTCCCGCAACACATCGATTCCGTGAATGCCGGGCAGGTAGAGGTCGAGCATGATGAGGCTGAAGGATTCCCGCTGTAATGTCTCGAGAGCCGCCTCGCCTCGGTCCACGGTGCTCACCGCATAGCCTTGGGCACCCAGCTCGGCACTCAGCAGCTCGCAGATAATGGGATCATCATCCACAATAAGGATACGTTCGGACACAACCACGTGTCTCTCTCCTCCTCATAAACGCTTTTCGGGTACCAGGCCCCCGCAGTCTGGTGATCCGGGGGATTATGACTGAACAGGTTCGCAGGGATGCAGGCAGACCCGGTTCTTACCATCTTTCTTTGCCGCATAAAGCATTCGATCGGCCCGTCGAATCAAATCCTGAGGGGTAGCGGCATCCTCGGGGTACGCTGCAACGCCGATGCTGACGGTGAGACCACCCTGAAATTCATCAATCTTCTCTGAAAAGGGGTGTGCGGCAATCTGCTCGCGGACCCGTTCCGCCACCCGCTGGGCGTTTTGTTTGTCGCAATACGGTAAAACCACCGCAAACTCCTCACCACCGTAGCGCGACGCCAGATCGGTGTCCCGTAGTGCGCCTTGCAACACCAGAGAGACCTCCTTGAGAATCTGGTCGCCCGTGAGATGGCCGAAGGAGTCATTGCAGGCTTTGAAATCGTCGATGTCGACCAGGAGGAATCCAACGGGATAACGATGGCGGGCCGATTTCTTGAGTTCCAATTCGAGAAAACGCTGCAGATAGTTATGGTTGTAAAGACCGGTCAGGCCATCCAAAATGGCGGTGGTCATGGCCGCTTCGAGATGAAGCTGCAGCCGATTGAGATAGAATTTCTTTTTCAATAGGGTCTTGATCCTGGCCAAGAGCTCTCGACTCTGCACCGGCTTGATCAGATAATCGTCCACCCCCATCTCGATCCCTTTGATTCTGTTGTCCAAGTCCCGCAGGCAGGTCACCATGACGATCTGGATATCCTCGGTCCGGCTGTCTGCCTTGATCTGGCGGCAAATCTCGAATCCATCAATGTCGGGCAGGAGAATGTCGAGAACTACCAGATCCACCTGGCGTCGCTTCGCATAGAGCAGGGCCTCCTGGCCGCTATTTGCCTGCAGTACCCGCACCGGCATACCGTGCAGGCAGCTCTCCAACAGTCGCGCATCTCTTTCGCCGTCTTCCACAATGAGGATCGTGGGGAAGTCATCGGCCACGTTGGGGAGGGCGTCTTCTCCCTCGCGCCACACCGACAGACCCGCCGACTCGCGGCGAAGACTCAGCTGCTCTTTGTATTGTTTCATGAGCAACAGGGAGTTCACCCGGGCGAGAAGCTCCACCGTGTTCACTGGTTTGTTCAGGAAGTCTTCCGCGCCCGCCTCCAACACGCTGATCTTCTCCTCTGTGCCATCGAGCGCCGTAATGATGACAATCGGAATGTCCCGGGTGTCCGCGTCGCTCTTCAAGACCTTGGTCACCTCGTAGCCGTCGACCTCGGGCATCATATAATCCAATAGAATCAGATCGGGCGATTCCCGACGCACGACCTCGATGGCTTCTTCCCCGCCGTACGCTTTGAGCACGTCAAACTGGGCCGCCGGCAGCTTGGCAGCCAGAATTTTCACATTCACCGGCATGTCGTCCACAACCAGAATTCTCGGCCTGAACACCTTGCCCGAAGGCACCACCGGGTGGGCATTGCTGCTCCCGCGCCGCAGGAAGGGTGCAATGGTTTTCAAAAACCGACGCGTGTCGATCGGTTTACGAATATACGCCGAGCACCCAGCGGCCAGAGCTTTGGAATCATCGCCCCGCATGGCATGGGCCGTCAGCGCAAGAACCGGAATTCCCTGGAGGTCGGGATCTTCTTTGATCTGCCTGGTCGCGGTCAGGCCGTCCATCCCTGGCAGCTGCAGATCCATTAAGATCAGCTCCGGTTTGTGCTGCCGGGCCAGTTGGATGCCCGTCGCGGCCTCTCCGGCTTCCAGACACTGATAGCCCCCTATCTCGAGCAGCGAGCGTACCAGCTTCATGTTGATGGGGTTGTCCTCGATCACCAGAACCTTCATCGCTTTCATGACATCCTCGCTGTCGACACTTGTGTCGTCCGTACCGATTCGACCAGCGGCAGGGTGAAGCAGAAAGTGCACCCCCCACCATCACTATGACTTTCCAGCCAGATACGACCTCCGTGGGCCTCGACGGCCATTCGGCAAAAGGCCAGCCCCAACCCATGCCCTCCCGATCGCCCAGCCGACACTCTGAGATGGACCTGTTCAAACTTGTCGAATATCTTTTCGTGATACTCAGGCGCCAGCCCGCTGCCACTGTCCCAGACACGGACGCAAACCGCCCTCTCGTCCGGCAGGTGCGCCACCGCAACACCGACCTCCCCCCCGGTTGGTGTGTGCCGGATGGCGTTGTTCAGCAGGTTCGCCAAAACCCGCTTGATGAGCACCGCGTCCAGCGAAACGGTGGGGAGTTGCATACACGCCTCGCACGTCATGGAGATTCTTCTCTCTGTTGCCTTCAGCTCAAATAGGGAGACGACTTCACGAATCAACCCGTCCAAAGACCCCAGTTTCTTAACGGGCTTGAGCTTCTCGTCTTCCATTTTGTATACGTCCAGAATGTTCTGCACCATGTCGTTCACATCTCTGCAACTGCAGACCAGCCCATCAATGAGTCCCGTAAAGACACCGGGGAGTTCGTCCCGACCCGCTGAAAGCAGTTCCAGACCCCAGGTGATATTGTTGAGCGGATTGCTCAGATCATGGACTATCATGTGCATGAGCTGTTCTTTCATCTGATGCAGGCTGGCCAGTTTTTCGTTCTTTTCGGCGATTTCGCTGTAACTGGCCTGCAGATCTTCGTGGTATGCCTTTATCCTGAGGAGGGACTTGATCCGAATGGACAACTCCGTCGCATCCACCGGTTTGCTCAAGAAATCATCTGCGCCAGCTTCCATGGCTTTCAGGTGGTCCTCCTTGCTTTGAAGCGCCGTCACCATGATGACGGGTGTGGGCCGTGTCGACTCGTTTTCCTTGACCCGTCGGCACACCTCAAATCCGTCGATCTCGGGCATCATGATGTCGAGAAGCAACAGATCCGGACACGCTTTGTCGACGATCTCCATGGCCTCCGCACCGCTCAGTGCCGTCTGTACGGCGTAGCCCATGGGTACCAGGAGGGCTTTCAACAGTCGCACGTTTCGGCTCTCGTCATCGACGACGAGAATATTCTTCTCGCAATGCATTCCCGTGGCCCCCGATTGGCCAACCAGCACTGTTGACACAACAACCCGGATGTCCCTGATGACCGTATCGGCGCAGCGACGTTGGATCTTTAGCCCGCAAAGCAGTCGGGATCGCATGGTTGACGTTGCGACGAAAAAAGGAGCCCGCAAGGACTCCCTATAGATATGAAGCATATGGGAAAATGGGATGTGGCAAACGTCAGATGATATGACGGGGAGAGTTCATTTGGTGCCGAAGACGAGACTCGAACTCGTACGAGGTTGCCCCCACTGCCCCCTCAAGACAGCGTGTCTACCAGTTCCACCACTTCGGCACCCGAAACAGAGGAGTGAGTAATTTATCCAGTTGCCTCTGCCTTGTCAAGGGAAAAGGCTGCCGTTATTGCGAACCCTCAAGCCGAGGGTCGAGGGCGTCACGGAGCCCCTCCCCGAGGAGGTTGTACCCCAGGGCGGTGACGAGGATGGCCAGTCCCGGGAAGACCGAGAGCCAGTGGGCAAAATCGATGTACTTGTAGCCCGAGCCCAGGATGTTGCCCCAACTGGGTGTCGGCGGCTGCACCCCGAGCCCGAAGAAGCTCAGGGCCGACTCTGTCAGAATAGCCCCCGCGATCCCAAAGGTCGCGGAAACCAGGACCGGCGCCATGGCATTGGGGAGCAGGTGACGGAAAATAATCCGAAGATCGGAAGAGCCGAAGGCCCGGGCCGCCTGCACGTACTCCTGCTCCTTGAGCGAGAGGAACTCGGCCCGCACCAGACGGGCCACCCCCATCCAGCCCGTCACCCCGATGACGATCATGATGTTCATCAAACCGGGCTCCAGTATGGCGATGACGGCCAAAATCAGGAAGAACGTGGGAAAGCAAAGCATGATGTCGACGAAACGCATGATGACGGCATCGATGCGCCCGCCGTAATAGCCCGCCACGGCGCCGAAGAGAATCCCGATGAAGGTGGCGATCCCGACAGCCACAAACCCGACCAGCATGGAGATGCGTGCGCCGTAGATCATGCGGCTCATCACGTCCCGGCCGGACTCATCGGTTCCCATCCAGTGCTCGAGGCTGGGCGGGCTCAGGATATTGTCGACGTCGATGGCAGCTGGATCGTGCCGGCTGAGCACCGGGGCCAGCAGGGCCAGTGTGAAAAGAACCAAGATGATGACCGAGCCGCTCACGGCGAGACGGTTTCTCCGGAAACGCCGTCCCACGATCTGCAGATAAGATTCGCTGGATCTCATTCACCACCCTCCACCCGGATACGGGGGTCGATCAGCGCATACCCGATGTCGGCGATCATGTTGCCCACCAGCGTCAGCAGCGCCCCGATGACCAGAATCCCCATGACCACCGGGAAGTCCCGGGCCCAAGTCGACTCGAGGAAGAGCTTCCCCATCCCTGGGATGGCAAAGATCTGCTCGAAAATGGCGCTTCCGCCGATGAGCCCCGGGATGGCGAGCCCCAGGATGGTGATGGTCGACATGAGCGCATTGCGCAGGGCGTGCTTGTAAATGACCCGGTTCTCCGACAGTCCCTTGGCCCGGGCCGTACGAATGTAGTCCTGGCGGACCACCTCGAGCATGCTGGAACGCATGTAGCGGGAATACCCGGCCAACCCCCCGAAACTGCTGACAAATATCGGCAGAATCAGGTGTTGGGTCCGGTCCCAGAAAAGCCCCCAGAAGGAGAGCTGATCGGCATGCATGGATTGCAGGCCTGAGATGGGAAGCCAGCCGAGGTAGACGCCGAAGAAGATCATCAGCAACAGGGCAAGCCAGAATGTGGGCATGGCAAAGCCGATGAAGACGAAGACCGTGGTGGCCTTGTCGAAAAGGGAGTACTGCTTCGTCGCAGAGATGATCCCGATGGGCACGGAGACCACGAGAATGAGGAGCAAGGAGAGCACATTGATCAGAATCGTAATGGGCAGGGCATCCAGGATCTTGCGAAGCACCGGCCGGCCGTCGGTGAAGGAATTGCCCAGATCCATCACGGCAAGCCGACGCACCCAATCCGCATACTGGATGTGCAGTGGCTTATCCAGCCCATAGATCCGCTTGAGATTCTCCCGGGCTTCGGCCGAGGCCTTCGGATTGAGCTCGGTAATGGCATCCACCGGACTGCCCGGTGCCAGGTGTATGACGACAAAGGTGATAATGGTGATCCCGATGAGCATGGGCACCATCATGATGATCCGTTTTGCAAGATACCTGAGCATCCGCTCTCCACTAAAGAAACCGCGGCCCTGCAATTGCGCCGTCGCTCCCCAAATGCCGAGGGACACCGCCGCTGCGAGTTGAAACCCGCGTATGGGCCGGCCCCTTTCGGAAGTCTCCCTCTCCGGTGTTGCTCGGCTAACCTCACAGAAAATAATGCATTTGCACTCAAAGGTTCAAGAAAAAAATGTTTACAATTCCGGGAGGGCTGTGTTGAAATATAATTAAATAACATTCAATCAAGAAGACCCGAATCGCCCTATACAACGGTTGTCAGAGAATTCAGTGGAGGTCTGTTCTGTGGCTGATCCGATATCGTCCCGACCGGACTCACAAAATCTCAATGGAAAATTGCTGCGCGCCATGGCCGCGGTCGCATCGGTCACGATTGTGGCCACCGCTTTGCCGCTCCTGTTCGCCCTCTCCGGTGATGGAACGGAGCCGGACTTGTTTCATCTCCTGAAGCAGTCCATACTCTATGGCTTTCTCGCTCTGGCCGTGACGATCCCCGCAGCCGGCTGGCTGGTGGGAAAGAAGATTCTGCGCCCGTTGCGGGACGTGTCCATCGCGGCGGCCAAAGTCTCTGACGGCAACCTGGACATCTGGGAGACGCACACGGAGGTTTACGAACTGCAGGCGCTTTCCGAAACGGTTCAGAATGTTGCGACCCATATCAAGACACTGATCCGAAATATCGCGGGGACGACCAAGACCCTGTCGGAAATGGCCGAAACCATCACTCGCAACTCTCGCAAGATGAGCCGTAGTGCCAGTCAGGAAACGGAAGCCATGGAGAGTGCGTACGCATCCCTGGATGCCTTGAACCGCTCCATCCAGGCCATCGCCCAGGACACGGACAGCCTCCTGGACGCGGCCGAGAGAAACGCCGACGCTGTGGCACGGATGCAAAGCACCCACAACGATGCCGAACGGGACACCGAGGCCCTTGCAGAGTCGGTCCAGGAAACTGCTTCATCCATCGCCGAGATGACGGCAACCATCCGCGAAATCTCCGACGGTGTGTCGGGGCTATCCAAATCCTCGGAAGAGCTCGTCTCCACGATTGTCGAGATGGATGTCAGTGTCCGGCAAGTCTCCAAGCATGCCCAGGAGTCTGTACGGATTGCGGAACAGGTGGCCGTCGACGCGTCGGAGTTGGGCATGATGTCCGTCGCCGACACCATCACTGGCATGGACGCCATTCAGGAAGCCGTGGTGAAGTCCGAGCAGATCGTCAAGAAGCTCCATGAACGCTCGGAGGATATCGGCCGTATGTTGACCGTTATCAGGGAAGTGTCGGAGCAGACGGAGCTGCTTTCACTGAATGCCTCTATTCTAGCCGCGCAGGCAGGCGAGAACGGCAAGGGATTTTCCGTTGTCGCCAGCGAAATCAAGGCCCTGGCGGACCGGACTTCCGAGTCCACCAAGGAGATCGCCCGCGTCATCAAGGCAGTGCAGCGGGACGCAACGGAGGCCGTGGCGACCATCGAAGAAGGCAAGGCCAAGGCCGAACGAGGCAAAGGTCTTTCGATAGATGCGGGAGAGGCTCTGAAGAAAATCCTCCACAGCGCCGGCCACTCCGCTGAGATGGCCCAGAAGATTGAACAATCGACGCGGGAACAGTCCAAAGGAATCACCATGGTTCGGGAAACGGTGGATTACATCAATGGTATGATTGATCAGTTCCGCACAGCCATGCAGAACCAGCGCACCGGCAGCGCCCGGATCCAAAACGCCTCAGAAAAGATCAACGCCTTAACCATACAGTTGAAACAGGCCATCGGCGAACAGGTGTCTAGCGGCGGACAGGCTGCAGAGACCGGAAATATTGTCATCCGACGGGTGCGCGACATTCAGGAAGCGGCCAAGAAGCAGGAGAACAACAGCGAACAGATCGTCAAGGCCATCGACCATATCCGTCGCACCACCCAGGACCGGGTCGGCATTTCATCGGAACTCGACGCCTCTATTCGGTCGATGCTGGAGGAGCAGAACCAACTGCAGGAGATGGCGGCGCACTATCGATTGAGCACCGAGACCGCCCGGCGCACCGCGGCCAAACCGGCTGAGGGGCTCAGGGCGAAAGGGTCACGTAATAGCCGGTCTGCTGCCGGATGACCAGCAGGACCACGGTTTCGTTATTCAGTGCCTGCTGCACGGCCTTGCGGTAGTCCCGCAGGGTAGCGATACGACGGTTGTTCACCTGTCCGATCAGATCCCCCGCTCGAATTCCGATCCGGTGAGCCGCAGAGCCCCCGACAACCTCAGAGACCCGCACTCCCTTGGGACCGGACGATCGGTTCCCCTGCGATTCGGACACTTGGGAGACTTCGATACCCAGCCACTGCCGTGAGATGGCCACAGCCGTGGCCACGGTGAATTCGGCGCCCCGGATCTGAACGGTCCGCGTCTGTCCATCGCGAATGAGCGTCATGGGAATCCGCCGGTTGGGCGGATACGCATCAATCAGCGCGAGATAGGCGTCCCGATCGGCAACCACCTCTTCGTCGATCCGGATGATCACGTCGCCCTCCGCTACGCCGGCCTTGGCCGCGGGACTTGCTGCGATCACTTTGGAAACGAGCACCCCTTCCTCTGCGGTGATACCGAAGTATTGCCGCAGGCTCGGCGTCAGGTCCTGGAGGAATACGCCGATCCAAGGCATCTGGACCTCACCGAAGCGAACCAGGTCTTCATAGATGCGGTGGGCGCGACCAATGGGAATGGCGAACCCGATCCCCTCCGCTTTCTGGTAGATGGCTGTGTTGATCCCGATGAGTTCCCCCCGGATGTTCAGTAGCGGTCCGCCGCTGTTGCCCGGATTGATGGACGCATCGGTCTGGATAAAATCATGGTAGGTCCGTTGTCCCGTCTCGACCGTGCGGTTGATGGCGCTCACGACGCCGGTAGTCACCGTATGGGAGAGACCGAAGGGGTTGCCGATGGCCAGCACCGTCTCGCCGATCATCAAATCATCGGAACGCCCCATTTGGATATAGGGGAGCCGTCCGGCGTTCTCGATCCGGATCACCGCGAGATCCGATCTGGGGTCGGCCCCCACGAGATGCGCCGTATACTCCTGCTGGTCGGCGAGTCGTACCGTGATGCTCGATGCCTGCGCAACCACATGCTGATTGGTGAGGATGTAGCCTTCCGGCGAGATGATCACACCCGAGCCGAGGCTCTGCGTTCGATATTCCCGGGGGCCGAACGCGTCGAAGAATTCCTCCAGAAACCTGTCAAAAAAAGGATCGGAGGGGCCCACCGTGAACGGCGAGCGTCGCTGATGGAGCTGCTCCGTGCGGATATTCACGACGGCCGGTGAGGACTTCTCCACCGCGCGGACAACGGCATCCCGACGGCGATACTCCTGCGCTTCCGACCGAGTCACCGAAGCGACGCTCAGCATGGCAAAGATGAGTATGAGCAGCCGGGCCACACCCCTTGGGCAGAAGCACATGGCCTTCTCCTTGCGAAAAATGAGCACGGGCCACCTCTCACAGACACGTATCGTCGGCAGAGCCTTTGGCGGGCACGGCTCGTCGGCTATCCCGAGCCCACCCCCGAAGACTTGATGCCGAACTGTCCGAGAATCTCGTGAACAACTGCCCGCGCAGCGTCCCGTCGGCCGGCCCGGAGCAATGCCAGCGCCTCCGAGTCAATGAGGGCCCCATAGATCGCCCGCCGCTCTGCTTCCTGGGACACATCCCGCCTAACGACGCGTCGCACTCGCTTCAGCAACCCGAGGAACTCCGTATACTCTGGCCCGATGTGGGCTTCGAGTTCCCGGCGCACCCGTTTCGCGAGCGCCGGGCTGCCCCCGCCGGTGGAAATGGCCACGGTCAAATCGCCTCGCCGCAGCACCGAGGGAACAATGAACCGACACAATTCGGGAACATCGACAACGTTGAGCAGGATGCGCCGCTTCTCAGCCTCTCGGGCGGCCCTTCGGTTCGTGACTTCGTCGTTGGTGGCACAGATCACGAGACGAACACCCCGCAAGTCCGACGCCCGAAAGGGGCGTCGGCGAAGCGCCACCCCCCTCTGCTCAACCAGCCTTTCCAGCCCCACCGTGATTTCCGGACTCACCAACGTCACGGCCGCCCCGTAGCGGAGCAAGGTGCGGATTTTTCGCTCGGCCACCTGTCCGCCCCCGATGACCAGTGTTTTTTCGCCCTGCAGATTCAGAAAGAGGGGGTAATAAGAACTCATGGAGCAAACATCACCAAGGGAAAATCTTGTCGGTCAGAGAACGCGTCTGGAAACGCACCTTCTCGTCGGGGGGAATCTCTGGGAGACAGGGCACACAGCCGGTCTCCGCATCCCTCTCGCCGAGGAGTAGGAGCCTGCGATGCCACGCGTTCCGGTCCGGCCCCCAATAGGTGCCGGCCAGGCCGAAGGGCACGGCTTCCCAGGCCGGCGAATCCGTTGGCCGCGCCCCGCCGGAATCTGTGCGCGTCGCCCCACCGGGCCCCATGGCGAGAACCGTCCGACCGGGCACGGGGCCCGCTGGCCGCGCCGCTGCCCCATGGCGCCAATCCCACGGCCACAGCGCGCTTTCTTCGTGCGCACGAAGCATTGGAATGAACTCGCTGTGGGGATACTCCTCGACAAGCTGTTGCCTGTACTGCTCAGCATGATCTTCGTCACGGAGTGATTTGTAGGTGCGGTAGAGATAATAGACCAGTTTGTCCGAAATCCCGGAGTCGGGATAAAGGACCAAGGCCTTCTTGAATCGATTGATGGCTGCGAAGTATGCTTTCTTACCGAGGTAGAACCGGCCCACGTGAAACTCGTTTTCCGCGAGAAAGGTCTTGATGGTCTGAATACGCAGCCGTGCGGAGGTCGCATAGGGGCTCTGGGGGAAATCCCGGACAAAGCGGTTGAACGATGCCAGCGCTTTCTTGGCGCTCGAGCTATCCCGATCGACCGTGTTCAACTGCCAGAAATAGCACTCGCCAATGCGGTATTGCAGATAGTCGGCCAAGCTGCCGCCGGAATGGAGTTTGAAGATCTCTTCGTATTGCACCCGCGCGGCTTCATATTCTTTCTCCTCGAAGTAGCTGTCCGCCACGGCGACCTGGGCAAGGCGCTCCAAGTCCGGCTCGGCGCCCATGACTTTGATCCGGTTGAAGGCCTCCCGGGCCTCTTCAAAGCGATCGCGCTTGATCAGGTCGACCCCTTCTGCATAGACCTGCTCGGCCGTGGCTTCCGTCTCAGGCGCCTTTTTCTTCCAGAAACAGCCGCTCAGCAGCGCGGCGACGGCCGCCCCTGCCAGCAGAATCCCCAGGCACCGCATCCATGTAGAACTGCCTCGACCGGCCGTCCCATGCGTCGTGCGCATCGTCTCGCACCTCGTCCTATGATCATTTTACATGAAATATCAATATGTTAGGGCCTTTTTTATACACACTCCCCCGCCGAATGTCAAGGAAAAACACCCCGTCCCTTTTCGTCTCTGTTTACTTTGTTTTCCGCTTTTGCTAGGATAGCTTTTTGCCTTTTCTCCGAGGGTGCCGTGAAAGGGAATGCCATTCAGATCCGGGGAGCCCGGGAGCACAACCTTAAGAACATCAGCCTCACGATTCCGCGAGACCAACTGGTGGTGATCACCGGACTGTCGGGCTCCGGCAAATCGTCGCTGGCCTTTGACACCATCTATGCCGAGGGTCAGCGGCGGTATGTGGAATCACTGTCGGCTTATGCCAGGCAGTTCCTGGAGCAGATGGGAAAGCCCGACGTCGATCTGATCGAGGGCCTCTCCCCGGCCATTTCCATCGAACAGAAGACAACGAGCCGCAACCCCCGCTCCACGGTAGCCACAGTCACGGAAATCTATGACTACCTCCGTCTACTTTACGCCCGCATCGGCCGGCCTTTCTGCTATCAGTGCAACCAGCCCATTACATCCCAGACGGTATCCCAGATCGTTGATAGCGTGTTGACCCTGCCGGAGAAGACCCGCATCCAGGTGCTGGCCCCGGTGGTGCGCAACCGCAAAGGTGAATATCGGAAGGAACTGCAGCGTATGCGCAAGGACGGCTTCATCCGGGTGCGCGTGGACGGCAAGATGCGGGAGCTCTCCGAGCAGATTGTGCTGGAAAAGAACCGCAGGCACACCCTCGAGATCGTTGTGGACCGCCTCGTCATCAAACCGGAAATCGCCCGGCGGCTGGCCGATTCCATCGAACTGGCTCTGAAGCACAGTGAGGGCATCGTGATCGTTGACGTCCTGGGCAAAGAGGAGTTGCTCTTCTCGGAACGGCTGGCGTGTACGGCTTGCGGGGTGAGCTATCCTGAAGTCGAACCGGCCCTCTTCTCGTTCAACAGTCCCCACGGCGCCTGTCCCGAGTGCAAGGGGCTGGGCACACTCATGCGCATCGATGTCCATCGCATCGTTCCCAACCGCAACCTCTCTCTGCGGGAGGGAGCGCTGAAACCGTGGGGCCGGCGCAACACCTTTTATTTCCACCAGATGATCTCCTCGCTCTCCCGGCACTATGGCTTCGACATCAATACCCCCTTCAAGGATCTCCCTGAACGGGTACAGGAGGCCCTGCTGCACGGTTCAGGAGACGAAGAGATCGAGTTCCGCCTGGAGGGGAAAGGGGATCGATACAGCTACCGCCGTCCCTTTGAAGGGGTGGTAAACAATCTGGATCGCCGATACCGGGAAACCGACTCCGCTGCGCTGCGGGAGGATATCGAATGCTACATGGGG
>CAMYMF010000040.1 GCA_947259355.1 uncultured Nitrospirota bacterium | reverse complement strand
GCCGACGATTCTTGTCGCACTGGTCTTCGTTTTCACCTTTGGGTTCGGCTTCTGGAACGTCGTCTTCATCCTCTCGCCGTTCATCGCAGCTCGGTTTGCACGCATGGTCCGGGGCGAGACGCTCAGCATCAAGGAGCGAGATTATGTGGCCGTCGCCAACGTAATCGGGACATCAAAAACCGGTATCATTTTCAAACATATTCTTCCGAATGTCGCCAACACTGTGATTGTCTTGGCAACGCTCGAAGTTGGCCACCTCATTCTTGTCGAATCCTCGCTGAGTTTCCTAGGTGTCGGCATCCCCCCGCCAAATCCTGCCTGGGGGCTGATGGTAGCAGAAGGCCGGGAATATATTGCGACCGCCTACTGGATATCGCTGTTCCCCGGGCTCGCGATTCTCGCCGCTGTGCTGTCACTCAACCTTTTCGGCGACTGGTTGCGCGATGTTCTCGATCCGCGGAGAAAACAGTTATGAGCGCACGGACCGACACGGTCCTGCCAACGCCGGACAAGAAAGCGGACGCCGATATCCTTCTCAGAGTTGAGGGGCTGAAGACATACTTCTTCACGCGAAATGCCGTGCTCAAGGCTGTCGACGGCGTTAGCTTCACCGTCAGAAAAGGCGAGGCTGTCGGACTGGTCGGCGAGTCCGGGTCCGGCAAATCGATGACCTGCTTGTCCATCATGCGCCTCGTACCGACACCTGGCGCGCGCATCGTGGGGGGTGAGGTGTGGTTCGAGGACGCAGACCTTCTCGCGATGAGCGAGCAGGACTTGCGCGGCTATCGTGGACGGCGGATGGCGATGATCATGCAGGATCCGCAGACATCGCTCAATCCGGTGTACACCGTCGGCGACCAGGTGTCGGAGCCGATCCGGCTACATCTGAAGGAGCGCGGGGAAAGAGTAATGGCCAAGGTAATGGAAGCACTCCGGGCTGTTCGCATCCCGCAACCGGAAGTCCGCGTCACCCAGTATCCGCACCAGTTCAGTGGCGGCATGCGGCAGCGGGTGGTCGCGGCCATGGGGCTGACGACCCATCCTGAACTGCTCATTGCCGACGAGCCGACCACGTCGCTGGACGTAACGATCCAGGCCCAGTTCGTTTCGCTGATCAAGGACCTCCAACGCGAAAGTGGCACCAGCGTCATCTGGGTGACCCACGATCTGGGCATCGTCGCCCAGTGCTGCGACCGGGTGAACGTCATGTATGCGGGCCGGGTTGTAGAGAGCGCTGAAGTCCGGAAGATCTTCAAGGCGCCGCAGCATCCTTATACGAAAGCGCTGCTTGATTCCGTGCCGGTCAAAGGTAAAAAAAAGAAACGGCTGTATCAGATCGATGGCCAGCCGCCAGCACTCGACCGTCTGCCGTCAGGCTGCCCGTTCTGGCCGCGCTGTCCACACGCGATGGATATCTGCAAAGAGCAGTACCCGCCGAAAACCTCTGCCGGAGTGGACGATTTTGTCCATTGCTGGCTGGCGGAGAAATGATCCGCCATGGCTGACCTGATCCTCGAAGTCGATAACCTCACCAAGCATTATCGGGCAGCCGGCTCGTTCTTCGCCTCGGGCACTAGGTTGGTGCGAGCCGTCGACGGTGTCAGTTTTGCAATCGAAGAAGGCAGCACTTTTGCTCTGGTCGGAGAGTCCGGCTGCGGAAAGACTACGATCACCAAGGTATTGCTTAGGTTGGAGGAACCGACGAGCGGCGTGGTGCGGTTCCGTGACAAGGTGGTGCATGATTTGACCGGGCCGGATCTGCGGGCATACAAGGGAACCGTTCAGGCGGTGTTCCAGGACCCCTACAGCTCGATGAATCCGCGGATGCGAGTTATCGACATCATCGCCGAACCGCTCAAGGTGCACGAAAATCTCGGCGGCGCAGCGTTGCGCAATCGGGTCGGCCAATTGCTGAAGGATGTGGGCCTGAGCCCGACCGCTGCGGCGCTGTATGCGCATCAGTTCAGCGGCGGACAGCGGCAGCGCATCGCGATTGCCCGGGCGCTAGCCCTGCGGCCGAAACTGATGATCCTCGACGAGCCGGTATCGGGTCTTGACGTGTCGATCCGCGCGCAGATCCTAAATCTGCTGGTCGAGCTTCAGAAAAATTACGGGCTCAGTTACCTGCTGATCTCCCACGACCTCGCGATCGTTGAACATATGAGCCATACGGTCGGTGTCATGTATGTCGGGAAGCTGGTCGAACTGGCCAGTAAAGAAGCACTCTATAGCGACCCGCTGCATCCCTACTCAAAGGCGTTGCTCGCGGCAGTGCCACAACCAGATCCGGACCTGCCGATGGCGGCGACGGTTGCCGGCGAGGTTGCAAGCCCCATCAATCCGCCGCCTGGCTGCCGCTTTCATCCCCGCGGCCATCACCTCGATCGAGCCGCCATCGGTGATCGTAAAGCGATCTATGACGCCTGCATCCGCGAGTTGTGATTCGATCATTGCCCGCAGTTTCGGCGTTGCAACCGGCGTTATGAAACGCAAGCCCTTGGGCAATACCGGCGAGACGATCCCGGAAATCGGACTTGGCACCTGGCGCTATGCCGGCGGGTCGGACCCGCTTCGGGCCGGTATCGCTCTTGGCGCCGATCTGATCGATACGGCGGAGCGTTATGGCACCGAAGGCGCGGTCGGCGAGGCGATCATGGGGATCCGCGATAAGGTTTTCGTCGCGACCAAAGTCCGGCATGAAAACCTACGGTATGACGATGTGTTGCGGGCGGCTGATAACAGCCTGAAAGAGATCGGAATCGACTACATTGATCTTTACCAAATCCACCGGCCGAACGCGGAAGTGCAGATTGCCGAAACCATGCGCGCGCTCGACGAACTGGTCGATGCCGGTAAGGTGCGACACCTCGGCGTCAGCAACTTCTCGGTCGCGCAGATGGAGGAAGCCCAGGCGGAGTCAAAGAACCGGATTGTCTCCAACCAAGTGCTCTTAGTCTTCGGTGGTCCTTACGCTGCTTTTCTTCTCTGGCTGTTTACCAACCACGATGCGGCGCGTCCCACTTCGTGGGGGCGGGCGCCACGAACACTCGGGTTTCTTTATTTGAGTCTCCTGATTTCTCTTGCCCTGGTCGGATCGATCATGAAATCGGCCCCCGTTCAGAAGGGACGCCTGGTCGATTCGCAGGTTAAATTGGACCATATCTACTCAAAGGCACTCTGGGACGATTCCAATAACTGGTCTAATCTACGATCGCTTGAGCCGTTAGACAGGCCTGGTGGGGCGTGGTATCAGTTTTCTCTGCCGCAGAATGACGTTGAAGTGAGCGGTTTTATCCCGAGGCGGTCTGGAACCATATATCTTGATGACTCGCAGATTCTATTCCTGCTCGAATACGCGATGCATAAAGTTCCACGAGCAGAAAAATACTTTTATCAGGAGGCCCTCGAAGAGCAGCAGATGTTGAATGACATGCTCAGGAAGACTTTTCTTAAGAAATCCTTAATCGTTTCGCTTCCCCTTTTCCTGAGTACCATGATCATCCTACGACAGGGAGAGAGAAAAGGAGGGAGATCTTGATCACGAACGCCACATGCAAGAACATATCCTCGAAATTGCCCGAGGGGAAGGCGAGATAAGAAAATCTTGTGAGGCGTTTTTCAATGAATCCTTGTAGAGTATTTGGCCTGCTCGGTATCTTATTTCTTGCCGGGACTTCCCCTTCATTCGGAGGCAGTGACGGAGAACTCGTTACAGGGAGTCCTCAATTGGCACAGAAGAATGCCGTCCTCCCTGAAACACTGGCGGAAGTCCAGAGGACATCCCAGGACCCGGATCTTGAATCTCTGATCCGAGTTGCCGGCGAGGGCCAGAGTCTCAGGGACCGACTTGTGGCGATAGAGGTCCTTGCACGGACTAACGACGTCCATACATTTCAAGCACTTGTTTCACTACTAAGAGAAGACGCATCCTGGGAAGTCAGGAGGAAAGCTGCGGGTGTCCTGGTTGAGATGGCAGAGAGATTGCCACCCGAGTCTTTGCAGGACAAGCGGGCTGCTAAGCTTGTTGCCCCGCTGATCGTTGCATTGGTGAGTGACCCCGACCAGTATGTTCGGAGTAAGGCGGCGTTCCTCCTGGGGAAGATGAAAAGCGAGAGTGCCCTCGAACCATTGCAGGCCGCGGCAAGAGACGATGTGAATCCAGTCAAGCTGCAGGCTGCCTGGGCCTTCGGTGAACTCGGGGATGTCCGCGCCATCCCCTCATTGGTGGATTTGCTTGAGAATTCCTACCGACCCGTCCGGAACAGCGCAGCCAATTCCCTGATTCGTATCGGACGGCCTGCTGTATTGCCCTTGGCTCAGAAGCTCTCAGCAGCGAACAGTCCTTTTGCCCGTGCACGGGCGGCCTATGTCTTGGGTGTCATCGGGGACGCCGAGGCAACGGGTGCACTGATCAATGCTCTGGGAGACGAAGTCGATGATGTCCGGCGAGAAGCCGTGAATGCCTTGGTGCAGCTGAAGGGTTTGAATGTCGTGGAGGGGGTCTTCGCTGCAACAACCCACCCCGACCGAAATGTCCGTGAGGGGGCGCTGACTGTCTGGGTAGAAAAACAGGGCGAATTGAAGCAGCGGCTGCTCATCCCGCTCCGAAAGGCAAATGTGGCGTATCGGAAAGGGGCGCTCTGGACGGTCAGTGGTCTCAGCGGGTCCGTATCTGTTGACCCCATTGTGTTGAACGCTCTCAAGAATCGGAATCCCCACTACCGGGAGGGCGCACTCTGGGTGCTCAAGGAGATGAAAGAAGAGCGAGTCATGGACGCGTTCGTCCGCAGTCTTGAACATCCCCATGCCGATATCCGAGCCGGCGCTGCCTACCAACTGGGAACACTGAGACATCGCGGAGCGGAGGCACAGCTCATCCCCCTTCTGCAGGATGCCGATCCGGCAGTTCGGCAGCAGGCTGCCTTCGCCCTTCGAGAGTCCCGCGATGCCCGGATCATGGAGCCCCTGATCGCTGTTCTGAGCGATGCGCATGGAGCCGTCCGAATCGAAGCGATGCGTAGCCTTGCGAAATTCAGTGATGCGAAACTGATTGAACCGTTGCTGGTTGCACTCAACGACAAAGAACGGGACGTCCGGGAATGGGCCGTTCGAGGGCTCGGTTATCACCAAGACGCTCGGGTGGTACCGGCTCTGATTCCCATGCTGGACGACCCGGACCACAAGGTCAGGCAGTGGACGATGGCGGCGTTGACGGCCCTCAAGGATCGGAGGGCTGTGATGCCAATCGTCACCGCGCTGGGCGATGAGGTTCCCTTGGTGCGCGCGCAAGCGGCATATGCATTAGGCGATTTTCAGGACCCCGGCGCCACAGAGGGGTTGATCAGAGCCCTCAAGGACCCTGAAGAATCCGTGCAATGCAAAGCCGCTGCCTCTCTCTTGCTCATGGATGATCCCCGGGCCGCCAAAGCGCTCCAATTCGCTTTGGACGATCGGAATTGGATGGTGCTCGCCTGTGCTTATCCATTCTACCTGCGTTTAGGGAAAGCCGGCAGCGAGGCAGTCTTAGAAGAAGTTCTGGCAAGAAAGGGGGATTGGGATATGGCGGCAGCGTTCTTCCGGTGTGGCAATCCGACGCTCGAACACGCCGCCTTTCTTTGGATGGAAAAACGAAAGCACAGTCCTCATGCGAGGAATCGAGCCCTGGAACGCGCCGACCATCCGGACAATCAGATTCGGTGGGGCGTGCCGTGATTGCCTGGCGTCGTCCCCAGGACAGATGGTCGCCTGGATAGCCCGCAGACGGCTACAATAAAGAGGATCCTATGTCACGGCTCATGAGAATTCTGACGGCAGAAATTAAACCTCTCTACCTGCTGATGGGTATCCTGATAGCCCTGCTGTCGCTGTATGGCTTGCTTCGCTACAAGCAACTCATTCCTGCAAACCCCTTTGATCGACAATACAACCCCCTTGTCACGAGAGAACACAAGAAATCAGACAAAACGATTATTCATGTCTCCTTTGAAAAGGCGGAGACTTACTCTGTGGGGGAAGGGGATACGAGAGTGACGAGCCGGGCCGTGGCCCTGGCAGGCCTGAAGCGCCTGTTCTTGCAGGAGGTCGCGGACTATCTGGACCGCCACGGCGACATGAAGGATCTTGACTTCGGCAAGGAGCGGATCGCAGAGCTGGCCGCTCCTCTCGTCCAGCCTGAAATCGTCTCTGAGCACTGGAACGGCACCGGTTATCATCTGAGAGTTCGGCTCTTGATCGATCCGGCGGAGGCAAGCCGTGTCCTCCGAGTCCTGGGGGGTGATCCTGAAAAAGCCTTTCGTGTGCAAAGTCTGCGACGGGAAGCTTCGCAAGCCCTTGAGTCGGTTGAGGCCTTGAAGCGAGCCATGGCACAAGACAAGCTGCCTGACATTCAGAAGGTACGCACCTACCACGAAAAGACCGACGCGTTCATGCTGAGCAATCTCCTGGAAGAGGCCTATGGCCTCTACGTTACCGAAAGATATGAGGAAGCGATCCAGACCTACGATAAGGCCGTGGCGTCTTATCCCGACAATCCCGCACCACTCGTTCACCGCGCAGAGGCCCGACTGGCTCGCGGCTCTAGCGAGCTGGCCCTTCGAGACTTTCGACAAGCAATTCGAAGGGACCCCAAGAACAGGGCGCTCTATTTGCAATTGGGCAATACGCATATGAAATTGGGAGACCACGAGGAGGCCATCACAGTTTTCGACCGGGCCATTAGACTAGAGGCTTCACATTCTCTGCAGTCTAACCGGGAGCTCATCAATAACCGGGCCATTGCCTACGCAGCTTTGGGCCACCATGATGAGGCCCTCGAAGACTTTGATCGAGCACTGCAACTAGGACTAAAGGACGCTGAGATATTTCAGAATCGGGGCATCTCGCTTTACAACCTCAACCGTCACGGCGAAGCCACATCGGCCTTTGAAAAGGCGCTCATGCTGAAGCCTCAATCAATAACCGCCCTATACTATCGTGCGCTGATCAAAGGTGAAGAAGGCCATTACCAGCAGGCCATCTCGGATTTGGACAAAGCGATCGACGCGGAGCCCTCTCTGGCGACTGCGCACAACATGAGAGGTGTGTTTTACCAACAGTTGGATGAGCGAACACGCGCCCGAAAGGATTTCAATAAAGCCATCGAATTGGATCCAAAGCTGGCGCTCGCGTATGCCAATCGGGGTCTTATCCACTTGCAAGATGGCAGAATGAATCTGGCACTAAACGATTTGAACACGGCAATTTACGAGGATCCGAAGTGCGCCGCGGCATACAAGAACAGAGGCCTCTATCACAACAGAGTCGGTCGATTCGAGAAAGCCCTGATCGATTTCACTGTGTCTGCTGAACTGGACCCCGAGGATTGGGAGATCTACAACAATCGGGGCAGTGTGTTCTACCTTCTCGGAGATGATGTCAATGCCATCGTAGATTACGTCCGTGCCATTGCGCTCAATCCGGGAGATGCGGGGACCTACAACAACCGCGGCCTTGCCTATTTGCGCCGCGGTGAAATCAGAAATGCCATTGGTGATTTCAACAAATCCCTGGAATTGGATCCTAACTTTGTGCAACCCTACAACAATCTTGGGAATGCCTACAGTTTTCTCGGCAAGTTTGACCACGCCGTGATCCTTTTCACCGAAGCCATTGAGCGTCGCCATCCGGCAGTGGAAGGGGTCTATTACAATCGGGGCAGAGCCTACTATAATCAGGGCCTGTTCCAAGAAGCGTTCGAGGACTTCGAGAAAGGGCCAGTGAATGAATATGGGAAACTCAACCGTTTGATTGCTGCAAACAAGGTCTCCAAGAAGATCTATTTCGATTACCTCAGCGGATTCAGGAAATTCCTTATGCAGCGCAAGTCTCAGGAGTGGCCCCGAGCCCTATCCGAGTATTATGCCGGCTTCGATGGGGTCACGGAGGAGACAGTTTTGGAAGAAGCGAGAAAGGGCGAGCAGGGCAATCACACCTTGGACCGGCTCTGTGAAGCGTATTACTACCTTGGAGAACGGCGACTCATTTTCGGTGATCGTTCGGTTTCGGAGGAATATTTCCGAAAAAGCCTGGCCACAGAGGCGAAATTCAACATCGAACATACAGGGGCGAAAGCAATATTGCAACTCATGGAGAAAGGGGTACTGTAATGTTCGGAACGCAAGACATCGGCCAAATGGGCCGCTACCGGGAATCCCTCGACTGCCTTGACTAACAAAAACTTGAAAAAGAACGCGTGACGTAAAACGAATCATAAAGTAATGCCGCGAGGCTGCCTTGCTCAACAATCCTATTCTTGTTGTTATTCTTGTCTGGTTTTTCGTCTCTCCACTACCCGTCTGCGCGATAACAGAGCAGGAGGTAGAGGATGAAATTGACTTCAGAATGGGCCTTCGAAGTTGGACAAGACCAGGGATAGAAACCGCCGGGGCTCGGGTAAATCCAATACTCACAGAATTGCTGGTTAAACACCGAGGAGACACCACGCGTCAGAGATTCATTCTCGATTTAATGGATAAGCACCCTGAACCCAATATGGTGGTGCCAATCTTGGACGCTTATAAAGGCAATGTTGAATTGGAGGGAGATGTCTTTGGCCTGTTGCTTGACATCAATACCGACGAATCCTATCTGGCGGCAAAGAATATTGCATTCAATTCGAAATGGCCTCGGGAAAAATGGGAAGAGCATAACTATGATGCGATGGATAATGTTCGGTCATTAGTCTATGGGACAACGAGGGAGAGCCTGAAGTATATTGTTCCCGAGTTGAAGGACAGTGGTGGCATAATAGCTAAGTGGATAATTGATGTTATGATCGAAAAAGGTGAGCCAGCAGCGATCGTTCCGCCTATTGCGGAACTCCTTGAAAGTGATGACGTGTACACAAGGATGACAGCAGCAGAAGCCTTGGGAAAAATTGGTGATACATCTGCTGTGCCGGCGTTAAGGAAAGCGAAGAGCCGAGAAAGAAACCTGAACGCCCAAAGGGGCATGGCTGCTGAATTGGTTCGGTTGGGTGAATTCCAAGAATTGAAATTCCTCATCCAGGAAGTCGGAAACGAAAGCAAAGATGTAAGAGACGCTGTAGCGAAATGGCTCACAGATATTACGGGACAAGACTTCGGCCAAAACGAACAGGCTTGGCGGCACGGGTTCGAAGCGGAGAAGCGGAGGCGTCGCCTGTAGCGGGGTGTGGCCGTCGAAACATGCTGAATGCCCTCACCCCCTTCCTGATACTCCAGAGGAGATTCACCTAATGAAAGCGACGCGGACTCAAAATCTTTTTGCCGCCGTGCTTGTTATTGGCATTCTATGTGCTGTGAGTGCACTCTTCTGGACTTGGCAGCGGTCGGAACGTCTCACCGGCCCGGGTCATTTGGCTGTTCATGGGGACGACGTTTACGTCCACATGAATGGCACGCTTTATGAGCTCTCTGCGTCCGGGGTATTGGGGCGGAGTGTCCCACTCCCTGAGCTTGGAATCGAGGGAATCGTTGCGGATTTACAGGCGCTTCCGGACCATAGGCTGCTCATTGGTGATCTGGAAACCCAGAGGGTCCATCTTTGCGACATGGAGGCGCTTTCTTGCCAAGTTGTCGGGCCAACAGATCCGGAGGCGATTGTTCGGCAGTTTAACTTCTTTGCGCACGAGTCCAGCGGTCAACTCTACATCACAGACAACCATCGACACCGCCTTCTAATTCAACCACTGAACGGAGGCCGAATTCAGGAACTTGCCGACAGAACGACCCTTCGCTGCCCGAATTTTGTGTGGGTGAGTGACGAGGGCCGAATACATGTGGCCGACACCAACCACCATCGGGTGGTAACCCTCGAATATGAGAATGGCTCGGTCAGGGAAATCGCGCCGACCCTGCCGGGACAGACCGGATTGACCCGACCCGGTCGCACTTGGCCTGTAGCCTTTGAACAGTCTTCTGACGGGACATGGTGGGTGTTGAACGCCGATGGCGTTATGGAAGATCCAGATCTGGTGATCTACGACAAAGACGGAGTGCCTCTCCGCCGTGTGCCCCTTCCGGAAGAAGCCGAGTTCTTCGATATTGCGAGACTCGGTAAGCAGTTTCTATTAACCGATCTGAAAGGCATGAAGATTTATATCATAGAGGAAGATGGTGATAATCACAGTCTTTTCGGGGATGAAACCTTTCATTCGATTGCGGCTGGCGTCAGAGAGCAAAGGGAAGAATACCGTTCCATGGCCAGTACTGCCGGCAATGCCCTGATTGCACTGCTGGTCTGCGTTTTCGTACTGGTCCGTCGCGTGGCACAAACCCCGGAAGAACGAGCGCAACGAATGTACCGTCCAACCGTAAGAACAGAGCAACCCCTGTCTCGTTTTCCCAAGGTGCAGTGGCTTGAATGGGATAACAAGGCGCGAAAGCTACTCCAGATAGCCACTTGGGTGGTCCCTTTGATATTCCTGTTGCTTCCTCTCTCGTTTTTTTTGATTGTCTCATCGGTGCGGCAAGAACTGGAGGCAGCTGCCATGGAGGAGCTCATCGTCCTCGGCGTCTTCTTGGCCTTTTGCATATGTGTCGCATTCTTCGTCGTTGCATACATGCGCAGACTCCTAAAGATGCGGCTTGGAGCGGATAGTAGTCACCTCTATTTTTGCGATCCCCAAGGGAGAACATTCCAAGCATCGCCGGAGGATGTCATTTATACTGAACGTCAGGTGGCCTACGAGCGAGTCACAGTCATTGTGCGGGACGGCATCGGCAGGTCCCTGCTCTCTCCCGTTCAATTCGAACAGCTTGTGAAACCTTTGCTTGCGCGAGCTCAAAAGGTTGGTGCTGTCCAGATGATGATGCACCAGCTGACTCACGACACCGCCTATCGGATCTGGTCTTTATTGATATTGAGCCTCGTTATCCTTCTCTTTCTGGCGCCAAGGTTATGGGTTCCGTTCCTGTGACAAGAATGGTCTCAATCCGTGTCAGGCATGGGTCACGGCACGCTACTACTTAGGCATTTTCCGGAGTTGAAAAAGCGTGTATAGTTGTGCCTTGAAGCCGAGCACCTCTTGACTCGCCACGGATGAGCAGTATAGAAGAAATAATTGTTTATGGAGGCCTCCTAAACCCCTTTGGGATACCTTATTTCCAGAAGTCCGTGACTTCCTTTGAGTCATGAAGGTGAATGGATTCGATGTCCACGGGACCATTTATCTTCAGGATGACTTCGGCCCGACAGTAACGGGTGTCGGTGTGTCGGTTGGCAATATGCTCCAGCGAATTTGATGGGTGTAGCGGAGAGGTGGCCGCTGCCCTCGCCTGTCTGCCCTCCCTGTATCGTGGATTCTCGTTCACAGTGTCCCCTGCCGTATTGAAAGATACGTCCACAGCCACGGCCACGGTGCCCACGGGCGTGCCCAAGGTGCGGCCGACCAGGGCACCCACCATGGTAGCGTCTTGATGGGTGCAACTGCAAATACATACGGCCGCGAAGAAACCCTGCTGCGCCTTCCGGTTCCGAAAACAAGCCTATGGTCAACGTATTATCATTCAGAATAGGCAAGCCCCACCGTAATGGCACGGTTCTTTTGACAAATTTTGGGTGAGGCGATACACTTTGGGACGGTTTGATCGAGAAAAACAGGGTTATGTCCCGAAAAAACGCTTGCTGTCTGATCTGGGACAGCATTCCGAGGGGGAGTGGGGCTGATGTATCTGAAGGCGGCGCGGACGATAACCTTTTTGACGATATTGCACAGAAAACCGGAGAATGATCATGGATACTTATAAGAGCTATGGCAAGATGACGGTGGGCGGGCGGGAATACCGCATTGCGAGGCTCGATGCCCTAGAGCGGGCCGGCCTGCCGGTGGGAAGGCTTCCCTATGCCCTGAAAGTCCTGCTGGAGAATCTGCTGCGCTTCGAGGACGGCACCACCGTGACGGCCGAGGACATCGAGGCGCTGGCCCGGTGGGAGCCGTCGGCGACGCCGTCGAAGGAGATCTCCTTTCGCCCCGGCCGTGTGTTGCTCCAGGATTTCACCGGCGTGCCTGCAGTGGTGGACCTGGCGGCCATGCGGGAGGCCCTGAAGAAGCTGGGCGGTGCACCCTCGAAGATCAATCCGCTGCAGCCCGCGGAGCTGGTCATCGACCATTCGGTGCAGGTCGATGCCTTCGGGACGCCCGAGGCGCTTCGGATCAACAGCGAACGGGAATTCGAACGGAACCGGGAACGCTACGGCTTTCTCCGCTGGGGGCAGTCGGCCTTCAGGAATTTTAAAGTGGTCCCCCCGGAGACCGGCATTTGCCATCAGGTGAACCTGGAGTACCTGGCGAGGGTCGTCATGAACGATGACGGCGGCTGGGCCTATCCGGACACGCTGGTGGGTACCGACTCGCACACGACAATGATCAACGGGCTCGGTGTGCTGGGATGGGGGGTCGGCGGTATCGAGGCCGAGGCGGCCATGCTGGGCCAGCCGATCAGCATGCTGATTCCTCAGGTGATTGGTTTCAGGCTGACGGGTCAGCTGCCCCAGGGGGCCACGGCCACCGACCTGGTTCTGACGGTCACCGAGATGCTCCGGGAAAAGGGGGTCGTCGGAAAGATCGTCGAGTTCTTCGGCAAAGGTCTCGCCCGGCTCTCCCTGGCCGACCGAGCGACCATCAGCAACATGTCCCCCGAGATGGGCTGTACCTCGGCGCTTTTCCCGGTGGACGCGGAATCGCTGCACTACCTCAGATTCAGCGGCCGACCGGAGGAACGGGTGACTTTGGTGGAGGCGTACCTCAAGGAGCAGGGGATGTTCCACACCGCCGAGAGCGCCGAGGCAGCCTACACGGATGTGCTGCACCTCGATCTGGCCACGGTGGAGCCCAGTCTCGCAGGCCCGAAGCGACCGCAGGATCGGGTTCCCCTGAAGCGGGCCAAGGCAGGGTTTCACGAAGTGCTGGCCGGGATGCAAGGCGGCGGCAACGGGGCGAAGGGCGAGCAGCTCATCGCGAAGAGTGCCGTGCCCGTCTCCAGAAAGGATGAGCGTTTCGAGCTCTCCCACGGGTCGGTGGTGATCGCGGCCATCACGAGCTGTACGAACACCTCCAACCCGTCGGTCATGATCGGGTCGGGGCTGGTGGCGAAGAAAGCGAGGGAGCGCGGGCTTCGGACACAGCCCTGGGTCAAGACCAGTTTGGCACCGGGGTCAAAGGTGGTCACCGACTATCTCGTCAAAGCGGGACTGCTGCCCTATTTGGAAGAGCTCGGGTTCAATGTGGTCGGTTACGGCTGTACCACATGCATCGGCAACAGCGGGCCGCTCAGCGAAGAAATCTCCACCGCCGTGGCCGAGGGAAAACTGGTGGCGGTCTCCGTTTTGTCGGGGAACCGCAACTTCGAGGGACGGATCCACGGAGAGGTCCGGGCCAACTACCTGGCCTCCCCGCCGCTGGTGGTCATCTACGCGCTGGCGGGACGGATGGACATCGACCTCGACAAAGAGCCTCTGGGGACCGACCAGGAGGGGCGGCCGGTGTTTTTGAAGGACATCTGGCCGACACAGGAGGAGATCAACGCGGTCATCCAGCGGGACCTGCAATCGGAAATGTTCCAGAAGAGCTATGGCGAGGTCTTCGAAGGGAGCGCGCAGTGGAAATCGATGCCGGTGCCGGCGGGCGATCTTTATCAGTGGGAGCCCGAGTCCACCTATGTGAAGCACCCGCCATTCTTTCAGGATCTGACCCTGGAGGTGCCGGCCGTTGAAGGGATCTCGGGGGCCCGCGTGCTCGTCTACCTGGGAGATTCCGTGACGACCGATCACATCTCGCCCGCAGGCGCCATTACCTCGAGCAGTCCCGCGGGTCAATACCTCATCGCCCACGGGGTGCAACCGCGGGATTTCAATTCCTACGGATCCCGGCGGGGCAATCACGAGGTGATGATGCGGGGGACCTTCGCCAACGTCCGGCTGCGCAACAAATTGGTGCCCGGTGTGGAGGGCGGCTTTACGCGGCATCTGCCCGACGGTGAGCAAGCTTCCATCTTTGATGCCGCCATGCGCTATCAGGAGGAAGGGACGCCGCTGGTGGTGATTGCCGGGAAGGAATACGGCTCCGGTTCGTCCCGGGACTGGGCAGCCAAAGGGACCCGTCTGCTCGGTATCCGGGCCGTCATGGCGGAGAGCTATGAGCGGATCCATCGCAGCAACCTGATCGGCATGGGTGTGCTGCCGCTGCAGTTTGCAAAGGGGGTCACCACCGCTTCGCTCAAGTTGACGGGGGAAGAGGTGTTCGACATTGAAAGCCCCGAGGGGAAGAAGGAGGTGGCGGTCCGGGCCACCCGACCGGACGGATCCGTTGAGACCTTCCAGGCAACGGTTCGCATTGACACGCCGCAGGAGTTTGAGTACTACCGGCACGGCGGGATTCTGCATTACGTCCTGCGCCAGCTGGCACAGGCGTGAGCACGACGCCGTGGCATGGCGTCCGTCCCGGCACGGACTGCAAATACCTTGGAAGATTTGTTTTCCGCGCACGTCAGACGTGATAGATAAGGAGGAGCATCGATGAGGCCCAACGTCGCCGCCCAGCTTGATCCCGACTACCTGGACGCTCTCTACGAGCAGTGGCAGAAGGATCCCGAGTCCCTGGATGAGTCCTGGCAGATCTTCTTTCAAGGGGTGGATCTGGCTACCTGCCCCCGAGACTGTATCGCGGCCCAGCAGGCCCGGGACCAATCCGGTGCCGCATCTCTGATCTACAATTACCGGGAGCAGGGGCATCGCATCGCCCGGACGAACCCCCTTTCCGAGCCTCCCATCGATCTGCCCGATCTGCAACTGGCCAACTTCGGCTTCACCGAAAAGGACCTGGAGCGGATATTCGACACGGGGCACCTCCATTTTGACCAGCGGGCCACCCTTCGGGACATCATCGAAATGCTCCGTGCCACCTACTGCGGCGCGGTCGGTGTGGAGTATCTGCACATTCAGGATACGACCATACGGCGGTGGCTGGAGGCGAGCATGGAACCGGTGAAGAACCGGCCGCCCCGGGAACGCGCGGAGAAGCTCAGGATTCTGGAACAGCTGATGGACGCGGAGCTTTTGGAGAAGTTCATTCAGAATCGCTACCTCGGCCAGAAGCGCTTTTCCATTGAGGGTGGTGAAACCTTTGTTCCCATGATGCGCTGGATCGTCGATCTGGCGGCCGAGCTCGGCGTGGAAGAGATCGTCATCGGCATGGCACACCGGGGGCGGCTCAATGTGCTCGCCAACATCCTGGAGAAGTCCTACACCATGATCTTCACCGAGTTCGAGGACAACTTCCTGCCGGGCAGCGTCTGCGGGGACGGCGATGTGAAATACCATAAAGGCTATTCATCGGAAGTGGCGACGCCGTCGGGGGAATCGGTCAAACTGAGTCTGACGGCCAACCCGAGTCATCTGGAAGCGGTGGATCCCGTGGCGCTTGGGCGTGTGCGGGCAAAGCAGCGCCAGCGGGGCGACACGGAGAAGCGAAAGAAGGTGGTTCCCCTGCTGATTCACGGAGATGCGGCTTTCTCCGGTCAGGGCATGGTGGCGGAGACGTTCAATCTCTCCCGACTGCGCGGCTACCAGGTGGGCGGTACCGTCCATATCGTCATCAACAACCAGATCGGATTCACCACCCTTCCGGAGGAGGGCCGCTCGTCTCAATACGTCACGGATGTAGCGAAGATGGTAGAGGCGCCCATATTCCATGTCAACGGCGACGATCCGGAAGCGGCGGTGCACGTGGCGGAGCTGGCGTTTCGCTTCCGGCAGGAGTTCGGCCGGGACGTGGTGATTGATCTGATCTGCTTCCGCCGACACGGCCACAGTGAGGCTGATGAACCTGGCTACACCCAGCCTTTGCTCTACAAGAAGATCCGCCGACACCCCTCCGTCCGGAGCATCTATGCCAAACGGCTGGTGGAGGCGGGTGAGCTCACCCAGGAAGAGGTGCAACAGCTCACGGAGAGCTTTCAAAGCCGGCTGGAGGAGGCCTACCAGAAGGCTAAGGCCAGTGCCCCGGCCTGCGAACTGGATGGATATCAGCAAACATGGGAGGGTCTGGAAGCACCGTTTACCTTTGATCCTGTCGAGACCGGTGTCCCCAAGGAAGTCCTCCAGGAGGTAGCCCAGCGGATCACGGCGGTGCCCGAAGGATTTCGTCTGCATCCCAAGATCGAAAAGGCCCTTCCCGCGAGGCTCGAAGCTGTCGCCAAGGAGGCGAGCGTCGATTGGGCTTTGGCCGAAGCATTGGCCGTAGGGAGTCTGCTCGTCGAAGGTGTTCCGGTCCGACTCTCCGGTCAGGACAGCGAACGGGGGACATTTTCGCAGCGTCACATGGTCTGGCGGGATACGGAAACGGCCGATCCCTTTGTCCCCCTGAACCACGTCCGAGAATCCCAGGCCCGCCTCTGTGTTTACAACAGCCCCCTGTCGGAGGCCTCCGTCCTCGGGTTCGAATACGGCTACTCCTGGTCGGAGCCGAACATGCTCATCATGTGGGAGGCCCAGTTTGGAGATTTTGCCAACGGGGCGCAGGTCGTCATCGATCAGTTTATCGTGGCGGGCCAGTCCAAATGGCAGCGCTCCAGCGGTCTGGTGCTACTGCTTCCCCACGGCTTCGAAGGCCAGGGGCCCGAGCATTCCAATGCGTATCTGGAGCGATACCTCGCGGCCTGTGCCGAAGAAAACATCCAGGTCTGCGTTCCCACCACGCCTGAACAGTATTTTCATGTCCTGCGACGCCAGGTGAAGCGGCCCTTCCGGCTGCCGCTCATCTTGATGACCCCCAAGAGTTTATTGCGCCACCCCCTGGCTGTCTCACCGGTGGCGGAGCTGACGGCCGGACGATTCGAGGAGGTGCTGGCAGACCCGGTCAGGCCGGCTACGACCCGGCGGCTGGTGCTCTGCGCGGGCAAGGTCTACTATAATCTGCTGCAGGCCCGTGAAGAGCATACTCTGGCGGATGTCGAAATCGTTCGTGTCGAGCAGCTCTACCCTTTTCCCCGGGCCCAGCTGGTCGCCCTGGCGGGGGGGCGGCCCCATCTCGAGCAGCTTGTCTGGGCTCAGGAAGAACCCAAAAACAGGGGGGGGTGGACGTTCATAGAGCCGCGACTGCGAGAGGTGTTTCAGGGGGTGCCGCTTGCTTATGCCGGTCGGGACCCGTCAGCCAGTCCCGCGGTGGGCTCTCTCAAGACCCACCGTCGAGAACAGGCCGCCTTGGTATCGGAGGCCGTGGGAATTCATGGAGGGGCGCTGGTATGATTGTTGAGGTCAAGGTGCCGGAAGTGGGGGAGTCGGTCACCGAAGGTCTGCTGACCGCCTGGCTCAAACAGGACGGCGAGGTGGTCATGGCCGAGGAGGAGCTCTTCGAACTGGAAACCGACAAGGTCACCATGGCCATCCCGGCGGAAGTGCCGGGACGCCTGGCGACGCTGGTGGAGGAGGGGGCCCAAGTCAAGATAGGACAGACGGTGGCCCGCATCGAAACCGGTGCGGCGGAAAAGAAAGGACCCAGCGAGCCGCCCCTGAAGCCCGAAGAGGAATCGAAGGCCGCTGAAGAGTTTCGTCCTCCGGAGAAACCGAAGGAGGACGTCGGCCAGGGGCCAACCATTTCGGCACCCGCCGGGATGGAACAGGTCAAGGAAAAGCTCGGCAAGGGAGCCGAGGCGCCGCCGCTCTCTCCGGCGGTGCGTCGCATGGTCGCAGAGCACGGTCTGGACGCTGCACAGATTGAAGCGACAGGCAAGGGGGGTCGCATCACCAAGGGCGACGTGGTGGAGCATCTGGCTGCGAAACCGGCTGAGGTGCGCGAGACAGCCGAGCCGCCCAAGGCCGCCACCAAGCCAGAGGCTACCGTAGCCCAGACGAAGAGGGCGGCGCCCACCCGGGCGGAAGCCGCCGGCCGGGAGACACGCGTGGCCTTGAGCCCCCTGCGCCAAAGAATCACCGAACGGCTGGTTCAGGTACAGCAGACGGCGGCCATTCTCACCACATTCAATGAAGTGGACATGACCAATGTCATGGCCTTTCGGTCCAAGCACAAGGACAAGTTCGAAAAACAGTTCGATGTGCGCCTCGGGTTCATGTCCTTTTTCGTTAAGGCCGCGGTGGACGCACTCCGAACGGTGCCTCAGCTCAACGCCCGCATTGAAAAAGACGAGATCGTCTATCAGCATTACTATGACATCGGCATTGCCGTTGGGACGGAGCAGGGCCTGGTGGTACCGGTCATCCGTGATACCGACAAGCTGAGTTTCGCAGAGATCGAGAAGCGGATCAATGATTTTGCCGATCGCGCCCGAAAACGCCGGCTCAAGCTGGACGAGCTCATGGGCGGCTGCTTTACTATTTCTAACGGCGGTGTCTACGGCTCGTTGCTCTCCACCCCGATCCTCAACCCGCCGCAAAGCGGTATTCTGGGGATGCACCGCATCCAAAAGCGTGCCGTGGTGGTCAATGATGAAATCGTGATTCGACCGATGATGTATCTCGCCCTCTCCTATGATCATCGGATCGTAGACGGTGCGGAGGCGGTCACCTTCCTGAAGCGAATCGTTGAGTGTATCGATGATCCGGAGCGGATCCTGCTGGAGGTGTGAGCATGGCGGATTTTGATGTGGCAGTGCTGGGAGCCGGTCCGGGTGGTTATGTGGCTGCCATACGGGCGGCCCAGCTGGGTCTGCGGGTGGCGCTGGTGGAGAAGGAGGCCGCGTTGGGAGGCACCTGCCTGCGGGTCGGCTGCATTCCCTCCAAGGCGCTGCTGGAGTCGAGCGCTCTTTTCGCCAAGGCCCAAGACGGGCTCGCCGAGCATGGTCTCGTCTTCAAGGAGGTGACGCTCGATCTGCCCGCCATGATGCGGCGCAAAGAGGCCGTGGTGAGCCAGTTGACCGACGGTGTTGCCGGTCTTATGAAGAAGAACAAGGTGACGGTCTTCCAGGGTGCTGCTCGGCTGGTCAGCGGGAACCGGGTCGTGATAGAGAGCGACGGCGACACGAAAGAGATCGCGTCTCGAACCATCATTCTTGCTACGGGTTCGGAACCCACGCCGCTTCCGGGGCTTGCCTTCGACGGCAGCCGCATTGTCAGCTCCACCGAGGCTCTCTCCTTCGAGAGTGTTCCCGAGCACCTGGTGGTGGTGGGCGCGGGCGCGGTCGGTCTCGAGATGGGCGCTGTCTGGCAGCGCCTCGGTGCCCAGGTGACGGTCATTGAGCTCCTGCCGCGAATCGTCCCCTTTGCGGACAAGATGGTGGCCACGACACTTCAGCGCGCGCTCAAGGCGCAGGGGCTTTCCTTCATGCTGGGCGCGAAGGTAACATCCGCCGAGGTTTCGGGCGAGAAGGTTGCCGTCCGTGTCGAAGACGCCAAGGAAAAGAGCGAGACCCTGCGGTGTGACCGCGTGTTGGTGGCTGTCGGGCGTCGTCCGTATGCGGAAGGATTGGGACTGTCCGAGGCCGGCGTGGCTGTCGACGAGACGGGCCGGGTCGGCGTCAATGAACATCTTCAGACCAATGTAGACCATATCTACGCCATTGGTGATCTGGTGGCCGGTCCCATGCTGGCCCACAAGGCAGAAGAGGAGGGTATGGCGGCGGCCGAACATATTGCCGGTCTGCCCGGCCACGTCAACTACGACGTGATTCCCAGTATTGTCTATACCGAGCCCGAGCTCGCGCAGGTGGGGTTGACGGAAGAGCAGGTGAAAGAGAAGGGTCTCGCCTACAACACGGGCCGCTTCTACTTCCGGGCCAACGGGCGCGCGCTGGCGGCGGGGGAAAGCGAAGGCCTGGTCAAGATCATCGCCGCCAAAGAGACGGACCGGCTCCTGGGGGTCCATGTGCTTGGGCACGGCGCGTCGGAGCTGATCGCCGAGGCCGTGGTCGCCATGGAATTTGGTGCGAGCAGTGAGGATCTGGCCCGCATCGTGCACGCCCATCCGACCCGCTCCGAAGCGGTTCGGGAGTCGGCCCTCGCGGTCGACAACCGCGCCATTCACGCTTGATGAAAATCGGTGCCTACCCCTTTGATGATGCACTCCTTGAAGCCGTCGGGATCGATCGCGCACGGCACATCCATGTTTATGTTCCCGGGGAAGTGCACGTCGTTCTGGGACGGGGCAGCAAGGCCGAGGCCGAACTGAATCTAACAGCCTGCCATGAAGACGGTGTGCCGGTTTTGCGCCGCCGGGGGGGCGGCTGCGCCGTGGTGCTGGACCCTGGGAATGTCATCGTAAGCGTCGCCGAGCACGCCCCGGGATTTGGACAGAACAGAGCTCACTTCCGGCGGTTGTCTGCATGGTTGATCCAAGGACTCGAAAGACTCGGTGTGGCGGGGCTCGAGCAGCGAGGTATCTCCGATTTGGCTCTTGGGGATCGCAAGATCGGAGGTGCGTCCCTGCACCGCTCCCGTGAGCGACTGCTCTATTCGGTGAGCCTTCTGATCGCTCCTGACATCTCTCTGATAGAGCGGTATCTGAAACACCCGCCGCGAGAGCCGGATTACCGTGCCGGTCGACCCCACCGCGAGTTCCTTGGCACGATCCGCAATGCTTTGGGCCACGTTTCTCCAAAGGAGCTGGCCGAAAGTCTTTCACAGATACTTGCCCATAACGATTCGTCTGAACCACTGCAGAACGGCTGAACCGTAGGAACCCGCTCCTTTTCTGAAATCCTCTCGATCAGTTTCCACCCCCCGCCCCTCCACGAAATCGACTGCAGAGGCTAGAAATGTCAAAATTGTGACGCTGATTCCGAGTCTACGGCTGTGCTCAGGGGCATAGTCCCCGCGAATCACCATCGAATTCAGTAATTTAGGCCACCCGGACGAAGCCGAACTGAGACGATTCATTCCAGAATAGCGCCATATTTTTGTTGCCAGATCCGGAATGGCGGCTTTAGAATAAATAGATAGTGCGGCACGGCATCTTTCCGGGTATTCCCATCGGATTCGTCAGCTTATTGGATCCAAAGCTTCGACGAAATTCCGCTGCGGAAAAGAAATTGATAGGTCAGCCGGCCGCGATCTTTCGATTCTTCCCTCAGGCAAAAATACGGTTTTGTGAGGTAGGCACGGGACCCGCCGTTCAGGCTTCTTAGTGAATGCAGGATGCATACTGAACGGCAGGGAAGTTCGGCCTTCTCTGCTTAGGGGCGATATGACGCCAAGCTCCTTCTATCGTCGAATCCTTCTTCTCCTGGCGATTTTGCTGTGCGCTGCCCAGGCCCAGGCCGCGCTGCTCGACTGGGATGCCGTTACCTGGAACCCTCCGGGCAGAACCAATCTAAGTGAGACCTACTCCGTCGGCAGCGGTACGGTGACAGTCACCTGGACGGGAAACACTGCTCTGCTCGGTGACCTGGGGGCCGGGCAGGACGACTCCCCCAGCATCAACGCCAATAATACCGGCGGTCTGGTCCCGGTCGAAAACGGTCTCTACATGAGGTCGAATTTGACCGCCGGCATCCCCGAATATACAATCACGCTAACTTTTTCGGGCTATCCCGCCGGTGTGGCGGGGGTTGGCTTTTCCTTCTTCGATGTCGATCGTGACACCCCTGGAACCCAGTACATTGATCAGCTTACGGTGACGGGTGTCAACAACACCGGTTCCGTCGACCCCACGGCCATCGCCACGGGCACCGCGAACACACAGATTGGTAACAATACGGTACGGGGCACGGCCCCCTCTGGCTCAACCTCGGCGGCCGGGAATGCAACGTTCACATTTGGACAATCGCAGATTACGCAGATTACAATCCTCTATCGAAATGATGCGATACCTGTCGGCAACCAGTGGATCAACATGCATGACATCTCTTTTAATGAGACGCCGCTGGCCGTCAATGACAGCGCCACCACGCTTCAGAATACGCCGGTCGACATCACCGTGCTCAGCAACGACAGCGACAGTGACGGTACCTTGGATGCTGCCACCGTAGATCTTGATCCGAGTACGGCGGGAATTCAAAACAGTTTTACCGTTGCCGGTGAAGGCACCTTCACCGTCGATGCCGCCGGAACAGTCACGTTCACGCCTCTAGCGGCCTTTATCGGTACGTCAACGATTTCCTATACCGTGCAGGACAACCAGGGCGCCACATCGAACGCGGCCAACATTGCCGTCACCGTCAACTACCCACCGCCCAATATCTCAATCAACGATATCACCCTTGCCGAAGGCAACGCCGGGAGCACGGCATTTACCTTTACGGTTACGATGTCCAATCCCTTCGGAAGCGACATCACTGTCGATTACACCACGACCGACGGGTCAGCGACGACCGCTGATTCGGATTATGCGGCGGCCTCCGGCACGCTTACGATCCCGGCGGGGAGCACCAGCGGCCCCATCACGGTAAATGTGACGGGTGACGTCAAAGTGGAAGGGAATGAGGCGTTTACGGTAGACCTCTCGAATGCTTCCAGTGGTACGATCACGGATAACCAGGGCCTCGGGACCATCAACAATGATGACGCCACGACGATCTCCATTGATGATGTCAGTATCAACGAGGGCAACGCCGGTACGACCAACTTTACATTCACCGTGAGCCTCACGAATCCGAGCGCGACCGACGTGACCGTCGATTACACAACCACCGACGGGACGGCCGCGACAGGCGATAGCGATTATACGGCC
>CAMYMF010000039.1 GCA_947259355.1 uncultured Nitrospirota bacterium | reverse complement strand
TATCTGAGTTTTCTCTCCGTCATGCCGGCGCCCGGCACCCCCCTGCAGCGTTGGATCGAGACGGGCCGCTTTCAGCAACTCACCGCCTCCGAGACGCTCCGGGAGATGCGCTGGATCATCGAGGACCTCGAGCTGAGGGGCACGATATTTCGAAGCAATCACGCCTCCAACTACGCCGCCCTTTCGGGAAGATTCCCTCAGGACAAGGCCCGGCTGCTCGACGAACTGGCGGGCTACCTGGACGGTTCCAAAGGGGTCCGCCAGGAGTGGCAGCGGGGGTTGTGAGGAGGTAAGAACCCTTCATTGTCGTTTATCCCAGCTTTTGGTAGATCGCCTCAATGGTCCCGGCTTCCCGTCGGAACTTGTCGAGCAGCACGGGGTTGAAATGGGCGGCCCGGACGTGACCGTTCGTGCCGAAGATGATCCGCATGGCGGCATCGTGGGGCAGGGCCTCCTTGTAGGGCCGGTGGGATCGCAGCGCGTCGTAGACATCGGCCAGTTTCACGATCTGCGCTTCCAGAGGAATTTCATTTCCCTTCAGCCCCTTGGGATAGCCGCTGCCGTCATAGTTCTCGTGATGGGCACAGGCAATGTGTCTCGCCATGGCCAGCCGCGGTGCGTTTCCCAGGATTCTTTCCCCCTGAAGTGTATGCTGTTCCATCTCTTTCCATTCTTCAGGGCTCAGAGGACCCGCTTTTCTCAGGATGCTTGCCGGGGTATGGATCTTTCCCACGTCATGCATCTGGGCCACCAGCCCGATTTCGTTGCAGAAGCTCTCGGGCTGGCCCATGGCCATGGCCAGCTGTTTGGCATAGGTGTTGACGCGCACGATATGGTTGCCCGTATCTTCGTCATTGACTTCCGAGGCGCGGGCCAGGGATTCGATCAGATAGATGAACCCCTCCTTGATCTCGGTGATCTGGTAGGCCAGCGTCGAGAGCGAGCTGACGGTGACCGCCAGGGACTTCATCACTTCGCCGTCGTAGCGGCTCACGCCCTCCGGGTAATTGAAGCCGATCACGATGCCCTCGGGCTCCCCGTGCATGTGATATCCGACGCAATTGGTGATCGGCTCGCCGATCCACTTGCGCAGCTCCGGATGGAACCGCTCTTGAAATTTCTTCCGCGAGATGGGGTCCGGTGGACAGTCGAATTCCAGAACGTCCTCGCGGGTCAGATCAAAGGAGACGCTCGCCCGTTCGGTCAGGGAGATGCCCGAAGCGATGGTGGCGAAACCGTTATCGCCCAGTCTGAAGAGATCCCCCTGCAGGGACGTGCGATCGTTCTGGAAATAGAGCAGCGTCAGATAGCGCGGCCGGTTGGCGGCGGTGACCCCATTGCCATGCCGGGGCACACTGAGCAGTTGGTCCAGGATGCGGGTAATCATCAACTTTTGATCGGGCAAGTCGGAGCATTTCTCGCACAGCCCCTCCAACGTGTGGTCCGTCAGATCGAGCAGATCCATAATGAGGCGAAAGGAGCGGTGGCACTTGTCGAGGTTTCGTTTTTCCGTGGTGGCGTTTTCCATGGCTCGGGCCTTCAGTGCGAAACCAGCTCCAGCAGTTCGTCGATGTGACCTTTCACCTTGACGCCCCGCATTTCCTTGGCCAGCTTCCCCTGCTCGTCGATGAGGAAGGTGGACCGCTCGATACCCATAACCGTCTTGCCATACATCTTTTTCTCTTTGAAGACCCCGTATTTTTCGGCGACCTTCTTCTCCGGATCGGAGAGCAAAACGAAGGGCAAATCGTATTTGGCGCGAAAGTTTTGATGGCTCTTGGCACTATCGGGACTGACGCCGAGGATCACCGTACCTTTGCGGTCAAACTTCTTCTTGGCATCCCGGAAGTCGCAGGCCTCCTGGGTGCAGCCCGGTGTGTTGTCTTTGGGATAGAAGTAAAGAATCACTTTCTTCCCTGCAAAATCGGAGAGCCGGACTTTGTTGCTGTTGGCGTCCATCAGCGTGAAATCGGGGGCCTTATTGCCTACACGAACCGTTCCCATCGTACACCTCCTGATAAAAGTTCTTGTCTCGCAAAAAATAGTGCCAGAGCTCCCAGGCCTTGTCAAATCACCGGGGACGTCCCGCCGTCTCCATATGACCCTTGTGCCCCGCTCGCGAAGTGTGTAGAATGCGCCATGCCTGATCTGTCGCTCCACGGGTGGTTCCTCGTTCTCTATGGCGGTGCGCTGGCCGGTTATCTCGCGGCAAGCCTGGCGCCACTGCGCTGGAAGCCTTGGGCCGTGCTGGTGGCGGCGGGGCTGCATACGGGCTCCCTGGGCTTGCGTGGGGTTCAGGCGGGACGGTTGCCTTTGGTGGGTGTTTTCGACACGCTGTCGTTTTTCGCCCTCTGTGTGGCATTGCTCTCAATTGTTTTTTACCGCCGCTACGGTTCGCTCACATTTCTGGAAGGGGGCAGTGTCCTCGCCACGCTCATGCTGGTCTTCGACCTTCTGGCGCCCCGGGAGCTGCGGCCCCTTCCGCCGGTTCTCAGAACCCTCTGGTTCGAAGTGCACGTGGCCCTGTCGTTTGTGGCTTACGCGCTCTTTGCCATCGGGTTTCTCGGCGGGATCGACTATTTCCTCTCGGACCGGGATGCACGTTCCCTCCGGGCCGAGTACCAGGCCAACCTCTGGGGATATCTTTGTTTTTCGGTGGCCATGATCGCCGGCGGTATCTGGGCCTACTATGCCTGGGGCACCTACTGGCTCTGGACCCCGAAGGAGCTCTGGACGACCATTGTCTGGTTCTTTTATTCGCTCTATCTGCATGCGCGCATCGTGCGGGGCTGGCGCGAATCGACGCGCGCGGTGTTGGCCATTGTCGGCTTTGCGGTGGTTTTGTTTACGTATTTGGGGGTGGGGTTGTTGATGAAGTCCTCGCACACCTTCTGATGGTTTGTCGTGGAAACGGCCCTTTTCCGCAATCTCTGCGTTATGCTTACCCTTCCTGTGCTTCGCGCAGGAGGGGCGCATGCCCCGCTTTATAGAATGAATGCCGCCTCCGGCGGCTTTTACACTGCGGTATCTTGTGGTGATCTTCGGGGCTTCTTTGTGCGGCGTACGGACAGAGTACGCCTCCGCAGAGCCCCTCGGTCGCCTGGCGCTTGCGAAAAATGGCTCGTTTCCAGCAGAGCAGCCAGATGTAAGCCGGGCCCACCCGATTGGAGATAAGCGATGGCGAAATGGATCCTCCAATGGTTGTCCTCCCTGAAACTGACGGTCTGGGTTCTGACCGTGCTGATCGGGGTCTTCTTCGTCGGCGCGTATCTGATGCCCCGCTACCCCGAGGCCCACGCCGGCATGAATGCCATGCCGCTCTTTGCGTGGTGGTCCGACATGGGCCGCCGCCATCTCGGGATCAACGGATGGCTGCCGCTCTCCGTCCTGCTGCTGGCGGTGTTGACCCTCAACACGCTGGTCTGCACGATCCGCGCCCTGCGGCCGGGGCCTTCGCTCTGGGCCCATGTGACCCATCTCGGTTTCCTGCTGATTCTGCTGGCCCATCTGGTCAGTGCGTCCACTGGATTCAAAGAGACAGGGATTGTGCTGGTGCGGGGCCGCGCGATCGAGGTGCCCCGTCTCGTGGCGGCCCTCGAGCTGAACCGGATCGACGTCACGCCCTATCCTAGCGGGATGCCCCGGGACTACGGCGCCGAGGTTATTTTTCGGACGCCCGAGGGGCGTTTCAGCAAGCGTTTGGGGCCGAACCGGCCCGCCTTTTATCGAGGGATCCCGGTCTATCTCAAGGATTTCCGTTTGCGCCCCGTACCGGTTGCCCTGTGTGAAGTGGCCCACGATCCCGGTGCATGGCTGGCATTGATTGGATCGGTCGTGTTTCTCGTCGGCGCGTTGCCCCTGCCGTTTCTCACCGGAAAGAAGAGAGGTTACAGCGACTGATGGAACGCCTTTTATTTATCGCCTTTACGTCATTCATGATTGCCCTCTCCGGTGCGCTCATGCCCGGCCCCATGCTGTCCGTCACCATCGCCGGTTCCTCTGAGCGAGGGTTCTGGGTGGGGCCCCTGGTGGTGCTGGGGCACGGTATCCTGGAGCTGATACTGGTGGCGCTGGTCCTCGGCGGGCTGGGGCCGTACCTTACCCGCCCGCCCGTTCTGGGGACGGTTGGGATCGCCGGCGGGATGGTGCTCTGGTGGCTGGGCGCGGCCATGGTTCGCAGCGCCCGGAGGCTGCGGCTGCCGGACCAGGCGCCGACGGGTGGGCCGTCGGGCAGTTCCGTTGTTCACGGGATCCTTGCCAGTCTTTCCAATCCCTACTGGACCCTTTGGTGGGCCACCATCGGCATGGGGTATCTGGCTTCGGCGCTGAAATTCGGCGTCCCAGGGATATTGTTCTTTTTTGCCGGCCACATCTTGGCCGACCTGCTTTGGTACAGTGCCGTTTCCTACGCCGTGAGCCGCGGCCGGGAACTGATTCCGCAGCACATCTATCAGGGGGGCATTCTCGTCTGTGGCCTCTTTCTGATTCTCTTCGGCGGTTGGTTTCTCTATTTCGGCTGGCAGTCATTCTAGCCCGAATATTGTATGAGTGATCGTGACGACAGGCCGAAGAATCATTCGAGCGGAAGAGACTACCGGGAGAAGGGAACCGTTTCGTCCACGGGTATTTGCCGTTCTCGGATGAACATCTCCAGGGAGCGGACCCGCTTTTCCGGATAGGGGTGGGTGGCGAAGAGGTAGGCGAAGCGTTTTCCCCTTTCCTTTTCGTGGACCCGGCGGAAGAAATCGGTGGCGCCGCCGGCATGCCCGTATTTGCGAACGAGGAGTTCCAGCCCCCAGGCATCGGCCAGCAGCTCCTGTTTTCGGGAGAAACGCATTTCGGTGGTGACCAGCAGCGACTGCAGCATTTGCGAGGCTTTGCTGTCCACGCCCAGGATGGCGGCCGAGAGAGCGACCAGCACCAGCCCCCGACCCAGGCCTTTGAGATGGTCTCGGTTTGCAAAATGACCGAGCTCATGGCCCAGGATCATGGCCACTTCATTCTCGGACCGGACCTGATCGAGCAGACCCGAGTAGAGGACGATGTGCCCACCGGGTAGGGCTACGGCATTCACCATCGGGTCGACAATGACATGCACCTGGTAGGACCGATTGTGCTGATCGGCCGCTGCGGCCAAGTCATCCAGGAGCGCCTGCAGGTGCGCCTGCACCGGCGACTCGGCCTCTTCTGCGGCGTAGTAGGCGGTGAACAGACTGGCCAGACGGTCTTCCAGGCCGGTCGAGATACGGGGCGCGATCAGGTTGACGGCGAGTCCGAGAAGAAAATAGACACCAACGAGAAATGCGAGAATGCCGAGCAGCAGGGTAAAGAATTCCCGTAGGGGAGACGTTTTGGAGATATTGACATTCTCGGTGATCCGGCGGGGCGTGTATTTCATGTCCCTTGCTTTTTCAGGTGTATCGCCGTTCCGTAGGCCAGGGCCTCGATGGTGCCGACAGATTCCCGGTTGGTCGGTCCCTTGGAGATGGAAGAGGTTTCGATGCGTGTGTTGACGATGATATCGGCGGTCGGGTCGGCCTCCTTCATGCGCAGGACGGCCTCACGCCGGGCACGGTCAATGAGCGACTCATAGGATTTGACGCGACCGCCCACCAGCGCGCGCAGACCGGCCAAAATGCGCTTGAAATAATCCACGGAGATCACGGCACATCCGGTCACAAGGCGACTCTCTGCCACATCTCCAAGAGTCTCGGAACTCTTGAAAGTGATCGCGGGCAGGTGTAGAAAAGCCTCCTCCCGCTCGGCGATACTGCGGTAATGATGCCTCTCGGCCGCGGAGCCCGCAAAATAGCCGACGGCGATGAGACCGATGAGGATTGCCAGCTCAACCACGAGACACCTCTTGCTGCATCATTTCCGGGGGATTCATTCGACACGCACCGCCGTGCCATAGGCAAAGAGCTCCGCGGCGCCCTGAGCCACCGACGAGGTGGCATAACGCACGTTCACGATGGCATTCGCCCCGAGCTGGCGGGCCTCTTCAATCATTCGATTGGTGGCCTCCCGGCGGGACTCCTTCATCAGCTCTGTGTACCCCTTCAGTTCGCCGCCGACGATGTTCTTCAAACCGGCCATAATGTCCCGACCCACGTGTTTCGCCCGGATGGTGCTGCCCTGCACCAGGCCGAAATGCTCCACAATCGTTTTGCCCGGTACGGTCTCGATATTTGTCAGAATCATCGGTCTTCCTCCCCTTCGACCCACAGGATCTCCCCGGGGGCCACGGAGCGAACTTTATCCCATCTCGCGCATGGAATCAAGCGCAAAGGCTCGGTTGATTCCCCATAGAAGCTCCAGATGGCGCGCCGGCAATCTCTTTTCGCTTGTGTTTTGTACGTTGATCTGCTACAAACACCGCCGGAACAGGGGTTCCGTCAACAATCGACTTTTCAGAAGGAGAAATGAACATGGGTAGCGAAAAGGAAGTGCTGGTAGTTGTTTCGAAGTTGAAGAATTACATCAGGGAGGAGTCCGGCTTGAATACGGCCGGCAACGTGGCTCCGCAGCTCTCCGACATGATTCGCCAGTTGTGCGACCGGGCGATCAGCAATGCAAAAAGCGACGGTAGAAAGACGGTGATGGACCGCGATTTCACCTTATCGTGATCCCTCTTGCGAACCTTCCTCTCCAAATTCCCCCCGCTGTCCGACAGGTCCATTCTCTCCGGCATTGCTCCAGCGGTGTCGGAGACAGACTCTTTTGAAACGGTCTTCTCCCGGGTGCCGCGCCGGACGCAGCGGCGGGCACCCGAGCCGTTTTTCCCAGTGCGCGCCGGGGGGTATCTCTCCGTACAAGGGATATTCCACTTGTTTTCCCGGGCGGTTGTGGCTATAATCATTTCCCGCTGACGGGTGTGAGATGAACAGACCGCCGTATACGTCACCCAAGTGGGGGGGTGACGGCGGTTTTTTGTTCGATCAGCCCGGGGAAGAGCGCATCGTCATGATCCGGTTTTTTCGCACAGCGCCCTGTCGAAAATGTGATGCCATTCAAGAGACCCTTGAGAGTCTCTGTCTGGCCCACGAGGTGCGGACCGTCAAGGCTGACAGACGGCCCGTCAAGGGACTGCCTGCAGGCGCGGCTGCACCGGTGCTGATCGATGGGGAGCGCGTCATCGAGGGGGGTGAACCGATCCTGAACCATCTGGAGGAGTTGAAAGCCGTCAAGGCGCTCTGGGACAAATACCAGACGGACGCCTGCTATTGCGATGAGGCGGGCCGTGTCGAGTGAGTCGCCCCGTGCTTCTGCATGGTACTGGGACGGCCACGGGGCAGCGTGAAAACAGAGGAGGTCGTGTATGCAAGGGTCAGGCGAGACACGAGAAAGGAGACTGCGGGATGCGCCCCATCTGGCGTCCGCCGCATGGCCGCTGGTGCGTGAGAGCCGTCGCGGCATGCTGGCGACTCTGATGAAGGGGTCGGGCTTTCCCTTCGGATCGCTGGTGGACCTGCTCCCCCGGGAGAATGGCGATGTGGTCATGTTTCTCAGCGCGCTGGCCGAGCATCAACACTACCTGTCCCGAGATCCCCGGGCATCCATCCTGATTGCACCGCAGCTGTTCGAAGAAGATGCGCTGGCCCGACCCAGGGTGACCCTCATTGGTCGGACCGAGCAGGAAACCGATCGCTCGCGACTGGTGCAGCCCTACCTGGCGGCCCACCCGGGTGCGGAACATTATATTGAGTTGCCCGATTTTCAGTTCTACCGGCTGTATGTTGAGAAGGTGCGTTACATTGCCGGTTTCGGTGAGATGGGATGGGTTGACGGCGCCGACTATCGTGCGGCGGCGCTGGCGTAGCGATCCAAGGGCATCATTTGTTTGCGAAGGGGTCCGCTGTTCATGGAAACACCGTTGATCCACGGCAAGTCCCCCGAGCTCGATGGAAAAATCTGTGAAGCACTGATCTGCCAGCAGTACTGCTATCGCGGCAGCGTCATCGATGAAGCCAATGCCGTCTATCTGCGATGCGACGGGCAGTGGCACATGCTCTACTTCGATTGCGGAACCATCTTCTGGGCGGAGGATGAGGACGGACCGATGACGGTGGAGGCCACGGAGGAGGGCTTTTCCTGCCCCCTCATCGACTTGGGCGAGGAATATGGGCTCAAGGGACAGGTCGTGGTTTCCTGCGAGGCCCGAGGGATTTCCGGGGGGGCGGAGGTGACGCTCTCCTTCGAAAACGGCACCCGCCTCATTTTCAAAAACGAAAACGGCATCAACAGCTATAGCGTCTGATTGCCCGACCCACCGATACCCTGCAATAGAGAACGTCTAATGGACTTGGCTCGATTCAAGGCGCTTCCGCTGCTCGGTATTCTGCGCGGCATCGATCATGAGATGGTCGTGCCCATTGCCGGCGCGGCCCGCGCAGCCGGCTTGCAGGCCCTGGAAGTCACCATGAATACACGGGGGGCCGTGGCGTTGATCCGGGCCTTGGCCGGTGCGGTGGGACCGGCGATCGCCGTCGGCGCCGGGACGGTGCTGACGGCGCAGGACCTGGATGCCGCCCTGGACGCCGGCGCCACCTTTGTCGTCCTGCCCACCGTCGTGGAAGAGGTGGTGACAGGCTGCCGGCGCCGAGGGGTCCCCTGCTTTCCGGGTGCCCTGACGCCTGGGGAGATTTTTCGGGCGTGGCAGCTGGGGGCATCCATGGTCAAGGTATTTCCGGCTCACTGTTTCGGGCCGGAGTATTTCCGGGAAATCCGGGGGCCCTTCGGTGACGTGGAGCTGCTGGCCTGCGGGGGGGTGCGCGCCGGGACCCTTGGGGCCTACTTCGAGTGCGGTGCCTCGGCGGTGGCCTTCGGCGGCAGTATCTTCGACCGCAAACTGCTCGAAGCGCGGGCTTACGATCGGATCGAGGCGTCGCTGCGGGAGCTGGTGCAGGCCTACCGCGATTGGCGGGAGCCCCGTTCATGAGGCGCTGTGCAAAAGTGCCAGGGCTCTCGGGGCGTGCCTAAAGGGGGACACCATGGTTTTGTTTCTCGTGCAACACGGCAAGAGTCTTCCAAAGGAGATCGATCCGGACAAGGGGCTCTCTGAGGAGGGGCGGGCGGAGACGGCGCGCATGGCCGAGGTCGCGGCCGGCTACGGTGTGCGTGTCTCGTGTATCGAACACAGCGGTAAGAAACGCGCCCAGCAGACCGCGGAGATACTCGCCGATGCGCTCAAGCCTGCGGGCGGTGTGCGGCAGCGTTCCGGATTGGCGCCGCTGGATGACGTCGCCGCCTTCGCAGCGACGCTCAAGGAGGGCAATCGGCACATGCTCGTGGGACATCTTCCGTTCATGGAGCGGCTCACGGCATATTTGATCACCGGCCGGCCAGACCGCCCGGTATTCAAATTCCAGAACGGGGGGATCCTCTGCCTCCAGGAGGAATCAAACGGAGAGGGTTGGGTGATCCGGTGGGCGCTCATGCCCCACATCGCGTAGCGCGGGGTCCGGGACACAAAAAATGAAATCAACGAGACGGGCCGCTTCGGTTTCGGCGGAGGCGCTGCGGAAGAAGCTGCAAAAGCTGGGGGATCCCGAGAGGGCGGCCGTGCTGCAGCGTTTCTTCAAAACGGGACCGGGGGAGTACGGCGAGGGTGACAGCTTCCTCGGCGTCCGCGTGCCCGTACTGCGCAGACTCGCTGGGTCCTGCGGGGACATGGCTCTCGATGAGGTGGTCTCGCTTCTTACGTCTCCCGTACATGAGGAGCGCTTCCTGGCACTGCTGCTGTTGATCCAGTGCTATAGGGGGCGTAGGCCGTCGCAGAAAAAGGCCGTTTATGATCTGTACCTCTCCCACACGGCGTGGATCAACAACTGGGATCTTGTGGATGTGTCGGCCGAACAGATCGTGGGCGCCTATCTGAAATCCCGGAGCAAAGTCCCCCTGTACCGCCTGGCCCGCTCCCCGAGTTTGTGGGAGCGCCGGATCTCCATTCTCTCGACCTTTCATTACATCAAAGAAGGGGCATTCCAAGAGACGCTTAACATTTCCGAGCTGCTCCTGGGCGATGACGTGGACCTCATACACAAGGCGGTCGGCTGGATGCTCCGGGAGGTGGGCAAGCGCCACTCGGAGACGGCGGAGAGCTTTCTCAAGATCCATGGGCACCGGATGCCCCGCACCATGCTCCGCTATGCCATCGAAAGACTTCCCGCAGCGAAGCGACAGGAATATTTGTACCCCCATAAACGGTGAGTTGATCCATCCCGCTGAGCGCCGCGCAGGCAAGGGCGGCATTTCCGGCGGGCTCGAATCAGTGTAAACTGCGATGTCCACAGGCAAGGTTTCCAATACCGACCAGACCGAGCCCCGTGCGGACCGCCTCACACGAAGGATTGGTCTCACCACATCGACCTTCGTGGTCATGGCGAGCATGGTCGGCACCGGTATCTTCACGACATCCGGACTGATCATGGAACGCTTGGGGGACCCCAGGGCACTGGTAATCTGCTGGCTCGTGGGCGGGCTTTTTGCACTCTGCGGCGCCCTGAGCTACGGGGAACTGGGCGCCATGTTTCCCAAGGCCGGGGGAGAGTATGTCTATCTGCGAGAGAGTTTCGGACCGCTTGTTGGCTTCCTCTCCGGATGGATTTCATTGATTGTTGGATTTTCCGCGCCCATCGCCGCGTCGGCCATCGCGGCGTCCAACTACTGTCTGCGGGCCATGCCCGAGGGGCTTCGGGCAGCATTGGCGGTCTCGCAGGTCGGCGGGGAGGGGGGCGGCACGGCGGCCGCGACGGTCCTGGCCGTCGGGATCATCCTGCTCTTTTCGCTGGTTCACGTTGCCAGCCTTACCTTCGGCAGTCAAGTCCAGAACGGATTGACCCTTTTCAAGATCGGCGTGATTCTTCTTCTGGTCATCCTGGGCCTCGGGTTCGGTCGTGGCAGCACCAGCCACTTCGCACCCCAGACCGGCCTCGAGGTGGTCTTTTCGGAGCGTTTCGCCAACGCCCTCATCTTTGTTTCCTTTGCCTACAGCGGCTGGAACGCGGCGGCCTATCTGGGCGGCGAGATACGAAACCCGGCGCGCAACATCCCCCTGGCCCTCTTTATGGGGACCCTTTTCGTGCTGGTGCTCTATCTGCTGCTGAACGTGGTTTTTGTCTATGCCTTGTCCGCCGAGCAGATGTCGGGAGTCATCGAGGTGGGGGCGGAAGCCTCGCTGGCCCTCTTCGGTCCCCGGGCGGGCAGGCTCTTCTCGGGCGCCGTCATGTTCGGCATTCTCTCGGTCATCAGTGCCATGATCATGTCGGGTCCCAGGGTGTACTATGCCATGGCCCGGGACGGGGCATTCTTTCCTGTCTTCGGGCGGGTGAGCCGCGTCAGCGGAACCCCTGCGGCTGCCATCTGCCTTCAGGGGGTCATCGCTGCGGCCATGGTGCTGAGCGCGGCCTTCGACCTGCTGCTCCTCTACATCGGATTCACCCTGTCGCTTTTTGCCATGCTGACGGTGGCGGGCATGATGATCCTGCGGATGAAAAGACCCGGCGCCCAACGGCCCTACCGCACCGTCGGCTATCCCGTGACACCGGCGCTTTTCATTCTCGGGAACCTCTGGATCGTCTACTTTTTCGTTCGGGATAATCCGCAGATTGCCCTCTATGGCGCGGCAACCATCCTGGCAGGAATCGCTGCGTACTTCTTGTTCCGCCGCCGCTACCACGAGGTGCCGTCCTCCCCAGGCGACGGTGGTGACGGGGGCACCAGTCTGCTATAGTCTGTTGTCAGCGCCGGATGGTGCATGTCCGGCCGGCTTTAATGGACCCCATCCGGGAGGACGAATCAGGTGGCCAGACACCGCAGCAGCCGAAAGCACTCGACGCGCCTCTTCCTGCGCTATGTGTTGGTGCAGATCCCTGGGCTGGCGGCGGTCATACTGATCATGCTCCTGCTCGGGCGCTGGGTGTCTTTTCCCGCCTGGATCTTCTGGAGTCTCATCGGTCTCTGGGTGTTCAAGGATCTCCTCATGTTCCCCCTGGTCAAACATGCCTATGACTGGGACCGCGCAGGCAAAGCCAATCCGCTCGTGGGGGCCACCGGAGTGGCCCGGGACCGTCTGGCACCCTCGGGCTATGTGCAGATTCGAGGCGAGCTGTGGCGTGGTGAGGTGGCTGGCGGAGAGCCGCCGGTGGAGCCTGGCAAGCCCGTGCGGGTTCTCGATGTGGAGGGGCTCACCCTCCTGGTGAAGGCCGAGTTGCCGGACGCGGACGGGCAGAGCTGATTCATTTTTTCGACCCACGATCAACATAAAGTTAAGGATGAACTTTTTTATTCTAAATTATTGTTAAATAAGATTTTATTTTCAAATTAGCAACGGGGCTCAGGCGACCGAAACGAAGGGGAAAGTGGATGGTGCTTGAGATTCTCCTGAATAAACACGAAGGACAGCCGTTTAGAAAACACAGGATCGGGGGGGTGGCGGGTGAGGGCTCGCAGTTCACCTTTTCTAGAAGGAGGTTCGACATGAAGAAGTGGATACTTCCCCTCGCGGTTCTGGTTGTCTTCAGTGCGGTGGCCGCCACGCCGGCAGCGGCCGGAGAGAAGAGTCGTCATCGATGGCAAGGCATTGCCATCGGGGTGGCGTCGACCGTGCTGCTTGACCATCTCGTGCATCACCCCCATGTAAGTGCGCCGGTGGCCCACGGGGCACGTCCCTACGCCTATCGGTATGACCGATACGATCGCCATGACCGCTACGATGACGGCTACCGCTATCGGGACGGCTACCGGGAGGGCTATCGGGACAGCCGCAAAGACGCGCGCCGTTACTGGCGGCACAAACAAAAACATCTCTACCGGCCCGGATACGGATACGGACGGCACTATGGTCCCCGTTACGGCTACGGCTGCCGGTAAGGGTTGACGAAGCCTCACCGGGCGCGGGCCCAACCCACCCGCGCCCGGTGGCGCTTCAAAAGTTGCCCCGCCTTCTCTTTGGTCTTCGCGTTTCTCGCTCTTCCGTTCTCGGCCCACTGCCCGGCGCCCACTATCTTCTGTCCTCCGTCCTCCGTGCTCCGCCTTCCGTCTTCTGTCCTCCGTCTTCCGTCCTCCGTCCTCTGCCTTCCGTCCTCTGCCTTCCGTCCTCTGCCTTCCGTCCTCTGTCTTCCGTCCTCCGTCCTCTGTCTTCCGTCCTCTGCCTTCCCGCGTTTGCCTCCCCTTCGCAAATAGGATAGAGTCCTGCTAAATATAGAGACCCCCAGTGTTAGATCCGTCGTCGGCCGCGGCCCCGATTCGATCCGCGAAAGAGGAGTGCAGCCATATGCCCCGTGACATTCCGGTAGGAAACCGCAATCTTCTGGTCTGTTTTGACCGTCATTACCGCATCCGCGATTTTTATTATCCCCACGTGGGTCAGGAGAATCATGTCCGGGGGGAGGCACTACGTTTCGGGGTCTGGGTGTCGGGCCGTTTTTCCTGGGTCGGACCCGAGTGGGAGATCGATCTGAAGTACGGTGAGGATACCCTCGTGACCGACGTGACCCTCTTTCACAAGGGGCTGGGGGTTCGGCTCTTCTGCCGGGACACGGTCGACTTTCACGAAGACGTCTATCTCCGTGAAGTTGACGTGGAAAACCTCCAGCCGGCTCCTCGGGAAATTCGCATTTTCTTTCAGCAGGTTTTGAACATATCGGGCAATGATATCGGGGACACGGCCACCTTCGATCCGGAAAGCGGCGGCATCGTTCACTACAAGGGGGGGCGGTATTTTCTGGCCAACGCCCGGGGTGACGGCGCCGACGGCCTGTCGCAGTATGCCGTCGGCCAGCGGGGCGTCGGCGGAAAGGAGGGGACCTATCGGGATGCGGAGGACGGGATCCTCTCGGGAAACCCCGTCGCCCAGGGATCGGTCGATTCAGTGATATCGGTGACCCTGCAGCTGGCCGAGCTTGGGCGTCAACGGGCCCACTACTGGGTAAGCGCGGGGCGGAGCTGGTCTGCGGTGCGGCAGCTCGATGGGGTCGTTCGAGCGCGAGGTCCGGAGAGTTTCATCCAACGGACGGGCAGCTACTGGAATATCTGGGCCCGCAAAGAAACACCTCCCATGGAGTGGTTCAGCGAGAAGATCCAGCGTCTCTACCGCCGCAGTCTGCTGGTTCTGTCGACCCAGATTGACGGAGACGGCGCCATCCTGGCGGCCAATGATTCGGATGTGATTCAATTCAACCGAGACACCTACTCCTATGTCTGGCCGCGCGACGGGGCGCTCGTGGCCCATACCCTCGACGTGGCGGGCTACCCGGTCCCGGCGGAGAATTTCTACCGATTCATCGCGCGAGTCATCGGCCATGAGGGCTACCTCCTGCACAAGTACAATCCCGACGGCACACCGGCATCCTCCTGGCATCCCTGGATCGAAAACGGGCAGCGGCAGCTGCCAATCCAGGAGGATGAAACAGCCCTGGTCCTCTGGGCCCTGTGGCAGCACTTTGTGATCTATCGGGACATCGAGTTCATCAAACCACTCTACCGCTCTCTGATCAAGACTGCGGCCGATTTCATGACGGCCTATCGGGACCAGGAGACCGGTCTGCCGGCACCCTCCTATGATCTCTGGGAGGAGCGGCGGGGGATTCTCAGCTTCACCGTGGGGGCCGTCTTCGGCGGGCTCACGGCCGCGTCCCTCTTCTGCACCGTCTTTGGAGAGGTCGACAAGGCCGCAGAGTATCGGCAGGCCGCGGCCGAGATTCGGGATGCGGCATCGACCCATCTCTGGCGGGAAGAGGCCAACCGATTCTGCCGCATGATCCAGCGCAACGGCGACGGAACACTCGCAGTGGACATCGGCGTGGATGCCAGTTTCTGGGGGCTCTTTGCATTCGGGATGTACACGGCGGGAGATCCCCGCATCGCAGCGACGATGGCCGCCCTGAAGAAGCGTCTCTGGATCCGGACGGGCGTCGGCGGCATGGCCCGGTACGAAGGGGATATCTACCATCGTGTGAGCCGAGATGTGCCGGGGAACCCGTGGTTCATCTGCACCCTCTGGTATGCGGACTTTGTAATCGAAAAAGCGCAGAATGAGGCCGAGATGAAGGAGGCCATGGAAATCGTGAACTGGGCTGCAGAGCACGCGCTCCCCTCGGGCGTCATGGCCGAGCAGGTCCATCCGTTCACGGGTGAGCCTCTGTCGGTCTCGCCGCTCACCTGGAGCCATGCCACCTTTGTCGCCACCATTCAGCGGATCGTGCGGCGCCTATCCAAGTTGCAGTCCTGTTCGGCATGCGGTCTGCCCATGATTGGCGACTTCCGCCGGGAGAATTGGCTGGAGAGACTCTACGGTGAAGCCTGCGACTCGATTCACGGCCTCTGTTCGCTCTAGCGGGGTTCCCACCCCTCGTTTCTTGCAATGGAAACGTCCTGTGGGCCGAAAGGGTTCGGTCTGCTCTCTGCTGATCCTGCTCTGTCTGCTGCCGGTCACGGCCGCCGGACAGCCGGCCATTCTGAGTGAACGGGACATCGTCACACCGGTGTCGGCCGCCCAGGGCATGGTGGTCGGTGAAGAGGCGCTGGCCGTGGAAGCGGGGCTTGGGGTGCTGCGAAGCGGCGGCAATGCCGTGGACGCGGCGGTGACCGTTGGTTTCGCGCTGGCGGTGACCTATCCGCGGGCGGGCAATCTCGGCGGCGGCGGATTCATGCTGGTCTACGCCGCGCGAACCGGTGACGTCGTCGCCATCGATTATCGGGAGACGGCCCCCGCCCGGGCTGCGCCCGACATGTTTCTCGATGGAGAGGGGCGGGTCGATCCCGAGTTGAGCCGGTTCAGTCATCTGGCGGTCGGCGTTCCCGGGACGGTCGCCGGTCTCGCGCTGGCCCTGGAGAAATACGGGACCCTCTCTTTGGCGCAGGCCCTGGCTCCGGCCATACGCTTGGCCGAGTCGGGCTTCGTCGTCTCCCCCGCGTTCAGTGCAGCCATCCAGGAGATGGCCGAGCGACTCCGGCAGCGCCCTGCCACCCGGGCCGTATTTTTCAAATCCGACGGAACGCCTTACGAACGGGGTGAACGCTTCGTGCAAAAAGAACTCGCCCGGACCCTGCGTGCGCTCGCCGTCACGGGGCCGGCAGCTTTTTATCTACCGCGGCTACGAGATCTACGCCATGTCTCCGCCGAGCTCCGGGGGGGTGCACATCGCCCAGATGCTGAATGTCCTGGAGGGATACGACTGCCGTGCGCTCGGCCACAACAGCGCGGCGACGATTCATCGGATGGCAGAGGCCATGAAGCGGGCCTATGCCGACCGCGCCCGATACCTGGGGGACCCCGATTTCTTTTCAGTGCCCCTGGATTGGCTGGTTTCCAAGGGGTATGCCGTCGCGCTGCGGCAGCAGATCGATCCCCTGCGGGCAAGCCCCGCGGCCGGCATTGCACCGGGGGCGCTCCCGCGGGAGGGCTTGGAAACCACACACTTCTCCGTCATCGACGGGGAGGGCAATGCTGTGGCGAACACCTTTACCCTCAATTTCAGCTTCGGCTCCGGCATCGTTGTACAAGGCGCGGGCTTTCTGCTGAACAACGAAATGGACGACTTCAGCGCCAAACCGGGCGTGCCCAATGCCTACGGCCTGGTCGGCGGGGCGGCCAACGCGATTGCACCGAAGAAACGGATGCTGAGCTCCATGTCGCCAACCATCGTGCTGAAAAAAGGCAGACCGTTTCTCATTACCGGAAGCCCCGGCGGTCCGAGAATCATCACCACCGTCTTGCAGGTGATCATGAATGTGATCGACCACGGCATGAACATTCAGGAAGCCGTCAATGCACCCCGGGTGCATCATCAGTGGCTGCCCGACGCGCTGTCGGTGGAAGAGGGAGTGAGTCTGGATACGCTGCGCCTCTTGCGGGGAATGGGGCACCGGGTGGTGGTGGGCGAGACCCTGGGGGCGGCCTCGAGTATCGTGGTGGATCCGGTAACGGGTCGGCGCAGCGGGGCGGCCGATCCGCGGCGAGGCGGCCTGGCCGCTGGATATTAGCCCGGATATTGCATGAGTGATCGTGACGAGAGGCCGTAGAGGCAACATGGGTAAGGCGCAAAGAATTTTCTGGCTGAAGGCATATTGCAATATTTCAGTGGTCCTGTTTGCAAATATGGTGAGGTGTCGAGAGGGTTGTAGCGTGGTCTGCTCAAGGCGCGCGACTGAGGCGTACCCTGTGTGGTACGTCGCAGGGAGCGGAACGCAGAGGAGGGTGCGCTAAGGCATTCGAATACCAGCGCATTTGCGTATAGGGCCACCGGATGGCGAAATTCGCTGCAACGCGGCATATGGCAGCTTATCCGTCTTCGCAGAATGCTACGCCGTGACAAGTCCGGCCCCGCAGTAGATTTGCTCATGCTATATCTGGGCTAGGGCTCAGTCGGAGAAGTCGCTGGGCAGATAGACGCTGAAGGTCGAGCCCTCACCCACGACACTGGAGACGCCAATGAGTCCGCCGTGTGCTTCGATGATCTTCCGGCAGATGGGAAGACCGAGCAGGGATGTGCCGACCGTTTCCTGCAGCACAAAGAAGGGTTCGAAAACCATGCTCAGGTCCTTTTCCGCGATCCCCTGCCCCGTATCCGAGATTGCGACCGTGACATAGGATCGCTCCCCGCGAGTGTCACGACCGGTGGCAATGGAGAGTGTCCCTCCCTGGGGCATGGCATCGACCGCGTTGGTGATCAGGTACCCCAGAGCCTCCCCGATCTGGCCTCGATCGACGCGGACCAGCGGGATGTCGGCATAGACTTTCTCCACCCGCACGGACTGCGCGCGGCAAGCCCCATCCGCCTGCGACAGGAGATGATCGATGATTTCATGCAGGTCCTCTTTGGCCAGCACAGGCTCCATCTCCCGGGTATAGGTCAAGACGTTTCCCAGGAGCTCCTCCAGGCGTTTGACATCGGTGAGAATCCGTTGGGCGTACTCCCTTCCCCGGTTTCCTGCCGGCAACTGGCTCCTGAGCCTTCGGGCAAAGCCTCCCACGGTGGTGAGAGGGTTTCGAATTTCATGGGCAACGTTTGCGGTCAGCCGGCCGATGGCAGCGAGTTTCTCCGTATGGGCGAGCTTTTTGTGCAGGCGCTCTCGGTCCAGTTGGGCACGGTGACGTTCGATGATCCCCGCCAGGGTGTTTGCGACGGCCGTGAGGAACTCCTCCTCTTCGGGACGCCGGCCGTGTCCTTCCTTCAGGTGCACGTTGATCAGACCGAGGGTGCGGTCACGGTAGATGATGGGAACGCAGTAGTGCCCGTGCGGCACCATTCCCACGTAGCGTATCTCGTGGTCTGCATCGACCTGTGCGGCGTGGAGGGGCTGCCCGCCGGCCGCGGCCTTGCCGCAAAGACACTTTTCAAAGGGAATTCGCCCACAGATCTTCTGCTGGGCCTCGGAAAGCCCACATTGGGCCCGTAGCACCAGGCACTCGGGGTCGTCTTCGACGACATAGATGGAGCCTCTGGCCTGCAGGGCCAGCCAGGGGATGGAAACGATTTGATTGAGGATGTCCTGCAGCTGCGCGTTCAGTGATGTCGGTTGGAGGGAGCTTTTCAGGATCGCGCACATGACCCGCTGCATCTCCAGATTGCGCCGGGTCTCCTGCTCCGCCCGCTTGCGCTCGGTGACGTCCCGGATGGCCGCGGCCGCATAAAGCTCTCCCTTGAAGTGGAGCGGGCTCAGGCTGATATCCGCGGGGAACTCCGTGCCGTCTCGTCTGAGGCCGAAAATGTCGGACCGCTCGCCCATGGAGCGGACGGCGGGGGCGGCGAGAAACCGCTGCACATGCTCGACATGACGTGCGCGAAATCGCTCCGGAATCAGACAGCCGAGATCCTTACCGATCAGATCACTGCGATCATAACCGAAGAGGGCCTCCAATTGCGAATTAACCAATGCGATCCGGCCATTGCCACCGACAAAGAGGAGCGCGTCCGGCACCGATTCGATAAAAGCTGTATGACGATCCTGCAACTCGGCAACATCGGTTTCACAGGTTGCCAAACGACCCTGAACCTCCTCGAAGGCCTTTTGTCTCTCTTCCCGTGTCCGGAAAAATTTCATCGTGATTTATCGATCTATTGCACCGGCGCTTCGTGGCGCGCCATTATGCCGGAATCCTGTCTTGACAGCGGCTGCGTCCCGCACTATTTTCTACCGCATGGCCTGAAACGTACGTTCGGAGCCCGCACCTGGGTCTGCCTCATCCGCGGCATTCCATTATAGCCCAGCTTTTCGGCTTTGGCACGCGTGCGGCTTGGTGATCATCTTTCATCGCCCTCCCCCATGCAATATCCGGGCAAGGGGCCTGCAGTGACCGTGATCCAGCGCTACACAACTTCGACGCTCGTGATTTTGCTCCTATTCATCGGCCTTCAGGGGTGCGCCGTTTGTCTCCCCTCCGTCTTTTATGACCTTGAAGCATACCGTCTCTACCGGGTAAGCGATCTGCCCCTGACCATTTACCACTTAGAGGAAGATCAAGGGGTCCTTCCGCTTGTGGAAGCGGCCGTCCGGGCCGGTTTGGTAAAAGCCTCGCGGTGGGGCACCCTGTCGAGGCCGGTGATCGTGACCGTGTATCCCAATCATCTGGAGTTGGAAAAGGCCGTTCAGCGAAGGGGCTACCCCTGGCTGAAGGCCTGGGCCACGGCCGACGGCATATCATTACAGTCGCCGCGCTCCTGGCCACTTCTGAAGGAGGAGCATCTTTTCCAACTTATGGCCCATGAGTTGACCCATGTGGTGCACTATCAGACGGCCGGCATCACCGGCCTGGAGGGGGCGCGAAAGGATCCTTTCTGGTTCGGCGAAGGCTTGGCGTCGTTCACGGCCGGACAGGACGCCGGACGATACGACGCAAAGACCCTCCTGCGCAAACTGAAATGGCACCGTGACTTCGATCCCCTCTCCCCGACGCCGGAGGATATTCGGGTGCGGCAGAAGCTGAGCTACTCATCGGCCCATCATCTCGTTGGTTATCTGATCGGTAACTTCGGCGACCAGGCCGTCCGGAAGCTTCTGGCCCGAATGGCAGCTGGAGAGAGTTTCAGGAGAGCCTTCGAGCGAACTTACGCCCTCTCTCCCGAGCGTTTTCGGGACCGGTGGCTGCAATGGCTCGAATCGGTTGCTGCGGCACGCGCCGGAGCACAGGTTGACCACAGGCCGTCGGCATCGGTTGTGCGATCTTCCCGTCTGTATTATGATGGTGACGCTCAAAGATGCGTGCACGAAAGCAGTGATGGCAAACCATGATTGTCAAGACTGAGGAGTACACCATGACAAGACCTGTTCGCTTCACGGCAGCCGAAACCCGTCGAAAGGTGGTGTCGGGAGAAGCGCTGTTGGTTTGCGCCTACGTGGAAGAGGAAAAATACATTCAAAACCGTCTGGAAGGGGCCATCTCTTTCGACGAGTTCAACGCGAGGCGCCGCAACCTGCCTCGGGACCAGGAGATCATTTTCTACTGTGCCTGACCGGGGGAGGGAAGTGCGGTCGGTCAGGCCGAGGAATACCTGAAAGAGGGCTTTACCCGTGCGGCCGTGCTTCGTGGTGGTGTGGGAGGCTGGAAAGCGGCGGGTTATCCTCTGGAATAATCTGGCATCGGCCCGCTGGGAGGTCGTGCCCCTTTGAAAGAGGTTTTCTGCGGGGAAGATCGTTTGCTTTCGATTCACCAGGCCGCCGTGTGCCGTCCGGGGAGGCCATCGCCTGCGCGCTGGTCCACAACCTGTTCCATCACACCCCTTGGTTTCCATGTGTTGTTGCCGGCGGGTTGATCACATTCATGCCAATACGTCTCAGTGTCATCACATGGGTCCTGCTCTCTTGGGCCCTCTTCGCACTGCCGGCAGCTGCAGCTGCGCCCAACGGGATCGAGGTGAGCATTGCCGGCGTGGAAGGTGCGCTGCTGGAGAACGTGCGGGCGTCGCTCAGTATCGAGAAATACAAGGACCGCACCAATCTGACGGATCCGCTTGTGAAGCGCCTCTATGAAAGGGCTTTTGAGGAGATCGGACCTTCCCTGCAGCCCTTCGGTTATTATGCGCCGCGGCTGGAGGGGGAACTCCGCCGAGAGGGGGACCTCTGGCGCGTTCGGTACACCGTCTTTCCGGGAGAGCCTGTGCGGGTGCGCGACCTGAAGCTGCGTATTTTGGGCGCCGGTTCGGATGACAAGGCACTGCGAGATCTCATTGCTGCCTATCCCCTGCAGAACGGGAGCATCCTCGATCACGGGGTGTACGAGAAGGAAAAGCGAAGGTGGCAGCGGCTCGCACTAAACCGGGGCTACTTCGATGCGGAACTGACGGAGCATCGCATCGAAGTCACACCGGAAAAGCACGCGGCAGTCGTCACACTCCATCTGGAGACGGGGCCGCGGTACCGCTTCGGTGAGGTGCGCTTTCAGCAGAAAAAGTTCAGCGCCGAGTTCCTCTCCCGCTTCGTCACCTTCAAGCGGGGCGATCCCTACCTGCAATCGAGCCTGTTTCAACTTCAGAACGCGCTGCGTGACGGCAACTACTTCAGCGAGATCGAAGTGCGGCCCCGCCGAGACCTGGCCGAAGGGCTGGAGATCCCGGTAGAGGTGAAGCTGGTGCCGCTGAAACGCCAGCAGTACACGGCCGGCATAGGATACGGGACCGATACCGGCCTAAGGGGGAGCCTCGGGTGGGACAGCCGCCGCATCAATCGCTGGGGTCACCAGATGCGCACCGAACTGCGGCTCTCGGAGGTCCGCAGCAACTTTACCACCCGCTACATCGTACCGCTGAAGAACCCGCTGGTAGAGCAGCGGAACTACACGGCAGGGTGGTTGCGAGAGGAGACGGACACCAGTGAGAGTGACACCTTTTCTCTCGGTGTGAGTGACCACCACCTGCGGGGCAAATGGAAAGAGACCGTCTTTGTCAAGTATCAACGAGAGGACTTCAGCGTGGGTGACGAGAAGGGAGAGTCCAACCTCCTTCTCCCCGGGATGAGCTGGACGAGAATCAAAGCCGATGACCGCATCTACGCCACCCGGGGGTATCGGGTACTTCTGGAGGTCAAGGGGGCCCACGATGCCTTTCTCTCGGATACCTCCTTTCTGCAGTGCCGGCTCTCCTTCAAATATATCTATGGTGTGCGGGATTTCGGCAGGATCCTTCTGCGGGGCGACGGCGGCACGAGCCTGGTTTCGGAGTTCTCCGAGATTCCGGCATCGCTGCGCTTCTTTGCGGGGGGCGATCAGAGCATTCGGGGCTATGCGTACCGCTCGCTGGGACCGACGGACAGCTCGGGTGAGGTTGTGGGAGGGAAGCACCTGCTGGTGGGGAGTGTCGAATATGAACACAAACTTCCCCGGAACTTCAGCGCCGCCCTTTTTTACGACGTGGGCAATGCCTTTGATTCACCCTCCGAATCGTACAACGAAGGGGTGGGCGGGGGCCTGCGATGGCGCTCGCCGGTGGGATTGATCCGGCTCGATCTGGCCTCTGCAGTGAGCGAGCGGGGAAATCCGTGGCGACTTCATTTCACATTGGGACCAGACCTATGAAACGGATTCTGCTCTTTCTGTTGATCATCGTGCTTCTCCTCGCTGTGGCGGTCACGTTTCTCGTGACGACGGAGCGGGGGCTGCATTGGGCGATGAGAGGGGCAACCGCTGTGGCGCCGGGAACACTCACGCTCGAGACGGCCCGCGGCCGGATTCTCGGCCCCCTTGAGCTCTCGGGCCTTCGTTATGAGAACGAGACGGTGAACATGAGCCTGGACACATGTCTTTTTGACTGGAACCCCAAGGCCCTACTCTCCAGACACCTCCAAGCCACCCAAGTAAAGGCTAAAGGCCTGACGCTTCGCCTTAAAGCAAAGCAGGCCCGACCGTCGCCGATGGCGCCGCCGGACATTCGCTTTCCCCTTGCCGTTTCACTGGAGAACGTTGCCCTTCGGGATTTGAAGATCTATCGACCCGGGGCAGACTCGCCCATCGTGGTGGAAGCGCTCAAGACTGACGCGACCATAGGTCCCCGGGCGGTCCAGATCCGAAACCTTCATGTTGCGTTCCCCCAGTTTGCCGTGCGGTTGGCGGGTGTCCTGGAGCCCAGGAGGGATTACCCGGTGGACCTGCGTGTCGAGTGGTCGGCCGAGCCGACGGGATGGTCTCCCCTGCGTGGCGAAGGCACCGTGAAGGGAACGCTCAAGAAGCTGGAAGTTGTCCAGCATCTGAGGGATCCCGGCGAGGTGGTGCTGACGGCCACCGCAGAGAATCTGCTGTCAGAGCCTGCCTGGCAGGGCGGCCTGGATCTTCGCGATATGTCGCTGCAGAAAGTTCAGACTGCCTGGCCGGCGGCAAGTGTCACAGGACGCATCGCCGGGGAAGGGGCGCGCGCGTGGATGGCATTTGAGGGGAGTCTGGCGCTTTCCGAGACGCGCTACGGACAAGCCCTACTCGATTTTGCGCTGCGGGGAAAAGATGGCCTTTGGGACATTTCAAAGCTGACGGTGTCGAGACCGGAAGAAGCAGGTCGCGTTGAGATGATCGGGAACTATCGCGCCGAAGGGGGACAGGCCCGTTTTGACCTGCGTGGCCGGTGGCAGGAGTTGCAGTGGCCGTTGACGGGAAAAGACCCGGCGTTGCGAAGCGCTGCCGGGGAGTTTTCCGTCCGGGGCACGCCCGATGCCTATGCCCTGGATGCGAAAACGACCGTCGCCGGGCGGCAGATACCGGAGGGGCACTGGACGGTGAGCGGCTCAGGCAGCCGGACGGCTCTGGTTCTGGACACCATCCGCGCAGGCCTCCTCGACGGCGAGCTTTCTGGACGGGGCGATCTACGCTGGCGACCGGAGATGTCCTGGAGCCTGCAGGCCAACGGAAGGGCTCTGGACCCCGGCCGGCTTTGGCCGCAATGGCCCGGCCGTCTGGCTCTTTCGGTGCGTGCCTCCCGCCAGGGTACCGGGCGCACATTGCTGTCCGTTTCCAACGTGGCGGGCGTTCTGCGGGGGCATCCTTTTCAGGCGGCCGGTAGTCTTGACATACGCGGCCAACACTACACGCTCTCGGGCGTTTCGCTACGATCCGGATCGGCTGTACTCAAGGCATCGGGCTCCCTGAAAGATCACTGGGACCTGGCCTGGGAGATCGACGCCGGAGATTTGGCCGATCTCCTGCCGGGCGGACAGGGGCGCTTGCGCGGGACTGGGACCGTGACGGGTGCGCGCCAGGGGCCCCGTATCACGGCAGCCCTGCGGGGGACCGGGATGGCTGTGCAGGATGCTCACGCGGGCACCCTGAAGGCCGACTTGGATCTGGACCTCACGGCAGAGGGGGCATCACGGCTGCAAGTGAACGGCGGCGCGCTCGTGCTGGCGGGGCGTACCGTTGAGCGACTTCGTCTGAACGGAACCGGCACCGTTTCAGCCCACCAACTGGCCCTCCATGCCGTGTCCGACGAGGCGGCGCTGGACATGGTCCTGTCCGGAGGATACGGCAAAGGCCGATGGGTGGGGATGGTTGAGGACGTGCGTCTCGCCGCCATCCGCCTGGGCGTCTGGGAACTGGCCGAGCCGGGCGGCGTGACGGTGGCGCGGGATGCCGTTGGGACGGAGGAGCTCTGTTGGGAAAACGACCCGTCGAAGATTTGCCTCCAGGTCGACCGGCGTCGCGATGCCCAGGGCCGGGCCCGGCTGATGCTGACCCGTCTGCCCCTGGCGGTTTTCCAGCACGGACTCCCCCCGACCCTGGAGATCGACGGCACTCTGGATGGTGAGGCCGATGCAACACTCAGCGCGGATAGGGTGCTTCAGGGAACGGCGGTCCTGAGGACCGACGGGGGCAGACTGACCTACGCGGCGGGCTTTGAGGCACCGCTGGTCCTGCGATTCGATGCCGGAGCTCTGACCCTTCGAACGGACGAGGCGGACCTGACAGCGGAACTCACACTCGCTCTGGCGGAGGGCGGGGGCGTGGACGGCGCACTCCGAATCGCGCCCTTCACGCCGCTCGATCTGAGCGCCGAAAAAAGGAGGCTCAGCGGTTCCCTCCGTGGCGAGATGTTGCAGCTGGGGTGGGTGCCCGCATTTCTTCCCGAGCTGAGCGATGTGCAGGGGGCGGTGCGATCGGATCTGGTCTTTTCGGGATCTCTCCGGCAGCCGACTGTGCGGGGCACCCTCAGCCTCGCCGACGGGCAGGCTGCCGTACCGGTGCTCGGAATTCGACTCCAAGGGGTCCGGCTGGAGGCGGCCAGTCGGGGGGAGACATTCATCACGATCACAGGACAGGCCACCTCCGGTAGCGGTCAAATGGCCCTGAGCGGTGAGGTGGACCTGGCACCTGAGGCGGGTTTTCCGGGGACGCTGGTGGTGCATGGCGAAGAGGTTGAGATTGTAAACCTTCCGGAGGCCCGGGTGCTAGCCTCGCCCGATCTGCGGCTGCGTTTCGAGCGCGAAGGGATCGACGTATCGGGCAAAGTCCATGTGCCTTCCGCTCGCATCGAGCCGTTGGAGCTCTCAGGCGGTGTCCCCCGGTCCCGGGATGTGATCATTGTGACCGAGGAGACCGACGATGCAGCGGCCCCCGGACGGCGGATCGTCACCCGCGTCCAGTTGAGCCTGGGCGATGACGTGGCCTTCAGTGGTTTTGGTCTCACCGGCCAGATCACCGGCAGTGTCACTGCCGTGGACACGCCGGAGAAACTGACCACCGGCCAGGGGGAGCTTCAGGTCCTCGACGGCAAGTATAGAGCCTACGGACAGAACCTCGAGATCGAGCGGGGACGGCTCCTCTTTACGGGCGGGCCCATTGACGATCCCGGACTCGATGTCCGGGCCGTGCGGCGCACGGGAGCGCTGATGACGGGGGTCGATGTGCGCGGCACGCTGCGGGAGCCCCGGATGGAGCTTTTTTCGTCACCCTCTCTGGACCAGACCGATGCCCTCTCGTATCTCGTGCTGGGACGTCCCTCGGAGCAGGCCACCGGCGCCGAGGGAGAGATGCTCTACGACGCGGCCCTTTCTCTCGGCCTCACCGGCGGCGGTTTGCTGGCGGAGCAGGTCGGCAGCATGTTCGGCATTGAAGAGATTGAGATCGAGGGCGGAAGCGCTGCGGACGAAGCGACTGTCTTCATCGGGAAGTATCTTTCGCCCCGACTCTATGTGAGTTACGGCATCGGCCTCTTTGATCCGGTGAGCACCTTCCGGCTGCGTTACCAAATCAGCAGCAAATGGTTGGTGCAGACGGAATACGGCTTCGAAAGTGGTGGGGATCTCATCTATCGCATTGAAAGGGAGTAGCCCGAATATTGCATGAGCAATCGTCGTGAGGGACCGGATACTCTGCCCGGCCTCAGGGCAGCTTCGGCATGCGGACGATGATCTCATCCCCCGTCAGGGCGTCGGTCATGAACGCTTTCAGCTGTCGCTTCTCTTCCGGGCTCAGGCCGAGTGGTTGCAGCACGCCGTTCTTCTCGCCCCCGCCCCGGTCGAAGAAATCAATCACCTCTTCCAGGGTTGCATAGATCCCGTTGTGCATGTACGGCCCATGTCGGGCGATGTCCCGCAGGGTGGGCGTGCGAAAGGCCCGCCAGTCCTTCTTGTCTTTGGTGACGAGGTAGCGGCCGGGATCGACATCAAGGGTCTTGAACTTCTTGTACCCGTTGATCTTTGCCACGAAACGCCGTGTGGCAGCCACCCGGGGATCGTCGACGAATCTAGGGTTCTCCGGAACGTTGAGTGCATAAAAGCGGTTGTCGGAGAGATTGACTCCATGGTGGCACTCGATGCAGCGGCCCTTGCCCTGGAAGATCGCGAGCCCTTTCTGCGCATCGGCGGACAGGGCCCCTTTGTCGCCATTGAGGAATTTGTCGAGCGGTGCGTTGCGCGACACAAGCGTCCGCTGGAAGGCGGCCAGTGCCAGGGCCATCTGCTCCTTGCTAATATCGTCGTTGCCGAATGTTTTGCGAAAGAGACTCACATACTCCGGCACCGAACGGAGCACCTCCTCCACGTAGTCGAGGTTGCGGTTCATCTCGAAGGGCGAGAGCACGGGGTGTCCCGCCTGCTCCTCCAGGGAGCTGACCCGCCCGTCGTGAAAGAGGGCCTTGGCAAAGGCGATGTTGACCAAGGTTTGCGTGTTGCGCCAGCTCTTGGTGGTGGGATAGGCCAGGGAGAGGGCCTGGTTGTCGGAGAATCCCATCTCAGGCACGTGGCAGGTCGCGCAGCTCATGGTCCCGTCGCCCGAGAGCCGCCGGTCGAAGAAGAGAATTCTGCCCAGTTCAATCTTTTCCGGTGTCTGAGGGTTTTCCTTCGGAATGGGAACCGGGCCGGTTGCCTGCAGCTCACCGCGCTGCCCGCATCCCGCCAGCATCAGAAACAGGAGCATGGAGATGACACTCACCGCAGGGAAGTGCTTTCGGGCTGCCGGCATTCTTCAGCTCCTCTTGGACGACCTTCTTGAGGTATTCATAGGGGGCGTTTCCCACCACCTTTCGGCCGTTGATGAAGAAGGTCGGTGTGTTGTAGATGTCCAACGACTCGGCCAGTTTGATATCCCCATCGATCAGATCTTGGTGTTTGGGGCTGTCGAGATCTTTTTCAAAGCGGTCCAGATCAAGACCCAGATCCCCGGCATACTTGACGAGGCTGGCCCGGTCGAGCATGGGGGAGCGTTCCAGCAGGATGTCATGCATCTCCCAGTACTTTTCCTGATCGCCGGCCGCCAGGGCCGCCTGGGCTGCGATGCGCGCGAAGTCCCGGTACCTGTAGGGGTAGTTCTTCAGAACGAGACGCACCTCCTGGCTGTGTTCCTCGAGGATTCTTCGCACGGCCGGACCGGCCGCCACACAGTGGGGTCATTGAAAATCGATGAACTCGATAATCGTGACCGGGGCATCGGCCGGGCCTCTCTGGGGGGCATTGCCGATGGGGACGTCGTATCGCCGATCCTCGGCGGCGGCGGCCAGGGATAGCAGCAGGAATGACACGAGAAGAAGGGCGCGTCTGAGCATGAAAGCCTCTCCCCTGAAAAGGGTCGTACCGATGCCGGTTTGACGGTGTCCATTTCGGAGAGGGGAGGGGCGCTCCCCTCTCCGGGTTGATCAGCTATGCCTTATTCCAGTCCCAACTCCTTGACCCATTTCGGATGGTGCTTCTTCGCCCATTTGAGGGGCACCGTGCCCCGTGTCATGATCCGGAAAGTGCCCGGATTGAGGGCCGTGGCCGCGTAGACGTGAAAGGGCACCACGATGACCAATATCAGAAACGCAAGATTGTGCAGCAGATGTACCAGCTGCATGGTCCCCTGCGCGGCACCCATCCAGAGGATCAGGCCCGATGCACAAATCACCAGACCCGCCACAAGCACCAGGAGGTAGAAGAGCTTCTGGCCGGCGTTCAACTTCCCCTGAGGCGGGGCTTCCCTGCCGGAGAGATACCCCCCGAGCTGGCCGAGCCAAGCGAAATCATCGGAACCGAACTTCAGCGATTCGCCGAGATAGTTCGCCATGGTCAGCACCAGGGAGGCCGCGAAGATGATGCCCGCCCAGTTGTGGATCCCCCGGGCCAGATGCACACCGCCGAAAGCCGTGTTGATCCAGCTGAGAGAATTGTAGAGGAATCCGAGACCCGTCAACGTCAGCACGAAGAAGCTCAGGAGCAGGACCCAGTGGTTGAACCGCTCCCACGGTGTTGCTTTCTGCACCATTTTCATCATGCCGCACCTCCTTCGCTCTCCTCGTCCTCCTTGGGGCCGATGGTGACATAGTGGACCAGGGCCGCGCCGACGGAAGCACCCAGACCGAGAAGACTGAGTGGTTTGAGCACGCCCTTCCAGAAGGCAACGCTGGCCGGGATCCCCGGCGTCGAGTCGAAGCCGTAGTACTCGGGTTTCTCTTTGAAGGCGTAGAGGATTCCCAGTCCAGCCAGGTCCTTCTCGCCGTAGACGGTCTGGTATCCCTCCTCTTTCGCCTGCGCGATCAGGCTTTGCCAATCGCCGTAACGGATCGCATCGGTCGGACAGACCTTGGAGCAGGCCGGCTCCAAACCATGGGGAACCCGGTCGTCACAGAGATGGCACTTGGTGACGCGGTCGTCCGCATCGTAGCGCGGGATGTCAAAAGGACAGCCCGCCTGGCAAAGTTTGCAGCCGATGCACTTGTCCCGGTCGTAGGCGACAATGCCCTCCCGGGTCCGGTAGAGCGCCCCCGGAGAGGGACAGATCTCCATGCACCCCGCGTCGCCGCAGTGCACGCATCGTCGACTGATGAAGAGCCAGTCGATATCTTTGTTGCCCGTGACTTCCACGAAACGGATCTTGTTGTAGAGGTTGGACGTCAGATCGGGGGGGTTTTCATAGGTTCCCCAATTGACGGTCTTCTCCGCAAGCAGGTGGTTCCACTCCTTGCACGCGGTCTGGCACCCCCGGCACGCCGTGCAGCGTTCGGGCGTGACGAGAAGACCCTTGCGTCCGGCCTGATTTCTGGTTCTGCCTTGCGCATATACTTGAGTCGTCATGTCATCACCTCCCTCACGCCTTTTCCACGTTGACCATGAAGGCCTTGGTTTCAGGAATCATGGTATTGGCGTCCCCCACGGTGGGGGTCAGCAGGTTGGAGCTGTCGAACCCGCTGCCATCCTCGGGGAACTGCCAGCCGAAGCACCAGGGGAGCCCCACCTGGTGGACCGTCGTGTTGAGCACCTTGAACGGCTTGAAACGGGACGAGACGATGGCGATGGCAGTGACCTCGCCACGGGCGGAGCTGACCTTCACGGTGTCGCCGCTCTTGATCCCCTTCTCCTTGCCCAGCTCCAGGCTCAGCTCACAGAAGTTCTGTGGCATCATCTCCAGCTGCCAGGGCTGGTGCCGGGTCATGACCCCCGTTTGCCAGTGTTCCGTCACCCGGTAGGTGGTCGCCACAAAGGGATAGCGGATATCGCAGGTGGCAAAGACGTCCTCTTTGAAACCGCCGCCCTCTTTCGGGGTCTGCTTGCCGCCTTCCGCTTCGAAGAAGAGCTTCGTGGCGGGGTTCACCCGGTGGTTCTTACTCATCGGGTTCTCCTGAATGGGGCACTCCAGCGGTTCGTAGTGCTCCGGGAACGGCCCGTCGGCCCGACCGGGACCGAAAATATGGGCCACGCCGTGGGGCTTCATGATGAAGGCCAGCTTGGTCTTTGCCTGGTTCGCCAGCGGCGGCCACCCGCCGTCGGGCACGTCCCCGACCCACTTCTTTCCGCTCCAGTAAATGACCGGCCGCTTGGGATTCCTCGGCCTGCCGTTTTCGTCCACCGACGCGCGGTTGTAGATGATCCGCCGGTTCACCGGCCAGCACCACGACCATTCGGGGTAGAGGCCGAGACCCGTGGGGTCCTCCTTGGAACGGCGGGCCATCATGTTCCCCTTCTCCGTGTAGGACGCGGCGTAGAGCCAGTTGCCCGACGAGGTGGACCCGTCGGCCTGGAGAAAGCCGAAGCTCGGTACCAGGGTTCCCTTCTTGTAGAGTCTTCCCTTGATCTCCCGGTCTTCCAGGAAGTAGCCGTTGATCTCCTTGGCGACGGCGTGGATGTCGAGCTCCTTGATCTTGCCGTCGGGCCCCTTGTAACCGTAGTTCCAGTCGAGCTTGACCACGGGATCGGGGTAGGCGCCGCCTTCTTTTTCATAGAGCTTCTTCACGCGGAAGAAGAGCTCGTTCATGATTTCGGAGTCGGGCTTGGACTCGCCCATGGGCTCCGCGGCTTTGTAACGCCACTGCGCCCAGCGGCCCGAATTGGTAATGCTTCCCTCCTTCTCCACCGAGGCCGCCGCCGGAAGCTGGAAGACTTCCGTCTGGATATCGCCGGGATTCATCCCGGGGCCCTTCCAGAAGGAGCCGGTCTCGTTGTCGAAGAGGTTCACATTGACCATCCAGTCAAGCTTCCCCATGGCGGCGCGGACCTTGCCCGCATTGGTACCGGAACAGGCCGGGTTCTGACCCCAGGCGAAAAAGCCCTTGAATTTCCCCTGGAACATCTCGTGGAAGAGCTGAATCCAGGAGGCATTCTGCCCGTCGTCGAGCTTGGGGAGCCACTGGTAGCCGAACTCGTTGTCGGCCGTGGCGGCGGCCCCATAGTGGGCCTTGAGGAGGCTCACCGAGTACTTGGGATAGTTGCCCCACCAGTTGGCGCTGTTGGGCTCGTTGGTCTTGGGCGTCCACCGTTCGTTGTAGGCCGCCAGGGAGACATTGGAAGCTCGGGGCGTTTTCAGGTACCCCGGCAGGATGTGGAAGAGCAGGCAATGGTCCGTCGATCCCTGGACGTTGCTCTCCCCCCTCAGCGCGTTGACGCCGCCTCCGGAAATGCCCATGTTGCCGAGCATGAGCTGTATCATGGCCATGTTCCGGATGATCTGGGTCCCGACGGTGTGCTGGGTCCATCCCATGGCGTACATGATGGTGCCCGCCCGATCGGGTGTGCCCGTGGAGGTGTATATCTTGTAGATCTCCATCAGCTTGTCCTGGGGCGTGCCGGTAATGCTCGCGACCATTTCCGGCGTATAACGCGCCACATGTTTTTTCAGGAGCTGAAAGACCGACATGGGGTGGCTCAGGCTCATGTCTTTCTTAACGACCCCGTCCATGTCGGTCTGAAACGCCCAGGCCTTCTTGTCGTATTTGCGCTTCGCCGGGTTGTAGCCCGAGAAGATGCCGTCCAGATCGCCCGGCATTTTGAAGTTCTCATTGACCAGGAAGGGCGCGTTCGTATAGTGCTTGATGTAGAAGTCATCGTAGAGCTTGTTTTCGATGAGGTAGTGCATCATGCCACTGAGAAAGGCAATATCGGCGCCCGAGCGGATGGGGGCATAGACGTCAGCCTTGGCCGAAGTCCGTGTAAACCGGGGATCAACGCTCAGAAGCTTGGCCCCGCGGCTCTTCGCATCCATGACCCACTTGAAACTAATGGGGTGGTTCTCCGCTGCATTGCTACCCATAACCAGGATGACATCGGCGTTTCGGATGTCGATCCAGTGATTCGTCATTGCACCGCGTCCAAACGACTCTGCCAGAGCCGCAACAGTCGCGGAGTGTCATATCCGTGCCTGATGTTCGATATAGATCAGGCCGAGGGAGCGGAGCCACTTCTGCAGCAGGTAGCACTCCTCGTTGTCCAACGCGGCGCTTCCCACGTGGGCCAGCCCGTCGGTCCGGTTGACCTGCTGGCCTTTGGCGTTGAAGCGCACAAAGGTTTTGTCCCGAGCCTCCTTGATCCGTTTGGCGATTTCATCGAGGGCCCAGTCCCATTCCACCTCTTCCCAAGCCGTGCCCCCGGGTTTGCGGTAGCGCGGTTTGGTCAGCCGCATCGGATTGTTGACCATCTGGTAAAGGGCTGCGCCCTTGGAGCAGAGGGTTCCCTCATTGATGGGGTGGTCCGAATCGCCTTCGGTGTTGATGATTTTGCCGTCCTTGGTATGAACGACGATGCCGCAGCCCACCGCGCAATAGGGGCAGATGGTGGTGGTCGTCTTGGCCCCCGCGATGGGCAGCTCCCGGGCCGCGGCCTCCTGGGGGGCCGTCAGTTCAAGTCCGACGGTACTTGCCGCAACGGCCCCTCCGGAGACCTTGAGAAAGTTACGTCTTGAAATATCCATAGGCCTTCCCCTTTTGAATAAGGTTTTGGTGGGTGTGAAGCGCTCCTCTTGGTGCTGCCGGATATTTAAAAACCTGAAGCCAGGTCATTGGGGCGGCTGATGCGTTGGGAACTTCCGCGGATTTGCGGGTAAGTGTACGCCCTGACAGGCAGTCCGCTCTAACGGGGGTCATTTCTATTCCTCTCGGCATTCAATTGCCTCTCCCCCAGGAATATGAAGTGTCACACCGGTTGGAATGGTATCTATCTCTATTCTATAAGAAAAAAAGCAGCCCAACCGTACCACAAGTTCCCGTCTTGTCAAGGCTTTGGGGGAAGAAATACGAAAAAGAGATAAATTGGCCTTTCACGGCCTTCGTGGCTTCTGAGTGGGATACCGGCGGATCCCCCACCGGGCCGTTTTGCAGTCCCGTCGACAACGATCCGCCTCAAGGCTGACCGCGCTTTGGCCGATAAAGATCACGCTGACACGCACAAAACCTATCCCAATTCAACAAAAGGGACGGCCGGAGTCGTCCTCTCGTGAAGGGTAACCGACGGTGCTGGAGCAGGCAAGAAAACGGACGTACCGGATTTTGGAAAAGGCCGCCCACGGGGATGTCGTCAGCCGCTCGGTGGATCTGTTCCTCATCACATTGATTGTGCTGAATGTGGTGGTCGTCATCCTGGAGACGGTGGCTGCGCTCAAGCTGCGCTACCACCATTTCTTTCATTATTTTGACGTCATTTCCATTGCCATATTCTCCGTTGAATATCTGCTTCGGGTCTGGGCCTGCACGGTGGATCCACGCTTTCGATCCCCCTTTTGGGGACGGGTGAAATATATGCTGACACCCATGGCTGTGATCGATGTGCTGGCCGTGGCACCATTCTTCCTCATTTTTCTCGACTTTGACAGTCGCTTTCTGCGCGCAGCCCGCCTTTTCAGGCTCGTCCGCCTTTTGAAGATCGGCCGTTACTCCCGGTCTTTCAAAACCTTCGGGAATGTGCTTCGCGCGAGAAAAGAGGAGCTAATTATCAATGTCTTCGTGGTTCTGGTTCTGCTCGTCATTGCATCGAGTCTCATGTACCACGTGGAACATGAGCGCCAGCCAGGAGCCTTCTCGAGCATTCCCGCCGCCATGTGGTGGGGTGTGGCCACCCTGACGACCGTCGGTTACGGCGATGTCTATCCCATGACCGCCGCGGGTAAAGTGTTGGGCGCGATCATTGCCATCCTCGGCATCGGAACGGTGGCCCTGCCCACCGGTATTCTGGCGTCGGGCTTTGCCGAGGAAATGAACAGGGCGCGAGACCGGCACAGGCCATGCTGCCCGCACTGTGGCTGGGATCCGCACGCCCCGCCCCGATCGACCCCGACCGCACCGACCCTCCTTCCTGAGGTTCACATCTCCGAAGATGTCTCATAGCGGAGTCTTCGCGGTTGTTCAACAGATCGCTTCCGCGTCCCTATCCGCTTGACAGGCTGGCCAAACCGATCTAGAGATATAGCAGGCGGTTCCGTTTTCTGCAAAGCGTGCGATCGAGCCTTTATTGTAAGAAGGGGGGAAGCGATGAAACGTTCCGGTTTACAGCTCCTGACGGTGATTCTTGTGTTTCTGCTTAGTGTCGTCGAGACAGTTGCAGTGACGGACAAAATCGACGAACGGGTGAAGAACGCCACCGAAGTGCTCAGCGAAATCATGGCGATTCCGGAAGACCTCATTCCGCCGTCTTTGCTGAACAACGCCCAGGGCATTGCTGTGATTCCCGGTGTGATCAAGGCGGGTTTCATCATCGGGGCGCGCCATGGTCGCGGGGTGCTTTCGGTGCGGAACGAGACCGGTTCCTGGAGCAGCCCTGCTTTTGTGATACTCACCGGCGGCAGCATCGGCTGGCAGATCGGGGTGCAGTCGACCGATATCATCCTGGTTTTCAAGAGCCGAAAGAATATTGAGGCATTGATGCAAGGAAAGTTTACCCTGGGGGCGGACGCCTCCGTTGCAGCCGGCCCCGTGGGGCGCCACACCGGAGCAGGTACCGACGTGCGGCTTCAGGCGGAGATCTATTCGTATTCCCGAAGCCGCGGCCTCTTTGCAGGGGTGGCGCTGGAGGGTGCCGCCTTACAATTCGATAATCGGGCTATGGAGAGTTATTATCAAAGCCCCGGATTGAGCGCCCGGGCCCTTTTCTTGGGGTCGGGTGTTCGAGTGCCTTTCTCGGCCATCCAGTTCAGACGAACGCTCGACCAACACACAGCCCACCTAACCGCACGTTGAAAGCGTCCTGTCCGTTCGGTTGGGATCCCAGCGCATCCGGCTATTTTTAGGGTTGCCATCGGTCCGGCTTTCGGACTATAGTTGGCAGATCCCAGAAGGGTTTTGATCGTTTCCCCTCGCACGGCGGGCGTCGGCGCGCCAGAGGGGTCAGACGTGAGCCATCGCTCACGGAACTCAATCAGCTCAATATTTTCACAGCGGTCTATCGAAACCGGAGTTTTACCAATGCAGCGTCGGAGCTGGGTCTCAGCCAGCCCACGGTCAGCGAGCATGTGAAGAACCTGGAGAACACACTGGACTCTCTTCTCTTTGACCGTGTATCCCGCAAAATCCTGCCGACCCGGGAAGCTCAGATTCTCTATGATGGAGCCTGAACGGCTGACGTACCGAGCGGTGTTCGAAGACGAGCTCATCCTTGTCGCGCCGGCAGCCTGACCACTGAAGGAGACGATCACCCTGCAGGCCCTCGGGACACTGCCCTTTGTGTTACGGGAAGTCGGTTCGGGGACGCGCAAAATCATGGAAGAATATCTTGGCACGCAGGGCAACGGGCTTGCAGCGCTCAACGTCGTGGCCCTTCTTTGAGGGCCCGCGAAGGCAGGGTGGTGGGCCTTTTTTTTCGGTCCCCATGAATATCCTGCTCCACCATCCGTTTATCAGGTGAAGAGGCTGCATACAGATAAGTTAAACGTGCAATTTTTTTGGGAAAACTGAATTAAATCGCTGGCTTAGGGTTTCAAGACCGGTGGATGCAAAGGGTTTGCTTGGGGGCGCCGGAAGACCTAAACACCTTATTCACCAAGGAGGATTCGGCATGAAGAAGACAGTAGTCGCTGCAGTAACCTTCTGGGCTCTCGTACTCGGCGCGACCCTCGCGCTCGCCCATCATGGTCCCGAGGTCATCAACCTCGACAAGTTCAAGAAAGCGATGGCGCCGGTCAAGTTCGAGCACCACAAACATCAGGACCGGGTGAACATGGACTGTCTCGTTTGTCATCACATGGCGAAAGCCGGGGATACGGCGCCGAAGCCGTGTTCCGAGTGCCATCAGGCCAAGGCCGGCGACGCCCCCTCGTACAAGGACGCCTTGCACAAGAATTGCCAAGGCTGCCACAAGGAGCAGAAGGCAGCCGGGAAGAATCCTCCACTCAAATGCAACGAATGTCACGTGAAATAATGTGAGCTCGACCCACTGCTGATTTCATTACTGCCATCCTGACGTCAGCAATGCCTCTCCCCCGGTGGCGGCGCCCCTTAACGGCGCGCACCGGGGGAGAGGGCCCTCATGCAACGGTCTTTGCGCCGCAGCCCGTCCGTTTCTCTGGGTCTTGCTGGCACGTTCATATCTCCCCTCTCTCTCGCTTCCCCCGCATGAATCTCCTCCATATGCCGGTCGTCTAATTGGTTTACATCTGGAAACGGCCCTTTTCCTGATGAGCTGCGTTCTCCGCGGGCTTACTTCCTCGACGTACAATGAGTACGCCTCGTCGTAAACCCTTGTGCGGCCTTGCTCATCGAAAAAATTGCTCATTTCCA
>CAMYMF010000038.1 GCA_947259355.1 uncultured Nitrospirota bacterium | reverse complement strand
ATGGTGCGTTCCATATGGCAGCCCCGACCGATGCCGAGCGACGGCATGGGCCCCATGTCGCCCCCCCGGGGCGTGAGAAGGGTCTCCCCCTCGTAGAAATCCGCACCCAGCATGACCACTTCGTTGAGAACCGTTCCTTCCCTGATGATGCTCCGCATCCCCACAATGGAGTCGCTGATCTCGGCGCCGGTGATGTCCGAGCCCTCGACGACGAGACTGTCCCGGATGTCGGAGCGGATCACGCGACTCGGCGGCAGGGCGCGGGTCCTGGTGAAAATCGGCCAGCGAGGCTCATAGAGTTTGAAAGGTGGGTTGGACTGGGCCAGGGCGATGTTGGCTTCGAAGAACGAGCCGATGGTCCCGATGTCCTTCCAGTATCCGAAAAAGGGGTAGGCCATGACCGTGTATCGGGCGATGGCCGCCGGGATGACCTCCTTGCCGAAGTCCGTCTGGGACGCCTCGGCCAACGCCTCCACGAGGACCTCTGGCTCAAAAACATAAATCCCCATGGACGCGAGATACCGCTCTGCGTCAAACCGAAGGCCGGCCTCGCGAAAGAGCGCTTCCGGCGCGTGGTAATGGCTGATGATACCCGGGTCTTTCGGTTTTTCGGTGAACGCTTGCACACGGCCCGTCGAGTCGACACGGAGCAGTCCCAGATGGGGCGCTTCTTCCCGGGTCACGGGATAGACGCAGAGGGTGATTTGCGAGCCGTTTTCCCGGTGAAAGCGGATCAACTCGCGGTAGTCCATTCGATAGAGATGGTCCCCGGAGAGAATCAACATCTGCTCCGCATCATAATAGGTGATGTGGTGCAGGGTCGCCCGGACAGCGTCCGCGGTTCCTTGAAACCAGTCGGAGCCCTTGGGGGTCTGGGCCGCGGCCAGAATGTCGACAAACCCGTCAGTGAAGGTGTCGAACTGGTAGGTCTGCATGATGTGGCGGTGAAGACTGGCCGACATGAACTGCGTCAGCACGTAGACCCGCGTGATGCCGGCGTTGATGGCACTGGATATGGGGATGTCGATGAGCCGGTACTTGCCGGCAAACCCGACGGCCGGTTTGGCCCGCTTTTCTGTCAAGGGCAACAATCGGGTCCCCTGCCCGCCCCCGAGAATGACTGCCGTCACACCCCTCATGGCATCCCTCCTCTTGTCCAACACACACGCTCACGACGCCCGGCGTCACCGGGAAACCACAACCGTTGAAACTATACCACAGGCAGTCCCATGGGGCACGCGATGCTTCCCCCTACCTGGGACAGCCGTTCGCCGGGCTCACGCCACCTGTGCAGCGGAAACACCCTCGCTTCTGAAGGAGGGTTGGCACCACTTCCTTCTAACAGAATTCTAACGCAAAGCGTACAAGACCTGAACATAGAGATGCTAGTCTCGGTAGCACTCAGACGGCGGGCAAGCGTGAGCGGGGCATGGATGGTTGCCCTTGGACAAGGAAAAAAGAATGCGAATCGGGTTCAAGATTTGCATGAAAGTTCCGGGGAGTGCAGCGCTAGGCCCTAGAGAAAGCCCCGTTGTTGTCTGCCCACGCTCCGGCTTTTCTAACACAACCCTAACATTTCTCTGGTACAAATCAAACAGAAGGAGGTCCCATGCTGAGTGAAATGAGAAAGACCGGCTGGCTGGTGGGGGCGTTGCTCTGTCTGGGTCTGGCCTGTGGCGGCCAGGCGACGGATCAGGGTCGTCCCAAGGGCATGTCCGAGAGCAAAGGAGTCACCATTAATGGTGCGGGGGCCAGTTTTCCCTACCCGATCTACGCCAAGTGGGCCTACGAATTCCACAAGGAGTCGGGTGTCGGCATCAATTACCAATCCATCGGTTCGGGCGGTGGGATTCGTCAGATTAAAGCAAAGGCGGTGGATTTCGGTGCCTCCGATGCCCCCCTGCAGGCGAAAGAACTCGCAGAGGCGGGCCTGATCCAGTTCCCCATGGTCATCGGCGGTGTGGTGCCCGTGGTGCACATTGAGGGCGTGGCGGCCGGCGTCCTTAGGCTCACGCCCGATCTGCTGGCGGATATCTTTCTGGGCACCGTCACCGTCTGGAACGATGCGCGCATCGTGGCCGTCAATCCCGGCTTGGCCCTGCCGGCGAAAGCGATCACCGTGGTGCACCGTTCTGACGGCTCGGGGACCACCTGGATTTTCAGCAACTATCTCGACAAGGTCTCCCCCGCTTGGCACGATCGTGTCGGCTTCGGCAAAGCCCTCGACTGGCCGGTGGGCGTCGGGGGCAAGGGCAACGAGGGGGTGGCTGCCTATGTGGCGCGCGTGGACGGTGCCATCGGATACGTTGAATATGCGTATGCCCTGCAGAATAAGATGGCCCATGTGCTCTTGAAGAACAGGGACGCTCGGTTCGTCGCTCCGACGGCGGAGAGCTTCCAGGCTGCTGCGGCCCATGCCGACTGGGCGAATGCCGCAGGATACTATATGGTGCTGACCGATCAGCCGGGGCAGGAGAGCTGGCCCATTACCGGTGCGTCCTTCATTCTGCTGCACCGGGAACAGCAGGACGGCGCGGAGGCGAAGCAGCTGCTGGAATTCTTTGCGTGGTGTTTCCGAAACGGCCGAGCGCAGGCCCTGGCGCTCCATTATATTCCCATGCCGGAAAACGTGGTGGGGTTGATTGAACGAACGTGGGCAGAGGAGATTCGGTCCGGTGGACAGACCCTTTGGCGCACCGGTTGATGAGACGAGCCCGGCGGGGGTGCTTCCCGACTCCGGCCTGGTGGGCCCTAATTACGCTGAGACGGGGCTGCCGGCGCCGGAACCCTATGTGCGTCCTCCCATTCGTCCGCTGCAGAGGAGCAGAGCGTGGGCCCTTCGCGCGGGACGTCTCGATCCACTCTTCCGGGGCGTGACGGCCCTTTTCGCGGGGGTGCTGATCGTGCTGATGGCGGGCATCGTGCTGGAGCTGTGGCGCAATGCCCAGCCCTCTATTCAGGAATTCGGTCTCGGTTTTCTCGTCTCCCAGGCTTGGAATCCGGTGCGACAGGATTTCGGCGCGCTGGCGCCGATCGTCGGGACGCTGGTCTCCACTGCGATCGCCATGATCCTTGCGGTGCCCCTGAGTTTGGGCATCGCACTCTTTCTGGTGGAGATGGCACCGCCGGCCGTCCGCTCGGTGCTGGGCACAGCCATCGAGTTGCTGGCTGCCATTCCGAGCATCATCTACGGCATGTGGGGCCTTTTCGTCTTCGCGCCGATCATGGCCGATCATGTGCAACCCATGTTGGCGAAATATCTCGGGTTCCTGCCGCTTTTCCAGGGCCCGCCCATGGGTATCGGCATGCTGACGGCGGGCATTATCCTGGCATTGATGATCCTGCCTTTCCTGACTTCAGTGACTCGGGACATTTTCTTGTTGGTGCCCGGAATGCTCAAGGAGTCGGCCTACGGCCTCGGCAGCACTACCTGGGAAGTGACCCGAAAGATCGTCATTCCCTATGGGCGTCGCGGACTGGTGGGAGCCCTCTTTCTTGGCATGGGCCGTGCCCTGGGAGAGACCATGGCCGTGACTTTTGTCATCGGCAACACCCATAGGCTGTCAGGTTCTCTCTTCGCGGCGAGCAATACCATTGCCTCCACCCTGGCCAACGAATTCACAGAGGCCGCGGAGCCCCTCTATCTGAGTGCCCTGGTGGAATTGGGTCTGATTCTGTTCTTGATCACCTTCGTGGTGTTGAGCCTGGCCCATCTCTGGCTCGGCTTCATCGCCCGGCAGGAGGGAAAGAAATGAGGCGTGTCGTCACTGTTCGGCCGGGAGGGACATGGTGAAGTTAAGATCTATGCAACAGCGCCACCTTGTCAACCGGCTGGTTTTCGGCCTGTCCGCTGTGGCTTCGCTGCTCGGTCTGAGCGGGCTCATCTGGATTCTCACGGTGGTCATCCACCGGGGCGCGGGAGCCATCAACTGGTCGTTCCTGGTGGCACTGCCGACGCCGCCCGGCGTCGCAGGGGGCGGCCTGGCCAACGCCATTGTGGGGACCGTCCTCATGACGGCAGTGGCCACGGTACTGGGGGTACTCATCGGCGTTCTGGCCGGTATTTATCTGGCCGAATTCGGGCGGGCGAACCGCTTCGGAACGGTGGTGCGATTCTGCTCCGACATTCTCATGAGTGCCCCATCCATCGTGGTGGGTGTGTTTGTCTACACCGTGGTCGTGCTGCGCACCGGTCATTTCTCGGGCTACGCGGGCAGCATTGCTCTGGCCATCATCATGCTTCCCGTGGTTACCCGGACCACCGAGGAGATGCTGAAGCTCATTCCCGATCGGCTGCGGGAAGCGGCCCTGGCCCTGGGGGCCCCCTACTGGAAGATGACCCTGGATGTTGTCATTCGGGGCGCGCGCACGGGGATCATGACGGGGGTGATGCTGGCGGTGGCCCGGGTCAGCGGGGAAACGGCGCCCCTGCTCTTCACCGCGCTGAACAGCCCTTACTGGAGCCGCTCCTTGAATGAGCCCATGGGAAACCTGACGGTCACCATTTTCAACTATGCCATGTCCCCCTATGTGGATTGGCAGGCCATGGCGTGGGGCGGATCGCTGCTGATCACCGCGGGTGTTCTCCTTTTCACCGTGGGGGCCCGGCTGCTTCTGGGCCGGAGGAAGGCATCATGAGCACCATGCGGGAGCTGAGCAAGATCTCCGTGCGGAACCTCGATTTCTACTACGGGGATCATCAGGCACTCAAGGGCAATACCCTGGACATCTCGGAAAAGCGGGTGACCGCGTTCATCGGACCTTCGGGCTGCGGCAAGTCGACCCATATCCGCACTTACAACCGGATGTACGAAATCTACAAGGGACACCGTGCCACCGGTGAGGTCATCCTTGACGGAAAGAACATTCTCGACCCCGCAGTGGATGCCATCGAGTTGCGGATGAAGGTCGGCATGGTATTTCAACAGCCGACCCCCTTTCCCATGACCATCTATGACAATGTGGCCTATGGACTGAAACTCAAAGGCAAGATGGGCCGCTCCGAGCTGGACGGGCGAGTGGAAGACGCGCTCATGCGCGCGGCCCTGTGGGATGAAGTCAAGGAGAAGCTCGACGTTTCCGCCACGGCGCTCTCCGGCGGCCAGCAACAACGCCTCTGCATTGCGCGAGCCATTGCCCCCGAGCCGGAAGTAATCCTCATGGACGAGCCGTGCTCGGCGCTGGACCCGGTGGCCACGCTGAAGATCGAGGAGCTCATTGATGCCCTCAAGGTCAACTATACCATTGTCATCGTGACCCACAACATGCAGCAGGCTGCCCGGGTCTCGGACTACACCGGTTTCTTTTACATGGGAGAACTGGTAGAATTCGAAGAAACCAATGTTTTGTTTACCCGGCCTGCCCAGAGAAGAACGGAAGACTACATCACCGGCCGTTTCGGTTGAGGCAAACAGGCGCCGGGAACGCGACGCTTTGCCGGCGGAAAGGAAATCGGAATGAACGGGCATACCTCACAGCGGTTTGATCAGGAACTGGCGCAGCTCAAGTCGAAACTCCTCTACATGGGCGGGCTCGTCGAGGGGATGATACGGGACTCCATCCAGGCGCTGCGCAATCGTCAGTCCTCCCTGGCGGAAGACGTGCTCACCAAGGACCTCACCGTCAACCGGCTGGAGGTCGAAATTGATGAAGAGGCCATCCACATTCTGGCGCTGCGCCAGCCTGCGGCCAAGGATCTGCGGTTTATCACGACGGCCCTCAAGATCTGCACCGACATCGAACGGATCGGCGACGAGGCGGTGAATATTGCCGAGCGGGCCATCGAGCTGAACCGGGAGCCGCAGCTCAAACCCTACATCGACATCCCGCGCATGGCGGAGATGGCGGAGAAGATGCTCAAGGATTCGCTGGACGCCTTTGTCAACCACAACACCGCGCTGGCGTTGACGGTCTGCAAGGACGACGACGCCATCGACGATCTGAACCGCCAGATTCTGCGGGAGCTGTTGACCTATATGATGGAAGATCCCGCCTGTGTCACCCGTGCCACGAAGATCATCTTTGTCTCCAAATATCTGGAACGGATTGCTGACCACTCCACCAATATTGCTGAGATGGTGGTCTACATGGTGGAGGGAAAAATCATCCGACACATGGACATCGAGCAGATTTAGCCCGGCGTTTGGGTGCATGATTTGCCGAGAGGACCCAGAGGCCTCAGCGTCCCTTGGCTTCGGCGATTTCCTTTATTTCATAGAGAGTTATCGCGAGGGCGTCCAACTTTTTCTTGACAATCTGTGCGGCGGCAATTATATATAACCTTTTCACGTTCTTGGCCCGGGGGGATGCTGCGTGGTGCAGTATGGCCGACGGCGGGACTGGAACAGAATACGCCCTTTCGGCGGGCAGCGCACAAGGCGGTGCCGTCTCTTGTGGCGGGCCCCGCAGGGGCGTGACGGAATGCGAGTACAGATTGATGAGATCCCGCCGGAGGGGCTGCGTCTTGAGCTCGAGGAGGCGGGAAGTCGTTTTTTCAAGGAGGAGGCGGCCCTCCGCTTTGCTGGTACGATCGTGGCCCGTCTGCAGTTGAGCCGAGTCGACCAGTTCGTGCAGGCGTGGGGGCGTGTTGCGGCAACGGCCACCTTGCAGTGTTCCCGATGTCTCGAGGAATTCTCCCTTCCCATCGATACCGAATTTGCCGTGGAAATCCGGCCTGCGGAAAAGGCTGAAGGCCACGGGGAAGTGCAGCTCTTGGCCGATGATATGGATGTGCTGACCTACAGCGGGGCAGATATCGACGTGGACGAGCTGGTGGCCGGCCAGGTGGCGGAGAGCCTGCCGCTCAAACCGCTCTGCCGCGAGAGCTGCAGGGGTCTCTGCCCGCAGTGCGGTCAGAATCTCAACGTAAGTCCATGCGAGTGTGTCCCCGCGGCGTCGGACACGCGTTTTGCCAAATTAAAGGAACTTTTAAAGGATCCTGATTCGTAAGAGAAAGCGTTATGGCGGTACCGAAGAGAAGAATATCCAAGGCCCGGCGAGACAAGCGGCGGACGCACCTCAAGGTCCAGACGGCCAGCCTGTCGCGTTGCCCCAAGTGCCAGGAGCCCAAGCTTCCCCATTATGTGTGTCCCAGTTGCGGACATTACAAAGGCCGGGAGGTCATTGCGGTCGAAGAGGTTTGACCTTCCTCGCAGGTATTGCTGACCGGTCGATGATCAATTCACGGGCTTTCTGTTGAGGTGACATTGAAAATTGCCGTCGATGCCATGGGCGGGGACTACGCGCCGGACCGGGTGGTCGAAGGGAGTGTCCTTGCGGCTGGAAAGTTTGGCCATGAGATCATTTTGGTGGGTGATGAGGCCAAGGTCGGAGAGGCCCTGAAGCGGCACGATATCTCCGGTCTGGGCATCACCATCCACCACGCCTCCGAGGTGGTTCGTATGGACGAATCCCCTGTGGAGGCTCTCCGGAAGAAAAAAGACTCATCCATTCGTGTGGCGGTGAACCTGGTCAAAGCAGGGTCCGCCCAAGCCTGTCTCAGCGCGGGCAACACCGGTGCCGTCATGGCCACGGCCCAGTTTGTGCTGCGAACCATTCCCGGTGTGGACCGTCCGGCCATCGCCACCGTCCTGCCGAACATTCGTGGCCGGCATCGGCATGGTGCACCAGCACTTCCAGCTGATCCCGGTGTTCACCGTGGCCGAGAACGTCATCCTGGGCAACGAGCTGACCAAGGAGGTCCACCGTGCTCTCAAGGCACTGCCCATCAACTTCGTCGGCAATGTGGAGGGTCGGGATGTGTACAACGGTACGGTGGACGTGGTTGTCTGCGATGGCTTTGTGGGAAACATTGCACTGAAAATCAGTGAAGGCGTCGCCTCAGTCATGAGCCGGGTGCTGCGCGCCGAGATTGCCTCCCTCGGATGGCGCAAGCTGGGATACTGGTTTCTGGCGCCGGCCTTTCAGCGCTTCAAGAAGCGCTTTGATTACTCGGAAGTGGGTGGGGCGCCCCTGCTCGGTGTGAACGGCAACGTGATTATCAGCCATGGCGGCTCGTCGGGCAAGGCCCTGATGAATGGGATCCGAATTGCCGCGGAATGTGTGGCCCACGAGATTCCGGCCAAGATTGCCGCCGGGATGACGGAATACGCAGCGGTCATGGGGGAGACTGGGCGGGTGGCCGACTCGGCGTTGAACAGCGGAGAAAGATCGGGCGGCGCGAACACGGCGCCCGTCGAGGCGAAGGAATGATTGAAGGAAGGATCAGAAGCCGGATTATCGGCACGGGCAGCTATCTGCCTGCCCACGTGATGACCAACGCGGACCTCGCCGAACGGGTGGACACGTCGGATGAGTGGATCCGGACCCGAACGGGCATTCGGGAGCGCCGCATCGCCGCCGACGATGAAAGTACCTCCGACATGGGCACCGAGGCTGCAAAACAGGCGGTTGCCCAGGCCGGCATCGCCCCGTCGGAGATCGACCTCATCGTACTGGCGACGGCCACCCCCGACATGAGCTTTCCCTCGTCGGCCTGCATCGTGGCCCATCGGCTGGGCATTGTGGGGAAACCGGCCTTCGATCTCTCCGCCGCCTGTTCGGGATTCCTGTATGCCATGGGTGTGGCCGATCAGTTTCTGCGCAATCGCTCGGTCGGGACGGCGCTGATCATCGGGGCCGAAAAATTTTCCCAGGTTCTGGATTGGTCGGATCGCAACACCTGCGTCCTGTTCGGAGACGGGGCGGGGGCGGCCGTTTTGCGCGGGGAAGAAGGGGTGCGGGGCATACTGTCGACCCACCTGCATGCCGACGGTACGTACGCCGATATGCTCATGGTGGCCCGCAACGGCTCCAGGAATCCTATCACCCAGGAATTGATACGCACCGAAGCGGATTATCTGATCATGCGGGGCAACGAGCTGTTCCGCGTGGCCGTCAAGACTCTGGAGGAGGCTGTTCTGGAAGCCCTTGCAGCGAATGGATTGCAGGCCGACGACGTGGACCTGCTGATCCCCCACCAGGCCAACATCCGCATCATCACAGCGACGGCCAAACGGCTGGCGTTGCCCATGGAAAAGGTGGTGGTCAATCTGGAGCGCTACGGAAACACCTCGGCCGCGTCCATACCGATCGCACTGGATGAAGCCGTGCGGACCGACCGGATACGCCCGGGCGATCATGTGCTGTTCGAATCGTTCGGCGGCGGGCTGACCTGGGCGTCCGCGCTGCTTCGATGGTGACCGTCGCGCCGGCCTCGTGCTGCTTCGGCGCGGGAGCTGTCCGGGCTAACCCGATGATATTCTGGAAGGAATTGACTGAGATAATAAAATGTGTTAGGTACAGCAGCAATTCATCTGAACCCGCTGTCACGCAGAGGGCTCAACGCACCCGTGTTGGCGGGAACGCCGTTGCAGCGCAGGCTTTGCGCAACCGCACAGGTGAGGCCGCGGGGACGTGAGAGCCCACGTCAAGTCATGCTGCGCAGGGGGAAACGGTCATGGATTACTTTCTCAGCGAAGATCAGGAGATGATCAAGGAGTTGGCGGCGCAGATTGCCCGGGAAAAGGTGTTGCCCGTTCGGGCCGAACTGGACGAGAAAGAAGAGTTCCCCTGGGAGATCATGCGTGTGCTGGCCGAGGCCGATATGTTCGGTCTGTACATCCCTGAGGAGTACGGTGGTCTCGGCGGCGGCATTCTCGAGAACTGTCTGGCCATCGAGGAGCTCTCTCGGGCGTGCATCGCCGTTTCCGTCTCGTTTGCAGCCAGCGGTCTCGGCGCGTATCCCATCCTGCTTTACGGCAATACCGAACAAAAACAGCAATATCTTCCGCCCATTGCCAGTGGCAAGAGCCTCGCAGCCTTCGGTCTGACCGAGCCCAATGCCGGATCGGACGCGGGCGGCATTCAGACAACCGCCGTCAAGGACGGCGACACCTATATTCTCAACGGCACCAAGCAATGGATCACCAACGGGGGGGAGGCCGACATCTATTCGGTCATTGCCATGACAGACCGGTCCCGGGGGCCCCGGGGTGCCTCAGCCTTCGTCGTGGAAAAGGGAACACCGGGATTTAAGTTCGGCAAGAAAGAGAAGAAGATGGGGATCCGGGCGTCCGCAACGCGAGAGCTCATCTTCGAGGACTGCCGTATTCCCGCGGCAAACCTTTTGGCCCGGGAAGGGATGGGGTTCATCGTGACGATGAAGACCCTGGACAAGTCCCGTCCGGGCATTGCGGCCCAGGGCGTGGGGTTGGCTCAGGGGGCCATCGATGAGGCCGCCGCCTACGCCAAATCCCGGGTGCAGTTCGGCAAACCCATCGCCGCGCAGCAAGCCATTCAGCACATGCTGGCGGACATGAGTACGCAGACGGAGGCGGCCCGCGCGCTGCTCTATGCGAGCTGCAAATATCTCGACGGCAATCCCAAATCGATCTCCAAGGAAGCCGCCATGGTCAAACTCTTCGCCACGGACACGGCCATGAAAGTCACCACCGACGCGGTGCAGATCATGGGCGGATACGGTTATATGCGAGAATATCCCGTGGAGAAGATGATGCGGGATGCGAAGATTCTTCAGATCTATGAGGGGACCAACCAGATTCAGCGCAATGTCATCGGCCTGGAGCTGATCAAAGAGTACACCGGCAAGCGGGAGGGCGCAGCCGTCGGCTGACGCATGTCTTATGAAGATCGTTGTTTGCATCAAGCAGGTTCCGGATGTGACGGACGTTCGGATCGATCCCGAGACCAACACCCTCATTCGCGAAGGGGTGCCCAGCATCATCAACCCCTTTGACATGTACGCCATCGAGGAGGGCATTCGCCTGCGCGAACGCTTCGGCGGTGAGGCGATCGTTCTCACCATGGGACCGCCCCAGGCCGAGGCCGCCCTGCGGGAAGCCATTTCTCTGGGGGTCGATCAGGCGGTGTTGGTGTCGGACCGCGCCTTCGCAGGCTCCGATACACTGGCCACCTCCTATACGCTGGCCATGGCCATCCGCAAGCTCGGTGGGGTTGATCTGGTGCTCTGCGGAAAGCAGGCCATTGACGGCGACACCGCCCAGGTCGGACCGGGGATTGCGGAGAACCTGAACTGGGGGTTTGCGGCATACGTTCGCAAAATCGAAGAGGCCGAAGACGGTGCCATTACCGTGGAGCGGCTCATGGATGACGGATACGATGTGGTACGTGCGCAGCTGCCAGCCGTCCTGACCGTGGTGAAGGAGATCAACGAGCCGAGGCTGCCGTCTCTGAAAGGTAAGATGCGGGCCAAGAAACTGCAAATCCCAGTCTGGTCTTCCGAGGCCATCGGTGCCGATCCCGAGCGTCTCGGGCTGAAAGGCTCGCCGACGAAGGTGTGGAAGATTTTCACCCCCGAGTTTCGACGCAAGGGTGAGCTGCTTTCCGGAGAGCCCCGAGAGCAGGTCGAGCGGCTGGTCGCCGAGATCCGGCGACTGAACATCGTATAAGGACAGAACCGTGGCCTTACTGGTATGCAAAGAGGCATGCACCGGATGCGAAGTCTGTGTGGATGAGTGCCCCTTCGGGGCCATTGAAATGATCGATGGGCTGGCGGTGATCAATGAAGCCTGTACCCTGTGCGGCGCTTGCGTGGAGGTCTGTGAGTTTGAGGCGTTGGAGATGGAGGCGGTGCAGCCCGCAACGCCGGCAGCCGACCTGACCGCGTTTCGCGGCATCTGGGTCTTCGCCGAACAGCGCCATGGCAAGATCGCCCCGGTGGTGCTGGAGTTGCTGGGGGAAGGGCGCCGGCTGGCGGATGCCCTCGACACACATCTTGCGGCTGTGCTGTTGGGCCATGACATCGGGGAAAAAGCCTCCGAGCTGGTGGCCCATGGCGCGGACCGTGTCTATGTAGCGGATGACCCGGTATTGAAGGACTTCAACGGGGATGCCTATGCTGCCGTGCTGGCCGATCTGACTCGCGAACACAAACCGGAAATCGTTCTCACGGGCGCCACGGCCATCGGACGTTCCTTCGTCCCCAGGGTGGCGGCACGGCTGGGCACCGGCCTTACGGCGGACTGCACGGGTCTCGAAGTGAACCCCGAGACGCGGGAGCTTCTCCAGACGCGGCCCGCCTTCGGCGGGAATATTCTGGCCACCATTCTCTGTCCGAATCACCGGCCCCAGATGGCGACGGTCCGGCACAAGGTGTTCAAGCAACTGCAGAACGATCCGGGCAGACGGGGTGAGATTATGGCGGTCGCCATGAACGGTGCGGCGGCCTTGCGCTCGGAAGTGCTCAAGACCATTGAAGAGATCGAGGCGACGGTCAATATCACCGAGGCCGACATCATCGTCAGCGGCGGGCGCGGTGTGGGCAGCGGCGGGAATTTTTCGGTCATCGAAGCACTGGCCCGGGCGGTGGGGGGCGCCGTGGGCGCGACCCGGGGCGCCGTCGATGCCGGCTGGATGCCCTATTCCCACCAGGTTGGACAGACGGGCAAGACCGTTTGCCCCAAGCTCTACATCGCCTGCGGTATTTCCGGTGCGGTGCAGCACCTCGCTGGGATGCAATCGTCCGACGTGATTGTAGCCATCAACAAAGACCCGGAGGCTCCTATTTTTGAAGTGGCCACTTATGGCATTGTGGGGGATCTCTTCGAAGTAGTGCCCATGCTCACCAAAGCTTTTGGCGAGCATCCGGGAGGTGCGCCATGAGCGGGGTAGGCTTCGTTTTTCCGGGACAGGGCTCCCAGAGTGTTGGGATGGGCGAAGACCTGGTTCAGAATTTCCCGGCGGCACGGCTTGTCTACGAAGAGGCTTCCGACGCCACCGGGATGAACCTGTTGCGTCTATGCAAAGAAGGTCCTGCGGAAGAACTCAACCGGACCGAGGTGACCCAGCCCGCGATCCTCACGGCCAGCATGGCCGCGTACCGGGTGTTGAGCAGTGAAACGGAACTTCGGCCGGCGATGGTGGCTGGGCACAGTCTGGGGGAGTACACGGCGCTGACAGCGGCCGGTGGATTTGAGCTGTGCCATGCGGCGCCGCTCGCGCGCCGGCGAGGGCGCTTCATGCAGGAAGCCGTACCGGAAGGTCAAGGGGCCATGGCCGCCGTTCTTGGCATGGAACTGAACGCGCTCGAAGCGATTTGCCGGGAAGTGGACGGTCTCGCAGTGCCGGCCAATCTCAACTGTCCGGGTCAGATCGTGATTTCCGGGGAGACGGCGGCGGTGGAAGCGGTGATCGGCCTGGTTCGCGAGCGGGGTGGTAAGCGAGCGGTGCTGTTGCCCGTCAGCGGACCCTTTCATTCACCGCTGATGGAACCGGCCGCCGAGCGGCTCCAAGCGGTGCTCGCAGCCCTGCCCATCGCTGAAATCGCGGTGCCGCTCGTCAACAATGCCGATGCCGAGACGGTCCGGACACCGGCGCAGATTCGGGAGGGTCTGGTCCGACAACTCACGGCGCCCGTGCGTTGGGAGGCGGGTGTGCGCCGAATGCAGGCGGAAGGGGTGGTGTCATTCATCGAGATCGGGCCGGGGCGGGTATTGTCGAACATGATTCGCAGAATCGATCGGGAAGCACAGGTCTGGCACATGGCGGACACGGAAAGTTTGAAAGCCATCCAGAAGGCGCCGGTCCTCCGGGAGGTCTGACATGTCTCTAAAAGAAAGGGTGGCACTCATCACCGGCGGTGCCCAGGGGATCGGCAAAGCCATCGCCCAGGAACTCGCCGCCCACGGCGCCGACTGCATCGTGTCTGACGTCAACCGAGAGGCTGCCGAAGAGACGGCCGCGGAGCTTCAAAGCGCCGGGGTCCGGACCCTGGCCCTGCAGGCCAATGTGGCCGACAGCGACGCCGTGGCGGCCATGGTGAAGCAGGGGATTCAGGAATTTGGGCGGATCCATATCCTCGTGAACAACGCCGGTATCACCCGGGACGGCCTGCTCATGCGGATGAAGGACGACGAGTGGGATCAGGTCCTCAGCATCAACCTCAAGGGGGCCTTTCTGTGCATTCGGGCGCTCGTACGGCCGATGATGAAGCAGCGTAGCGGCCGGATCATCAACATCGCCTCCATCGTGGGTGCCATGGGCAATGCCGGGCAGGCCAACTACGTGGCCTCCAAAGCGGGGCTCATCGGATTGACCAAGACCGTTGCCCGGGAACTTGCCTCCCGCGGGGTCACCTGCAATGCGGTGGCACCGGGCTTCATCGACACGGCCATGACCCAGGCACTGCCCGACGATGTCAGGGAAAAACTTCTCGCCCAGATTCCCATGGCACGCCTCGGCTCTGCGGCGGACGTTGCCCAGGCTGTGCGGTTCCTGGCGTCCGAGGAGGCCGGCTATATCACGGGACAGGTTATTCACGTCAATGGCGGTATGTACATGTAGTCGGGAAAGCATCCGCAGGGAACACGCATAGCGTTTGAGACAAACAGGCAGACAGGATCTCACGACTGGGAGGGAAAGAAATGGAAGACAAGATCAAGAAAATCATTGCAGAGCAGCTGGACGTGGATCTGGCATCCGTCAAGCCCGAGGCTTCTTTTGTCAACGATCTGGGGGCGGACTCGCTGGACACGGTGGAGCTGGTCATGGCGCTGGAAGAGGAATTCGGGATTGAGATTCCCGATGAAGAGGCGGAAAAGATTACCACCGTTCAGCATGCCATCGATTATATACGGGAGAGAAGCTGACGCACACGCCGGGTTTGAGATGCCCGTGATCGCGTGCGCGGGGCAGATCTCCCGTTGGAAAGAGGCCGTTGTATGAGACGAGTTGTCATTACGGGGATGGGTGCCGTGACCCCCCTGGGAAATGATCTGAAGTCGACGTGGGAGGGCTTGGTGAACGGGCGCTCGGGCGTGCAGCGCATTACCCGCTTTGACGCCGCCGACTATCCGTCACAGATTGCCGGTGAGGTCAAAGGTTTTGACCCCGATCCCTATGTCGACAAGAAAGAGCAGAAGAAGATGGATACCTTTATCCATTATGCGCTGGCCGCAACCCAGATGGCCATGGCCGAATCGGGCCTGCTCATCCATGAGGCCAATGCGGAGCGGGTGGGGGTCATCGTGAGCGCAGGCATCGGCGGTCTGCCGGCAATCGAGAAGTATCACCGGGTGCTCCTCGAGCGGGGCCCCAAGAAGGTCACACCCTTTTTCATTCCCATGGTGATCATCAATCTGGCCTCCGGCCAGATCGCCATCCGTTACGGTGCGAAGGGGCCGAACACGGCACCCGTCACCGCCTGCGCCACGGGAACCCACGCCATCGGCGACGCCTTTCGGCTCATCCAGCGGGGCGACGCGGATGCCATGATTGCGGGGGGCGCCGAGTCGACAATCTGCCCGCTCGGTTTGGCCGGCTTTTCCGCCATGAAAGCCCTGTCCACCCGCAATGACGCGCCCGAGAAGGCAAGCCGGCCCTTCGATGCCGGTCGCGACGGTTTTGTCATCGGTGAGGGGGCCGGAGTGATGGTGCTGGAGGAACTGGAGGCCGCTCGCAAGCGGGGTGCCCCGATCTATGCGGAGCTTGTCGGCTACGGTCTCACCGGCGATGCCTACCACATTACGTCGCCCGCCCCCGAAGGGGAGGGCGCGGCGCGCTGCATGACGATGGCGCTGCACGACGCGGGATTGGCGCCGGAGGATGTGGACTATATCAATGCCCACGGCACGTCGACTAAGTTTAACGACGAGTTCGAAACGCTGGCCATCAAGCAGACCTTCGGGGACCACGCCCGAAAACTTGCCATCAGTTCCACCAAGTCCATGACGGGCCACCTCCTGGGGGCTGCGGGCGGCATCGAAGCCGTCTTCACGGGCATGGCCGTCAAGGAAGGGATCCTCCCACCGACCATCAACTATGAGGAGCCCGATCCGGCCTGTGACCTCGACTATGTGCCCAACGAGGCCCGACGGGTGCGCGTCCGGGCTGCACTGAGCAACTCCATGGGGTTCGGGGGCACCAATGCAGCCCTGTTGCTACGGGCCTGCCCATGAATCCGGACACCCGCGCGCTTTCCCGACTCCAGGAAAGCCTCGGCCACACCTTTCAGGATCCGGGGCTTCTGGTCATTGCCCTGACACACAAATCGTTCACCAACGAGAACCCAGAACTGCAGCGGGAAAACAATGAACGCCTCGAGTTCCTGGGGGACTCCGTGCTGAGTTTGATCATCGGCAATCATCTCTATCGGCGGCACCCCGAACTCAACGAAGGTGCGCTGTCCAAGATTCGGGCCCACCTCGTTCAGGTGACCAGTCTTGCCGCAGTGGCGCGAAAGATAGGGCTCGGGGAATTCCTCTTCCTCGGCAAGGGAGAAGAGGGGACGGACGGACGGGAGAAGATGTCGCTCCTTTCCGATGCGCTGGAAGCCCTGATTGCCGGGGTTTACCTGGACGGTGGACTGCGCGCCGCCACCAGGGTTGTCCTGGCCCATTACCGCGACCTCATTACGGCGGCGCTGGAACGCAAAGATCCCTCGGATTACAAGACGGCCCTGCAGGAGCTGTGTCAGGAGCGTTTCGGTGTCCTCCCTGAGTACACCCTGAGCCGTTCTACCGGGCCGGACCATCAGCGGGTCTTTGTGATGGAGCTCTCCGTGAAGGGCGACGTGCTCGGCACCGGAAGCGGCCGCAGCAAGAAAGAGGCCCAGCAGGAGGCCGCGCGCCAGGTGCTGGAAAGCTTCCGGAAGAAGAAAAGCCGCGGCCGCGCCGTTGCTACGGCCAAGTCGAGGCGGGGCAAAGCACTGCGAACGGCTTCGAAGCGTTAAGGCCCGTTGGGGTTCGAACGGAGTCCATCCCATGGAACAGATGGCACAGCTTGAGAAAAAAGTCGTTGCGGAAATGGAGCGGATTTTTCCCCGGCTGGTCGACATGGCGCGCACGATTTATGAGCATCCCGAGTTGGGGTATGAGGAGCGGAAAGCGGCTGGGCTCCTGGGCGCTTTTCTGAAGGAGAGAGGGTTTCAGGTGGCGGCCGGCCTGGGGTCGTTGCCGACCGCTTTCCGGGCCTTCCAAGGGGGACCGGAGCGGCCTTCCGTTGGGTTCCTCGCCGAATACGATGCGCTGCCGGGCCTGGGGCACGCCTGCGGGCACAATCTGATTGCCGTGGCTTCGGCCGGCGCCGGTGCGGCTCTGGCGGCAGCCCTGCCCAATGGGGCCGGCCGCGTTTTCGTGCTGGGCACCCCGGCGGAGGAAATGCACGGCGGCAAGATACGCATGATTCAGGAAAAGGCCTTTGAGGGTGTGGAAGCGGCTCTCATGTTTCATCCCTCGGTGCGCAATGCTGCAGTCAAAAGAACCCTGGCCATGACGGAGCTGAAGGTTTCCTTTCACGGCAAGAGCTCCCATGCCGCCGCAGCGCCGGAGCTGGGAATCAATGCGCTGGATGCCATGGTCCTGACATTCAGCGCCATCAATGCCTTGCGGCAGCAAATACCGGAGGATGCCCGCATCCATGGTATCATCACGTGCGGCGGGGATGCGCCCAATATCATTCCGGCTTTCACCGAAGCGCGCATCGCCGTGCGCTCTCTGGAGCATCGGGCCATGGAGGCCCTCATCGAGCGGGTGCGGGCCTGCGCAGCGGGTGCGGCCCAGGCCACGGGATGTTCCTTTGACATGGAGACGGTGGGACCGGCCTACGAAGGCCTTTTGCCGAATTACACCCTGGCCGGTCTGTTCGAAAAACATGTGGAGGCCCTGGGACTGGTGATGGAGGACCACGATGAGACGGGTTACATCGGCTCCTCGGACATAGGCAACCTCAGCCGCCTGATGCCGGTGATCCATCCTGAGCTGACCATTGGTGCCCGGGAAGCCCTGCCCCATACGACCGGTTTTTGCGACGCAGTGCAGAGCGAGGAGGCGCAGCGCGTCATGGGCATCGCGGCCAAGGCGCTCGCACTGACGGGCCTGAACTATCTGATCGATCCCGATATCCGCACGAAGGTGCGGGCCGAATTCGAGGAGGCAGGGCAGAAGCTGGGCGGCGCGAACCGATCATGATCCATGGCGGGTGGCTGTCCTTATCGGAGACGACGGTACCCATGCAGATGAACGCCCTCGACATCGCCATCATCGTCATTGTCGGTACGACCTTTGTCATGAGTCTTTTCCGGGGGCTGGTCAAAGAGGTCTTTGCCCTGGGATCGCTGATCCTGGGGTTTGTCATCGCCAACGCCACCTATGTCTACCCTGCCGAGTTTCTTCGGTCCTATCTACAGAACGACGCCACGGTCAAGGTCCTGGGGTATGTCCTTGTCTTCGTGGGTGCCAGCGTTGCCGTTCGGCTTCTGGGGACTTTTGCGGAGAAGTTTGTCCGCAAAGCACTGCTCGGCTGGGCCAATCATCTGGGAGGCGCGGTCTTCGGGTTTCTCAAAGGGTGTCTCATTGTCTCGGTCATCCTGATGCTGGTGACCAGTTTCATGCCCAAGAGCGTGATCCTGCAGGAGTCGATCTTGACCCCTTATGTGCTCTCCACCGTCTCCTGGGTCGCCCGGGTCTCAACGCCCGAGATCAAGGAGAAGTTCAAGGCGACGCGCCAGGAATTGGAAAGAATCTGGAAAAACACGGCCCGGCGGCAGGCTTGGATACCGACGCGCAATGATCGCTCGGTGCAGCTGAGCCGTGGGCAAACGCAACCGGGGGGTCCGGGCTGCGGTGCGTCACGGTGCCCGTTGAGGGAGGAGATAACATGAAGCGGATCGCGATGATTACACTTGGGGTATGGCTGCTTCTCATGGGGGGTCCCGTGCAGGCGCAGGATGCCACGCTCGCACAGGCGCTGCAGCATTATTATCGCGGGGACTATGAGGGCGCGGTGGATGTTCTGAAAAGCATCACGGCCCAGGACCCGGAGAACGCGGCAGCCTATTATTACCTGGGCTACACCTACCAGGAGATGGGCAACTACGTGGCGGCCCGCATGGCCTTCAAGAAGACCTACGAGATCAATCCCGATTTCCTGCCGAGCGTTCCGAATCGGGGCCGGTGAGCGATGAGGGAGAGCAGGCGATCCAATGGGATGCAATCGAAGAGCCAACGATACAGGATTGGTGTGACCGTGCCGGAGCAGATCCGTCTTCGGGCAAGAGCCGCTTGGGAACGGATGCAGGCTCCTGGAGCCCGATGAGGGATGCGTCGTCTTGCTTGCCTGATCATGCCCTTTTTTTGGTATCTCACAGGCTGTCTACCGGCCGCTGTTCACCCGGCTTTTCACAAAGTAGATGCCTTGCCCCCATTCACCCTGACGGACGCCTCCGAAGGCCTGCGGACAGCCCTGCAACATTCCCTTCAAGTCTTCACCGGCGAGACCCCGACACCGCCTTGTCCGTGGCGAGGGGCGGCGTTCTCTCGACAGCAGCGTTGGGAAACGCTCTCGCTCTTTCTGGAGGTACTGGCCGGCGCGTCAGATGCCGAGGCCCTGCGCACCCAAATTGGCCGTCGCTTTGATCTTTATGCCGTGACGGAGCCCGTGCTCTTCACGGCTTATTACCAGCCCTTTCTGGAGGGGAGCCCGGTCCCGACGAAGCGTTTCCGCTACCCCCTTTACCGGCGCCCACCGGAGCTTCGGGGTCGGCGGCAACATTCCTGCCTGATGGGGGCGGTCCCCGTTGTCGGCAAAGCGGCCCGCCCCTATCTGAGCCGTGAGGAAATCGACCAGGGGGGTGCTTTGGACGGGCGGGGACTGGAACTGCTCTACCTGGACAGCGCCATCGAGCGCTTCGTGCTGCACATTCAGGGGGCGGGGGACATCCGTATGCCCGACGGGCGCGTCCGGCACGTGCAGTACGACGGGAGCAACGAACGGCCCTACACCTCGGTGGGGCGGATCCTGCGGGACACGGGCAGACTCGGTCCGGACGAGATCAACCTTCCCCGCATTAAGACTTATCTGCGCAACCACCCCGAAGAAGCGCCACGCATTATGAACGAAAACGAACGCTACATTTTCTTCAGAGAGTCGGCGCACGGCGCCGAGGGGGCCGGGGGCACCCGGCTGACGCCCTATCGTTCCCTGGCCACCGACCCGCAAGTGATCCCCACGGGAACCGTCTGTTTCTATGATCTGCCCGTTCCGGAATTCGATGCTGCGGGAAATGCTGCGGGGCTGGGCCGACGCAGCGGATTTGCGGTCAGCCAAGACGTGGGGGCGGCCATCCGAGGGCCCCATCGGGTGGATCTTTTCGCCGGGCGCGGCCCGGAGGCCGGGCGGCTGGCGGGACACCTCCAGTCACGGGGCCGGCTCTATCTCTTGGTGCCAAAATCCACCACCACCGCCCGGGGCTGTGACGCCGAATAGCCCCGATTTGTTTTTCCCATGCTGCTGTGATATGCTTCACCTTTTCAGATGTTCGCGCATCTCGTTCGGATTGAACCATGTCCCCAAGGGCCCTCTGTTTCGGAGAAGTACTGTTCGACATTTTCCCCGCGTACGAGCGTCTGGGGGGGGCGCCCTTCAATTTTGCCGCCCATCTGTGTGCCTTCGGGGTACCCACCCGGTTGATCACCCGAGTGGGCAGCGATGACAGGGGGCGCCGCATCACCGAGGCGCTCGGTCGCTGTCCCGGTACAGAGACCCTGCAGATTGACGACCGGCGGGAAACGGGAACCGTGCGCGTTCGGGTGGACGCGCGGGGCGTTCCCCAGTTTGACATTCTCACAGATGTGGCCTATGACTATATTGCATACGACGCATCTGTGCGCCGGGCCGCAGCGGAGGCGCCCGCGATACTCTATTGCGGTACGCTGGCCCAGCGAACGGCCGTCTCTCGGGAAACGCTTGATCAACTGCTTTCGGAGACACGAGGCGCTCGGGTCTTCTATGACATGAATCTGCGGCCGCCACACTTTTCAGCGGCGGTGGTCACGCGTTCGCTGCAGGCGTGCCAGATGGTGAAACTCAACGAAGACGAGCTCCAGATGTGCAAAAGCCTGCTCGACGAGTCCACCCCGGACGCTGCCTTCATCGACTCTCTGATGACCCGCTATGAGTTGGAGTGGCTCTGTTTGACGCGGGGTGAGCAAGGAAGCGATCTCTACCATGGGCCGGAGCGGTACACCGTCGAAGGGGTCGCCGTGGACGAGGTGGTCGACACGGTGGGCGCGGGTGACGCCTACGCGTCCATCCTGGCTCTGGGCATATTACACGGCTGGGCGCCGGAAACCATTCTGGCGCGGGCCACCGAGTTTTCCGCTGCCCTGTGCGCCCAGCGGGGCGCCATCCCGGAATCGCCGGACTTCTATGAGCCCTTTCTGTGTTGGCTGGATGCGGAGGGGAGATGAAACCCAAGGGACTCTACATTCAAATGATCAGTCTGCACGGACTGATTCGGGCGCACAACCTGGAAATGGGGCGGGACGCCGATACGGGCGGTCAGATCAAGTATGTCCTGGAACTCGCCAATGCCCTGGGCGCCCGGGACGACGTGCGACAGGTGGATCTCTTCACCCGCCTCATCCGGGACAAGAGGGTCTCCCCGGATTATTCGGAGCCCATCGAGGAGATCTCCCCCAAGGTCCGCATTGTGCGTATGCAGTGCGGCGGCACCCGCTACCATCGCAAGGAACTCCTGTGGCCCTATGTGGAGGAATATGTGGACAAGACCCTCCGTTTCCTGAAGAGCGAGCAGGCGCTGCCCGATGTGATACACGGGCATTATGCCGACGCGGGCAAGATCGCTCTGGAGTTGACCAACATACTGGGCATTCCATTTGTCTTCACAGGGCACTCCCTTGGCCGGCCCAAGGAGCAGCGCCTCCTGCAGGCAGGGATGAGCTCAGAGAGCATGAACAAACGCTTTCGCATCAATCACCGCATCTGTGTGGAAGAGGAGATTCTGCGCAATGCGGACCTCATTGTCACCTCCACCCGCCAGGAAGTGGAAGGGCAGTATGGGATGTATGCCAACCAGGAGATGCCCCCTTATGAGGTCATTCCGCCGGGGATCGATCTGGACCGGTTCCATCCCTACTACGACGACATTCTGGGGGGTCTCGACGAGGTGCACAAACAGGCCATCGTGTCGGTGACAGCCAACATGGAACGTTTCTTCCTGAAGCCCGACCGGCCGCTCATCCTGGCCCTGAGCCGTCCGGAAAAACGCAAGAATATCGATGGGCTCATCACGGCCTATGGTGAGGACCGGGAGCTTCAGGCCATCGCCAACCTGGCCGTTTTTGCAGGCATACGCAAGGATATCTCCACCATGGGGGAAAACGAACGGGAGGTGCTGACGGAGATTCTGCTCCTGATGGACAAGTTCGATCTCTACGGCAAACTGGCCATCCCCAAGCAGCACGATTTCGAGTACGAGGTGCCCGAGCTGTACCGGATCGCAGCGAGAAAACAGGGGGTTTTCGTCAATCCAGCACTGACGGAGCCCTTCGGTCTGACGTTGCTCGAGGCTGCTGCGTGTGGCGTGCCCATCGTGGCGACACGGGACGGTGGACCCCAGGACATTGTGAAAAACTGTGCCAACGGCATCCTGGTGGACGTGAACCGACCGGGGGAGCTGCGGCGCGCCATTAAGAAGATCCTCGTGGATGAGGCCCTGTGGAAGAAGTACTCCACCAACGGCATCAACCGGGTCCGCGTGCATTACTCTTGGGAGTCCCATGCCGAGACCTACATGAAGAAACTCAGAAGAGTCGTCGCAGAACAGAGCACGAGCCGGGACGAGGTGCCCAGCGCGGGCGCCGTCGGACGCCGCCTCAGCCGGGTGCACAAGTTCGTCATTACCGACATTGACAACACGCTGCTGGGTGACGACCGAGCTCTGGAAGGACTCATGGGCACGCTGCAGCAGTACCGGGAAGAGGTGGGCTTCGGCATTGCCACGGGGCGCACCATCGATTCGGCCGTGGAAGTTCTGGCGGAACACGGTATTGCCGTACCGGACATTCTCATCACGTCGGTGGGGGCGGAGGTTTACTACGGTACGGAGTCCGCGCCGGACCGCGGGTGGGAGAGCCACATCTCCGCCAAGTGGGACCGGGAGAAGATCGAGAAGCTGCTGGCCCGATTTGCCTTCCTCGAGTTGCAGGAAGGCGATACGCAGCGGCCGTTCAAGTTGAGCTACTATGTCGACGGCACACACCGGGACATGCCGGAGACCCTGGCCCAGTTGCACGCCCTGCTGATCGAGAACAAGTGCCGCTACAACATGATCTTCTCGCACCAGCAATATCTGGATATTCTGCCCTACCGTGCCTCCAAGGGAAAGGCCATCCGCTATCTGGCCTACAAGTGGAACATCCCCCTGTCCAACATCCTGGTGTCGGGTGACTCCGGCAACGATGAGGAGATGCTTCGGGGCGAGATGCCGGCGGTGGTCGTGGGCAACCACAGCGAGGAACTCGATCATCTCAAAGGCGCCCGCAACGTCTACTTTTCAAACAAAGCCTATGCCGCCGGGATTCTGGACGGGATTATAGATTACGGATTTCTGGAGGAGAGCGCATGAGCCTCGTCAAGTGGACCGATCTGATGCGATCCGAAGACGTCAAGGTCTTTCAGGGCTTTCTGCTCGAGCTGATCCGCGGCCAAAAGAAATACCTGCTGCGCAATGACATCCTTCTGGCGCTGGGAGAAGGGCCGGGGACGGGACAGGCACACGGGGATGACACCGGTCCGTTTTCCTGGAAGGCCTTCCTCAACAAGGTCCAGGAGATAATTGTGTTTGAGCGCTTTGTGGTGATCATCCATCGACACCAGATTACCAGGGACCGGTTTTACAAGGTTCCCTTCACCCGTGCCCGACTGGGAAAACCACAGGAGATTTCGGTCAGCGAACTCCTGGATCTGAGAGATTACTTCGTGCTCCGGACGAACGGGGCCGAGGGGGTTCCGCTGAAAATCGATTTCACCCCCTTTTACGATTATGCCCCGCACATGCGGGATCCCAAGAACGTGGGCAAGGGGATTGAGTTTCTGAATCGGCACCTGTCGAGCAGTATCTTTCAAAATCCTGAAAAGTGGCACAAGGACCTCTTTGAGTTCCTCAAGATCCACTCCCTCGGGGGCAAGCAGCTGCTGATCAACGGCGCGAAAATCGGCGACGATACCAAACTCATCGAACAGCTCGATCGGGCGGCGGAGTGGCTCAGTGAGACGGACGATTCCTGGGAGGCGACCCGCGTGGAGAGCGGGCTGCGTGCACTCGGTTTCGAGCCGGGGTGGGGCGACAGTGTGCCGCGCGTCCTCGAGACCCAGCAGTTGCTGCTCAATCTTTTTGAAGCCCCCGACAGCCGCTCGCTGGAGGCCTTCATCTCGCGCATTCCCATGGTCTCCAAGGTGGCCGTGATTTCACCCCACGGCTTCTTCGGACAGGAAAACGTTTTGGGCAAACCCGACACGGGTGGTCAGGTCGTCTATATCCTGGATCAGGTCAAAAGTATGGAAAGCTACCTGCAGGAGAGCCTGCGTCTGGCGGGATTGGATGTGGAGCCCAAGATCGTGGTAGTGACACGGCTCATTCCGAGAAGCGAGGGCACCCTGTCTCACGTCCGTCTGGAGAAAATCAAGGACACCCGGAACTGTTGGATTCTGCGGGTGCCCTTCCGGGATGGCGACAAGAATGTGGTGGACTACTGGATCTCCCGCTTCTGGGTCTGGCCCTACCTGGAGAGCTTCGCGTATGAGGCGAAAGAAGAACTGACGCGGGAGTTAGGACGCAACCCCGATCTCATCATCGGCAACTACTCCGACGGCAACTTGGTGGCGTCCATTCTTTCGGAGGAAACGGGCGTCATCCAGTGCAACATAGCCCATGCACTGGAGAAATCGAAGTACCTCTTCTCCGATCTGTACTGGCAAGACATGGAGGCTGCGTACCACTTTTCGCTGCAATTCACGGCGGATCTGCTCGCCATGAACATGGCAGATTTCATTATTGCGAGTACCTTTCAGGAAATCGCCGGAACAGCCCATGTGCGGGGTCAGTACGAGTCTTATCTCTATTACAGCCTGCCCGGTTTCTATCAGGTGCTGGGCGGCGTGAACCTCTTTCATCCCAAGTTCAATGTCATCTCGCCCGGCGTGGATGCAAGCGTCTATTTTCCGCACACCGACCAGGCCCGGCGAGACCGGGAACGGGTGCAGCGGTTGACGGGGCTGCTCTTCGAAGCCCGGGATGAAGAAATCTTCGGCACCCTGGAGGATGCAAAGCGGATCCCCATTTTCACCATGGCCCGTCTGGACAAGGTCAAGAATGTCGCGGGGCTCGTGGAGTGTTTCGGGAAATGCCCGGAAATCCGGAGCCGCTGCAACCTTATCGTGGTGGCGGGCAAGGTAAACGTCTCGCAGAGTGCGGATCCCGAGGAAAAAGAACAGATCGAACGGATCCATCACCTCATCGAGGAATACCGTCTTGACGGGCAGATCCGTTGGATCGGCAAGCACCTCCCCAAGGCTGACACGGGTGAGATCTATCGGATCATGGCGGATATGAAAGGCGTCTTTGTCCAGCCGGCGCTCTTTGAAGCCTTCGGGTTGACCGTCTTGGAAGCCATGTCGTGCGGGCTGCCGGTGTTTGCCACCCAGTTCGGCGGCCCCTCCGAGATCATCCAGCACGGCGTCAACGGTTTTCTCATCAATCCGACGCGCTACGATCGCATTCGGGACCAACTGGTGGCGTTTCTCGAAACTGCCGGCGACGGGCCGCTCACCTGGAACTTCATCTCACAGAATGCCATAGCCCGGGTGCGCGAAAAGTATACTTGGCAGCATTATAACGAGCAACTGATGAAGCTGACCAAGCTGTACGGCTTCTGGCGATACGCTGTGACCAACAAGGAAAAGCGGAAGATGAAGCTCTATTCACAGACTCTTTTTCATCTGCTCTTCAAGCAGCGCGCGGCGCAGACGCTGGGGGTGCCTTAGACGCCGAAGGAGGGAAGGCGGAAGCAGATCAGACCGGATCGTGTCAGATCAGCTTGTTCAGTGTATATTCAATAATCCCCTCCGCACCCTGACGCATCAGCTTGGGGACGAGCTCCCGAACGGCTTCCTCGGAGATGACGGTCTCCACCGAGACCCAGTCGCTCTCGTAGAGGGGAGAGATGGTGGGGGCGGTGATGCTGGGCAACGTCGTCACCAGATCCTTCAGCTTGCTCTTGGGAACGTTCATTTTCAGGCCGACCATTCGCTCGGCCCGCAGGGCGGACTGCAGGAGGGTGGCCATGTTCTCGATCTTTTCCCGTTTCCAGGGATCGCGCCAAGCGTCCTGATTGGCCACCAGTTGGGTGTTTGTTTCCAGCATGTCGTGGATGATCCGCAGCCCGTGGGCCCGGATGGTGCTTTCCGTTTCTGTGATCTCCACCACGGCATCCACGAGACCTTCCACGACCTTGGCCTCGGTGGCACCCCAGGAGAATTCCACATTCACCTTGATACTTCGTTCCTCGAAGTAGCGCCGCGTATAGCGCACCAGTTCCGTGGAGACGGTCTTGCCTTCCAAATCGGCGAGCGCCCGGATGGGGGAGTCGCCCGCCACGGCCACGACCCATCGGGCCGGTTTCTGACTGGCCTTGGAGTAGACGAGATCGCAGATTATCTTCACATCCGCTTCGTTCTCGAGCAACCAGTCCCGGCCGGTTAGACCGACGTCCAGGGTTCCATCCTGAACATAGCGGGGCATTTCCTGGGCACGCACCAGGGCGCAGGCGATCTCCGGGTCGTCGATGGAAGGAAAATAGTTCCTCGCATGGGTTCGAATCTGCCAGCCCGACTTATCAAAGAGGGCAATGGTGGCTCGCTCCAGACTTCCCTTGGGGATTCCCAGCTTCAACTTATTCACCGTAGACCTCCTTGGGATCAAAGACGCGCCGGCCCGCCCTTTCCGCTAGGTCGCCCTGCAGGGTGCGGTGAAAGCAGCTTCGGTATCCGGTGTGACAGGCTGCACCGCCGGCCTGCTCCACTCTGAGAAGAATGCTGTCGCCGTCGCAGTCGATAAGAATTTCTTTCACCTGCTGTGTGTGTCCGGAGGTTTCCCCTTTGACCCAAAGCTGGTTGCGCGATCGGCTGAAAAAACAGGCGCGCTTCGTTTCGGCGGTCTGCTTCAGGGCTTCCGCATTCATGTAGGCCAGCATCAGCACCTCCCCCGTGGCGGCATCCTGGACGATGGCGGGGAGCAGACCTTGTCCTTTCTTGAAGTCAACGGCGTTCATGATCAGACCCCATGGTATGGCTCCTGAAGTGGTTGTCGCGAAAAAATCCACAGTATTCACACATAAGCTGCACAAGTCAAGGCAAAAACAATCGATGGGAATGGGCCGGCATCGCTCTGGGGAGCCTGTGTGTGCTCGGCAGGGCTCTGCCGGACCTCTCGCGTCGCTTGACGGGCTCTGACAGGTTTGGTACCTTCTGGTCACCGTTGGAGCGCCCCGGGGGCATTCGCTGCGAGGAAGGAGATCGGGGGTTGCCAAGGGTGCGTGATTTGACCGTCGGGCATCCGGGTGTTGCCGCAGGGGTCGGCGCCGGAATGTTCCATCATTCAAGCAAAGGGAGGCGAGCATCATGGCCAGGGCAACCAGAAAGAAGGCAGAGAAGACGAAAAAGAAAGCGAAATCTTCAAGCGCTACTGGGAAGGCAGCACGCACCAAGAAGAAGACCACACGCGCGAAGAGCAAGCCTGCAGCCTCGAAAGCAAAAAAGGCGGCCGCCTACACCTGCAGCACCTGCGGACGGGTGGCCTCTGAGAAGGGACATCTCTGCACGCCGGTCATGGCCACCAAGAGCTACACGTGCGATCACTGTGGGTTGACGTCAACGAATGCAAGGCATCTGTGCAAGCCCAAGGTGGCCGCGATTAAATTCGCTTGTGATACCTGCGGCCGTGTCGCCTCGGAAAAGAATCAACTGTGCCATCCCAAGGCCATCAAGTAGGCATCGCCCCAAGGGCACCTTGTGGGCAGTACCCTTTGCCTGGCCTGCCCTGAGGGGCGCCTTTGTCGGCGGGGCTGAGAGGACGATCCGAAACCGCTGCGACAAACGATTCTTGTAGGGATCCACAGACCCTGCGGCCCCATCGGTCAGGAGGATTCCCATGAATCCCAATGCCTATCGTGTCGACCCGGCGCTTCTGAGGTCCTCCGTCGATTTGTCTCACCTTCCGTTTGAAACCACGGAGGATGTGGCCTCTCTAGATGCCACCATCGGACAGGACCGCGCGGTCAAGGCGCTCTCCTTCGGTCTGCGCATGCGTCAGAAGGGCTACAACATCTATGCCTCGGGACGCCCGGGCACCGGGAAGAGCACGCTCATCCGCCGGGTGGTGCGCCAGCTTGCACAGGACGGCGCCGTGCCCTGCGACTGGTGTTATGTGCACAACTTTCAACATCCCGAGTGCCCGAGAGGGATTCAATTGCCGGCGGGCGAAGGCCGGGAGTTCCAGCACGAGATGAATGAGTTGGTGCTCTATCTGAAGGCCAAAGTCCCCGAGGTCTTCCAAAGCAAGGACTACATCGAACAACGCGATCAGATTATCGAGCGCGGAAACCGGCGCAAGCAGGCCCTCTTTGAAGAGGTGGTAAACAAGGGACGGGATCTGGGGTTTGAAATAAAGAGCACCCGCACCGGTTTCAGCTTCAAACCGATGCGGCAGGGCAAGCCGTTAGGCCAGGAGGAAGCCCAGCGGCTCTCGGTGGGAGAGCAGAAAAAGATTGAAGAAGGACAACGGGTCATCTCGGATTATCTGCGGGATCTGCTGCTCAAGTTCCAGGAACTGGACAAGGAGACCGAGGAAACGCTGCAGACATTCAATCACGAGGCCACCAACTTTACCATCGAAGCGCGGTTCAAAACGCTACAGGACAAGTACAAGAACCACGCGAAAATCGTTCAGTACCTGAAAGATGCCTACGCGGATGTCCTCAGGAACTTTCGGGACTTCCTCCCTTCCTCTCAACCGGAACTGGCCCTGTTGACACAGGCGGGCAACCATGAGGATCGTCACTACACCCGCTACCGGGTGAATCTCCTGGTGGATCACGCCGGAGCGGCGGGCGCACCGGTCATTGAGGAGACCAACCCGACCTATCCCAATCTCGTCGGCCGGATCGAAAAGCGAGCCCGACTGGGGACGCTGCAGACCGATTTCACCATGATCCGCGCCGGGGCGCTGCTGAAAGCCAGCGGCGGCTACCTGTTGCTGCATGTATTGGATTTGCTGACCCATCCCCTGTCCTGGGAAGCCCTGAAAAAAACCATCACCAAGAACGAGCTGGCCATCGAGGATCTGGGTGAATTGTACGGTGTGCTCTCCGTGTCCGGGCTGAAACCGGAGCCCATCCCCGTGGACTTGAAGGTGGTGGTGATCGGCAGCTCCTACATCTACTCCCTGCTGCAGCTCTACGATGAAGACTTCGGCAAGCTGTTCAAGGTGAAGGCCGACTTCAACACCCGGACCCAGCGGTCCGAAGAAGAAATGACCCGGTACGTCCAGTTCGCGGCCAAGGTCTGCCGCGAAGAGAATCTAATGCACCTCGACCGGGGCGGGGTCATTGAGCTGCTGAATCAAATCACCCGGATGGTGGATCACAAGGAGCGGCTCTCTCTGCAATTCAATGAAGTGGCCAGTCTCATCCGGGAGGCAGCCTTCTGGGCTTCCGAAGAAGGGGCGAGCATCGTATCGGCCCGTCACGTGGAGAAGGCGCGCCAGGAGCAGGTCTATCGCAGCAACCTGATGGAAGAGCGGATTCAGGAAGAGATTGATGAAGAGGTCTTGATGTTGGATGTGGCGGGAGAGAAGGTGGGGCAGGTCAACGGTCTGGTCGTATACTCCGTCGGCGATTACAGCTTCGGCAAGCCGAGCCGTATCACGTCACGGACCTACCTGGGGCGCAAAGGGGTCATCAATATCGAGCGGGAGGTGGAGCTGTCCGGCAAGACCCACAGCAAAGGGGTCATGATTCTGTCCAACTATCTGGGGGGCCGTTACGCGCAAGAGCATCCCCTGTCACTCTCCGCGAGTGTGGCCTTTGAGCAGTCCTACAGCGAAGTGGACGGCGACAGCGCGTCTGCCGCGGAACTGATTGCTATTCTCTCCAGTCTAGCGGGAGTGCCCGTTCGACAGAACCTCGCCATTACGGGATCCATCAACCAGCACGGCGAGATGCAGCCCATCGGCGGGGTCAACGAAAAGATTGAGGGATTCTTTCAGACCTGTCGAAATCGCTCGCTCACGGGCGCGCACGGCGTGATCATTCCCCATCAAAACGTGCAGCACCTCTGCCTCACCCGGGAAGTGGTGGACGCCGTGAAGGAGGGGCTGTTCCATGTCTACGAAGTGAAGCAGATGGACGAGGCGGTGGCGCTGCTCACCGGCCTGGACGCGGGCGAAGTTCGAGCAGATGGCACCTTTCCGCCGGGGACCTTCAATGCATTGGTCCAGGCGGCTCTGGGCGCCATGCACGAGAAACTCGAGGAAAACGATCGTGACGAGGGTGAGGAGAGCGACGAGGCGTGACGGGACGTGTGCCTGGATACGGTACTGGAATGGGACCGCATTCAGGGGAAGGGGCCGCTGGGCAACTCCCGGCGTTGCCAGCGGGTCTACGATACCGTTTGTCTTTGGGTCAATCGCTTGACGAGACGGGCGAAGAGATCATTAAAGTTCTCCGGCACTTCCACGAACTGCAGGCCGACCCGGTAGCCGGCGGCATCTTCGGTGACCCAGACGGCCTTTGCCACCAATTCCAGCGTCAGGTAGTCTGACTTGTCACGACCCGACGGATCGCTCACGGTGAGAAAGAGTTCAATTTCCCGACCCCGACCCACGTCCGCGCGCTGCACCGACACACAGGCCCCGCCCCGACTGAGATTGTGAACCACCGCCGCGTGGAATTCCTGGGAGAACGCGTCGAGTTCACTCACGTCCGGCACGACAGGTGGGTCCGTCGGGATGCAGGCGTATTCTGCCACCATGTTCAATCCGAGCACGGCATAGCGCTCATCCGATCTTCTCTCCGGGATCATATGCACCTCCCTGGGATTCGGTTCACCCCGCTTGTGTTTGCACCGAATGGCTGCAGACAGTTTCATGATAACACTGGGGCGACGGACATGGCAATGCCTATGGGGCAAAACGCGAGTGAACCATGTGGGGTGTCGGCTCAGGGCATCCGCTTGCCGACGGCGGTGGCGATGGGAGCAAGCTCCTGAATCAGCTGCGCAAAGCGCTCTGGTTTCAGGGACTGGGCCCCGTCACAGAGTGCCTCCGGAGGCATGGGATGTACTTCGATCATCAGACCGTCCGCGCCGGCGGCCACGGCCGCTCTCGCCATGGCCGGCACGTAATGCCAGGTGCCCACGGCGTGGCTCGGGTCAACGACGACGGGCAGGTGGCTCAATCGCTGCAGCACGGGGATACAGCTCAAATCGAGGGTGTTGCGGGTAGCCGTTTCAAAGGTCCGGATGCCTCGCTCGCACAGAATGACCGCGTCATTGCCCTCGGAGAGGATATACTCGGCCGACATGAGGAACTCCTTGATGGTGGTGGCCATCCCCCGTTTCAGCAGGGTCGGTTTCATGGTCTGGCCTACTTCCTTGAGCAGCGAGAAATTCTGCACGTTGCGCGCGCCGATCTGAAGGATGTCGGCATACCGGGCGACCAGATCCAGATCCCGGGGATTGAGCACTTCCGTAATGATGGGAAGGCCCGTGGCGTCCCGTGCCGACGCAAGAAGTTTCAAACCATCCTCTCCCATGCCCTGGAAAGAATAGGGAGAGGTGCGCGGCTTGAAGGCCCCCCCGCGAAAGACATTGGCGCCGGCCTCTTTGACCGCCCGGGCCGCGGTGAGCACCTGGTCCTCACTCTCCACCGAGCAGGGGCCGGCAATGATCATCAACGTGTCCCGACCGATGCTCACATTGCCGACGGTTATCTCGGTGCGTTCCTTGCGCACTTCGAGGCTCGCCAGCTTGTATGGCTGCAGGATGGGGACCACCGACTCCACACCGGCCATGGTCTCGAGCACCTGGAGTTTGGTCTTGTGCCGCTCATCGCCGATGGCACCGATGACGTTGCGCTCCACACCGTACATGACGTGGGGCTTGTATCCCAGTGCCTCGATCTTCTCCAGAACCTTCTCCAGCTGTTCGGCGGTGGCTTCAGCTTCCATTACGATGATCATGGGACCCCCCTGTACGATCCATTTCGCTCGTTGGTGCGTCCCCTGCCGGATGGCGGCGGCGCAACTGGTGGTGGCCAAAACCCCCAGTCCTGAAGACCGAGGCTGCGGGCGGAATGTGCCTCATTATAGCAGACGTTGTGCCCTATGAACAGGTGGGGCAGCTTTTTTCTGCTTTGCCGACGCCCAGCGTTCTCTTCAGATAGAGGCCGGTGAAGGAAGTCGGGACGTCCATGATCTCCTCGGGTGTTCCCGCGGCCACGATTCGACCGCCCCCCTCTCCCCCCTCGGGGCCGAGATCAATAATGTAATCGGCCGTCTTGACAACGTCCAGATTGTGTTCGATGATGACCACCGTATTGCCCGAATCGACCAGACGATTGAGAACGTCCAACAGCTTCTGAATGTCTGCGAAGTGCAGGCCCGTGGTGGGCTCATCCAGGATGTAAAGGGTCTTGCCGGTGCTCTTGCGGGAGAGCTCTTTGGAAAGCTTCACTCGCTGTGCTTCCCCGCCCGATAGGGTGGTGGCGGACTGGCCCAACTTGATGTACTCCAGTCCCACGTCGTAGAGGGTCTGCAGTTTGCGCTGGATCCCCGGGATGTTCTCGAAGAAGCGCAGGGCCTGGGCCACGGTGAGGTCGAGCACCGCCGCGATGCTTTTGCCCTTGTAGCGAATATCGAGGGTCTCCCGATTGTAACGCCGCCCCTTACAGACATCGCAGGCCACGTAGACGTCCGGGAGGAAGTGCATTTCAATCTTAATCAATCCGTCGCCCTGACACGCTTCGCATCGCCCGCCCTTGACGTTGAAACTGAAACGACCGGCCTTGTAGCCCCGCAACCGCGCGTCCGGAACCTGTGCGAAGAGGTTACGAATATCGGTGAAGACGCCGGTGTAGGTGGCCGGATTGGACCGCGGTGTCCTCCCGATGGGGGACTGGTCGACGTCGATCACCTTGTCGAGAAGCTCCAGGCCTCGTATATCCTCATGGGCTCCCGCCTGGATCCCCGTGCGAAAGAGCCGCTGGGCCAGTGCCTTATAAAGGACTTCCACCACGAGGGTGCTCTTGCCCGATCCCGAAAGGCCGGTGACGCAGATGAACAGACCCAGAGGAAAGCGGACGTCGATCTTCTTGAGATTGTTCTCTGTGGCGCCGATGATGGTGACGCTCCCCCGCCGTGCCGTGCGGCGACGGGCGGGCACGGGGATGCCCAGCTGTCCGCTGAGGTAACGCCCCGTCAGGGAACGGGGGTTCTTGATGATCGCCTCGGGAGGCCCCTCGGCAACCACCTCGCCGCCGTTTTCCCCCGCGCCCG
>CAMYMF010000037.1:31799-41051 GCA_947259355.1 uncultured Nitrospirota bacterium | reverse complement strand
GCCTCAGGCGCCACGGTAGGAACCGCGGTATCGAGACGCCGGCCAGCAGGTTGAGCCCCCAACGGGTTTCCTCTACAACGGTGACGTCGCCGATCGAGAACGGCCGGTGCGTGAGTGCCGCACCGAGCCCCGCGTACAGCAGCTGCAGGAACCCGGTCCGCACCATGAGGTCGGCATTCACCTGCCACGCGGTCGCGTCGCTCACGAGGAGATAGTCGGCGCTCGGCACGACTTCGACCGTGGGACCAATGGGCAATCGCAATTGCGCCCCGACGAGGAGTGCCTCCACATCGAAGTCGTACCCGCTCCGCACGCCGACCTCTACGGTCGGCCGCCCTAGGGCGCGGCTCCCGGCCCGCACGCGCGCACGTTGCGCGTCGAGCGCCTGCGGCACGAGGAGCAACAGGGCCGCGAGGCTCACCGAAGTCCGAATGCTCATCAGTCCACGCCGTTCACCCACTCTGAACGGTAGACCGCTCAGGCTTTCGTTTGTTAGCGCCGCTTCCATCACCGCCCCACCCTGGTGATGTTACCGCCGGTCCGGTTGGTCACTCTGGCTTGGAGAACACCCATGCGACGTCTCGTCACCCTTTTCATCGGTCTCACGCTCATCCTCCCCGTGACCCTCGACGCCCAACAGTCGATTCGAAGCTACACCCGCGACTTCGAGAAACGGGATGGCTACTTCCCAATGTACTGGGATGAAGAGGGCGGCCGGCTCCACTGTGAACTGTTCGAAGCGCGCGTGGGGAACTATCCGCCCTGGTCGCTGCACGGGGAGGTAACCGACGTGGCCTCGAAGAATCCTGGATTGGACCTCCAGCTGGAAACGTCGGGGTTTCCGCTCTCTTTTCTAAAGGAGCGGATAGTCGGATCGGGTCTGCCTTGGCTTCACGCTCTGGAGATGACCGGGCAGGCGTCGATGAGTGTCGCACTCACGGGGCGTGCGGCATCGCCCCGTCTCACGGGAAAGCTGCACCTTACGGGCGAGCGGTTCGAGAGCACCGGCGTGCTGCTGGAGCCCTTTGAGATGGAGCTTCCCTTTGCGTGCCGCACCGCCGAATGCCTTGTGCAGGAGGCACGGGTGCACGGCAAGACGGTGACGCTCGATTTTGCGAACGGCAGGGGAGTGCGCCACCAATTTTCGAATGCACAACTCCGCGTCCCCCAGCTGCAATTTGTTCCAGGCGCTCTGCGTGTCTCAGAAGCCGAGTTTCGAGCGGACCGGATCGCCATCGGCCGGGGCCGAAAGCCCTCTCTCTCAGAGCGGGGCGTCGCACTGGTGGGTGATGTGGAGATGGACCTGCCGGGAAACAGGGTGACGCTGGCGAACTACCGGCTGCGCTCGGATACATTGGGCCAGATCACCGGCGATATCGATTGCCAACTGGGGGAGACAGTCACCGTGCAGGCGACTGCGCGGCATCGAGGGGTGGACTTGAAGAACCTGCGGGACCGATTCGCGAAAACCGTCTCAGCGCTCAGAGAATACGCCTTGGAGGGGACGGCAGCGGTCCAGGGGGCGTGGACGATGCGAATCCCCCGGCAGGGTGTGACAGGCGTTCGGGGAGAGCTTGATGTGACGCTGCGGGACGGCAGCGTTGCGTCATTGGACGGCACCCGTGTGGCTGCGGGGATTCGCGCGCAGGGGTCGGGACGGTTTGATTTCTCAGTGCCCGTGAAACGTGCAGCCTTCGATCTGGAGACCCGGGTTTCCCATCTGGAGATGCTCTGGGGGTCCTTTTACGGCGACTTTTCCCAGCGGCCGCTCAGTCTGAAGGCTGAAGGCGTCTACCATCCAAAGGCGGATCGTCTCGATCTGTCTCACCTCAGTGTTGGCCTCACCAATCTCGGGCGTTTTCTGGCGTCCGGATCCTTGTGGAACGTGCGGAGCAACCCGGTGTTCGATGCACGGCTTCGGTTGGAGGAGCTCTCCAACGGAGACGCCTATGAGTTCTTTGTCCGCGAGACCTTCCAGGAAAGCTTTCCCCTCCTTGGCACGCTGACCCTCAATGGCCGCACCGATCTGGATTTGACTGTCACGGGGACGCGACAACGCCTGGGTGTGCGGGGTGAGGTCCGGGTGGCGGATATGAATCTTCAAAGCGAAGCGGCAGGCATCGGGCTGTCGGGGTTTGAGCTGCGCCTCCCGGTGGATATCGCCCCAGATAAGACCGCTGCGGTGCATGTACCCCGGCGTACCGGATCTCTGCGTCTTTCCAATCTCGTCTGGAAAGCGCTGGAGACGGGCCCCGTGGAGCTGTTCCCTGCGCTCCAACAGGACGTTCTGGCGTTCCGAGGCGATGTGGCCCTGCCCCTCTTCGGCGGGCGGGCCGTCTTCAAGGAGATCGTCTACCGCGATCTGTTCAACCCGGAGAGACGGTTGGGATTGTCGGTCGATATTCAGGCGTTCGATTTGTCCAAGATGAGTGTGGCCCTCGGCCTGCCCCGGTTCCAAGGCACCCTTTCCGGGACGATCCCGACGGTGACGTTTGCCGGACGGCAGCTTCGGACGACCGGCGCCATCGTCCTGACGCTCTTTGGTGGGGAGGCCACCATCGAGGGTATTTCGATCCATAACGTCTTCAGTCCGGTGGCGTCCATGGAAGCCACTGTGGCGCTCCGAGAAATCGATCTAGGCCGGCTGACGGACACCTTTGAATTCGGCCATATCTCTGGCATTCTCGAGGGATACGTCAGAGACCTGGTCATCTCCAACGGACAGCCCGAAAGCTTTCGGGCCCACCTCGGAACCGTCGAACGCAAAGGAGTGCCCCAGCGGATCAGTGTCGAAGCCCTGGAGAAAATCTCCATCCTCGGCTCGGGCGCCTCGCCGTCCATTTTCGGTCGAGGTGTCTACCGGCTGTTCAAAGAATATCGCTATGCCAAGCTCGGTTTCAGTGGTCGGCTCCGAAACGACAACTTCACCCTTCGCGGCATCGTTCGGGAAGGAGATCTGGAGTACTTGGTCCGGGGCGGGGTGCTCCCTCCCAAGGTCAATGTGATCAACTACACACAGGAAATCTCCTTCCGGGAAATGGTCAAGCGTCTCAAGCGGGTCCAGCTTGCCGGAGAGGCTGAGACGCGCCCCCGTGAATAATCAGCCGCCGCCGGGCGTCCTAACGTCGCCGGAGAAGTCGAGAAGCCGATCGTCCCGCTGGCGGGAGAACGCGCTCGGACGGAGAGTTGAATTTTTCGTCGAACCGGTGTATGCAAAGAGGAGGGGGGCTTGTCCCGAACCTTGAGAGCCGGAACGTTCATTGGAGGATCAGAGATGAGAAGACGTCTGCGGAGGATGACCTTGTTGCCGGTCTTGTTGGTCCTGGTCATTGCTTGTGTCACGATCAACATCTACTTCCCGGCGGCGGCCGTTGAAAAGGCGGCCGATAAGATCGTGGAAGAGACCTGGGGCACGGAGGGGGCCCCGCCGCAGAAGGAAGGCGGAGAGAAGCAGAGCCAGGCAGATATGCTGCGCCGGGTTGCCACCTTTCTCATGGGCCCGGGTGTCGCCTATGCACAGGAGGCGGATATCAATGTGACCACCCCGGCCATTCGTGCCCTCAAGGAGTCCATTGGGCAGCGGTCTGATGCGATCAAGCCTTACATGGACCGGGGGAACGTAGGCATCGGCAAGGATGGCCTGCTCGTGGTGCGCACCAGCGTCGGGCTGAGTTTGAAGGAGCAGGCCAGTGTGAACCGGCTCGTGCAGGCGGAAAACCGCGATCGGGAAGCCCTGTATAGTGAAATTGCCAAGGCGAACAACTTCGGTCCGGAACGGATCGCCGATATCCGGGAAATCTTTGCTCGGAGCTGGATGAAAAACGCCAGGGCCGGTTGGTGGATCCAGGAGCCCGGTGGTGGATGGCGTCAGCGTTGAACGCAGCCGCCTCGGTGCCTTACCGACCCGAGTCATCCGGCGGCATGAGTTTGCTGTCGGGCCCAATCAAATTGACGGAGGGGTGCCGGTGGTCGGGGGGCGTAGCATCAGCGGGCCTCGGTCGGTTGTAGAATTCTCACGAAAATCTCCCCCACCGATCTGTCCTGCAGCCTTGCGTCCACGCGATAGATACCGCCCTTCTTGTCCAGGGAGTGGCGCTTCCAGAGCTTGGAGGGGTGGATGCGGTAGCCCCGATCCTCCGCGTCGTTGTAAGCTTTGTTGCCCACGAATCCGACGAAGTTGACCCGCAGGTCTCTCGGGTTCCCCTCCACGGGGATCACCTCCTGGATGGTCAGGATATCTGACGGGGTAATCTCCAGCGTGTTGCCGTCGGGGATGGTTCTCGAGTCGTTGTTGACAAGCACCAGGAACTGCACCACCCCCTCCCGCGCGGTTGCCTGGGAGGCTCCCTGTGGTGTGTTTTTCCCGGCTGCCATTACGGGAAGCACCTTGTCCGGTTTTCTGATGTCGACAAAGATCTTGCCTGCTTCAAACTTGTCCTTCTTCACGAGGATAGTGGAGGGTTTTCGGACGACGAACTCCTTGTTCATGTCGTTCAGGCTGCCCACTCCCTTGATGTCGGCCAGCAGCCCCCGCTCGTAATTGGCGGCGATATGTTCGATGCGGATGCGGTCTCCGGAATTGACGTAGAGGGTCTTCTTGTCGGGGACGCCGAAGGGAAAAGATCCGTTGACGGAAACGAGCAGATATTCCAGATGGGGATCCTGGATGGATACCTTGGGGTTCTTGGGGACAATGTTGTATTCATTCATGAACGCGTTAATGATCATCGACTGGTACTCAACCTTGAGGTCCAGTGATTTGATGCTCTTGGATGTTTCCACGCCATAGGATTCGATTCCGTATTCCGTCAGGGCGTAATAGGTGGCGGACCCCCGTTGTTCCTTGTGGGGTGAATCGTCGTCAAAGGTCCGGGTATTGTTGTGAAAGAAGTAGTGCTCGGGCTCTTCAATGTGCAGATTCACGGTGGCGATGACCCGATCGATCCGGTCCTTCAGATTCAGGGTGCGCCCATCCGCGGTAATGTGGACGTCGGTGTCGGAGATGATGGATTGGCCCCAGCGCAGGGGGTTTCTCCACTTGTCGATATACTTGGGGCGGAAAAAACCGGAGCCGTCGTGCAGGTTGAGCAGCGCATCGCTTCTGGACATCAGCTCCATCAGAATAGCCACCACGGCCTCTTCGTACTCCTCCTTCTTGTGGTTCTGATGTTTCTTTCCGTTGCCGTTGACAAACTTGCGGTTCATGTCAGAGTGAATCTTGCGGTCATTGGAGACGATGGCCGGGAAGTTGGCCCGGGGCACCACGATGAGGCGTCCCTGGCGCAGGGAGAGATCGGCATAGAGATCGGCCGACAGATAGCCGCCCGGTTCGTTGTGCATGCCGCCGATGATCAACAGGGTATTTCCGGGATAATCGCCGATGATCTCAAAGACGTGCAGTTCGTAATCCGTCCCTTTGAAGTAGATCTCGTGTTCGCTCTTGGCCTGGACCGCCCAAGGTGTGAGGATAAGGGTCAGCAGGACGAAAACGTGTACCAGCTGTCGCCGTGTCGTGTGCATGATGGAGACCTTTCTTACAGGGTGATCTAGGCCGCTCGCCATTCCTCGCCTAGGATTCTCCACTGGTTGTTTTCGCGGACCAAGAACAATCTCTTGATACCGGTGTCCGAGTATCGATCGGCCTGGTATTCCTGAAGGAACGAGACAATCACGTATTGGTCGTGTTTCAGAATGTGGAACGGGGTTAACGCCACATCGATCTCTTTCGTCCGTTTGAAAATTCTTCGTTTGTATTTACGCCACGCCTGCAGATCCATTTTCCCGCTCGTAAAGGCGGACGCATAGAAGCCGATAAAACGGCTGACATCCTTGGCCTCCCAGCTCTGCTCCCAACCTTCCAGCAGACCGAGCACCTCCCGCCGCAAGTTATCCTGTTCCGAGCGGGTCACATAGTCGATCTTCTCGTGCACCACAATGGGGGTTTCGAACAATGAAATCTTCTCGGCCAGCTTCACGATGTCTTCGTTGCTTACCACCACGCAGCCCCGCGTCTTGTTCGGCAGAAAGGCCCGGAGCGGCTCATTGGTGCTGTGAAGCCAGATGCCGTTTCCGTTCTTGCCCTCCCGCACATCGAAGAGATTGGGGTAGTCCATGGGAAAGGCCATTTTCCCGTATTCCGGCTGCAGCTCGGCCTCGCTTTTCAACTCGGTGAACTGATAGATACCTTCGGGGGTCTTCTTGTCCCCGACACGGAGCTTCTCACCGCTGTTCTCTCCCGTGGAGCACGCATACGTGGACACGTGTGACACCCGTCCGTTCTGATTCTGGTAGAGCAGGAGGGTCTGTTTCGATTTGTCGACCAGCAGGGCATAGTCGCCCTCCCGTTCCAGCGCCGCCAGCGGTGCGGGCAGCAGCTCCGGCCGATCCTCGATGGTCTGCGTAGCCTTGGTCGGCTCAGCCGGCACGACCGCCGCGACCGGCGTTGTGGCGGCCAATCGCATTCGCGTGATATCCCGGATTGCGCGCTCGACGCGACGCTGGTCGGGGTGCGTTTCCAGAATGGCTTCAAACTCCCTGAGCGCTTTGGTATAGGCCTTCTGTTCTTTGTAGATTTCAGCGAGTGCGAAACGCACTTGCGGGTCGGACTGCTGCCCCAAGGATCTTCGGTACGACTTAGCGGCGGCATCGAGACGCCCCAGCTGTTTCTGGGTCTTTCCGAGTTCATAGTCCACCGCAGCCGAAGGGCGGATCTCGCGGGCACGCGTCAAATAGGACTCGGCACTCTCGTAGTCCCCCATGGCGGTCTTGACCCTGCCGGCACCATGGGCGGCTGCGAAGTGGTTGGGGTCCATCTTGGCCAAGGCACTGTATTCTGCGAAGGCTTTGTCCAGTTTCCCCGTTTCTTCGTATAGATCACCCAGTTCGAGACGCGCCCGAATGGTGAAGGAGGGGTCGAGGGAGGCGGCGTTGTTCAGGTTCTGGATGGCCTGGTCCGTATTCCCTTCTACTCTGTTCAGAATGCCGAGATGGTATTGAAAGTCGGGATCCTGGGTGTCGGACTGCAGCAGGCGGCGCACTTTGGCCCGCACCCGCGCTTCGCTCCGGTCGTCCTTGCCTGCTCGGATGACCTTGAGGTATTCCTGGATCGATTGGGCCAGATAGAGATCGGCCAGGTTCAGGTGGCCCTGCTGGTAGTCGGGATTGAGGCGCAGCGTCTCTTTGAGCTGTCGCGCGGCGCTGTCGTAATCTCCTTGCTGCGCATAGATGACGGCCAGGTTGTTGTGTGTTTCGGCGGACGCTGGATTGATGCGGAGCACTTCATTGAATGACGCAATGGCCCGGTCCGCTTGGTTCAATTTGTAATGACTAACCCCCATGGCAAAGTAGGCGTCCGCGTAATTGCGGCGCTCTTTGGTGGCTTTTCTGAATAAATCGATGGCCTCGTCATACTTACCCATTTCCTGCAGCCGTTTGCCCTGCTCGTAGGAGACGGTGGCGGCATCCTTGCGGGTCTCGGAGTCCAGCTGCGACGGCACCACCAGTGACAGGGAGGCCGTTGCCATCAGAAAGACCAAAGAGAAAATGGTGACCCTACCGGCTCTTGTCTTCATCTCTCTCCTCACCGTAATGATATGTTTCGGGTTTGGACGTGCACCTTCCCCGAAGGCCGAGGAAGCGCGGGGGTTCAATGGAACGTCTTCACAGACATTTGTTAAATGAAATCAATACGTTATTTAAACTATCAAATAGACAAAACATTGTCAATAAAAATTTAGCATTCCCCGGCGAAACCATAACCTCGACGCGGGAGCCGTCGGATGCGCCTCTTGAAGAGGAATGACGGCGCTGCAACCTTCGGGCTGGCACGTTCGCGGCGCACGATTTGGCGAGGTGGCCTCACGGGGGGAGGGTCGGCCGTACCCGCAAACTGAAGGGGTCAGGTCGGCACAGACCCTGTGGTGCGGGGGATCCGGTTTTTTGTTGCATTGAAAATGGCGTTGTGCTAGCGTTTCCAACTCGAATCAATGAGATGGGTTTCGCCTAAACGCCTGTTCATGAAGCCCCATGGATAAGGCGTACCGGGATCACCCGGCGCCAGGCGACGCCCGATATTACACACGCATCCCGATCCCACGGGAGGTGCGCCTTAGAGGTGTTCCCGGCGGGAGACGACGGTTGCGGAGGCGTGAAACCAACCTGTGGGAGGAAGTATCCATGCCAATCGTCACCATGAAAGAGTTGTTGGAGGCCGGGGTTCATTTCGGACATCAGACCAATCGGTGGAACCCCAAGATGAAGAAGTACATCTTTGGTGATCGCAACGGGATTTACATCCTGGACCTCCAGAAGACCTTGCGCAATATCAAAGAGATTCACAATATTGTGAAGTCCATGGTCGCCGATGGGGGGGCGATTTTGTTCGTGGGCACCAAGAAACAGGCCCAGGAGACGATCGAGGAAGAGGCCACGCGATGCGGCATGTTTTTCATCAATCAGCGCTGGCTCGGCGGCACGCTGACGAACTATAATACCATCAAGAACAGCATTGCCAAGCTGAAGAAATTCGAGAAGATGAAAGAAGACGGCAGCTACGAGAATTTCCACAAAAAAGAGGTGCTGCGCTTTGAGAAGGAGCGGTTGAAACTGGAGAAATACCTCGGTGGGATCAAGGACATGAACGGGCTTCCCAAGGCGCTCTTTGTGGTAGATCCCAAGAAGGAACGGATTGCGGTGCACGAGGCCCGCATCATGGGCATCCCCATTATCGCCATCGTGGACAGCAACTGCGACCCCGATGAAATCGACCACGTCATTCCCGGAAACGACGACGCCATCCGGTCGGTGCGCCTGCTCACGGCCAAGATTGCCAACGCAGTCCTGGAGGCTAGGGAGAAGATGATGCCGGAGGTGGAGGCGGAGATGCTCGAGGCTGCAGGGGAGGACGACCCAGGGGCGCAGGCGGTGGCCGCCGAGGATCAGACCGAAACGCCCTCCATCCCCGTTCAGGAGTAGGCAGGCTTCGGGGTGGACTGGAACGAGCGATAAACAGGGTGTGATGTCATCAGGGAGGCAAAGCATGGGTACGATTTCAGCGGGTCTGGTCAAGGAGCTGCGCGGCCGCACCGGAGCCGGGATCATGGATTGCAAGAAGGCCCTCGGTGAAACGCAGGGAGACCTGGAGGCTGCCATTGACTATCTCAGAAAGAAAGGGCTTTCGGCCGCTTCCAAGAAAGCCGGCCGAGTGGCTGCGGCGCTAGATCGAGACCTGCCGCCGTCCAGAACGCGAGAGGC
>CAMYMF010000037.1:0-31732 GCA_947259355.1 uncultured Nitrospirota bacterium | reverse complement strand
CAAAACATGGTGAAGGACATTGCCATGCATATTGCGGCGGCCCGCCCGCAATACCTCAGCCGGGAGGAGGTCCCAGCCGACTTGATTGAGCGAGAGCGGGCAGTGCACCGTTCACAAGCTCTGGAATCGGGCAAACCGGAGAAGGTCATCGACAAGATTGTCGAAGGGCGTATGGAGAAGTTCTTCGGCGAGATCTGCCTGATGGAACAGGCCTTCGTCAAGGATACGGACTTGTCCGTCTCACAGCTGGTCACACGGGGCATCGCCACCATCGGAGAAAACATCAGGATCCGCCGGTTCACACGGTATGAGCTGGGCGAGGGGATTGAGAAGAAGTCCGAGAACTTCGCAGAAGAAATTCAGGCTCAACTCAAGGCGGGCTCCTGAGCCGCAATCCAGCAGCAGTTCCTGGCCGGGACGGAAGCGCAACGGTGCGGCATCATGGCTGCGGCTTAGGAGGTTGCGTGCGGTCTGAGAGAAGGCTCCTGAGTTGGGTGTTTGTTTGGTGCCTGTCCGACGCACGGGCTTTTCGCTGCAGCCTATGCGCGTTTGCCCTCTTGAAAGCACCTTCCGGTTGATTCACCGCAGTCTCGAGGTACGGCGCCATGCCGGACATGAAATACAAGCGGGTTCTGCTGAAGCTGAGCGGCGAAGCGCTCATGGGCTCGCAGGAATACGGCATTGACCCCGGCGTCCTTCAGAACATCGCAGACGAAATCCTGCCTGTTTACCGACTCAAGGTGCAGCTCGCCATCGTAATCGGCGGCGGCAACATTTTCCGGGGTATTTCCGGTATTGCCCAGGGGATGGATCGCGCCACGGGAGATTATATGGGGATGTTGGCCACCATGCTCAATGCCCTGGCGCTCCAGAATGTGATGGAAAACGTCGGGATCGACACACGTGTCCTGTCCGCGCTGGAGATGAAAGAACTGGCGGAGCCCTATATTCGCCGCCGGGCTACCCGGCACCTAGAGAAGGGACGGGTCGTAATTTTCGGCGGTGGTACCGGAAACCCCTTCTTTACCACGGACACCGCCGCCGCGTTGCGGGGGATGGAGATCAACGCAGACGTCATTCTCAAGGCGACCAAGGTCGATGGCGTCTACACGGCAGACCCGTTCACCGATCCCGATGCAAAACTGGTGAGGGAGCTGAGCTACCTGGAGGTGCTCCAGCAACAGCTGAAAGTAATGGACGCCACGGCCATTTCACTCTGTATGGATAACAGCCTGCCGGTCATTGTTTTCAAAATGATGGAAAAGGGAAACATTCGGAGGGTTCTCGAGGGTGAAGCGGTCGGGACCATTGTACGAGGAGGCGAACGATGATCGACGAGGCGAAAGCGCTGGCGAAAGATCTGATGGAGAAAGCGGTGGCCAATCTGAAGAAGGAATTCAGCCGTGTCCGGACGGGGAGGGCTTCCACCGGGATCTTGGATCATATCCTGGTCGACTACTACGGCACACAGACCCGCCTCAATCAAATGGCCACGCTTTCCGTGCCGGAAAGCCGTCTCATTGCGATTCAGCCCTGGGATGCGACGGCCCTCAAAGCCATCGAAAAGGCGATCGTTGCGTCCGATCTTGGACTGACGCCGACCAACGACGGTAAGATCATCCGGATTACGATTCCCGAGCTGACCGAAGAGCGCCGCCGGGACATCGTCAAGGCGATCAAGAATATGACCGAAGAGTGTCGTGTGGCCATCCGACATGCGCGAAAAGAAGGAAACGATCTCCTGAAAGAAATGGAGAAGGCCAAAGAGATCACCGAGGACGAGTATCACAAAGGGATGGAGGAGATCCAGAAACTGACGGATGCCTATGTCAAACAGGCGGATGAGGCGTTCAAGAAGAAGGAAGAAGAGATATTGACGGTGTAAGGAGGTTTCACCGAAAAGGGAAGGTCCCATGGGAAAAGACATTCCAGTGGCAGAGGAGATGAATCAATCGCAGGCGCGCTACCCGGAGCTCTTTGGCCGCATTGATCCCGCTGCGGTTCCACGGCACGTGGGCATTATCATGGACGGCAACGGGCGGTGGGCAAGCCGGCGAGCCTTTCCCAGGATTCGGGGTCACCGGGAGGGGGTCCACTCGGTGGATGAGGTCGTGGCCTGTGCCCGAGAAGTGGGGGTTCGGGTACTGACGCTGTACGCCTTTTCCGTAGAGAACTGGCGCCGCCCGAAGATGGAAATTCAAGCCCTCATGTCTTTGCTGCGGGAGTACATTGTCAAGAAGCTTCCCGTCATGCATCAGCACGGGATCCGGTTCAAGACGATCGGGCGGACGGAGGACCTGTCGCCGAACACCCGGAAACTTCTCCGCAGAGCTGAGCAGGAGACCGCCGGCTATGGCGGTCTCGTGCTGAACCTGGCCCTGAGCTACGGCGGGCGAACGGAAATCGTCGACGCCGTCCGTTCCCTTGTGCGGGACGCGGCCGATGGGAAGCTTCACCCCGATCATGTCGACGAGGCGCTTCTGAGCGCCCGGATGTATACCGCGGGTCTGCCCGATCCGGATCTGATCATTCGCACCAGCGGGGAACACCGCACCAGCAATTTTCTTCTCTGGCAGGCCGCTTACACGGAACTATATTTCACGCCCACTTTCTGGCCCGATTTCAAGCGCCGGGAGTTTCTCGAAGCCATCCTTGATTTTCAGGGGCGGGAGCGGCGATTCGGTCTGATCGGCGAACAGCTCAAGCCTACCAAGCGGGTGGACGATGCCCTCTGAGAGAGTCCTGACGGCGCTGATTGGCCTGCCCCTATTCCTGCTGCTCGTCTTCAAAGCCTCCCATCCCGTGTTCTCGCTGGCCGTCCTAGTGGTTGCGCTGCTCGGGCTCAAGGAGTTCTACGATCTCGTGGGACGCGCTGACACCGGGGTGCAGACGTTCATCGGGCTGCTCATCGGCGCGTTACTGATTCGGAGCTTCTACTATGGTGACTTTTCCCTGATTGTCCGTGTGTTGGCCTTGGCGGTTCTCCTGACGCTCATCGTGCGGACACTGTCGGGTCGTGCCCTGACGCAGGCAGTCCAGGAGGTGGGGGTGACCTTCCTCGGGTTGATGTACGTCTGTTTCCTCTTCGGTTATCTCGTGCTGATCCGTGAACAGGGCGACGGCCGGGCCTGGGTCTTTTTCCTCTTTCTGCTGATCTGGGCCGGCGATACCGGAGCGTATTACGTGGGGCGCACCTTCGGAAAACACAAACTCTTGGAAAAGATCAGTCCCAACAAAACCGTCGAAGGGGCTGTGGGCGGGTTGGCAAGCACCCTGGCGGCCGCGTGGCTCTGTCGTTATTTTCTGTTCCCACACCTCTCGGTCTTATCGATCACCTTCCTGGCGTTGGTTCTGGGGGTCGCGGGGCAGGTGGGGGATCTGGCCGAATCCCTGATCAAACGTGCCTCCGGCGCCAAGGACTCGGGAACACTCTTCCCGGGCCACGGGGGTATCCTGGACCGATTCGACGGCATTCTCTTCGCAGCACCGGTCCTCTACTATGCTGTGTGGCTTGGATCCCTGCAACCCGCATAGCGCGTCACGGGTTTCAGATCTGGCGCGGCCATCGACAGAGAGGCTATGAAGAAGTCCCCAGAAAAGAGAGGCGTGGTCATTCTGGGCTCGACCGGCTCCGTTGGTGTCAATGCCCTGGATGTGATTGCACGGTTTCCCGAACGCTTCGAACTCGTCGGTTTGACGGCCCACCGAAACATCGCGTTGCTGTCCGAGCAGATTTGCCGTTTTCAACCCAAGCGGGTTGCTGTGGGACGTACGGCGGATGCCGATCGTCTGCGAGGTTCACTGGGAGCGACGGGGCTGTGCATTGGCGCTGGCGTGGAGGAGTTGATCGCTGTGGCCACCATGGAGGAGGCTTCCGTCGTGATCTCCGCTATCGTGGGGGCCGCGGGCCTCGTGCCGACGCTGGCCGCTGTGGAAGCAGGGAAACGGGTTGCCCTGGCCAACAAGGAGACCTTGGTCATGGCGGGGCGGCTTGTCGTGCACGAGGCGAGGCGGAGCGGCGCGGAGATTATCCCCGTAGACAGTGAACACAGCGCCATTTTTCAATGTTTGGCGGGGGAAGAGCACCGACACGTCCGGCGGTTGATTCTCACCGCATCGGGCGGGCCCTTTTTCGGGCGGACCCGTGAGGAAATGGCCGGGGTCAGCGCAGCGCAGGCCCTGCGGCACCCGCGCTGGGAGATGGGGAAAAAGATCAGCATCGATTCGGCGACCCTCATGAACAAGGGGCTCGAAGTGATTGAAGCCCGGTGGCTTTTTGACATTTCCGCGGAGCGGATTGAGGTCCTCGTGCACCCGCAGAGCATCGTGCATTCCATGGTGGAGTTCGAGGATGGCTCGACACTGGCGCAGATGGGGCTGCCGGACATGCGCCTGCCCATCGCCTATGCCCTGGCCTATCCCGAACGCCTGGCCATGGATCTGCCGGTTCTCGACCTGCCGGCAGAGGAACCGCTTCACTTCACGGCACCCGATCAGATCAATTTCCCCTGCTTGACGTTGGCCCGCGAAGCCATCCGCAAAGGGGGGCTGATGCCGACGGTGCTGAACGCTGCCAATGAAGAGGCCGTGGCGGCCTTCCTCAACGGGCAAATTGGTTTTCTGGTTATTCCTGAGCTCATCGAGAAAATCCTGGGCGACTTCGAGCCAGCAGAGTACGCGACGGTGGACGATGTGTTGCGCACGGACCGCAAGGCGCGCGCCGCTCTCAACCAGCTCATCCGCTGAGCGGGCGTCCCTGCTGCGCGCTGTGAACACAACAACCTGGCGGCCGTTTGCCGCGTTCGGTCGTTCGGACAGTCGATTTGGACCCTCGAAAAAGCGCCTGCCTGCGCGGACTTACGGGGACGCGCCAATTTGTGATTTCCCTCTGTTTATGTTACCGTGTTAACAACATCGGGCAGCCCGTGGGGCAGCGACCAAGCCGCCAAGGGCGGGCCCATTTTCAATCAAATGAGGTTTAGAAAACAACTATGTTTGCCAGCATTATCGCCTTCATTGTTGTCCTCGGCATCTTGATCTTTGTGCATGAACTGGGACACTTTCTCGTGGCCAAGCACTTTAAAGTCGGCGTGGAGAAGTTTTCTCTCGGCTTCGGGCCGAAGCTGATTGCCAAGCAGGTCGGTGAGACGGAGTACCGCGTCTCGGCGGTCCCCCTGGGCGGCTATGTGAAAATGGTCGGCGAGGATCCTCAGGAGCCGCTGGCACCAGAGGACCGGGAGCGGTCTTTCAACAACCAGTCGTTGCTCAGGCGGTTTCTGATCGTGGCGGCCGGTCCGGCCTCGAACATCCTGTTTGCCGTGTTCGTGTTTGCCGGGATGTTCATGATGGGGTACCCCTCGGAGGACACGACCATCGGTCTGGTCGAACAGAACTCACCGGCGTGGGAAGCGGGCATCCGACCGGGCGATCGGGTGGTGGCGGTGGACGGCGGGGCAATCCGGCTGTGGGAGGAGCTGTCCCGCCACATACGCGAAAGTGACGGCGCAGCTTTGTCACTGACGATGCTGCGGGATGGGACAGAACGGACCATGTCTGTCCAGCCCCGTATGACCGACGGCAAGAACCTTTTTGGGGAAAAGGAGAAACTGCCGTACCTCGGTATCCAGCACCATACCCTGGCGCCCGTCGTGGGCATTTCCGATCCGACGTCTCCGGCAGGTCGCCACGGATTCCAGACGGGAGACAGGATTGCCTCGGTGAATGGCCGCAAGGTGGAGAGCCTTCCCGCGCTGGAGCGGACCGTCTCCGACGTGCTGGCGCGTGTGCTGCAGTTTGATGTGGTGCGCGGCGAAAAGGAGCTCTCCCTTACCATGTCCCTCGATGACGCCGAAGTGCAGCGCTTCGGGGGGGACCGTGATGGGGTGCTGGAGGGGCTTGGATTTGCGTCCGCGGATCTTTTCGTCCACCAGGTGCAGTCCGACTCAGCCGCGGAAGCAGCGGGGATCGCCAAGGGGGATCGGATCGTTGCCGTCGCAGGGGAGCAGATATGGAGTTTCTCCAGGCTCCAGGAGGTCATCGGGGAGAACCCGGGGAATCCCTTGGCCTTGACATTGATTCGACAGGGAGAAACACTGAATCTGACGGTCACACCACAGACAGCTCAGACCAAGGATGCCCTGGGGAACAAGGTATCCGTCGGTCGGATCGGGATCCAGAGTTCCTTCTATCCGAAACCGGGCCCGACCATCTCGGTGCGCTACAACCCGGTTCGGGCTTCTGTGAAAGCCCTCGCGATGACCTGGGAGATTACCGAACTGATCATGGTGAGTCTGGTCAAGCTGATTCAGCAGGTGATTCCGGCTGAGACCATCGGCGGGCCGATCCTGATCGCTCAGCTCGCTGGCCAACAGATCCAGTACGGCATACTCGAACTGTTTAAGTTCATGGCGCTGATCAGCATTAACCTGGGGATCCTCAATCTTCTGCCCATTCCCATTCTCGACGGCGGCCACATCCTGTTCTTTGCCGTGGAGGGACTCATGGGACGCCCGCTGAGTATGCGCAAGCGGGAGATCGCCCAGCAGGTCGGGCTGTTTCTGCTCATCTCCCTGATGGTCTTCGCCTTTTACAATGACCTGATGCGGGTCTTCGAATAGGGTGGGGATCGTTGAGGCGCGCAGTGATCTGATGAAAATCGAGCGAAAACCAACCCGACAAATCCGACTCGGTTCGGTCGTCGTGGGCGGCGGCGCGGCGGTGTCGGTGCAGTCCATGTGCAATACGGATACCCGGGATGCGGCGGCAACGATTCGGCAGATCGTGGCGTTGCAGGAGGCGGGATGCGATATTGTGCGGGTGGCCGTTCCGGACCGAGAGGCCGCCGCTGCACTGGCGGGCATTCGGGAAGCCATTCAGCTCCCGCTGGTGGCAGACATTCATTTTGACTACCGTCTGGCTCTCGCCGCGATTGAGGCCGGGGTCGACGGGCTTCGGATCAACCCTGGCAACATCGGCAAGCGCGAGCGGGTTGAGACGGTCGTACGCGCCGCCCGGGCGCGCCGGATTCCGATCCGGGTCGGTGTGAATGCCGGATCACTGGAGCCCGAACTGTGGGAGAAGTACGGCGGGCCCACGGCGGAGGCCATGGTAGAGAGCGCCCTGGGCCATGTGGGGATCCTGGAAGCCCTGGATTTTCGCGATATCAAGATCTCTCTCAAAGCGTCCCATGTGGGCCGGACCGTGGAAGCCTACCGGCTGATCTCCCAGAAAACCGATTATCCCCTTCACATTGGCGTCACGGAGGCCGGTACCCTCCTTCCGGGAACCGTCAAGTCCTCCGTTGGGCTGGGGTTGCTGCTGGCGGAGGGGATTGGGGATACGTTGCGCGTCTCGTTGACGGACGACCCGGTGCAGGAAGTGCGCGTCGGTATTGAGATCCTCAAGACGCTGGGGCTACGAGAGGCGGGACCGGTGATGGTTTCCTGTCCGACTTGCGGCCGGTGCGAAATCGATCTCATCGGCCTGGCCAGGGACGTGGAACAACGCTTGGCCCGGATGCGCAAACCGATCGAGGTGGCCGTCATGGGGTGTGTCGTCAACGGTCCCGGGGAGGCTCGGGCGGCGGATTTCGGCATCGCGGGCGGCAAAGGTGTGGGGCTGGTGTTTCGCAAGGGGGAGATTGTTCGGAAAGTACGGGAAGAGGAATTGGCCGACGCGCTGATGGAGGAGATCGGCAAGGTGGAAGCGTCTCAGAGTACAGAGGACGGATGACAGACGAGCGCACACACAATTCAGTGCGAGAGGACACAGCTTGATAAGGGGAAATAGAAAGTAGAAAATAGAAAACAGGAAACATCTGAGGGGCTGAATGCGAGACCGCGACATTGACGCCGTTGTACGAATTCTGAAAGGAGAGATCCGGCAATGGAAGGTTCCCATTGTCGGCGTGGTCGCGGAGAAGACCCGGGACCCCTTTCAGATCCTTATTTCCTGTGTGCTCTCGCTTAGAACGCAGGACGGCACCACGGCTGCTGCTTCGGCGCGGCTTTTTGCCGTGGCCAATACCCCTGCAGGCCTGGCTGCGCTGCCGGTGGAGCGCGTCGAGCAGTTGATCTACCCCGTCGGATTTTACCGGGTCAAGGCCCGCAACATCCGGGAAATTTCCAAACAACTGATTCGTCAATACGACGGGCGCGTGCCCGATGAAATCGACACCCTGCTGCAACTCCCCGGTGTGGGGCGCAAGACGGCCAATCTGGTTGTGACCATCGGGTATAATAGATATGGGATCTGTGTCGACACCCATGTCCACCGGATTACCAACCGGTGGGGGTATGTCAGCACGTCCACGCCGGAGAAGACCGAATTTGCGCTGCGGGAGAAACTTCCCCGCAAACACTGGAAAATCATCAATGACCTGCTGGTGACTTACGGCCAGAACCTCTGTCGGCCCATCGGACCGCGCTGCAGCGAGTGCAAGCTCAGCCCGTACTGCGAACGCGTGGGAGTTGAAACCAGCCAGCGAACCCGAGGCCGCGCAAGAGCATCCGCTTCGCGGGGGAGCAGGCAGGTGGGTCCGGAAGTCAGAGATGAATGAGACTTTTTCAAATGCGCAGGTGAAAGCCTATCTGACAAAGGTGGGGGAGGATCTCTCCCGTGGCCGGATCGATGCGGAGACGTTGCGCAACGATTTTTCCTTTCATCGGGCACGGATTGAAGGCTTTTCCTTTGATATGAACCGGGAGGTGCTTACGGTGGATGTGGCCTGCAAGGACTGGCTGAAGGCCAACACCGGAACGGCCAATCCCTACCTTCCCTCGCGATTGATTTTTCATGATGTGGTGCAACTCCTCTACCGGAATCATCTTCCACGGACTGAGGTGCGCATCCACGACCTCCAGGTGCTGACCGTTTCCGAGCGTCTTTTGGAAGCGAAAGCGCTGTACACGAGCCGCAGGGCGGCCGGTGGCAGGCCGATTGCGCTGGACGTTCAGATGCCGCTGGAGGACACGGAACTGGTCATTCTCTGCGCGGCGCTCGATGTCCATGTGGGGGGACGCGTTGTGACCGTGGCACACGATGGGAACTGAGGAGAGAGATCAATGTTAAAAGCGGATTTTCATCTCCATACCGATGCAGACCCCCATGACCGCGTGGCGCACACCTGTGAGGAGATTATCGGTCTGGCAGCGACCAAGGGGTATCAGGTCCTGGCGATCACCAATCACGGCGTCCTGACATTCAGCGATCGTCTGAAGGCGTATGCCGCCGACCGGGGGATCTTGCTGCTGCCCGGCGTGGAGATGAAGATCGAAGGCAAGCATGTCATCCTGATCAACTGTCGGCCCGAGCATCTGCGGATCCGCAGTTTCCAGGATTTGAAAGCGGCTCGGGAGGAAGGGCTTCTGGTGATTGCCCCCCACCCCTTCTATCCGGTGCGCAACTGTCTCAACGGAAAGTTCATGCCCCACCGGGATCTCTTCGACGCGGTGGAGTTTTCCCACTACTACCATCCGCTCATCAATTTCAACCGCAGGGCCGTGAGGGTCTGTCGGGAACACGGCATTCCGCTCATCGGTTCCTCCGACACCCATATGCTCCGCCAGTTCAATACGACTTGGACGCTGGTGGATGCGACCCAAGAGCCTCTTGCCGTGATTCGGGCGGTGCGGGCCGGACGCGTGCAGATCGAAACCCGACCGTTGAGCCTTTTCGAAATGGTCCGAATTGCTGTGCGACTCACCTGGTTTAACTGAATTCCGGTTGCATTGCCCCGTCGATTTTGTTTACTATAAGGCCGGTTTGCAGCCATGGAGATTCGGTCGATGCGCTACTCACGACTGCTACTGCCCACGCTGAAAGAGGACCCGGCGGACGCTGAAGTCCTGAGCCACAAGCTCATGCTTCGGGCCGGCATGATCCGTAAACTGGCCGCGGGAATCTATACCTATCTGCCACTGGGCTATCGCGTCATCCGCAAGGTGGAAAAGATCATCCGCGAGGAAATGAACCGCGCAGGCGCGCAGGAAGTGCTCATGCCGGCGGTGCAGCCGGCCAGCCTCTGGCAGGAGAGCGGCCGCTGGGATCACTACGGCAAGGAGCTGCTCCGGCTGAAGGACCGTAAGCAGACACCTTTCTGCATCGGTCCCACCCATGAGGAAGTCGTTACCGATCTGGTGCGGATGAATGTCCGCTCCTACCGGGAGCTGCCTCTGAACCTCTACCAAATCCAGACGAAGTTTCGCGACGAGATTCGCCCCCGATTCGGGCTGATGCGGGGCCGGGAATTCATCATGAAGGATGCCTACAGTTTTGACCGGGACGAGGGGGGTGCCGAAGAGAGCTACCAGAAGATGCACGATGCTTACTGCCGGATCTTCGAGCGCTGCGGGCTGGCGTTCCGGGCCGTGGAGGCAGACACGGGAGCCATCGGCGGCAGCTTTTCCCATGAGTTCATGGTCATGGCGGACACCGGCGAGGATGCCGTGGCGACGTGCGGCGCCTGCCGGTATGCCGCGAATACCGAACGGGCCGAGATTCGGCGGGAAGAGGCTCGCCACAGCGAAGATGCGCCGGAGGCCCTCCAGGAGGTGGAAACGCCCAGCAAGAAGAGCGTCGAGGAGGTCGCGCAGTTCCTCACGGTCTCTCCAAGCCGTCTTATCAAGACCCTCATTGTCTCCAACGGCAGCGGCGCGATTGCGGCAGCGCTGGTGCGGGGCGATCATGCGCTCAACGAAATCAAGCTGAAGCATCTCCTTGGCTGGGAGGAGATTGCACTGGCCGATGCCGCGACCGTTGAGCGGGTCACAGGCGGCCCTTCCGGTTTTTCGGGCCCCGTGGGCTTGACGGGCCTTCCTATCGTCGCCGATCACGGGATAGCCTCGGTGCGAAATGCGGTGACCGGCGCGAACCGTTTTGATCGACATTTGTGCAATGTGAATCTGAACCGGGACTTTACCCCGGAGCGTTTTGCCGATATCCGGATGGCTATGGACGGTGACGGCTGCCCGCGGTGTGCCGGCACGCTTCGCATCAGTCGCGGGATCGAGGTGGGGCACATCTTCAAGCTCGGCACCAAGTACAGCGAGGCCCTCGGCGCAAACTACCTCGATGAAGACGGCCAAAGCCGGCCCATGGTGATGGGGTGCTACGGCATCGGCGTCGGACGCACTGCCGCCGCCGCCATCGAGCAGAACCACGACCAGGACGGTATCTGCTGGCCCCTCCCGCTGGCGCCCTATTCGGTTCTGGTGCTGCCCCTCAATATGAAGTCGGAAGAGGTCGTGTCTTTATGCCGATCTCATCGGCATACCGCTTCGCGTGATCATTGGCGACAAAGGGCTCCAACAGAACCGGGTGGAGATCAAGGAAAGACAGTCCGGTGCGGTCGTCCAGATGGCGCCGGACGAGGTATGCCATCGGGTGCTGAAGCGTCTCAACGAGAAGAGCCTTGAGGGGCTCTCCCGGTACTAATTGTTGATCATGCCGATCGTGATCGTCCGATCCGGGTGCGATAAAATAGAATCGCGCCACCCAGCGAGGACAGGCAGAGCGCGAATACCGCCTCCCACGGCGCGCCCGTCTTCATCAACAACCAGGCGAAAAGCACCAGAGGCATGAGCAGTGTCCGGGCCACGGCCCGAAGCAGTGGGCTTTCGGCAATCCGCTCCGCCAGCGGCGGACTGTAACGATAGTAGATGCGCACAAAAGCGCGGCCCGGGGCGTTGGTCAAGAGATACCGGTCCCGGAAGGCCCGCAGGGTCCGGACGTGGCGCGCCAGGGGTGAGCCGAAGGCGGCCGTGGCGACAAAGCACGTCTTGTCCCCGCCGCCGCTCAACCCCGCACCCGCACCCTGCACCTGAATCAAGAGAGAGGTGCCGAAGAAGCCTCGCGCGTCGCTGGCCTGAACGGTGGTTGCGCCGCCGCTTTGCGCCGTGACCTCGCCGGTGTCGCGATCTACCGTGACAATGCTCGGATCATTGCTCTTCCAGGTGTAGGGAGTGGTGCCACCGGTGGCACTGAACAAGCTGGTCTGTCCGGGACTGAGAGTGAGGTCAGCGCCGGCGACGAGGATCTCCCGGACATGAATGGGCGCGGAGGTGTGGACCTGACTGCTTCCGGTTGTCCGGACGGTGCAAACACCGGCACCGACGGCCGTGAAGAGCGCCGTGTTCGGGCCGTTCTGGGCGATGGTCCCCACCGTAGGGTCGCTCGACACCCAGGCGCTCGCCGCGTCGCCGTTGAGGGAGAACGTTCGGGTCTCACCGACATTGAGCCCGGTGCCGAAGGGGACGATGACCGGAATATCCCCGAAGGCCGTGCCTGCGTCGATCTCTTCCTGGTCCGCAATCGCCCGGTCGGCATTGAGTCTTCCGCCGCTGACGGTCTGTGTCGTGATATCCGCATCGGAAACGGCATCGACACTGTTGAGAATCCGCGCTTTGATCTGATCCGCCGTTAAGGCGGGTTGTTCCGAGAGAAGCAACCCCGCCACCCCCGAGACGAAGGCGGTGGCAAAGGAGGTACCACTGCTCCAGAAATAATCGGTGGTCAAACTCAGGTTCGGCGCCGCCGTGCCCGCGATATAAGTACTGTAGATGAGATGACCGGGCGCGCCCAGGTCGACGTCTTCGGCATCGACGGCCGCCAGTTCGCCTGTCCCGAAATCGCTCAGTTCATCGGAGAGGCCGGTCGCGGTAACCGCGATGATGTTGTCCAGGTTGTAGCGGGCCGGGTATTCGACGCCGATGGTGGCCCCGTTGTTCCCCGCGGCGGTCACGAAGAGAACACCGCTGGCCGCCGCATCCTGAATGGTGTCGTAGAGGCTCTGGCTGAACTGGGCAGACGCGAGCGCCCAGCTTGCATTGATCACCTTCGCACCCTTGTTGACTGCATACTGGATGGCTAGTTCAATATCGCTGACCTGTCCGCTGCCATCGGAGCCGAGCACTTTGAGCACCATCAACTGGGCCCTCCAGTTGACTCCCGCAACACCGAGGACGTTGTTCCCGTCAGCCCCGACAATCCCGCTGATGTGGGTGCCGTGACTGGTGAGCGAGTCGTCATCGGGATTGTTGTCGCCGTTCACGAAATCCCACCCCTGGAAATCATTTACCAACCCGTTGCCGTCGTCGTCGATGGCGTTGGACGGATTCTCATCGGCGTTGAGCCAAACGTGGGCTGCGAGATCTGGGTGGTCCAGATCCATGCCCGTGTCGAGTACTGCGATGACCGTTCCCAAGGAGCCTGTCTGGTTGTTCCAGGCCTGGGTCGCCAGAATGTCGGCCCCGGGGTCTCCGGATGCGGTGTTGCCGGAAGGCCCGACCGTCTGACCGGTGTTGCTCAGACCCCACTGCTCCGAAAAGAAGGGGTCGTTGGGAATGGCCAGCGCCTGCACCCTGTAGTTCGGCTCTGCATAGAGGACCTGGGGGTCCCGTCGGTATTCGGCCAGGGCGTCTTCCACGCGCTGTCCCGCGGGCAGGCGGACATGCTGGATATTGAGCTTCTCAATGCTTCCCAGCTGTGCCGCACCCTTAGCAGTCAGCGAGCGGGCCACTGCAAACTCGGTTATCCCCGTCTTGTAACGGACGAGGATTTCCCCTTCCACATAATCCTGCTGGGTCGCCGTCGCTGGGATCCCGGGAAAGAGAAGAACAAGAAAGAGTATTGAGAGAGCATAGAGGTGTCTTTTCATGTCTTTATCTCCTTTTTCGCGAGGATGGCGGCCTACATAGCATAATTTTCGTATTTTTGGGCGAAGATACGGCGTAAAATGTACCAGATTCATCGCTTTTCGTCAACTTAATATTTCCGGGTTGTCAAGGCTTCAAAATTCTTGACATAGCGCACACCGGGTGATAAATTGCCCCCGTTTCTTTCCTCTCATCTTCTTTCTTCTAGAGCAGAAATCCACTCGAATCTGCACTGCTGACGCCTCTAGATTGCTTGAAACGTTCGGCTGGAGCAATTTTGTGCAAAGGAGGTGATCTTTTTTTTCGCTCTGCGGTTTCAATCTTCCAATCTTTTCATCCATGAAAAAAAGGAGGCACTGTTCATGAAACGAATCCATGCAAGCAAGATGACCATCATCCTCGCGATCGTTCTCGCAATCGGTTTCGTTGCGGCCGGTGTCCACGCGGGGGACACCCGCGCGGCGGCGAAGCTCAAAGCCGAGAAGGTGGACCTCAACACCGCCTCAGCGGAGACGCTCAGCGGACTTCCGGGCATCGGGGGCAAGAAGGCCGAAGCCATCGTCCAATACCGTGCGGAACACGGACGCTTCCAATCGGCGGAGGAACTGCTCCACGTCAAGGGGATTGGCAGCAAACTGCTGGAGAAGATCAAGCCGATGATCGCAGTCAGTGTGCGAAACCCCGACCTGCCGCAAAGAAAGAAGTAGCCTCCCATGACCCGGGGAGAGCCGCGGCTCTCCCCGGGCCCCGCCGAGAAAGCTTCAATCCCGGACAGAGCGGTGGACAAATTCGTTGAAAAGGCTTGATTGCTTGTGTATAGTCCACGGGACCGTTTGGTCATGGCGCAATCCCTAAGGATTGCGGGATCCAGGTAGCGTGAGTATACTCGAAGGGTGGCATCCGGGACCTTCCTGCGGGCCGTCATGGACAGGGCGGATGCGAAGGATGGCGGAAAAAACCGTCGTGGATGAGCCGGTCCCGGAGGCGTAGGGTGGGTATGGCCGTCAAGAAGGTAAAGAAAGAGTTTGCAGTGACGGTGGCCGAAAAGCGCTGCAAGGGCTGCGGGATCTGTATCGAGCTCTGCCCGAAGAAGGTTTTGGAGTTGGCCTATCCTCAAATGAAGTGCAGGGTCGTGCGCATCCAGGATTGCATCGGGTGTCTCATGTGTGAGCTGCACTGTCCCGATTTCGCCATTCTCTGTAAGCCCAAGGAGATCACCCCCGCGGCCCCTGATGAGAAGCCGGCCGCGAGAGGCAAAGGTGCATAGCGCTGGCGTCAGAGGTAGAGATGAAGGCGGCAACCACATCTGAAACGGCTGAGCGGGAAGCCCGACGTAACCGGATTCGACTGATGCAGGGCAATGAGGCCTGCGCGGAGGGGGCCCTGGCTGCGGGCTGCCGTTTTTTTGCCGGCTATCCCATTACACCGTCTTCGGAGATCGGGGAGTATCTCGCCCTGCATCTGCCTCGGGTCGGCGGCAACTTCATCCAAATGGAGGACGAGATCGCCTCTATGGCGGCCATCATCGGGGCGTCCCTGGCTGGGGTCAAGTCAATGACAGCGACCAGCGGTCCGGGATTCTCCCTCAAACAGGAGAATCTGGGCTTCGCCTGTATTGCCGAGATCCCCTGCGTGGTCGTCAATGTGATGCGAGGCGGGCCGTCCACGGGGCTTCCCACGGGACCGTCCCAAGGGGATTTCATGCAGGCCCGGTGGGGCACGCACGGCGATCATCCCATCGTGGTCCTCGCCCCCTATTCGGTCCGGGAGGTTTTCACCGAAACGATCCGGGCCTTCAACCTCTCCGAGTCGTTCCGGACGCCGGTCATCCTGCTCATGGACGAAGTGCTGGCCCATATGCGGGAGAAGGTGATTCTGCCGGAGCCCGCCGAGTGCCCCGCGGTGGATCGGCTGCGCCCGACCGGTCCGCCCGAGGCATATCTGCCCTATGCCAGCGACCGGGACGTCTCCCCGCTGGCGCCCTTCGGATCGGGTTACCGGTTTCATGTAACCGGACTCTATCACGATGAGACCGGCTTTCCTACAGGATCCCCAGCGAAGATCCGGCAGCAGATGGAGCGTCTCATGGGCAAGATGGAACGGGGGGCGGGGCAAATCCAGCGATTTGAACTGACCGGCGCGGTGTCCGGCGGCAGCGATCCGGTTGACACGCTCGTGGTCGCCTACGGTTCCACGGCCCGGGCGGCGAAGCATGCGGTGGGCGAAGCGAGACAGTCGAAGCGAAGCGTGGCGCTTTTCAGGCCGGTGACACTGTGGCCCTTCCCGGAGGCCGCGATCCGGCAAGTGAGCGGTAGCGTGCGACGCGTCGTCGTACCTGAAATGAGTCTGGGGCAGCTCGCGGGGGAAGTGCAGAAGTGCATCCCCCCGAAGGCAGAACTCCGCCGGGTGAACCGAGTCGACGGCATTCCGATCGCCCCCGAGGAGATTCTCGATGCCATCGTTGCGTGAGGCGAAAGGGAGGGCGTGCCGAGGCCCTCGGCGTCCACGGGGAGCATGAGTCATGGCGTTTCAATATGAAACATACATCCGTCCCAGTACCTTCCCACATATCTGGTGCCCGGGCTGCGGCAACGGTATCGTGGTGAAGGCCCTGGTCCGGGCGATCGACCGGATGGGTTGGTCTAAAGATGAGGTGGTGGTGGTATCGGGGATCGGGTGTTCCAGCCGCACCTCGGGGTATCTCGATTTCAACACACTCCACACGACCCACGGTCGGGCCATTGCCTTTGCCACGGGCATCAAGATGGCCAATCCCGCCTTGAAGGTCATTGTGGTCACTGGAGACGGCGATGCCCTGGCCATCGGGGGCAATCACCTGATTCATGCGGCACGGCGCAACATGGACCTGACCGTGATCCTCTTCAACAATGAGATCTATGCCATGACCGGCGGGCAATACTCTCCGGCCACGCCGGAGGAGAAGATGGCCAGCACGGCTCCCTATGGTCAGATAGAGCCGCCCTTTGACATTGTGCGCCTCGCCGAAGGGGCAGGGGCGACGTTCGTGGCGCGCAGCACCGTGTTTCATGCCGTACAGCTGGAGAACTATATTTTCAAAGCGTTGAACCGCAGCGGGTTTTCGCTCATCGAAGCCGTGACGAATTGCCCGACCGTCTATGGGCGGCGGAACCGGATGCCCATCCCCGCCAGTTTTCATGCCTATTACAAGAAGAACAGTGTGCCCCTCGAGAAGGCGGCAAAGATGAGCGCGGAAGAGCTGACCGGGAAGATCGTCACCGGCATATTCGCCGACGTTGACAAGATCGGATTCATCGAACGCTACAGCCGGATGAGCGAGCGGGCCCAGGCGGTCCGAAAGAAGCGCTACATCAAGGGGAGCAGTCCCAAGGGCGAAGTTGGCAACTGATTCATGTCCGCCCGGGACGATCGTTCATGCAGTACTTGAGGTGTTAGAGGAGGGTCCATGGCGAATCGGATTGAGGTGCGCTTCAGCGGTTCCGGCGGGCAGGGGATCATTCTCTCGGGGGTGATTCTCGCGGAAGCGGCCGCCATTTATGACAACAAGAATGCCGTGCAGAGCCAATCATACGGGCCGGAGGCTCGGGGCGGTGCGAGCAAGGCCGAAGTGATCATCAGCGACGGGGACATCGACTACCCCAAAGCAACGAACATCGACATTCTGCTTGCGCTCACCCAAGTGGCCTGTGACAAGTACACCCCCGACCTCAAGGAGGGAGGCGTGCTGATCGTGGACAGCCAGGAGGTGCTCGCCATTCCCGAGGGCAACTTCAGGGCCTACAGCATCCCCATCTTTCGGCTGGCCCAGGAGAAGGTGGGAAAACGCATCGTTGCCAATATCATCGCCCTCGGCGCGTTGGTCGGCCTGACGGGCGTTGTATCACGGAAAGCCTTGGAAGAGGCGGTGCTCTCCCGGGTGCCCCGAGGAACGGAAGACCTCAATCTAACGGCCCTTCGGGCGGGATTCGAGGAGGCGGAGCGTCTACAAAGGGCCGAGGCCTGAAAGAAGGAGTTGACTTCTACGCCTGGATGATGCTAAATCCCCTGCTTAAATTTTGACCCCATCGGGAAGGAGAGCGGTTCATGGAACGTACCCTGTCAATCGTCAAGCCGGACGGTATCCGCAAGCATATCCTCGGTGAAGTGATTCGCCGGTTTCAGGAGGCCGGCATCCGAATTGCCGCCATCAAGATGATTCATCTCTCCAAAGCGGAGGCCGAAGGATTCTATGCGGTCCATCGGGAACGCCCCTTCTTCGATAGCTTGACCGATTTCATGTCTTCGGGATCCTGCGTGGTGATGGTCCTCGAAGGAGACGAGGTTATCCGGCGGAACCGGGAACTCATGGGTGCGACCAATCCTGCGGAGGCGGCGCCCGGGACCATCCGGAAGGACTTCGCCACCAACATTGAACAGAATGCCGTACACGGTTCGGATGCACCTGAGACGGCGGCCTTTGAAATCTCCTATTTTTTCAACGCCCTGGAGATCCACTGATCCGGGCCTCTGCCCTGAGGAGTGTTGCAGAACATCTTCTGGCTGACCCGCCCGCTCGGGCAGTACGGCTCGATTCGAAACGATGGCCCGCTCCTCTGCGTTGCGCTCCCAGCAGCCAAGCCCGCGGGTTTCGCACCGTTCCGTCCTGATGAGAGCCTGTGACAAATCTTGCCATGCGTCACCCGCTTTTCGCCCAGGCCCCCCAACGGATATTTCAGCTCGCGATCCGTTCTTGCGAAGGAAAGCCTGCGACCCGCTGGCCTCGCTCCTGAGGATCACTTGCGCAAGATCCGGGCTAGCTGGAGAGGGCTGCCACCGCTTCGTCGAAATGGCAGAGGTGCTTTCGAAGATCTTTCGGGTGTTGTTTCCTCGCGATGATCAAGATGTGAAAATAGTGGGTTTGGGGGACACTGCGGATCAGGAGATTCTTCTCGTGGGAGGTGCAGAGGATTTCGTTGAGCGGCCCCATGTCGACGGCGGTCATCAGGGACGCGGCTTCCTGAATCATCTTCTGGAAATCGGCCGGCGGCTCGCCGTTACCATTACCTGCCGAGGCCTGGGCCAACACGGCTCCGTCCGCACCGAGCACCGCGGTGTAGGGGGGCGCGCTGAGCTCTCCATGCAGCTTTGACAGCAGCGCCTGCATGGGCGTGGGCGTGGGCTTCTCCTTCTCGGTGAGTATCTGGAAGATGCGACTGTCGTGGGGCTTCTTAGTGCCCCGTCTCGATTTCCAGATCTCCTGAGAGAAATCCGACTGAAAGAGCTTGCACCCCCCATCGGCTTCGTCGATCAGCTCATGGACCCGCTGAAGAGCCTCCTTGCCTTCCAGCGTGAGATTCCTGTCCATTTCCAGAAAAGTGTTGGAGACTCTGCCGTTGATCAGCAGAATCATCCCCTTTTCCTTTCGCTGCGGAAAGAGAACATCCAGCGTGCCCGTATGTTTGGCCTCCAATAGGTTGCTCAAGACGACTTTGAGCTTGCCCGCGACGTGAATTTCATCGAGGAATTTCCGGTTGCACAAACCGCGCAGCATGTGGGCCATCTCCGCAGGGAGTTGGAAGGTGCTGATCAGGCCGTCTTCGAGACGACAACGGTTCTTGACAGCGGCTATTCCTTCCTCCTGGCTCTTGACTTTGTCCGTGCCTTTGTAGACGGCGGTGATGATTTCACCGCTGTGGAACAGAATGATGCCCCGACTGTCGGGGAAGTCAAACTCGGCATACCCAGAGAAATTCTGCTTCGAGAATTCATCGAAGAGATCGTCAACCCGGATGTTCTGTGTCGGGATTTTCTCCATGAGCGGTTTGCGGCCCGGGAAAATCATCGGCTACTCCCTGTTGAGCGTGTCGGTCACTTGGAGGCCTCGCGCAGTTCGGCTTTGAAGATCCGGTTGATTACTTCGCACATCACCACGATGTCTTCGGTGGAGAGATACTCCGAAATCGCTGCATCAAAGAGGATGTTCGCATCGGGGGGGATGCCTTCTTCGCCCGCGTAGAGGATGTAGTGTGCCCGAATGTAGGGGAACACCTGCATGCGAAAGGCCAGGTCACCGCCGGCGACCCGTTGTCCACCGAGGGTCTCCAGGCAGCGATCCAACGCCGCAGGATCTGCGTTGAGAAACCCCAGCAGGGCACGCAGCACCCGATTCCGAAAGGGCTGATAATAGAGCGAGCCCTGGGGGACTTCCTTGAACCCCACCAGTTGCCCAGACAGGGGGATTCCCGAGGCCTTAATCAGGTAGTGCAGGATGAGAATCGCCGTTCGCGTGGCGGCGGGCGCCCCGTCGATCCGGACCTGTTCGGAGAAGGGCTCCACGTCGACACGGCGGTTCAAGAAGGACGTCTGAAGGTGCCCGCTCTCCACCAGCGTCGAGCCGCTGCGAAAAGCCACGTCCGCCAGGTCTCTCTCCTGGAGCGCGTAAAACGCTTTGTCCAAGGCCATGGCCAGCGCCTTTTCGTAATTGCTCTCCATGTCGAAACTACCCGAAATTGTTTGAGAAATGTCTGGCTATTATTCTATCAGGAAGCCCCGGGACGTACAACCCAAATTGACAGCGATCCGATTCTCGTCTACCGTGAGGCAAACTGATGCCGGTCAGAACCGACAAAACCGGCGCGGCAGTTGTTTTCGCAATCTTCCTAAGGGGTTGGCACATTTCAGTGACGGCGGGCCAAGGGCCGTACGGCGTCCAGGAGCAGCGTGAATGAAGAAGACGGGCTTGTTGATTTCGGGGTTTTTGCACGATACGGGCAGCCATCCTGAATGCGTTGACAGACTCCATGCCATCGAACAGGTGTGTGCAATGCCGGCGCTGCAGGCAGGCACGGAACGCTTCACGCCGAGAGCGGCCACCGTGGAGGAGCTGGGCGCTGTGCACGACCGGGATTACATCCACCGGGTGGAGGAGGCTTGCCGCGGGGGTGTGCGCGCCCTTGATCCCGACACGATTATATCCACAGCCTCCTATGAGGAGGCCCGCCTCGCCACCGGGGCTGTCTTGACGGCCATCGACCGCGTTGTCGACGGATCGATTCGGAACGCCTTCTGCGCCGTCCGACCCCCCGGACACCACGCTGAACGGGATCGGGCGATGGGGTTCTGTCTGTTCAACAATGTGGCCGTGGGGGCGCGTTACGCTCAGAACCATCACGCTCTGGGCAACATCCTCATCGTCGACTGGGATGTCCACCACGGCAACGGGACACAGAATATGTTCTACACGGATCCGACGGTATTCTATTTCAGCCTCCACCAGGAGTACCATTACCCGGGGACGGGACATCGGGAACAGGAGGGCAAGGATGCCGGGATCGGATTTACCCGGAACATCCCCATGGCGGCGGGGAGCGGGGACGGGGAATACCAGGAGGCCTTTGATCAGGTGCTGATGCCTGCTGCGGCGGCCTTCAAACCGGACCTGATTCTGATTTCAGCCGGCTTCGATGGCCATGTGGGGGATCCCCTGGCGGGTATCGGTCTGACGGAGGCGGGGTTTTCGTACATGACGGATTCCCTGGTGTGTCTGGCCAAGGCCCACTGTGGGGGGCGTCTAGTATCGGTCCTAGAGGGGGGCTACAATCTGTCGGCCCTGCAGCAGTCGGTCCGAGCGCATTTGCTCTCGCTCTTTCAGGTGTGAGCCGGCGGGCTGGTTCCCAACAAGCGGGCCACGGGCGCCGAAAATCGCAGGAAAATCAAGCCGCTCTGTTCAAAGCAAATTTCTTCCCTCCCGTCTGTGACTTCTCAAGCTGTTGTGTTACTTTACGTATAGGTAGCGGATACACCTAACTTTTGGGGAACGGCCACACAGAGCGATCCCCCTCGCTTACCGTTCCTCCAATCCCCTTTCGAGAAAGCCCGCTAGAGCGGGCTTTTTTTTGCTCGGAGAATGCATGGCTGATCGTTCTGAGAGGCGGGATGGGGCCCGTGTGTGCGGATGAAGCGGGCGCATCGGCTCTTCTCCTACAGGCCCGCCCGGGGAATGGACGGCCGGTTTCGCGGCCCCGCCATGCTTGACACGGATTTCAGCGATCTGATAGTTTAACCTGTTCTTTCGTTCCGGTGGCCAGAAACCTTCACAGGGAATCGTCGATGTGTCCGGACCGCACGTTCGTTGCGGATATGATGCTGGGGCGGTTGGCCCGCTGGCTGCGGATCCTTGGCATCGATGTTCTCTACCTGAACCCCGTGGACGATGCGGAGTTGATCCGGCTTTCCCGCCGGGACAAGCGTATCCTGCTGACCCGGGACACCCGACTGGTCCAGCGCCGGGACGTGGGGGAGCATTTGCTCATTCGCGAGAACGATCCCATGGCGCAGTTGGCGGCAGTCATCCGGGTCTATCCGCCCGCGCCGGAGTGTATCCTCACACGCTGCATCCGGTGCAATACCCTGCTGACGGCCAGTGAAAAGAGGGACGTGCGCGATGAGGTCCCAGAACATATCTACCACACGGTATCTCGTTTCGCGCGTTGCATTCAGTGCGACCGGGTATATTGGGAGGGGAGCCATTGTCGACACATGCTCGAAACCTGCAGGCGGTTGATCGGCGGGCAGTAGCATGCGTGCACCGGTGTTGCATGCGGAGGGACGGACGTGGTTGATCCGCTGAAAAGACTACAGGTGGCCCTGGTCATTTTGGGGGCCATCCTGGTCGTCGGCACCGGCGGCTACATGATCATCGAGGGGTGGCCGCTGACCGATTCCCTCTACATGACCGTGATCACGCTCTCGACCATCGGTTTTCGAGAGGTGCACGAAATGGACACGGGCGGTAGGGTCTTCACCATCGTGCTGATCCTGGGCGGTGTCGGCACGGCGGCCTATGCGCTGAAGGCGGCCGTACAGATCCTCCTGGAAGGCGAGATCCGGGAGGTCCTGGGGAGGAGAAAGGTGAACGAAAAAATCAACAAGCTCAAGGAACACTATATCATCTGCGGATACGGCCGCATGGGAAAGCAGGTCTGTGCCGAGTTCGCTTCGGCCGGATGTTCCTTTGTGGTCATCGAAAAGAACCCCGACGTCGTGGCGGAGATTCAAGAAAAGGATGTCATGGTGATCCAGGGGGATGCCACCCACGACGAAGTCATGATATCCGCCGGGATCGAACGGGCCCAGGGTATGATCACCGTGCTCAATACCGATGCGGACAACCTTTTCGTGGTCCTCTCTGCCCGAGACATGAACCCTGGCCTGAAGATCATCACGCGGGCCGATGAGGAAGGCTCGGAGAAAAAACTCAAACGGGCCGGCGCGGACCTGGTGGTCTCGCCCTACACGATTAGCGCCATGAAAATCGTCAACACAATTTTTCGCCCCCATATCTCCAGTTTTCTGGAATCCGCAGTGCGTCGCGACGGCGACATAGATTTTCGGCTCGAATCGATCCGGATCGCGCCGGGGTCGCCCTACGATCAGGTGCCCATCGGGCAGTCGCGAGTTCGGGAGGACTTGGGGATTCTCATCTTAGCGATCCAGAAGGCTGCGGGACAGGTCACCACGCGCGTGACTCCCAAGACGGTGCTGGAAGGTGGCGACCTCATGATCTGCGTGGGAAACCCCACGCAGCTCGAGGCACTCAAGCAACTCGCCGGCCATGAGAAAGGGGCTTCCCTGACCTCCGGCTGAGGTGTTCAAAACCGAACACGCAGGGCGGCCCAGAGCGCTCCCGAACCGAAAAGGGCATTTCCCACCCAAGCCGCCACCACAGGCGGCAGGACCCCTGCATATCCGAAAGAGAGTCCTATGGAGTAGGCGATCCAGTAGCCGAAACCAATGAGAACACTCAAGCCGATGCTGATGCCGACCCCCCCGCCGCGGGTCGAGCCCAGAGAGAAGGGTACGGCGATGAGTACCATGATCAGACTGATGACGGTGTAGGAGATTTTAGCGTGCAGGTCCACCTCGTAGGCGGTCACCGGATAACCGTCGCGCCTCAGGATCCCGATATAATCCCGCAACTCCCCGTAGCCCATCTCCCGTGACGATTTCTCCACGTTGATCATCTCCTCCAGGGATTCCGTCAGGGGAAACGTCCCCTGGAAGTGCCGCTCCGAGGCGATGTCTCCGGAAGGCCCAAAAACCCAATGCGTGGCCCCGTCGGTGATCCAGCCTGCGCCGTCCCAGCGCACCTCGTCGGCATCCATGCGGGCGAGGAGATGGAAGTCAGCGTCGAACGAATAGAGGGTGACATGGTGTAAAGACGCGTGGTCGGGGTTGACCTTCTGGATGTTGCAGAAACTGTTCTCCCCCGTGCGGAACCAGATACGGTTTTTCCGGAGTGCCAGGATGTGGGGGCGTTTCTTCAATGCCACATCTTCCAGGTAGTTCGCTTTCTGGTTGGCCAGCGGGACGAGTCGCTCCCCGTCCAGGAGGATGAGTAACACGAGAATGGTTGTGACGCTCAGCACCGGCATCAGCAGTCGGGAGAGTCCGATGCCGCACGCGCGCATGGCGGTGATTTCACTGTTCATCGCCAGCCCGCGGAAGGTGATCAGGGTCGCGAGCAACACCACAATGGGCAGCACCTCGTAGACCAGTCTCGGGATCTTCAAGACGATGAAAGTCGCAATGAGGGCGACGGAGGCGCGGTGTTCGATGAAGTCGTCCAGCTTGCCGATGAAATGGGCCACCAGATAGACGACGCTCACCGCCGCCAGGCAAACGAGAAAGACCCGGAGGAACTCGCGAGCGATGTAACGGGAAAGAACCTTCATGCAGTGATCAGGCCTCCCTGTGCGCAGAAACGTCGTGCGTCAGGATTTATTGCCACGCAAACGGCTGCGACGGATATATCGGGCAAAGCGCTCCCAGTGTTTCGCCGCGCCCGCTCCCGGACGTGCCGAATCGTCGGGGATCTTGTGTGCCACCCGGTGCAGCAGAAACAGGCTCCAGATCCCGAAGAAAACATTGGGCAGCCAGGCTGCCAGGGGCGGTGCCAGCAGCCCCTCCGATCCGAATTTACGCCCCGCCCCGAGGAGGACGTAGTAGAGAAACACGACCAGAAGACTCGACGTAAAGCCAATGAAATTGCCTGAACGCTTGAACCGTATCCCCAGGGGGATGGAGAAAAGCCCGAAAATCACGCAGGAAAAGGGCAGGGCGAAGCGCTCGTGATAATGGATACCCCACTCTCGGGCTTTGCGCGTGTCGGCCGCGGCCGCGGCGGCTTTGAGTTCCCCCAGACGCAACCCCTCCGGTTTGTCGGCGGACCTGAGGAAGTGCCGCTGGGCTGCTTCGCTCTTCGAGCGAAGCGAGAGTTTGTAGTGCTGAAAGTGTATGAGGCGGTACCGGGACAACTGCGGATCGTACTGGTGGATGGAACCGTCGATCAGATTGAAGGTCTTCTCCAGAGTTGTTGGGTGGCTCTCGATCTCGCCCCGTGAGGCCAGGATGGTTTCGGGCAACGGGCTCCGGTAGTCGGCGATCATCAACTGCTCCAGAACGCGCCCGTCATTGCGTGCCTGCCCGGCATAGATCACAAGATCACTGAAACGGTCGTTGAAGGTTTTTGTCTCTATGCCGGCCAACGTGTTCTCCTCGAACATGCGCAGGATCAGGCCGCGCATGGCGTCGCTCCCCCAGGGAACGGCCAGCGCGCCGACAGTGAAGGTGAGGCAAAAGAACAGGATGCCCAACTGCACCATGGGCCGAAGGAAACTGGAGAGGCCAATGCCGACGGAGTGCATGGCCACGATCTCATTGTCCGCCGAAAGTCGCCCCATCGCGCTCAGGGTGCCCATGAGGAAGGCCATGGGGATGGCCAGCCAGAGCAGAGAGGGGAGGGAGTATCCGATGAGGCGGAGTAGGTGGGCGGCATGGACACCTCTGGCGACGATCATTTCCGAGAGTTCCAGCGCGCTCTGCATGAACAGGATCAGGGTAAAAACGAACAGTGCCAGAAAAAAGGGCGGATAAATCTCTCGGCGGATGTATCCCTCGATAAGCCTGGGCAAGAGAGCCTCCTTGCGGTGTCGGCCGATGACGGGATGATCGTAACGTAATCGGTGAAAGGTGTAAACTTCTTTTTCCAGAAGGAGTTGCCTCGAACGGACGGTTTTGATACCCTCGCATCGTGACACACGGTGTATCGCGGAGGTGATAGGGAATGAGCCGGTCGGTGCTGGTTGCCATGAGCGGCGGCGTGGACAGCTCGGTTGCGGCGGCGCTGCTCAAGTCGCGGGGGTTTGACGTCGTCGGTGCGACCATGAAGATCTGGGATGAAGCGCGAGAAATCTCCTTCGAAGACCCCCGGATCTGCTGCTCCCTGTCGGCTGTGGAGGACGCCATGGCGGTCTGTGATCGCCTGAGCATCCCCTATCATCTGTTGGAATTCCAGAGGTATTTCAAAACAGAGATTGTGGAGAATTTCTGTCGGGAATACTTCCGGGGGCGGACCCCGAACCCTTGTGTCCTGTGCAACACACGGCTCAAATTCAAGCATTTCCTGCGGGAAGCGGAAAGGCTGGGGTGTGACGCCATTGCCACCGGGCACTACGCCAGGATTGTCCGGGACGCCGACACCGGCCCGTTCCTGCTGAAGAAGGGAAACGATGCCGGCAAGGACCAGTCCTATTTCCTCTACGGGGTGACCCAGACTGTGTTGGCGCGTCTTTTCTTTCCCGTCGGTGACTTGACGAAAGAGCGGGTTCGGGAGTTGGCCGCGCAGCATGGTCTCCCCGTGGCGCAGAAGGGAGAGAGCCAGGAGGTCTGTTTCATTCCGGACAACGATTACGCCTCCTTTCTCACGCGTCGGTTCCCACAGGCGGCGGAACCGGGAGAGATCCGTGACCTTGCGGGCAATCCGATCGGTACTCATCGGGGATATATGAACTACACCGTTGGGCAGCGCCGGGGGCTTGGTGTGGCCCATCCCGTTCCACTCTATGTGGTGGAGATTCACCCGGAGGAGAACCTGCTCGTGGCGGGAGAAAAGACGGATCTGTTGCGGCGGGAAGCCCTGGTGTCCCGCATCAACTGGATCGCCGCCGCGCCGCCCCGTGCCCGTACTGTGATGGCCAAGATCCGCTATCGCCATCGTGAAGCGCCCGCGCACATCGAGCTGGTCGATGATCTCGCCCTTTCGTGCCGGGTACGCTTTGAAAGCCCCCAGGAAGCCATCACGCCGGGCCAATCCATGGTGTTCTACGAAGGGGACGTGGTCCTTGGGGGAGGCATTATTGAAAGGGTGTGGTAGAGGCCGCAGATCAAGAGATTCGAGGGAGCCAGGGGTCCAGTGAGGGCCTCAAGAGCCGGAACCGACAAAGCATCAACCCTCGTAGGAAAGCCTTCGGTCCTTATCGCCGGTTTCATCTTTGCATTTTGACCTTAGCATTTGTCGTGCTGCGCTTACTGCCCACCGCCCACCGTTTTCTGTCCTCTGTCCTCTGGTTTTCTTCCGTCTTCCGTCCTCCGGCTCTTGACCCACCGCCCTTCCTGTCATTGTTGACCCGAAACGAACCCAGAAGAAAGGCTTTTCACATATTGGGAAAACTTTTTCCCTTATTGTGCAAAGAAGTTCAGCTCTTAGGCCATGGGTGGTGGGCATTCATTGACGGTGGGTCCTCCTCAAAACAAACAACCCGTGCGGGGTCTCTCTGCAAGATACGGAAAACATTGGCAACGCAAAAAGCGACTCCCTTGGTTGCCCCCATTGGCACCAATCGTGCTTACCATTGCTGTACTGCAGGGACGTGGTTGAAGGATGGACACCCGACGGTTCCGAGTGGATGTCGCCCGGAGAAAGGCCACCTGTGAAGAGCACGAAACCTTCGTCATCTAAACCGCCGGAGGGGAGACAGAAGAGGGACGCAATGTTCAGGATAAATGTTCACAGGGTTCAGGAGTGCACCTTCATCCTCCATCTGGAAGGACAGCTGACGGGCGTCAGCTCGCTCGAACTGCAGAGGGTGCTGCACCCGATCCTCAGGAAGCAGCCGAAGGCGATCTCCATCAATCTCTCCCGAGTAAATTCCATTGATCGGGCAGGTATTGCCATGTTGATGAGCGGCTTGGTGGGACTTTCCAATCGGGGCACTTATTTCTATCTCGTTGGTTTGTCGAAGCAGGTCAAAGAGTATTACGTCGCCAGTTGCCGGGATATGGGGCACCCTCTCTTTTCCCAGACGACGCACTAGCCCGAATGTCGCAGGAGCAGATTGATCACGAGGCCGGACACTTGACCGATCTTGTGACCCGGACTGCTGCCCGTTTGACACCTTTTCTGACATCACTTATTCGTCCTATTTGTTCTTTCAGGTTTTAAGCTTTGCTTCCTATATCGTCTGCCTGGAATGCACCGAAAAGCCGCATCGACGACTCTCTTCTGATTGTTGAATGACAGTACTTTTTCGTCATTTCTTTCACACGATCTTTTGTCATATTCGAAGGTGCGAATTCGGGCAGAAAGAGCTTGAGTTCGATTTTTTTTTGCGTTACTATAACGCATTGTTCAAGCCACTCAAACCTTCACAGTCGAGTTTTCGCGTATGGCGGATGGGGAATTGTGCATCCAGAACGCTCTTCGGATGGCTCCAAAGGATCTATTCTTTGATCGGGAGCCTGAGATACGAACCATTCTGGACATGTGTCTTCAACTCGCCGCCCTGCCTGCCCAGAGTTGCGCGCTCATGGGTCCCCGCCGCGCGGGCACCAGCGAAATTGCCAAGCGTATCTACAAGGAGCTCTTCATAAACCAGGAGAGCATCCTTCCCTTCTGGTACGGTTTTGATCGTGTCTTTCAAGACCCCGTGCACTTTGCCCGGGATTACTTCAGTCAACTGGTGCGCCAGTATCTGGCTTTTCAGGGGAAGGATCCCACGCTGCTGCTGCCCAGGGTGATTCGTTTCGAGGCGATAGAACGGATGGTAACCGATTGCTCCGACGCGCGACTGCATGGCCTCCGTGACGACTTCAATGCGGCGCTGGGTGACGCGGACCGGACAGCCCTGCTTGCCTTCACATTGCAGGTGCCGGAAGTGCTGGCCCAAGGCAGCACCGGTGCGGCCTGTGTGATTCTGGATCACTTCCACCGAGTGTTTCGCATGAACTGGTCCGACGGGGCTTCCCTGACGGAGCTTTTCCCGCAGGCCATGGGTTCCCCCGCCGTTCCCCACATCTTGACGGGACAGGCCGAAGTCCTGCAGCGTCATTACCTCAGTATGGAAACCACGGCAGGGAGAATCCGTCGGATCTCCGTGGCCGGTCTCGATTCGAAACGGGCCTTGGAGGCCTTTCTTGCGTTTTGCAAGCGCTATGATGTAGCGGTTGAACAGGAAGCGGCGGCGCACGAACTCCACCGTTTTCAGGGCATCCCATTTTATATGCTCTCCGTCATCCGCAGGGCCCGGCAGGAGGGCATTGCACTGAACCGCTGGGATGCCATCCGGGACACTTACTTCGCAGAGGTCGAGAAGGGAGAAATTGCATTTTATTACGATTCGCTGCTGAACCGGTGCTGTCCCGGACCCTTCGCCAAACGGGACGCAATTCGTATCCTGAGCCATCCGCTGCTCCATGCCGGAAGCCGGCTGGCCTTGGAGGAACTCGCCAAGAGGCTGTTGCTCGATCTGGACGCCGCCCGGGTCTTGGTGGATGCCTTGGCGTCCAGCGGCCTTCTTGCAGAGAACTATGGCATGGTGGCGCCGGTGGAAAACCCCGTATTCGATGATTTTCTGCGGGTGGCGCATCGATACTGGATCGGCCGCGTGGGTTCAGACGAAATCCGCAAGGACCTGTTCAGAGGGACGCAGGATGTGCCCGTTCTCACGGAGCTCAAGAAGGACGAGGTCTCGGAACCCGGCCGCAAAGAGAAACACCGGGTTTCCTTCGGGCTCGTTCTTCCCATGGTGTCGGAAACGGAACTGGTGGCGGCACGAGCCGCCGAACAGGTGGCCGAACGGGTCGACTTTCCGGAGGAAGACATCGGGCGAATTCGGATGGCGCTCATCGAAGCGTGTATAAACTGCTTCGAGCACAGCGGCAGCGAAGATGGGAAGATCTATATCACCTTTACCCTGGACACGGAGAAGCTGAGTATTGTGGTGGAGGACAAGGGGGTTTCCTTCGATCCGAAGAAGGTCCCCGTGCCCCATCGGCCCGAGGGGACGGGTGCCCCGTCCCGGCGAGGATGGGGGCTTGAGTTGATTCGCAACCTGATGGATCAGGTCGTTTTTGAAGACGTGCCCGTGGGGACGCGGCTTCGGATGGTGAAATATTATCCCAAGGATACAGGACTCAAGGCCCAAGCGGGTTGACAAAGAAGCGAGGTGATTTGCAGGCGGAACCCAACGGAACTTCAAGGCGGAGAGGAGACAGAAAATGGGGCAGTTTCAGATGGACGTCAAGTTTGACAGGGACTTTGTGGTCTTCTACACCAATGGTTACATCAATGATCTGGGGGGTGAAAAGATTGAAAGAACGTGTGAAGACATTCTCCGAGAGGGATATCGCAAGGTCATTGTAAATTTCAGTGAATCCCCCATCATCAACAGCATCGGCATTTCCATCCTCATCGGGCTGATCGACCGGGTCAAACGGGCGAAGGGCTCTGTCTGCTTTACGAATCTGACCTTGAACAACACGGAGGTATTCGAGTTCATGGGCCTGACCCAGTATGCGCCCGTGTTTCCGAACGAAGAAGAAGCGGTCCGTTTTACGATGGGTCACGCATAGCCCGGCGCGGTGAGGGAGGACAGTAGATGATATCACCCTCTTCGGTTGCGGGTGTGAAGAAGATCATGTATGCCTTCAGTTCACTCAATGACCTGGGGCAGATTATCACCTCCAACGGCGGCTTCGAAGAAGTGACCAAATCGGGGCTGTACCTGATCCTGGGAACCGTTTCGGCCGCCCAGGGTGCCATTTTTCGTGACGACGGGGCGCGCAGCCGTCTCGTTGTGCTGGCCCACAAGGGTGTCGATGGGGCCACTTCTTTTCGGCTGTCGCTCCATGACGGGGACGCCGAGGCCCTCGTGGATGCGCCCGGGGTTGTGGAGATCCGTCGCGCGCCCCAAAACCTGAACAGTTTCATCTCACACAACGGCGCCACGCTGACCGCACTGCGGGCAGCTTTGATGGTGCCCCTGCGGGTGGGCGGGAATCTCGTCGGCCTGATGACGGTGGGCGCGCGCTTCAGCGGTGGGGACTATACAGACGACGACCTGCAGATTCTCGCCATGATGTCCCAGCAACTCTCCGTGGGACTGTCGAACCATCAGCTTTTCCAAAGCCTGCAGAAGAAGGCGGAGGAGAATCGGGCCCTCTATGAAGACCTGCAGGATATCTATAACGATACGGTCCGGGCCTTCGCCGCGGCCATTGACGCCAAAGACCGCTACACACAGGGGCATTCGGATCGGGTAGCCCGTTATGCCGTTGCCATTGCCGAAGAGCTGGGCCTGCCCCAGGACGAAGTCGAAGCGCTCCGCCTCGGTGGCTTGCTGCATGACATCGGCAAGATCACCGTCGACACGTCCATCATACGAAAAAACTCGGTGCTCACGGACCGCGAGTTATTGGAAATGCATCGGCACCCAACGGTGGGGTTTGATATCCTGTCGAAGATCAACTTCCCCTGGGGGGACCTTTCCGCGCTGACCCGGCACCATCACGAAAAGGTCGACGGGAATGGCTATCCTGACGGGATCCGGGGAGAGGATCTGCTTCTGGGCGCGCGCATCATTGCCCTGGCGGACGCCTTCGATGCCATGACAACCGATCGGCCCTATCGCAAGCAGATCAGCCTCCAGGAGACCCTCCGCGAGATCAGGCGCTGCGTGGGAACCCAGTTCGACCCACGGGTGGCCAAAACGCTCTTTCAGGTCATCGAAAAGGAGCTGACCGGTCGGAGTAGGAAGCCTGCAATCATCCCCTCTCTGCGGGAGAAATTCGATTCGCAACGTATTCGCGAGATTCTTCAGGAAGTTCACGATGACTGTGGTTACCCGGGCATGGCGTAGCAGCCGGGGCTTGACGGCGGACGAAGGGCCCGCTGGCATGTCTGTGCCATCCCATGCTTGTTCTGCTGCCTGCGGGTCATCCAAAAAGGAAGCGGGGCATGCCGAGATTGCGTGACGAGGGAAGCC
>CAMYMF010000036.1 GCA_947259355.1 uncultured Nitrospirota bacterium | reverse complement strand
AGGATAGGAATGCACCGGATTGCTCCGGTAGATCAGCGCCAGGCGGATCCGGCCCGCGCCCATGGCCTGCACCATGGATCGCAGATCGGCATGGCTGGCCGCGCCGCCATGGCTCAGGCGCCGCTGGGAGAAGAGAAGACCGCCGGGCTTGCCTACGTTTCCCACGAGGAGATTGAGGCCGTGAATCGCGCGCACCGCGTCGACGCCGTTGGTATGGGCCATGACCGACGCACCCGCTACGGCGATCCCCGGCTGGGTCCGGGCGAACTCCCGCGCCTTGGCGGCGATTTCATCGCTTGAGAGTCCGGTCCTTTCGGCCACTTGATCGAGCCCGTATTCATCCAGCGCCGCCAGCCACTGCCGGGCGGAGACCCGCATCCCTGCCAGGGCCTGCCGATCGTAGAGGTCCTCCTCTAGAATCACGCGGGTCATCCCGAGCGCCAAGGTCCCCTCTTCGCCGGGTCGCACCGGCAGCCAGTCGTCGGCGGAGGCCGCCGTCATGGAGAGGCGGGCCCCGGCATAGACGAAAGCCCCGCGGATGGTGCGCCGGGCCTGACGCATTTTACCAAAACCATCGCCGTAACGCACCGGTGAGAGGAAAGTCTCGAAGAGGTCCGCGCCGAAGCTCAGCAGATAATGGGTGTTTTCCAGATCGAGGTCGGGCATGTCGGGGCGGCCAAACAGTGGGGGGTGTGCCGTCGCAAGGCAGGCCTGGTTCAGCAGCTCATAGTCGAGCCAGTGGCGTGACCCGTAGGCCCCCAGGAACTCCCGCACCAGCTCCGCCAGGGTGCCGCTCAGGCGGGGCGTCACCATGAGCAGCTGCTCCGACTGGCCCTGATCTTGAAGATCTTTGAGCGTCCCGACGAGCGTCGCGAGCGCTTCGTCCCACGAAATCGGCTCGAACGTTCCCGAGCCCCGCGGACCGGATCGCTTCATCGGCTGTCGGAGTCGATCGGGATGATAAAGCTCCTGGAGTGCCGCCTGTCCCCGCGCACAGAGTCTGCCCCGGCTCACCGGGTGCAGCGGATTGCCCTCGATCTTCTTGGCCCGCCCTTCGGCAATGCGCACGAGAATCCCGCACCCCGCCGGGCATTGGCGACAGGTGCTGGCATAGTACTGGGCCACCCCCGGAATCTGGCCGTCCTCCGGCGGGACCAGAAAGGGAATCAGGCTTTCCGTCGGTTTGGAGCATGCCGAAAGCATGGCTCCGGCGGCGCTGATGCCGCTTAACTGCAGAAACTCCCGTCGCCTCATCTCCATGGCGATTCCATCTCCTCCATGATTGTCCGTCACATATGGCAGGTCCAGCAGTCGATACTGGCGTTGTTGGCCCGATGGCAGTTGAGGCACCAGCCCATCTTAAGGCTTGCCACTCTTTCAATCTGCGCCATGGCCGCCACGTTGCCGTGGCAGACCTCGCAGGCCACCTCGGCATTGATATGCATCCTGTGTGAAAAATACGCGTGGTCCGGCAGGTCGTGGACCTTGACCCACGGGATGGGCTCCCGCCGCTGCCAGTACCCCATCAGTTTCTGCACCTCGGGCTTCTCCCGTCCCACGAAGAGATGGCAGTTCTTGCACAATTCCACATCGGGGATGCCGGCCGAACGGGACACACCGGTATAGCGGTGACAGAACAGACAGGGCATCTCATATTGGCCCGCATGCAGTTCGTGGCTGAAAGCAACGGGCTGCGCCGGAGAGGGATCCCCCATGTTCAGGGGCAGGTTGTAGTTGATCACAAGACCCGCCGCCAGGGCGATGCCCAGTATCCCCAGCACAACGATCACGCCTGTGGCTTTCATAACCGATGGCCCGAAATGATGGATGGTGGAAACTGATTCGTGCCCTTTTTCGTTTCCCGATGGACACGCATTAAGAAAGACGAGACAACCGATTCAGTACTCTGACACCCGTGTCAAAGAGGCTGCTTTCGGAGCCCCGCGGCGTGTGGTTCCCTGCCAAAGCAACACCCGCCGCGGAAATCAGAAAGCACACCTCTGCCGAAACCCCTGTCAACCGAGGCAGGCATTCACAAAATCCCAGTTGATCAGTTTTTCCACAAAGGTCTTGAGGTAATCGGGCCGTCGATTCTGATAATCGAGGTAATAGGCATGCTCCCAGACATCGACAGTCAGCAGCGGCTTGATCCCGTGAGCCATCGGCGTGTCTGCATTGGCCGTCTTCATGACCTGCAGCTCGTTTCCCTTCATCACGAGCCAGGCCCATCCGCTGCCGAACTGGGTCGCACCGGCCGTCTTGAAGGCATCGGCAAACTTCTCGTACCCGCCAAAGGCTGCATCGATCTGCTTGGCGATGGAACCGGTCGGCTTGCCGCCGCCGCCAGGCTTCATGGAGTTCCAGTAGAAGGTATGATTCCAGACTTGGGCAGCATTGTTGAAAATGCCTGCCTTGCCGCTGTCGCCGGCGCTCTTCTTGATGATGGTCTCCAGGTCCGCGGTGGCCAGATCGGTCCCTTCGATCATCTTGTTCAAATTGTCCACATACGTTTTGTGGTGTTTGCCGTGATGAAACTCAAACGTGCGCGCACTGATATGGGGCTCCAGCGCGTCTTTCTTGAAGGGCAGGTCGGGAAGCGTAATAGCCATGGTGTTTCCTCCTTGTCATGTTACAGTCACGGCAACGGTGCCGGAGGACGGGTCCCGAAAAGGGTGCCGGTGCGCACCGGTCCCGCAGGTTCCGAAGACGGCTCAGCCGTAGGGGTACATCCCCTTCTTGATGTTCTCGAAGTTGGCCAGCAATTTGTCGTGCTTCTTCTCGTCCTCCAGCAGATAATGGAGCAGGTACTCCTGAACCACCATCTTCTTCCCTTTGAGCTGCTGCAGCGCCTCTTCCACCAGACCGACCATCTTCTTCTCGATGGCCAGGTGCTGCTCGACCATCTCCCACACGTCTGCCATCTCTTCGGGGGTCAGTGACAGCGCGGTCCGCTCAAAACTGTCGGCAATGAGCTGCTGCACCCGATGGTGCATCTGGGAGTCGCGCTGGATGATCTCCATGACCAAACGGACGATGGGGTTTTCCGTTTTCTCGATGATCTGCCCTGTCGTGGAAACAGCCGCATCTTCGATCTTCTGCCAGCGCTTCATGTTGGAAAGGATCTTCTCCTGCACCTCTTTTGTCTTCATCCGTCATCTCCTCCTAAACTCGTGCGTTCCGGCACTCAACGGGGGCTCTCCGGCGATCGTATTCGCTACCAGTTTTCTCCCAGAATCTCAAAGTGTGCCTGCGGGTGCTCACAGGCGGGACATTTGTTCGGCGCCTCCTGCCCCTCGTGGAGGTAACCGCAATTCAGACAACGCCAGGTTACCGTCTCGTCTTTCTTGAAGACCTTCCCCGTCTCCACATTCGCCATTAGATCGAGGTACCGCTTTTCATGCTGCTTCTCTGCGATGGAGATCATCTCGAAGGCCATGGCGACATCATGGAACCCCTCTTCCCGGGCGATCTTGGCAAACCCGGGATACATGTCGGTCCACTCGTCGTGTTCTCCGGCGGCGGCCGCCTTGAGATTTTCCGCAGTCGTGCCCGTCTTTCCTGCGGGGAAGGACCACTGCACCTGAGCTTCCCCTCCCTCCAGGAATTTGAAGAAACGTTTAGCGTGCTCGCGCTCCTGGTGGGCCGTTTCCTCAAAAATAGCTGCGATTTGCACAAAGCCCTCTTTTCTGGCCTGCCCGGCAAAATAGGTGTAGCGGTTGCGTGCCTGCGATTCACCAGCGAACGCTGTGAGAAGGTTCTTTTCAGTCTTCGATCCTTTCATTTGCATAAAGCTTTCTCCTCCATTTCAAAGATAGTACAAGAAGAGACTCACCTAGCCGGTGCCTGATCTCCACTGCCTGAACTGTAAACGAATAACAAGAAACGTTGTCCCGGATGGGCAAGTTTCGAAACCATACCAATCACGTTCGGATCTGTCAAGCGGACTTTCTGATGAAAATGGGAGGACAAAAAGGGCATCAGTCTCGCTAGGAGAATCGATGATTCAATGCGTTCGCACCGGAGGGAAATCCGGGAGCAACGGCATTCGTCACGACGCAAGGGGTGCTTTGATGACACGGGAAGGCCGCGCCCGCTCGTCCAATTCCGCGGGCAGCTTGGTTTCGCCCGAAGCGACCAGCGGCACCTCTGCTGCCTTGAACAGGGCGCAGTGCGGATCCGTGCCGCGCATGACCAGGGACACTCCCGAAAAGGCAGTGCAGAGGCTATTCTCATTGTGAACGCAGCGACGCATGTGGCAGATCTCAACGGTGCCGATGACCGGGCCAATCGCACTCTGGACGACCGACCGGCTTCGGCTTTCGCAGACGGGTCGCCGACGAACACCGATCGTCACTGCGCCGGCACGGCACGCAGCCGCTTCGTTGTAACGACAGTTTGTCTCTTCGCATCGCACTATCTGCGGCATCGCATGGAACTCCTGGTGAAACCGGTCGGTGCGGATCGGGCTGCCAAAGATCTCCGCACCGCAATTAGGCGGTGGCGAAATATGAGGATTGTGCGAGTAATCGCGGCGCCGACCCGGGCTTCCGACGGATGGAGCGTCTTTTGCACCCCACGGAGTCAAATAAAATGACAACTTTTCCCGAGAGTCAATCCATTGAGGGACAACTGACGGATTTCAGAACAATGCAATTTGCTGCTCTCCAACAACGCCAGGGCTCAACGCTCAAATTGATGCGACGGTCCATGAGGAATCGGGGATCGCCACATCTTGAGAAATCTGTAAAACGGAATCTTATTCATTTATCTGTCCCTCTTTACCCCTAATACCGTTTCTTTTTCCCTTTTTCCCGCATCTTATCTTTCTTCCCGCGAAAATCCTTTTCTTTTTCCTGGTACACCTTTTCCGCGCGCTCCGCACTGTCGTCATCGCGCGACTTGGCGTCATGGTCCTCACTCCTCCCCTTCGCCTCCGAGCGGTCATCCCCGTGTGACTCACGACGCTGCTCGTCTTTGCGCTTCATCTTTTTTTCCGGTCGATCATCCGAAGTGCTTCGAGCTTCTTGGCCCTTGCGTTCGGCTTTTCGGGCTTCGCGCTCCGCCCGCCGAGCCGCACGGGCCTCTCGCCTTTCCTGCAGAATCCGCTCCTTGTCCTCATCTGACTTGCCGACTGTAGAGAACCAATCTCCGACACGGTTGAATATGGACTGATCGCTCGCGCGCTCATAGGCCTTGCTGCTCGCACCCTTGGTCCCTTGATCTCCGGCGTGTGCCGGTGCCACAAACACTGCCATAGCCACAAAGAGCGCGAAGATCATATTTCGCCTCATTTTCGTTCTCCTTCCCTGAGAGTAACCATTTTTCCTCGAATAAAACATGATCACGGCCGAATGCTTTTACATGCTTCTGTTGAATAGCAGCGAGCCTGGGTGAGCACAAGAGGGCGTGGCACTGGCTTTTACCCGGTAGCTGCACGGTGACAATGGCTGATCCTTACGTGCCGCACTTTTATGATGTCCGTTCCTACCCTCCGTGTTATTATGTGAATATACGTTGTAACGCTTCGCAAAATTCAATTCATCGCTGAGGACACTATTCTTTCAGCCCTGCGATGAATAGATCATCCAACCAGAAAGTCTATAGATTGAAACGGCGTGCCGCTCCCCCCCTGGTGAGCGGCGCTCTGAAAGGGGACCCATACCATGAGACCCGCGCATCCAGACAAACCGGACTGGCTGGAACGTGCAACGCAATTGTTCTTCGGCCCCCCCGCCGAGCATGAGAATCGACACCAGGGAGATGTTGAGAAGGTGATTGTCTCCGCCCAACTGCTCCAGATCTCCGAATTCCGCTTCTTCGGTATTGCTTATGCCGAATGGTACGATTGCGAAATCTCCGAACGGAAACTGGAACCCATTTTCAGCCGCTACGCATTCAAGGAGGTTGTACCGCCCTGGGTACGCCACTTTGCCCGTCGGGTCCTGGCCCTCTACGATGCGGGGACACTGGACCCTGAAGCCTTCAACATCGAACGTCCCAAGGGCTCGCCGGAGCTTCGTTCCGCGGGGATCGGCTATACCGTCATCCTTGCAATTCTCACGACGCTGTTCTGTCTGCTCATTGGGGATTTCGCGCCGCTCTACTGAAGCAAACACCTCTCTTGCGTGCTGCACGCCTGGCGTTTCAGCCGTCTTCACTTCGATTTGTCCACCATGAAAACCACCGCCGCGGCCACCTCCTCATCGGAGAGCGTCGGATTGCCGCCCCTGGCAGGCATCATACCGCCGCGCCCCTGATAGCCCGTGAGCGCGCGTTCAATGAGCGCCTCCATGCCCCGGCCGATACGGGGTTTCCACGCCTCCCTGTCTCCAAGTTTCGGCGCACCCGCGAGTCCTGCGTCATGACAGAGTCTGCAGACCCGGTTGTAGACCTTCTCTCCCGTCACCGCCCCTCCTCTCGCTGCGTCGGTCCTGGCCTGTCCCATCATGCCGCCACCCGCAGTGCATGAAACCGTGATTCCCAGGAACAAGCCGAGCAGACCCGCCCAGCAACCGACCCGCTTCATCGCCTCTCCATTTCGCGCTGCGAACCCGATCCGTGCGTTCCGGCTTCGTTCAAATGCCGCAACCGCACGAGCACATCGCCCCCCACCGATGGGTTCTCGGGATCGAAAAGTCGCAACAGAAGGTAATCAAAACGGGCACGGCTGTCAAGCGCCGCACGTCTGTGATCATCCGGTCTCGCTTGCAGGCACCCGCCGATAGATACCCATCGGCCTGGACCACGGACGAAAACCGGTCGCGCCGGGGGGCAGCTTCTCATGACTGCCGAGGACGAGGATGCCTCCCGGGAGGGTGTGCGCCGCCAGCCGACGGCAGACGGCGTGCTGCAACATCTCGTCGAAATAGGTGAAGGCAAGGTTGCGGCAGAGAACGAGGTGGTACTCGCGTTTCGGGGCCTCCTCACGAAGGTCCTGGCGCAAGAAGAGAACGGGTTCGCGGTATTTCGCGTGCAATCGAAACAAGTCCCCCTCCCGGGCGAATGCCTCTAGACGCCAAGCCTCCGGAAGTTCCTTGAGACTGCTGCGTCCGTAGCATGCGGCCTGGGCCCTTGCGATCTGATGGTCGTCGACCTCGCTGCCATGGACCGTGAGATCCATTCCCGGGTATTGCGGGGCAACCGCAAAGGACCACACCAGCACCAGCGAATAGGCCTCCTCCCCGCCGGCCGCCCCCACGTTCCAACAGTGCACCCGGTGTTCGCGGCGCACGCGGGCCAGCGCCAACAGCTCGGGAAACACCAGACGGCCCAGGGCATCGAACACCTGACGGTCTCGACAGAACCGACTGATGGAGATACGGCAGAAAGCATCGACGACGGACCATTCCCCCGGGTCCTGCGCGAGGCGTTCCCGATAGGCGTGAACGTCCGCGAGCCCCAGCGCCTGGAGACGACGCTGGATCCGCTTGCAAACCTGGCCCCGCACTTTCCGAAATCCCGCCCAGCGCATCTGAAGATGAGGCAGGGCCCACTGCAGAAAGTTTACACACTCGGAATCTTTCATGGCAGCGCACCCGATTCCAATCTGATGGTCACCATAGAGATGCCTTGCAGTCTACCAGAGAGAAGATAAAAGGGGAATGACGGGCGAGAGGAAGATGGCAAGAGGCGGTCGTCGGCGCCCTTCCCTCTCTCACCGGCATGCCGGCTAAGTGCGCCGGCCCTGCAGGGTCCGCATATAATTGCCCCGCTCGAAGGCGCCGGGGTCAGGAGATGTCCGCAGGCTCATGCTGCCGCACATCTGGGCCAACGATTCGTATTCGTGCGTTTCCAACCAATCGGCCATCTCCTGTCGGATCTGCGCAAGATGCTGGGGGCCGTTCTTGAGAAGGGCCGACACCATCTGAACTCCGTGGGCACCGGCCATGACGGCTTTGACGGCATCTTTGCCGGTGTGCACACCGCCCGTGACGGCGAGGCTGGCCTTCACCCGCCCCGAAAGAATGGCGAGCCAACGCAGGCGAAGCAGAAGGGCCGAAGAGTCGGAGAGTTTCAGTCTCGGGACCACCTCCAGTTCGTCCACATCGATATCGGGCTGATAAAAGCGATTGAAGAGCACCAGCCCATCCACGCCGATGGCGTCCAGCCCCTTGGCAAAATTCGGCAGCGATGAAAAGAACGGGGAGAGTTTGACCGCCACGGGGATGCCCACGGCTTTCTTCACGCCCCGGACCACCGCCAGCAGTCTGTCCTCCACGGCCTGACCGGTCTCCTCGGTGTCCGCAGAGACCTGGTATAGGTTCAACTCCAGAGCATCCGCGCCGGCCTCCTCGATACGGCGGCCGTAATCGATCCACCCACCTGCCGTGATGCCATTGAGTGATCCTATCACCGGGATGGAGACCGCTTTCTTGATCTGCCCAATCTGCTCGAGATACTCTTCGGGCCCAAACCGGTAGTCTTCCCGTTTGGGATAGTAGGTGAGCGCCTCGGGGAAGGATTCTTCCGGTGTCTCCACGTCGAGCATGGCTCGATTCAGTTCGTCTGCGATCTGCTCCTCGAAGAGGGAGTGCATCACGATGGCCGCGGCCCCGGCATCTTCCAGACGCTTGACTTTGTCTAGATCATCCGCCAGCGGTGAAGCACCGGCCATCAGAGGATGGGAAAGCTGCAGGCCAAGATAGGTGGTGGCAAGTTCCATGGATTCCTCCTCAGTGCCCTTCGTTATCTTGCTTCTCTATCCGTCTTCCCTCGTGGTCTTCTTCGGCGTTTCCGATTTCTCCGGGCCGCTCCCGGGCAGCTTGGCCAGCTGTTCATAGAAGGCAAAACGTTGTTGCACCTCTTCTTCGGCCGCCCGCAGGAGCCCCTGGGCCCGTTCCCGGTCGAGTTTCTGTAGCATCCGATAACGGGTCTCATTGTAGATGTAGTCGGCCAGGGGAATCTTCGGTGCCTGGGACTCGAGCTGCAGGGGGTTTTCGCCGGCGGCCTTTCGCTGAGGGTCGTAGCGGTACAGCGGCCAGTGCCCAGAATCGACGGCGAGTTTTTGCTGTCGGACACCATAGGCTAGGTCATAGCCCTGGGCGATGCAGTGGGAATACGCGATGATAAGCGATGTGCCCGGATAAGACTCAGCCTCTATGAAGGCCTTGAGTGTCTGCGTGTCCCGGGCTCCGAAGGCGACGCGGGCCACGTAAACGCTGCCGTAGCTCATGGCGATCATGCCGAGGTCCTTCTTGGCCATCTCCTTGCCCGCCGAGGCAAACTTGGCCACGGCCCCCAGGGGTGTCGCCTTGGATTGCTGCCCGCCCGTGTTGGAATAGACTTCGGTATCGAGGACCAGGATGTTGACATCGCGACCCATGGCCAGAACATGATCGAGACCCCCGTAGCCAATGTCATAGGCCCAGCCGTCTCCGCCAACGATCCAGACGCTCTTCTTCACGAGATAATCGGCTAGCAGTTCCAGGCGCCTGGCCTCGGGCTGATCGATGCCGACCAGCTTCTTGCGCAGCGCCTCAACCTGCTCCCGCGCGGCGGCCAGACCTGCTTCACTCGACTGATCGGCTTTGAGGATGGCGTCGGCCAGCGAGTCTCCCACGGCCGACGACAATCGCTTGAGCAGGGTACGTGCCTGTTCACGATGCCGATCGATGGCCAGCCGATACCCGAAGCCGAACTCTGCATTGTCCTCAAAGAGCGAGTTGGCCCAGGTCGGGCCCCGTCCGGCGTCGTTCGTTGTATAGGGCGTCGTCGGCAGGTTCCCCCCGTAGATGGAACTGCAGCCCGTGGCATTGGCAATCAGCGTGCGGTCGCCGAAAAGCTGCGTCAAGAGTTTAATATAGGGCGTCTCTCCGCAGCCTGAACAGCATCCCGAGTACTCAAAGAGCGGCTCCAGCAGCTGAGAGCCCTTGATGTCCATCTTGAGCTCCCGGCGGTCGGGATAGGGTATCCCGAGGAAGAAATCGTAGTTTTCGCGTTCCTGGTCCCGCAACGGTCGCTGGGGGGCCATATTGATCGCCTTGTGCCGGGGGTTTGTCTTGTCCTTGGCGGGGCAGGTCATCACGCAGAGTCCGCACCCCGTGCAGTCCTCCGGGGCCACCTGGACGCTGTACTTGAGCCCCTTGAAACTGGCCCCCTTGGCGTCGGCACTCTGAAAGGTCGCCGGCGCGTCATTCAGCACGGCCGCATCATAGGCCTTTGTGCGAATGGTGCCATGGGGACAGACAAAGGAGCATTTGCCGCACTGGATACAGACCGCGGGATCCCAGACGGGGATTTCAAGACCGATGTTTCTTTTCTCCCAGCGGGTGGTGCCCACCGGCCAAGTGCCGTCTACTGGCATGGCACTCACGGGAAGAGCATCGCCCTTTTCCACCATCATGAGCGCGGTCACGTTGCGGATCAGCTCCGGCGCCCCTGAGGACACAATGGCCGGGCGGACACGCTTCGCCGTCACCCTGTCGGGAATCTTGACCTCATGAAGATTTGCCAGCGTCTCGTCCACGGCCTGGAAATTCTTCTTCACGACCTCCTCGCCCTTCTTCCCGTAGGTCTTCTGGATGGAGCTCTTGATCTTGGCCACCGCTTCGTCCCGGGGCAGCACACCGGAAATGGCAAAGAAACAGGTCTGCATGATGGTGTTGATCCGACCACCCATGCCGGTTTGCTTCGCCACGGCCGCTGCATCAATGACGTAGAACTTGACCTGTTTCTTGAGCATCTCTTCCTGCACTTCCCGGGGCAGACGGTCCCAGACCTCGTCCGCGGCGAAGGGTGCATTCAGCAGAAAGACCGCGCCGGGCCGAGCATAGCCCAGCACGTCGTACTTGTCGAGAAAGACGAAATGATGGCAAGCCACGAAGCTCGCCTGCCGGATCAGGTAGGACGACTGGATCGGACGGGGACCGAAGCGAAGATGTGAAATGGTGATGCCGCCCGACTTCTTGGAGTCATAGACGAAATAGCCCTGCCCGTGATTCTCCGTCTCCTCCCCGATGATCTTGATGGAGTTCTTGTTGGCCCCGACGGTGCCGTCGGCACCGAGGCCGAAGAAAACGGCCCGCACCACGTCGTCCGGTTCGATGTCGAATGCGTGGTCGTACTCGAGAGAGGTGTGGCTCACGTCATCCATGATCCCGATGGTGAAGTGATTCTTGGGTGCTTCCTTCTGGAGCTCATCGAAGACCGCCTTGACCATGGCCGGATTGAACTCTTTGGAGGAGAGTCCATAGCGCCCGCCGATGATGGTGGGGTCATCGGCCAGAGGTGATGTGCCCTCCTGGCGCATCTCCCGCAGCGCACTCACCACATCGAGGTATAGGGGCTCCCCCACCGCGCCCGATTCCTTGGTCCGGTCGAGCACGGCCATGGCTTTGACCGACTGCGGAAGGGCCGCCGCAAAATCGTGCATGGCAAAGGGCCGGTAGAGCCGAACCTTCAGCACGCCGACCTTTTCCCCGCGATCCACCAGCCAGTCAACCGTCTCATGGACGGCTTCGGCGCCTGAGCCCATGACAATGATCACCCGTTCGGCCGCGGGGTCGCCGAAGTAGTCGAAGAGTTTGTATTTGCGCCCCGTCAGCTCGGCGAAACAATCCATGACCGACTGTACGACGCCGGGGCAGTCGCGGTAAAAATGATTGCCCGCCTCCCGGGCCTGAAAAAAGGTGTCGGGATTCTGCGCGGTGCCCCGGATCTTGGGGCGATCCGGCGTGAGGGCCCGCTCCCGGAAGGCTTCGATGCTCTTCTCATCGATCATCCGACGCAGATCGTCGTCGCTAAGGGCCTCCATCATGGCGACCTCGTGGGAGGTCCGGAAACCGTCAAAAAAATGCAGAAAGGGGATCCGCGATCGCAGCGTGGCGGCATGGGCGATGAGCGCCATGTCGTGCACCTCCTGCACCGACCCCGAGGCGAGCATGGCGAACCCTGTCTGGCGGCATGCCATCACATCGGAGTGATCCCCGAAAATCGAGAGGGCATGGGTGGCCAGGGTCCGCGCACTGACATGCATGGTAAACGGGAGGAATTCCCCCGCAATCTTGTACATGTTGGGGATCATCAGCAGGAGACCCTGGGACGCCGTGAAGGTCGTCGTCATGGCACCGGCCTGCAGGGCCCCATGGACGGTGCCCGCAGCGCCCCCCTCCGACTGCATTTCCATCACCTCGGGCACAATTCCCCAGATGTTTTTTCGTCCCTGGGCCGACCACTCATCCGCGAATTCACCCATGGGAGAGGAGGGGGTGATCGGATAGATGGCGATCACCTCGCTGAGGCGATGCGCGATGGAGGCGGCCGCCTCATTCCCGTCTACAGTCATCAGTTTACGCTGGGTCATTTGGCTTCCCCCGTTGAATTGATCGTCCGGTTGGGCAAAGACGCCTCTCGGCGCCGACCCACCCATTCTTATGCAAAGCTGATTGAGAAAACCTCGGCGGGTTCGGACAAACCCGTTAAGAACCGGCGGCGTCCTTCGGACAGAACGCAGACCGGCTGCTGAATCCTTACAACATAGAAAAACCAGACACCAAAGGTCAAGAATAAATTGAACAACAGAGCGGAGGCACCCTCGTCTGCCGTGCGCCCCTCACGCAGAGCGTTCGAAGAGTTCTCTGGGAACGCCCGAGGAAATGAAGGTGCCGCCGGGCTGGCTGGATCCGTGGGTCTGAAAACGCGCGTGCGCGACCCGATTCGAGACTGCGCGAATGGCAATCATGTTTTACCGAAGCTTATTATTCTATCCCGCTGTTTTTATGTAGTTTTTTTACTTCAAAGAAGTCGCGATATCCCCTTCTTGCGGCGGCGTATTCGCCCGTCTCCAGAAGCATCGCCGACACGATTGATCTGCCGCCGTGAGCGGACCGCTGCTGCATTCACCCGAGCGCGGCACCTGCTGCCCGTGCCTCATAGGTGTGACACCGGACGCGCCCGTTGTCGCCGACCAGACTGACCCCGGAAAATGCGGTACATTCCAAATTCCGGTTGAAGCGGCACCCTTCCATCTTACAGGCTCCCACGAAACTGACGGAATCGGGATGGGCCACTTGGTGGTCCGAACGATAGAAGGTGTCGCAGACGGCCTGCCGGTCGGCGCCCATGGTCACGGCCATGGCATTGCACGTCAGATCGCGGTTGTAGGCGCAGTCCGAACCGGTGCAGCTGACGATGAGAGGCATCTTCTCCAACATGGCTAGCCCCCCTCCCTGGTACACACTCCCATTCGGAAGTCTATCAGCCTGGACCCCCCTGTCAAGTAGGCAAGAAGAAAATAATAGAGGCGTTACAAAAAGGTTACGGCTTCTCACGGCCCATAGGTGATGCGGTAAATTGCTCCCGCATGATCGTCGGAGACCAGGAGAGAGCCGTCGGGAAGCACCAGCAGATCCACGGGACGCCCCCAGGGCTTTTCCCCCTGCAACCACCCCTCGGCGAAGACCTCGTAGCTCACGGCCCGCTCCCCCTGCAGTCTTACGAGGCTCACCCGATAACCGATGGGCTCGCTGCGGTTCCAGGAGCCGTGCTCGGCAATGAAGATCTGTTTGCGGTAACCCTCGGGGAACATGGCTCCGCCATAAAAGCGCATGCCGAGGGCCGCCACGTGGGGCCCGAGTTTCATGGCCGGCGGGACAAACGCCTGGCAGGGCCGCCGCGCACCGAATTCGGGATCGGGCAGATCGCCCCCGTGGCAATAAGGGAAGCCGAAGTGAAGGTCCGCTACCGGGGCCCGGTTCAACTCATCGGGCGGCAGATCGTCGCCCATCCAGTCCCGGCCATTGTCGGTAAACCAGAGTTCCCCCGTACCGGGATGCCAGTCGAAACCGACCGTGTTGCGCACCCCCCCGGCGAAGCTCTCCAGGCCGGTGCCGTCGGGGTGCATGCGCAGGATGGAGGCATAGCGGGGGTCCTCGCTCTCACAGATGTTGCACGGGGCCCCCACCGGCACGTAGAGCCTTCCGTCCGGACCGAAGCGAATGAACTTCCAACCGTGATGCCGATCGCTCGGAAAACCCGTGTTCACCACAACCGGTTTGGGCGGGTCGTGCAGACGCGCCTCGATATTTTCATAGCGAAGCACCCGGTTGACTTCGGCCACGTAGAGGTCCCCGTCCCGAAAGGCCACCCCGTTGGGCATGTTCATGCCGTCGTCCAGGACGATCACTTCATCGGCCCGGTGGTCCCCGTTTCGGTCCACCACCGCGTAGAGTTTGCCCACCTTACGGGTTCCCACGAAGAGGGTCCCCTGAGTGCCGCGGCTCATGGAACGGGCACCCGGCACGGGTGCAGCGTAGAGCTCGATGTGAAACCCCGCGGGGAGCCGCACCTGCTCCAAAGGAAGTGCCGTGTGGTGGCCGCCGCTCCCGGCACAGGCGCCGGCCGCCAACGCCAGCAGCATCGCCACCAACCAATCGACGGCTGCCGGAGCACCCCAGCGCTGCGTCCCGCGTACATCGTATGCGCTATGTTCGAAAACCATGTCTTCGGTAATCACGCTCCGTGCCGATCTCACCGGTGATCCCGTCGCTCGCGGGAGACGCGAGAAAGACCGCGAGGCGCGCCACCTGCTCCGGTGCTTTGAGGCGTCCTTGATCCTTCATGCTGACAAACTCACCGTGAAGGTCACGCCCGAGACGTTCGGGACCCACCCCACGTATGGCGTCCTGCATCGCCGTGTCCATGACGCCCGGATCGAGTCCGTTGACCTGAATCCCGTCACCCCGCAACTCCTCGGCCAGGACCCGGGTCAGATGATTGAGCGCGGCTTTGCTCACGGCGTACATCCCGAGTCGCGGCAGGACCATCTCGGCAAGGCCCGAGGTCACATTGATGATCTTGCCGCCCCCCTGCCCCTTCATGGCGGGCACCACGGCCCGGACGGCCAAATAGGGGCCCTTCAAATTGATGCGAAAGAGCCCGTCCCATTCGGAGGGCCCGACCTCCCAGAGCGGTTGGACGGGACCGATGACAGCGGCGTTGTTCATCAGAATGTCGATCCGGCCGAAGGACTTCAGCGCGCAGGTCGCCACCCGCTGGACGTCCTGCGCGCGCGAAACGTCCGCCCGAAGGCAGGCCACGCGGCCGCCGGCCTTCTCAATACGCCGGGCCGTCTCCTCCAGTTCCGACTGGGTGCGACTGCCAAGCACCACCGCCGCCCCCTCCCGGGCCATGGCCATGGCCGCCGCCCGGCCGAGGCCCCGACCCCCGCCGGTAATGATCGCCACCTTATCCGCAAGCAGCTTCATGCCGCCTCCCGGTAGTGCCGTACCATCTCGCGTACCGCGGGACGGAGCTCCGTGTAGGCCGGCTCCCATCCGAGGCGTTCCCGGGCTTTGGTGTTGTCGAAATGGATGTCCCGGGAGAAGAAGTGCACGTAATCGGTGAGGTCCGCCCGCACGCCAAAAATGACGCTGCCCAGATCGAGGAGACCCGCCGGGAATCGGAGCAGCAGCGGAGACACAGTGATGATCCGGAGTCTCTTACCCAGCGCCTCGGCCACGGCACTGAGAAAATCGAACCAGCTGTGCCGCACACCATCCGTGATGTGCAGTGTCTGCTGGAGCGCGGCCGAGGCCGTTCCGGCCCGGCAAATGGCCTCGGCGGCATCCTTGACATGAACCAGGGGCGCGAGATTTCGCCCGTCGCCGATGAATGGGACGCCCAGGGGGCCGATTCGTTTCATGATCCTCAGGAAGCGCCCCAGGGTGCGCGAGCGAGGCCCGTAGACCGGCGGGAGCCTGAGCACCACATAGTCCAACTGGGATGCGCTCTCCGCCAGGGCTTCTTCACACAGGCTCTTGTATTGCGTGTAGTGATCTTCCAGCGTCTGTCTGGCTTCGGTCTCCTCGGTGGCCGGCACCGTGGCAGGAATGCCCGCGGCCGTAATGGAGCTGACGAAAACGACGCGTTGGAGCCCTCGCCGCTTCATCTGATGCACGGCCTCTTTGAAGGCCCGCACATTCTTCTCCGCGGCCGCGCGGGTCGTGTTCCGGATTTCTCCGACATGATAGAGGAGGTCGGCGCCTGCCATGGCCTCCCCCAGCGAGTCAGGATCCTGAAGATCGCCCCGAACAAGCTCGACTTTCCGCTGGCGCCAACGATCGGGCAGGGCCGCGCGGCGCGAGAAAACGCACACCTCGTCGCCGCCGTCCAGCAGCGCATCGACCACATGAGAGCCAATGAATCCGGTCCCCCCCGTTACAAGTGCTTTCACAATAAACCTCGACTTTTTAAAGTCCCTTGGGGCGTCGATCCGCCCCATTGACAGGCGCGTCAAAATGCGGGCGCACCCCGCGCCGGACGTTTCAGCGCCAGTGTCACCCCGTCGGCCACCGGCACCAGACTCAGGCTGATGCGTTCATCGCCGAGGAGCTTTTGGTTGAGGGAGCGGATGGCCTCGGTCTCGGAGTCGCTCATCTCCGGCTCCGCCACCCGTCCGTCCCATAACACGTTGTCGATCGCCATGAGCCCGCCCGGTCTCAAAAGTCGCAGGGACTGCTCGTAGTAGTGTGCGTAATTCTCCTTGTCGGCATCGATGAAAACGAAGTCGAAGGTCCCTGCCTCACCGCCGGCCAGAAGGGCGTCCAGGGTTTTTGCCGCCGGGGCGAGGCGCAGATCGATCTTGTGGGCCACACCGGCTTCCTCCCAGTAGCGCTGAGCCGTCGCCGTCCACTCGGCGTTCACGTCACAGGCGATGAGGCGACCGTCTGCCGGGAGCGCCCGGGCTACCCAGAGTGCACTGTAGCCGGTGTAAACACCGATTTCCAGCGCCCGCCGCGCACCCATCAGCTCCGCCAGCAGGGCCATGAACTGCCCCTGCTCGGGGGCAATCTGCATGTTGGCGTGTGGATCCCGTGCCGTCTCTTCCCGCAGTCGGCGCAGCAGTTCGGGCTCTCGGAGCGACACCGAGAGGAGATAGTCATAAAGGCGCTCGGTCATGGACAAGGTCTTGTTCGACATCTGCATGACTCCCGTCTTGATCATATCGGCAATGCCCCCGCATGACAAACGGCCCACACCGACCGGGCCGCGAGCTTGACACTGCGCCCGCAAGTGATAAAGTTTAGATGTGAGGGAATCTCATTTGGAGGCCTGAAGCATGAAACTCGAGCTTTACCAATTCCCGACGTGACCTTTCTGCATGAAGGTCCGGCGGGCCATTCGACGCCTACAGGTCGATGTGGAACTCAGGAACATTGTCTGGCCGTCGAACTACCGGCGGCTGGTGCGCGACGGCGGGATGTATCAGATCCCCTGCCTCTTCGTCGACGGCAAACCGATGTACGAATCGGACGATATCGTCCGTTTCTTGGAAGAGCATTTCCCCCCCAAGAACAGCAGCTAAGGCAGAAACTTCCGCAGGGCATCCGAAAACCGCATCGGCGAGAAGCCGAAAACCCGCTCCACCGAGTCAAGCGCACAGATATTGTCAACGCTCAGCAGAGAGAGGAGCTCACCGGTCACCGCGGGGACCTCGCGCCCCAGCGCGGCCGCCAGTGACTGCACGACTCCCATGAACGGCAGCGACAAACGGGTCAGCCCCATCGGCATGTGGACAATCGGTTTGTCCATGCCAAGCACTGCCATGAGTTCCCGGAGAATCTCATTGTAACTGAGCTGTTCCGGCCCGCCCAGCTCAAAGGTGCGGTTCCGGGGAAATTCCGGTTCGAGGCACTGCTGGAAACAGCGGACCCAATCATCGATGTAGAGAGGCTGGAATCTGGCTTTCCCATCCCCCGGAACGGGAACCACAGGACCGACACTGAGGAGCTGCTTCATCCGCTCCGTGAACCCATCCTTCGGCCCGATGATGAGAGAGGGTTTGAAGATGGTGTAGGGCATCCCCGAGTCGGCCACGATGGCTTCGGCTTCCCCCTTGGTCCGTAGATAGGCGAAGCGTGAATGGGCGTCGGCCCCCAGTGCAGACTGGTAGATGAAATGACCCACCTCGGCCCCTTGGGCTTCCCGAACCAGGGTTTCCGTCCCATGGACGTGAATAGCCTGAAAGGTGGCACCCTTTTTTTCCTCGATAATGCCGACGAGATGTACCACGGTCTCAACACCCTCGAGGGCGTTTCGCATCGCCACGGCATCGGAGATCTCCCCCGGCACCGCCTCAAAGCCGAGGGCTCGGACACGTTCCCCTTTGTCAGGTGTGCGAACCAAGCAGCGCACCTGCCGCCCCGACTTCTTGAGCGCCTCCAGGAGGTGGCGCCCCACGAACCCGGTTGCTCCGGCGATGAATATCATAAATGAAATGCCCTTTCACGGTGCGCACGCCCGCCGCTTGCGGCGGTTCATAGCGCCCGTCTTCATCAGGCCTCCCGATGGGGAAGCCCAAGGTTCAGAGGCACTCTTGGGCCCCCAGCGGAAAAAACCAATGGATTGGCTCAGTCGCCGCCCACCACTTTCTTCAGCCGCGGCTCATTGAACAACTCCAGAATGCCCCGCATGAAATGCGGCAGATCACTCGGGCGGCGAGACGTGATCAAATTGTGATCCTCAGCCGCCGCGCAGTCGCGGTAATCCGCGCCTGCTGCGATGACGTCATCCCGCATTCCCTCATAACAGGTGAGTTTTCGACCCTTCACCTCATGAGCCGAAATCAGCACCTGCGCCCCGTGACAGATGGCACCCACCGGCAGGTTCTTTTTGAAGAAGTGTTTTGTGATCCGCAGAGCGTCCTTGTCGAGCCGAACCGTCTCCGGTGCCTTGCCGCCCGGTAAGATCAGCAGGGCGTACTTCTCAGGCTGCACCTCCTTGAATGCATAATTGGCCTTGTATTCATATCCCCGCTGCCCGGTGATGGTCTTCTTCGCGGGGGCGGCCACATCGACCTTCCACCCTGCCTCCTCCAGCCGGTACAGCGGGTACAAAAGCTCCAGATCCTCAAACCTGTCTGCCGCAAGAATCAATGCCCGTTTCATGGTGCACCTCCTTCCGCCAAGAGAAAGAAATCAAAGCCCTTCGGCATACCTTTCATGAAAGATTCCCATCCAGTCTCCGGGAGACGTCCCCGGAGAATGGCTCCATCTTACCGCTGCACTCCGGGGCCGGCAACCGGCGCGCCCCCCGACACTTACCACCAACGCCAGAGTGCCAGGATAAAAATGATGAGAAAAACGGGCACCAGGTTCAAATAGGCCAGCACGAAGAAAATGCGGACCTCCGGGCGCGCCACGGCAGCCGCGTCCGACCGGTAATCGGCGACCTGACGCATGGCCAGGATTTTTTCCTCGCCGTGCGGCGCCTGCTTGAGAAAGGCCGTCAGGTCGGCACCGGCCGGGTGTTTGCCCATGTGGCGGCCCCCCGTCCAGAGGGGACTCTGTGTCACATCATAGACCTTGCCCGCTTAAGCGATAAAGGTGGGCCGCCCCTCACGGCCGTCATATCCGGCTAGCCCGTCGGGCGTCATGGGACCCGTGCCGGCCTCCGTTCCCCCGCTGGCCCGGCGTTTCAGCTTCGGTCCGATAACAAAGGTCACCACCGTTGCGCTGGCCACCAGGGTGAGAAAGAGCGCGATCTTGATCAGAAGCAGAATCCCGAAGCGCGTATGAAAGAGCATCTCCCAAGAAGTGAGACGGGCCACGCTGAGGAACGCACCGGTGAGCGCCATGACCGCCATGGAAACCCAGCCCAACATCAGCTCCCCCCGTGGCAGCCCCCGGGCAGCGTAGGACGGACGCAGCAGGAGGTGAACGTAGAGAATCGTTCCAAACCACAGAATCGCCGTCACCGTGTGGAGATAGCCGATGAGGAGCCGGGCCACCCGTTGGGTGCGACTCGGGGGACGGTAGCGTTTTGTCTCAACGAGCCCCTGCCGAAACGCGGCATCCTCCTCGGTCAGGGGCTCGCCTCCCGACGGGTCGATATGGCAGGCGTCACAGCTCTTTCCCGTTTCTGAAGCATAGGTCTCGGTGCAGCGCCCCGATTCGGGCAATAGCAGAAGAAAGCAGAAAACAAAGCTGACGATGAGACATCGTCCGGCGCACATCTTTAGCGCTTCCTCTGTTTAACTGGTGCCGCGGCGCCGATGGGGAAAGAATCCAAACACCTCATAAATCCCCTGCGCCTCATCGGAAAGAATAAAGTCGAGAAATTTGCCGGCATTTTCGGGGTGGGGGGCTTCTTTCAGGCGGCAGATGTAATAGTCGACCCGATCCCGCTGGTCCAGCGCTTCACCCGGCTCGACAACGTCTACGGGCAGACCGCTTCTGCGAGCATGGTCGATTTCCGTCGCCCACACCGGTCCCACATCCACCTGGTGGCCGATGAGCCGCTCCGGTGTTTCCCGGTGATGCACCACCGTCAGCAGCGTTGTGCCGTCGGAGACCTTATCTTCCATAATCCGACGACAAAGGGATTCCCCGCCCGCCTCTGCGTACATCTGCAGGATGTGATGGGCGATGTCCTCATACTCCGGATTGGGCTGCGAAATACGAACCGCCGCCCGCCCCAGATCGGCGACCGACCGGATCCCGGCAGGATTGCCTCGCAGCACCATCAGCACGATACGGTTGTGCAGGTAGAGATGATAAGCTCCCGGTGCCAGCAGGGCCGCGGCCTCAAGCTGGACCATGGCCTCACGGGAGACCGATGCGTAGACATCGGGCATGACGTCGATGAGGCGTTCCTGAAACCGGGCGCCCCCGGCCAGAATCTGCTGGAGTTCCAGACGGGGTGGCAGGGTCTCGTAAAAAATCCTTTGAATCTCGGGGTGACGGCGCTGAAAGGCTGCAAGGAGCCGCTCCATGACCATGAACTGGTTGCCAGCCATGAAAAGGACCAGCTCAGCGCTATCGAGGTCTTGGATATTGTGAAGATCGTCCCCCCTCTCGGAGGGAATCACGGGGTAGGCCGGTTTTGGACTCATTTGATCCGATGGGTCAGGAGGGTTCCGGAAAAGACGAAATCGGCTTGCTCCTCCTTCCTGACAAGCTGGTAGAAATCGCAGCTCGTACAGGTCTCACGCTCCCGGGCTGCCGTACCGGCAATCAGACCGCAGCAGAAAGTCCCGGCAACCACCCAGCACGATCTGCCGGCATTGTGCCCTTCGTGGACACCGTGGAGTCTCGTCTCCATCGCGGCAGGACAGACACCGAGGCGCGCCGTCCGCTGGCCACCCGGTTCCCGGCCGCATTTCTTATACTCCCAGCAGTTGCTCTTGTGGCGCTTCATCTATTTGTTGCAAAGCCCTATGGGCTTTCCTTAAACGCGATCTTGGAAGAAAGAGCATCCGACACTTGTTCAGAAGGCCGACTCTCTGTGCATTCCCTTATAAACCACAGCAACTCCGATTTGTAAAGAGCGGCGGGAAACAAAGTTTGAAACCCTGGGAGAAATACCCGAAAAGGGTTCATCCCAGATGGCGTCTTAGGCGAATTCTCAGCCGTCTCCTACCCGCTGTGGCTGGAATACTCATTTAACAGCTCAGCGCCAGCCCCGAAAACGAAGAAAGAGAATATACCGATGAATATTGGACACTTACAAAATTCTGACGGTCATCGGACAAGAGCTCACACTCAGACACTCACCATGTAAGCAATGACGCCAAAGGACCTGGCGTTGGCCCCGCGGCAGGGACTCACGCTTTGCTCTTGCTGTAGCCCCCCTTCGAATAAGAGGACATGGGGCGATTCCATAAAATCGTTCATCCATGCGCCCAACCGCACCTTGCCGGCGGGCCAAGAGACCAACTCTGATTGTTGTCTCGTGGGTCTTCATTCCAAGTACTCCTATCCATCAGACCGATCACTGTCAGCAAAGCTACCAAGATTTCGACTCGGTCAAAAGAAGAAAATATTGATAAATAGATTTATAAATAAATAAATATGTGACTTTATTGCTGAATTATTGACTAATAGAACAAGATATGCGGCTTGTAATCCGTATTTCACCTTATATTATTGCTTAAGCTGTTGCGCAACAGCTTATAGTAAGGAGAAGGCGATGAGCTATAGGTTCCTGCGCGTCACCTGTGCCTGTCTGCTGGCTGCAGCTTTTCTGGTTCTTGCGCCGCAGCATCCTGTGCACGCGATCCCAGTAACATTCGAATTCTCGGGCCGTATCACGTCGGTCCTGGACGGCGACAATCTTCTGGGGGGAGCGGTCTCGGAAGGCGATCTGTTTACGGGTCGATTCAGCTACGACACGGACACACCCGATTCGGACGCGAGTCCATCCGTGGGCGCATACTGGCATGACCAAGGACCGTACGGTCTCTCCGTCGCAATCGGCGGGCTTCCCTTTGGCAGTGATCCCGACGCCACCACCTTTCTCGCAGCGGTGTTCGACGGAAGCAGCGAGGACAGAGTCTCGCTGACGAGCTTCGCCAATCTGATGCCCGGCGTGAACGACGGGCTGTCGTTGATCCTGCTGGAACTTGTGGACCCTGCGGGAGAGGCCCTGTCGAGTACCCAGCTGCCCCTCAGTTACACTCTCGATACTTGGTCGTCTGCATGGAGCAGACTGACCCTTGGAAACGGAGACTGCGTCTCGGAATACACACTGCACGGCACGATAGAGAGGATCGACTCCGTTCCCATCGACGCCATCCCGGAGCCGGGCTCCATGGTACTCATTGGATCGGGCCTCCTCGGCATGTTTGCGCGGCGGCGCTTGGCAGGCATGCATGGGGCAGTGGATTTGATAAGCGAAAAATAAAGATCGATCCGAGCGAAGTTTTGGGCAAGAGTTGCCCCGTCCCTCCCATGGCTGTGCTGAAAAACACCTCGCCCGAATATCGCATGCGTGGTCGTGATGAGGCCGAAGAAGCGCCGTAGGGAAGGCGCTGGGAATCACTGCTTCTTCTCAGCAAACTTATCCATCTGCAGCGCTATTTACTGTGGTATTTCCCGAATATTACCCTGAGCATTCTGCTGGTATAGAGAAATGGCGCTTTCGCAATTATGCCGAAATCTGGTTAAAGCTTGAAAATATCAAAATTATTCAACTTTTCAATCAAGCGCGCAGCACCACAAGTGAATTACCGAGGAAATCCTCATGTACTATATGTTGATATTTCATGGTATAGATGTCTTATTTGAAGATTTAAGCTAATAAAATAAACATTTTTTTCGTTCATGATCTCTCTAATGCTATTTTTTGAGAAAATAGTGATTGTTTTTTTGTCGTGACCATACCAGGGCAGCATTCAAAATTTCGATATTTTTCATTTTTTTTCTATATAGTTTAAAAATATCTTACTTTAACGATATTATTAATTAATTACTCTTATATACTTCTATTTAAAATGTTTTTTGGATTTTTAAAGCACTATATAGTCTTGTAGACACATTTTTGATGACAGTGTTTTGTCATTTATCTATTTGACAATCACCTATTTTTGTGGTTTTTTTACGTATAATCGCTTATTATGCAGATTTTTGGAGACATACTGGCTATATTGGTCATATTCTTTATCCTTTGGCATCGAGTCGTTTTCCTGGCGGCAAAACAGAATGCGATGGCCAAGAAATAGCCGTCAGAACAGGCCGGAGATGCTCGAAGCGGCGGGTCTCATCATATGCACCCGGGGGAAGTGTCGGTGAGGGCGCCGCACACACGCGTGGATGCCGAATCGTCTTCCGCCCGATCTTGCAAGAAGGGAGGGAGGTAAGCTTCTTCGTCCCATTACCGTAGGCTCAAAGCGGCAAGATCCTCAACGACGAAACCGGCATCCCTAGGCAACGAATTCTGAAAGCGCTGACGGTTCTCCCGTCGGTCTTTCGAGCAGGTTGACGATTCCCGTGAGTCCTGGCAGCAGCGCATGCATGAACCGCTCTGAAAGGAACCGCATGTCCGTTCACAGATATCCCGAATGTTGTCCGCGTTTCCTCAGGCCATATTCGTGTCCCATGGTGGAGATCCAAGCATATGTATAAACAATACTATCGACTCAAAGAAGAGCCTTTCAACATCACACCGGATCCCGCATTCTTTTTCCTCAGCCCGAGTCACAAGGAGGCACTGGCGTCGGTTCTCTACGGCGTCGAAAAGCGAAAGGGCTTCATCAGCATTACGGGTGAAGTGGGGTCTGGCAAAACGACGGTGCTGCGCGCCTACTTGGATCGGATCGATACCGAGCAAATCAAGGTCGTCTATCTGTTCAACCCCAACGTGTCATTCAAAGGCCTCCTGGAAACCATTCTCCGGGAGCTTGGCTTCCATGCGCCAGCATCCGAAGTCTTCGAGATGGTCAATCATCTGGCCCATGTGCTGGTAGAGGAGTTCCGGCAGAACCGCAACATCGTGCTTGTCATAGATGAAGCGCAGAATATCCCCGTGGAAACACTGGAGAGCCTGCGCATGCTCTCCAACCTCGAAACGGCAAGCACCAAACTGATTCAGATCGTTCTCGTGGGTCAGCCCGAGTTGAACAACCTGCTCGACCGCCATGAACTGCGCCAACTCAAGCAGCGTATTGCCGTCCGTGTCGGCATCCGGCCGCTCACTCGTGACGAGAGCTTTCAGTACATCGAATATCGCCTCAACAAAGCGGCCCTCAAAAAAACCAAGGTTTTCACCGCAGGTGCCCTTAAACGGATTGTTCGCGGGGCGGCCGGGATTCCCCGTATACTCAATATCCTCTGCGACAACTGTCTCATTTCAGGATACGGATACCAGGAAAAACCAATCACGCGGCGGATTGCGAAAGAAGTGATCGCCGATTTTCGGAGCCCGCCAGTCTCCCCTGTTTCTCGATGGGGCTTTGCGGCAGCGGCTGTTCTCATACTGTCGCTGGGACTCTGGGTCCTGTTCACTTACCACGGCAAAGCGTTTTCCAACTGGCAACACAACGGCGGGCCCGAAACGGCCCTGCTGGCAGCGCGTGCACCGAATGCGTTGTCCCCCTCAGTGGTCGCACCACCTCCATCGTCTGACCCGGCGGGCGGAAGGACCCCATCGGAGACACGACAGGCCCGGAGACTGCCATCGCAAACCCAAGGCATCTCCATGACGGAGACCAAGGTCCCTTCAGGACAGGGAGGGCCGTCGGAGCGGATCGCGGACGCACTTGCGCCTGTGCTGATCCCGACAGCGGGGGTGGCGGTCGGAAGGGAACTGGCGAAGCGCATTGGCCCCGAGCAGGCCGACGCACTTGCCACGCAAGCAGATCACGACGCATCCGGGACCGATGCGTCCACGCCTGGACGGGAACCTACCGCGGGCGCGCGCCCGGAAACCCCTTCGGGGGATCAGGTTCACATGAAGGAGAATTCGCTCTTTGGGCGATCCGTAGCAAAGGTTCCGGCGAACGTCTCTTCGCCCGCCGCAGATACCGAGAGCCGAGAAGGCCCGCCGGACCGCAGCACCACGGATGCCAGAGGGGACGCTCGGGAAGAGGACTCTTTGCCCGACCCCGACTCGGAGATGCTCGGGGAACCACGGGCGCAGCAGGAGGTAGCTGCTATCGAAGGGAGAGTAGAGACCGAGGCGGGCCCCTCTTCGCCTGATACCGCTGCCGAGAGCCCCGCCCTGTTGCCGGCGCCGGCGGAGGATCTCGCCGACGATGCCGACACCGCCGCGTCCCTTGGTGCTGCACCGAGGATGCCAACGGCACTCGCCCCGCCCGCGGTGACGACCCCTTCGGATGTGTCGGAGCCGTGGTCCAGGGCGCGAACCCTGCTTCAGCAGGGGCGGATCGAGGAAGCCGGCGCCCTCTGGCAGAGCACCTACCTTGATCATTCCGCGGATCGAATCGCGATCGAAGTTGAGTTGAACTGCCAGCCCGAAACCCTGCTGGAAACATACGAGATGCTCTCGGCCCCGGAGGATTTCTATATCCTGCCGTATCGCCATCAGGGAAAGCTCTGTTATCGGGTACGCCTTGGACCGTACGCCACGTGGAGCGAGGCTTCTTCCCGTGCCCAAGAAATCAAGGGCGCCATGTGGTATGCCAAACCTCGCCTGAAAAGGCTGGCCATCTCCTCAGGCGGCGGTTGAGGAACACGAACGCACCGGGGAGCGCAGGAAAACCTCCCCCCGTCGGTTTTGCCTACGCCCCGACAGAGGCTAGGTGAAAGCTGCTGGGAGAATGGCGCATGCGTATGATCAGTGGACCCGTCTCTGACCCAGAGACTATTGACACATGTGGTGTCCAGAACCGCTCGTACCGTTACCCTACCGAGTCTCGGGAAAAGCGGATCGAATGGATCAGCCGAAAACACACCGCGAAGAGGCCTTGCCGGGGGGCCAGATGTCATCCAAGGCACTGAGAAGAACGCGAGATCCTTCAACGACGGCAACTGCGTCTTTTGCGTGGTCCGCGTGCTTCGAGCAGCGCACCACACGCCGGAGCAGAACAGGGAACTCGGAGCAGCCGTGAAAGGAAGCCGTATCTACGTTTGACGGGCCCGACCGCTCACGCCGACCTGCGAAAGCACTGAGACGACCCGTTTGCCGCAACCGTTTCTGCCTGGAGATTCGCTGCATGTCCGTTCAGAGAAGAGTCATGGATCCTGTGCAGGACCCGGCTTGGGATATGCTGGTGCAAACCAACAGGAATGGCTCCTTCTTTCATACATCCCATTGGGCCACCGTGCTGGCAAGCGCCTATCGATATCGGCCGTGTTATTTCGCGTGGCTCGAAGACGGCCTCCTGCGGGCTGGTGTTGCCGTGATGGAGGTCGACAGCATTCTCACCGGCCGGCGGGGAGTCTCTCTGCCCTTCACGGCTCAGTGTGAGCCCCTCCTGGCGGACGACGTCTCGCTCGAGGGGATTTTGCCCGAGCTGTTTGATTACGGCAGGCTTGCGGGCTGGCGGTTCCTCGAAATCCGAGGCGGCACAGACGTTCTGGACAGAAGCCATTGCAACTCCCACTACTACGGCCACACCCTGGATCTGACCGTTGGCGAGAGTGCCCTCTTTACGAACCTGCGAGACAACACCCGGCGAGATGTCCGAAAAGCGGTCCGGACCGGCCTGACACTCGAGACACGGACGTCCCTCGAATCGCTCAAGACCTTCTATCGACTCAACTGTCTATCGCAGAAGGCCCGTGGCATCCCGCCGCAACCTTGGGTCTTCTTCACCCAGCTTTTCAACCATGCCCTTTCCAAGGGTCGCGGCCGCCTGGTGCTCGCCCGCTACAGGGGAGCGCCTGTGGCGGGCGCACTGTTTCTGCACTTCGGCACGCGGGCCTTCTTGAAGTACACTGCCTTCGACAAGAAGCATCAGTACTTACGGGCGAACACTTTCATCCTGTGGGAAACCATACGCTGGTATGCAGCCCGCAGGTACCAGAGCCTCTGCTTCGGTGGAACGGAGCCCGACGATTCGAGACTCCTGCAGTTCAAACGGGGATGGGGCGCAGCGGAACAGGTCCGAGGCTACTGCAGGTATGATCTTCTCCAAGACCGTTTCATCAAGAACCCGGGAATAAACAACCGGCTCTTGGAAAAAATGTTCGGCGTCATGCCCATACCGGTGGCACGATGGCTGGGAGCAGTTGTGTACCGGCATGTCGGTTAAGGCCGCCGGTGGCTCCCCACAGGGGGATGGCGAAAGACGCCCTTGCCGGCACTGGCTGGGGACAATGAAACGACACCGGCGAGGCATGACGCGGTGCCGCAGTACACCCGTGCGGTCCCAGCGTGCAACGAAACCCGCAGATCCCAGGATGAAAGCGCTTGCACTTGATGTGACCAAGCCCGCGGTTGCTGTCTTGCGATCCTGAAAACACTGTCAGCGACTTTGCGGGGCAGCGTTTCCGGCGTGGCACCCGAGGGGGAGGTGCAACCGGCATTGTAACCCCTTCATCAACTCCAAACTAATTCCAGTTGCCTTGCGGAATATGTCTCCGCTTGGTTCAGGACGTATGCCGGGCAGCGCGACCGTGGGGAGGAAAAGTGACGCGAATAGTGACGGCAGCACAGACCACGGCGGCGAAGAGGAGCAGAAAGAGGTTGCCGTAGAGGGCGGCCGCGGCGCGCATCATGAAGGGATTGAGCGATAGGGCGCTGACCCTGAAATCGAGCAGCCGCCCCAAAAGAGCCGAGGCAAAACCACCGGACATGAAGAACAACAGATTGTAGATCCCCATGCCGATGCCCATCTGCTCGGGCGAAAGGGTCGCGGTAATGGTGTGTGTCAGCGATGCCTGGGAGAAGGCAAACCCGATGTAGCAAATCACCAGAATGAGCGCAATCACCATTGGCGCCATGCCGGCCACCGTGGAAAGACTCACAAAACCGACGGCCAGCAGCGCGAGCCCACCGTAGACCACGGGGCGACTTCCCCGGCTGTCGACCAGCTTGCCCCCAAAACGCCCCAGCAAGGCCCCGCTCATGGCGCCGGGAAAGAGGACCAGCCCGATCTGCTGCGGGTCGAGCTGGTTGAGCGATGCCAGCATGATGGGGGTCATGAAGGTCATCCCGAACACCGTCCCCATGGCCAGGAAAGAGGCCAGCAGGGTGTTGCGATAGGCCCGGTTCGCCAGAAGAGCCGGCGGCACAAAGGGAGAGGCATTCCGGCGGATATGCACCGCAAACCCCGCGAGCAGCAATGCGCCCACGGGAAGGAGCCACCACACCGTCTGTGTGACGAACACCAGCAGGGAGACCACTGCGCCGCCCAGCAAGAGCAGCCCCCGTACATCGAAAGCCACGGGGCAGAGCGGCTCCCGGGGAAGGATTCGCCTGAAGTGCGGAATGCACAGCACCGTGAGGAGCGTGATCAGGAAGAGATACCGCCAGCCGAAAGTCTTGGCGATGAATCCGCCCAGGATCGGACCGACGCCCATGGCGAGGGCCACGGTGGCCGCGATGATGCCGAGCACCCGTCCCCGCATCTCCGGGGGAAAGTAACGGGTCGCCGCCAACATGGCGAGGGCCGGAATGGACGCGCCACCCGAAGCCTGGAGCAGCCGGGCTGCGATGAGCATGGGATAGTTGACGGAGAAGAAACCTGTGAGCGATCCGACATTGAGCACCGCGAGGCCAAGGGTGATGAGGTTTCGCACCGGATACCGGTCGGCCAGTTTCCCGTAGGTGACGGAGCCGAGGGCGAAGAGACTGATATAGGCGGTCACCACCCAGCTCACGCCGGAGGGGAGCAGATCGAACTGCGCGGCGATGTCGGGCACCGCCACATTAAACATGACCCCGTTGAGTACGGAGAAGAAGATGGTGAGCCCTAGGAGAAGGGTGAGCCTGAGTTGGGCCGCCTCGTCCCGCAGCGCTCGGGCCTCGGCACTCATGGCTGAAGGGCATGCACGGTCTTCATCACCAGCAGGGCCCAGGGAACAGTGTGGAAGATGAAATCGAACCAGTCCAGGGGACGCACGAGCCGTCCCGTTCGCAGCATCTGGA
>CAMYMF010000035.1 GCA_947259355.1 uncultured Nitrospirota bacterium | reverse complement strand
CGGTTTGAATCGGCACGGCCCCCCGCCCGGGACTGTACATTTCCAGCGATACCGACCCATGGCGGATGATGAAGAATCGGTCTGCCTCCGTCCCTTCTCGGAAGACAAACATCCCGGCATCAAATCGAACATTTTCGGCACATCCGACCAGCAGTTTCAGATGGCTCGGCCTGAGCCCTTTCAGAAAGGGATGTTCCGCCAGGATCGGTTCGAGCGTCTCCATCGGTCACCTCCTATGGGCTTGTACGGTCCTTCCTAGAACTTGTCTCAGCGGCCGGCAGGCAGAGCGCGGCGGCCTCCTCGGTGATGTCAATCGACACGGGACACCAGGTGATGCATCGACCGCACCCCACGCAGCCCGAGGTGCCGAACTGTGGATGCCACGTGCCCAGTTTATGGGTCAGCCAATGCCGATAGCGGCCCCGGGGCGAGGGTCGGATGCTGCCGCCGTGGATGTAGGAGAAATCGAGGGTGAAGCAGGAGTCCCACCGCCGCTGCCGCTCGGCGCACGCGCCGCTCAAATCGGTTCTGTCCTCAACGGTATGGCAGAAACAGGTGGGGCAAACCAGTGTACAGTTGGCGCAGCCGAGACAGCGCGCCGCCGCGTCCTCCCAACGGGGGTGCTCCGGTGATGCCTGGAGGCGTTCGGGTAGATCGTCGGTCTCTAGCCGGCGCCCCATCCGGGAGGCAGTATTTTCGACCAGCTGGGTAGCCGCCGCACGATCGACATCGTCGGCCTCGGCACAGCCGAGTTCCCGGCAGAGGGCGAGGCCCCGCTCCGAGCCTGCCTCCACGAGGAAGTAGTGCCGTTTGTCGGCGGTCACCTCGGTCAGTGCCAGATCAAACCCGGACGCAGCGCGCGGCCCTGATCCCATGGAAGCGCAGAAGCAGGTGCCACCGGCTGTCGTGCAGTGAACGGCCACCAGCAGGAGACCTTCCCGTCGCGCCCGGTAGACCGCATCGGCGTAGTCGCCCCCCAGGAAGACCCGATCCAGGATGGTCAGCGCCTGCAGATCGCAGGCACGCACCCCCAGGAACGCCTGTCGCGCCGGCGCGATTTCGCTCTGGGCCGTCACAGCAAAGCCCCCGTCTCGGCGCTTCGCAACAAAGAGCTGCTGTCTCGGGGGAAAAAGAAATTTCTTCCAGGCCTGCGGGCCCGGACCATGGCTGAAGAATGTCGGTAGCTCCCCGCGCAGCAGCCGGTAGCGACCGCTGTCCTGTTGATCGATATACCCGGCGGGAAGTTGCGAGAGAGATGCCAACTGATCGAGCACGACGGCCCCGTCTCGGACGGTCGGCCCGAGGACCCGATATCCCTGCGTCTGCAGCAGTGTCAGAAGACGGGCAAGATCGGGTGCCTCGAGAATGACTTGCTGGGTCATCTGAATCGATGATCGCCTCACAGACTCGGCCTCCCGGCTCCCGCCATGGGGAATACTGCGGTGCTCTCGGCAAGGTAACTTGTTGAAAAAACTGCTGAAACCCTATCAGATCCTCTGGGGAATTGCAAGCAGATACTTCTAAAGTGACGAGAGGCTTTCAGGCATTTGTCGGAAACGGGCGCCCTCCGGGCGACATCCGGCCCTCAGCGCTCCCCTGCGATCTGGATGACCAGACTCCGCCTGCGCGGGCGGTTGTCAAAGTCGATGAAGACGATCTGCTGCCAGGTGCCGAGCGTGAGGGCACCGTCCACAATCGGAATCGTGAAAGACGGCTTCATGAGCGCCGCCCGGACAGGGTTCGTTTCAGATCGTTGAGCGCGCCCGATTCATACTCGATGGTGGTGAGCGCGCCGGTAGAACCCGGACAGAAGACGGTCACCAGACCCTCGGTGATACCGGAGCGTTCCCGGACCCGCAGCACCCCGTCGGTGATATCGCGGATGTCGCAGAACCCCTCGGTGCGCAGAGTCATTTTCTCGGCATAGTGCATACGCTTCGCGCCGCACCGCTCATCCGGCTCGGGCTAGCTCCTTCAGAGCCCGGCGGGCATCCTCCTTTTCCGGATAATCGATCCCCAATTTCAGGGCGTTCTGGAAGGCCTGTCTCGCCCGAACCGTATCTCCCTGTTTCCAGTAGGCCAGACCGAGATGATGATAGATTCTCGGTTCCTTGTCGTAGCGGGTGAGGCTTTCCTCGAAGAGGTTAATGGCCTTGGCGTAAAGTCCTTTCTTGTAATAGACCCAACCGAGGGTATCTTTGATCAGCGGGTTCTCGGGACTGGCGGCCATGGCCTCCTGGGCATACTTCAGCGCTTGGTCCAGGTCGTTGCCATGTTCCGCGTAGAGGAAGGCGAGATTGTTGGCGGCCACCGGATGCTTCGGACTCTGCGTGAGGATCTCTTCATAGGATTGTATGGCCTCGGCATACCGGCCGTACTGCTCATGGAGCGCAGCGATGCGCAGTCGGGCTTCCAGAAAGCGAGGGTTCTTTTCCACGGCGGCCTGGTAGAGCCGCAGAGCCTCGCCCGTGTCGTCGCGCTGTCGAGCCAGATCCCCCAACGTCAGCATGGCCGTCACATGCCCCGGATTAAGGCGGAGCGCTTGCTCCAAGTGGGCCTTCGCTTCAGCCGGCTCGTTCTTGCGAAGATAGAGCCGTGCCAGTTCTTCGCTGAAGAAGGGGTTTTCCGGGGCGCGGCTCAACTGCGTGCGCACCCGCGTCACGGCGCCGTCCAGGTCGTTTCGCACCACATAGATCGACACGATTTGGCGCATGACGTCGGCCAGGTTGGGATTGATGGCCAGGGCCTTCTCGTAATCCGCCAGAGCGAGTTCCTCGTTTTTCCGCATCTGATGAAGAAACCCGCGACGAAAGTATCCTTCGGGCCGCTCGGGCTGCAGCGCGATCATCTTCTCTGCGGCGCCCAGAGCGTCTTGGATCTCCTCGCGCATGCGATAGGTCTCCTCCAGCACGGCATAGGCCTCATAGAGATCCGGCTCTTTTTCCAGCAGCCCCAGCATCAATTCCCGGGCTTCTCCGTATTTGCGCTCCCGCAGGTAAAGTCCGGCCAGAGGCATGGCAGCCGTGGCCATGGCGGGGCGGAGGCGCAATGCCTCCTTCAGGGACTGCTCACCGAGCAGCGGGTCATCGTTTGCGATATGGGCCATGGCGAGTGCCACATGGAGCTCGGCGCTGTCCGGCCGGTCCTTCAGCACCACACGATACTCCTCCACTGCGGTCTGCGGATCCCCCCGCACCATACTCAGACGCGCCTTGAGATGGTGGGCCTCCGTGTCTTTCGGATTCTTTGCCAGGATATCATCGATGTAGCCTCCGGCAACATCCGGCTCGCCCCCGTCTAGGGCCAGCGCTGCGAGACGTCGTTTCGGACCGAAAGCTTCCGGGTCGATTTGCAACGCTGCCTCGTATTGGGCGGCGGCCTGCTCCGGGGCCTGCATGAGGCGATACAGATCACCGGCGACGACCCGCTTGCCCGCGTCCTTCGGAAAGGTCCGGGTCAGGTCGGCCACCACCGCCTCGGCGTCTGCCCGGCGGCCCCCGGAAAGGTAGTACCGCATCAGAGCCGCCCGAAAATCGATGACGTCGGGTAATTTCTCAATCCCTTCACGAAGCGTCCTCTCCACCGCCTCTGCACGACCCTGCCCCTGGTAGACGTTGGCCAGCTGCATGAGAAGCTCCCCGCTCTTTGGGGATACCGCAATGGCCCGCTTCAAGACGGCTTCCGCCTCGCCCTCTTTCTGGTTGCCGAGATAATGCTGCGCCAACGCCTGGTACGCCCGGGCGTTTTCGGGCTCCAGCTCCACCGCTTCCTGTAGCAGTCGTTCCGCCGCCTCCATCTCCTGCTTCAGCTGATGGATCTGGGCCATGAAGATGCGCGTCTGGGCGCTGTCAGGCTCCATGTCGAGCAGCCCCTTCGCCTGGGCCAGCGCGCCGTCCAAATCCTTCCGGGCCAGCAGTACATTTGCTTTCAACTGCAGGGCTGATCTGTTCGCCGGATCGTTGGCGAGAATGATATCGGCCTTCTCCAGCGCCTGGTCGCCCTGTCCGGCCAGCAGGAGGATCTCCCCCAGGGCGAGATGTCCCTCCAGATGGTCCGGGTCTAGTTCGACGCATTTGAGCAGACTCCCGTATGCCTGACGGGGCTGCTGCAGACGCAGATGGGTCCGAGCCATCTGGTAGTGCCCCTCCGCATAGTTGGGATCAATCTGAAGAACATTCTTGAATTCGATCAGGGCTTCACTGTACTTCTCCTCTGAGAAGTAGGCCTCACCCCGTGCAAAGTATTTGGCCCGGCGATCCTCCACCGATCCGCACGCGGACATGGCCAGCAGACCGAAAAAGAGCGCCAGGGCGACCACCTGCTTGCGCCAGCTTGCATGGGTCATCAAGTGTTTCCCTTCACGAATTGGATTTCTCGAGTAACAGGATGACGTGTTGACGGCGGGCTCGCCCGAATATTGAATGAGTCAATCTATTACGCGGCCGAATAAGCTGCCCCCTGCGGCGTTACAGAGAATTTCCTGACTTCGAAATATTGCAATATGCCTTCAGCCAGCAAATTTTCTGTGCCTTGCCTGTGGCGCTTCCAGTACCTATGGGGCCTCTCGTCACGATCGCTCAAGCAATATTCGGGCTAAGAAATCCCTTTGTCGATCCGGTTCATGCCGGCCATCAGAAAACCGAGCATGATAAAAGCGCCCGGCGGGAGGATCATGACGATCATGGGCAGGAATCCCTTGCCGAACAGGGCCACGTCGAAGATGGTTCCGTTGCCGAGAACCTCCCGGATGCTTCCGAGCACCACGAGGGCGAGCGTAAAACCGATGCCCATCCCGAGCCCGTCGACAAAGGAGCCCAACAGCGGTTTTTTGGAGGCAAAGGCTTCGGCCCGCCCCAGTATCAGACAGTTCACCACAATCAGCGGAATGAAAAGACCCAGGGACTTGTGAAGGTCATGGGCGAAGGCGTTCATGGTCAGATCGACCATGGTGACAAAGGAGGCGATCACAACGATGAAGGCCGGAATCCTGACCTTCTTGGGAATCATTTTCCTCAGCTGGGAGACCACCAGATTGGAGCAGATCAGCACAGCCAGGGTGGCCAATCCCATGCCGAGACCGTTGATCGCGCTCGTCGTCACGGCCAGCGTGGGGCACATGCCAAGCAGCAGCCGGAGGATGGGGTTTTCCTTCCAGAGACCTTTGGTGAATTCCTTGACGAAGTTCATTTTGCCTTCCCGCTCACTGAATGCGTCCGGATCCCTGGGTGCCGCCTACCGCTAGCCGGGGAACTCCTTGCCATGAAACTCGAGTCCCTGGCGGACGGCGTTGACGATCGCCCGGGGCGAAATGGTGGCTCCCGTGATCTGATCAATCTCGCCGCCGTCCTTCTTTACTTTAAGATTGTTCGCGAGGGTCTTGCCGACCAGCCCTCCGGGACCGTCCCCCTTGCCGGACCAGGTCTCCTCTTTCACGATCTTGGCGCCCAGACCCGGCGTCTCGGCGTGGCTGACGATCTCGATGCCGGTGATGCGACCCTCCGGCGAGACCCCCATCATGATTTCGATGTTGCCCGAATATCCGTCCGGCGCCACCACCACATAGGCCCGCCCCACCACGGCATCCTCCCGCTTGCCGACGTACACCCTGCGGACAATGTCGTTTCCTTTCTTGTCCTTGCCAATGATCCGATCGATAAACTCCTCATCTGCCTTGTTGTTATACTGTGGCAGCACAGCCCGGATTGCACGGCGCACCTCCTCCGCCTTGGCCTCGGCAATGGGCCCCTTGGTCACATCGTAGACCTGGGCCAGAATCCCCGCGGCAAAAATGCAGAAGAGAGCCAGCACCACAACCAGTCTGGAAATGTCACGCATCTCGTTTCAACCCCTTGAATCCTCGACCCCTTCGCTTGTTTCCCTCTCGCCTCTCTCTATTCCGCTGCCCCCGCCCTTTGGACCGTCGTTCCGAAGGTCTTCGGTTTGACCCACCGGTCGATCAGCGGCGTGGTGGCGTTCATGAGCAGGATGGCAAAGGAGACCCCCTCCGGATAGCCGCCCCAGTAGCGGATCACCATGGTAATGATACCGCAGCCCACCCCGAAGATCAGCATGCCCCGATAGGTGACGGGGCTCGTGACCAAGTCTGTGGCCATATAGAAGGCCCCCAGCATGAGCCCACCGGTGACGAGGTGAAACATGGGTGGCGCGTAACGATTGGGGTCGATCTGATGAAAGATGACCGCCATCACCAGCACGCTGCCCAGATAGCTGACGGGAATGTGCCAGGTGATCACCCGCCTGGCGATGAGGTAGATACCGCCCAGGGCCAGGGCGACCGCGGAGATCTCGCCGAGGCTCCCGCCCGTGTGGCCGAGAAAGGGGTCGATCCAACGGATATCCGCAATACCCGAAAGATCTCCTTGAAGCAGGAGCGATTCCTTCATCTTGCCCAGGGCGGTCGCACCTGTCACGGTGTCGACGCCGCGCTGAAAAAAGGGCTTGGGCTCGGGCCACGTCGTCATTTGCACCGGCCAGGAGATCAGCAGCACCACGCGCGCCACCAGGGCTGGATTGAAGATGTTATAGCCGATACCGCCGTAAAGCTGTTTGGCCACCACGATGGCCACGGCGCTGCCGATGACACAGATCCACCAAGGGGACCCACTGGGCAGGTTCATGGCAAGCAGGATCCCGGTGAGCACGGCACTCATATCGGACACCGCCACAGGCCTTCCCATCAGCCGCTGCGTGCCCGCCTCAAAGGCCACCGCGGAGGCCGTGGTGATGGCAATCACCCGGACGGCATCCATGCCGAAATAATAGATTCCCACCAGCAGTCCCGGCACGAGCGCCAGGATCACGTCGTTCATCAGGGAGCGGATCGATTCCCCGCTCGAGATATGGGGGGATGCGGAGAGAATGAAGGCGTCCGAAGAGGTCTCGGGCTTCTTGGCCTTCTCCCCCTTCTTGGGCGGGGCGGCAGCCGCTTTCGTCTCTTCTTGGGCCGCGGTTTCTTTTCGGTTGGCTTCCATGGCGTTTCGGTTCTCTGAGTGATTTCCGGTTCAGGTTTCGCGGCGTTATTTTTTCTTCTGGGCCAGCACCTCGGCTTTGCCGTAGCGGACCAGGTGGACCAAGGGCCTGCCCGCGGGACAAATGAATGCGCACGAACCGCACTCGATGCAGTCGAGGACATGATGCACTTCCAGTTCATCCATCACCCCGGCCTCCACGTAAACGCCCAGCAGGCTGGGGTTGATCTGCATGGGACAGGCCGTGATACACTTGCCACAGCGGATGCAGGGATTGGAGTCGGTCAGACGCAGGTCCTGATCCCGGAAAACGAGGATGCCCGACGTCCCCTTGATCACCGGCACGTCCAGGGAGTACTGGGCCATGCCCATCATGGGGCCTCCCGAGATCACCTTGCCGGCCTTGCCCACAAGCCCCCCGCAGAACTCAAGGATATCTGAAAAGGGCGTCCCCACGCGTACCCGAAGATTCTTCGGCGTTGCGATGCCCGGACCGGTCACGGTGGTGATCCGCTCGATGAGTGGAATCCCGTGGCGTACGGCTCGGAAAACCGCGGCGGCCGTCCCCACGTTCTGCACCACCACGCCCACATCCATGGGAAGACCGCCCGAAGGAACCTCCCGCCCGAGAATGGCTTTGATCAACTGTTTTTCGGCACCCTGCGGATATTTCACTTCCAGGGGATAGACCGAAACATGGGGCTTGTCCGCCGTCGCCCGGGTGAGCACTTCGATGGCGTCGGGTTTGTTCATCTCGATCCCGATGGCCCCCTGCTTGACCGACAGCACCTTCATGAGGATCTCGAGACCGCCCACGATCTCTTCAGGTTTTTCGACCATGAGACGATGATCGGCGGTGAGAAAGGGCTCGCACTCCACCCCATTAACGATGGCCGTGTCGATCTTCTTCTCCTCCGGTGGTGAGAGTTTGACGTGGGTCGGGAACGTCGCGCCACCCATCCCGACGATGCCTGCCTCGAGGATCTTTGCCTTAAGGTCCGCAGGGCTGGGCGAGAGGAAATCCGCTGTTTCTGTGATCGCGTCACACCAGCGGTCCTCGCCGTCGGAGTCTATCACAATGGAGCGGATCTCCCGGCCGAGGGGATGGGGCCTGTCTGCGATGGCGGAAATCGTGCCGGAGATGGGTGCGTGAATCGGTGCGGAGACGAAGCCTTTGGGCTCTCCTATCCGCTGACCGACACAGACCGTTTCTTTGACCTTGACGAGCGGGTCACAGGGGGCACCGATGTGCTGCTGTAAGGGGACAATGGCCCGGCGGGGAAGCGGGGCGGCTTCGATCGGTTTCTGTTCGGTGTAATGCTTGGACTCCGGCGGATGCACTCCGCCGGCGGGAAACGTGAGTGTTTTCACGAGAAAGAACCCTTCTGATTAAAATCGCATCTCAGCTCTTCACCCCGGTGACACGCCGCCCCTGCGCAGCGCACGGGCGGCGCAGATAAGCCTTACCGCTTTTCCGACAGCTTTTTCTCCCGGTTCTGCAGAATCTCTTCCAGTTCATTCATGAAATCGCGGATGTCCTTGAAGGAGCGGTAGACCGATGCGAAGCGGACATAGGCCACATCATCGGTGGCGTGCAGACGCTGCATGATCTCCTCACCGATCTCTTCGCTGCGAATCTCCTTTTCCATCCTTTCCTGAAACCGCCGCTCGATGGCATCCACCATGGCTTCGATGGTGTCCATGCTGACGCCCCGCTTCTGACAGGCCTTGACGATCCCGTCGCGAATCTTCTTGCGGTCAAAGGGCTCCCGTCGGTTGTCCTTCTTGATGACCATCGGCAGGATTTCCTCTACCCGCTCGTGGGTGGTGAAGCGCCTGCTACAGTGGATGCATTCCCGCCGCCGCCGAATCACGTCGCCTTCGCGCCGCAGCCGCGAATCGACGACCTTGTTGTCCATCTCTCCGCAAAAGGGACACTTCACCGGAAACCCCCTGGCACGCGCTCAACTGGCTTCACTCTCCTGCCACTGAATCAATTCGACCCCCGCCTCCTGGAGCATTTCCCGGGACAGGGCATCGGGATACTCGCCTTCGTAGAAGACGCGGCGAATACCCGCGTTGATAATCATCTTGGAGCAGATCAGGCAGGGCAGGTTGGTACAGTAGAGATCGGCCCCCTCAATATTGATACCATGTTTGGCGGCCTGGATGATGGCATTCTGTTCGGCATGCAGGGCACGGCAGAGCTCGTGGCGCTCCCCCGACGGCACCTGCATCTCTTCGCGCAGGCAGCCCACGTCCAGGCAGTGCCGGGTCCTGGCGGGAGCACCGTTGTAGCCCGTGGTCAGGATATTCTTGTCTTTCACGATGACCGCGCCGATGTGACGGCGCAGACAGGTCGATCGGCTCTTCACCATGTGGGTGATGTCCATGAAATATTCTTCCCAGCTGGGGCGCTTCATAATCGAGTCTCTATCGCGTGTCAATGGCACTTGGTTAGTTGAGGCGGTCGGTATAGACAGGAAATCTCCGGCAGTGCTGCAGCACGGCCTCCTGCACCTCCCGGATGACGTCTTCGGAATCGATGTGCCGCAGGACCCGGTCGATGAATCCGGCAACGATCCGGGCATCGCTCTCCTTCATGCCCCGGGTAGTAATAACCGGTGTGCCGATACGGATCCCGCTGGTCACGGCCGGGGGCGCTTCATCGAAGGGAATCACATTCTTGTTGAGCGATATGCCGGCGCGGCCCAGGGCTTTTTCGGCCTGATCCCCCGTGATGCCCCGACCCCGCAGATCGACGAGCATCAGGTGATTGTCGGTCCCACCCGACACGATGGCATCCCCCAGGGAGATAAGCTCCTTGGCCATGGCCTGGGCATTGCGGATCACCTGGGCCTGATACTCCCGGAACTCCGGCTGCATGGCTTCCCGGAGCGCCACCGCTTTGCCGGCGATGGTGTGCATCATCGGGCCGCCCTGGAGACCCGGGAAGATGGTACGGTCAATGGCCTTGGCATATTTGCCCTTGCACAGAATCAGCCCGCCCCGGGGCCCCCGGAGGGTCTTGTGGGTGGTGGTGGTCACAAAATCGGCGTAGGGCCCGGGGTTCGGATGGAGCCCCGCCGCGATGAGACCGGCAATATGCGCGATGTCGGCCAGCAGGTACGCCCCCACCTCATCGGCAATTGTCCGGAAGGCCTCAAAGTCAATGATGCGCGAATAGGACGACGCACCGGCGATGATCATCTTCGGGCGAACGGAACGGGCGATGCGGCATACTTCCTCGTAGTCAATCCGGCCCGTCTCTCGGGAAACGCCGTACGTGTGCGGCTGGTAGAGTTGACCGGAAATATTAACACCGGCACCATGGCTCAAATGACCGCCGTGGGAGAGCGCCATTCCCAGAATGGGGTCACCCGGTTTCAGGACAGTTAAGTAAACGGCGAGGTTGGCCGACGTACCGGAGTGGGACTGCACATTGCAATGTTCCGCGCCAAAGATCTCCTTCGCCCGCTGGACGGCGAGCATTTCGACACGGTCCACATTTTCGCAGCCACCGTAGTATCGCTTGCTCGGATAGCCTTCGGCGTACTTGTTGGTCATGACAGACCCCTGCACCGAAAGCACCGTATCGCTGACGTAATTCTCCGAGGCGATCAGAATGATCTGTTCGTTTTCCCGGACGGCCTCTTCCCGCAGTGCGTCGGCCACCTCCGGGTCAAAGTCTCTCAGCAATCCTGTCGACACCCTTTCTCAAACCCGTGGTCAAAGGCCCGGATCTTGTTGACCCGTCTGGCGTGCCGGCCCCCGTCGAAGGGTGTCTCGAGCCAGACACGGACCATCTCTTTTGCCAGTCCGCTCCCAATCACCCGCTCCCCCATCACCAGAATATTGGCATCGTTGTGTTCCCGGGAAAGGCGGGCGGTGTAGACATTGTGACAGAGGGCGGCCCGCACACCGGGGAATTTGTTGGCGGCCATGGACATGCCGATACCGGTTCCGCAGATCAGGATACCGCGCTCGAAGCGCCCCTCGGAAACCCCCAGCGAAACTTTCTCGGCAAAGTCCGGATAATCGACGGATTCAGAACTGCTGCAACCAAAATCCTCGATTCCAATCCCCATCTCCAAGAGAACGCCCAAAATAGAGCTTTTCAGCAGAAAACCCCCGTGGTCGGCGCCCAGAGCTACTTTCATGGGATGCGTCATCTTCTGTGGGTCCATGGATCGAGATCTGTTCAAATTGCGGCATCTTACTGAACTTTGCCGTTGTGTGTCAAGGGAAAAGCCCGTGAAAAAAGAGGGCAAAGGGGCCCCAGCAGCTCCTTTTCGGCCATTCTGTGTGACAAGAGAAGTCTCGGTGACAGAGAAATCCCAAGGCGATGCACAGCGGCGTAGGAGCCCGTTTAAACAGCGGTCGGATGGGTCAACGGGGCTTGGGATTAGAACTTCAAGCGGAGTTTTGAATTGAGCAGCCAGGAGCGCTTTTCGTCGTCCTCGGCATCGACTTCGGTCAGGTTCTCGAGGTTCGTCGCATAGCCGGCCCCCACCGAGAAGGTAAGGCCCGGCGCGATTTCGTAGAGGCCCGCAATGTCGAGTTCATAGCCGATGTCCGAAGAGGTGGCACCATCTTTCTCCTTCACCGCCTGGGACAGTCCGGTGGAAAGCTTGGCCATGAATCGCTCTGTCGCCCGATAGTTGGCGCTCAACACGACCATGGTGATATCGGTGCTGCCGTTGTGAGCGGACGACAGGGTGCTCTTGGAACCGAAGCTCAGCGAGCTTGGGATGGAGAACATCTCGAGGAAATTCCCGTCGCCCACGTCGAGAAGCTGCTGCAGGTCGTAGGCCTGCTCGTCCATCTTGAAGCTCTCCACATCGAGCCGCACGGGCAAGCCTAAGGGGGAGGTCAAATCAAAGCTTTGACGCCCGTAAGTCAGCCCCTTCAAACCTTTCTCGGGTTGCACATCATAGACGATGAAACCGTTTACGCCGGACGGATTGAAGAAGGAGATCTCCTGGGATGGGTCGTCCAGACCAAACAACTCTGCCACCTCTCCTGTATCGGGAACGACCAGGAGGCAGAGGGTGACAAGCAGGCTAAGAATGACCCGCAGGTATTCCATGACTGTCCCACTTTCTTGATCATACTAACAGACTAAAATCCAAACGAATTTTACCAATATTCGCTGCGGATGTCAAGCCAAAAGCCCGATTGCCCGCTCGACTCGTACATCAACGGCGCCAGGTTTTGGCCCGCACCAGCTCCCCAGATACCGCTGTCGGTGCTCACCCCTCACGCACGTAACCGGCCACCAAGTCACCGATTTCGCGGGTGCCGTGGCCCATTTTGCCCGCTGAGAGGCTTTTCATGTTTCGGGAAATGGTCTTTATCACCGCCACCTCCACCCGACGGGCGGCCGACGCCTCGCCCAGATGCTCCAGCATCATCTGGCCGGCACAGATAGCCGCCATGGGATTGATCACGTTCTGGCCGGTATACTTGGGGGCGGACCCGCCGATGGGCTCAAACATGGAGGTTCCTTCGGGATTGATGTTCCCGCCCGCCGCGACTCCCATGCCCCCCTGGATCATGGCGCCCAGGTCGGTGATGATATCGCCAAACATGTTGTCGGTGACGATCACATCGAACCACTCGGGGTTTTTCACCATCCACATGCACGTGGCATCTACATGGGCATAGTCGGTCTTGATGTCGGTGTACTCCTTTGCGAGCTCCTCGAAGGTCCGCTCCCAGAGGTCAAACGCAAAAGTCAGCACATTGGTCTTACCGCACAGGGTCAGCGTTTTGTCCTGGTTGCGTTTTCGGCAGTACTCGAAAGCGTAGCGCAGACAGCGCTCCACCCCCTTTCGGGTGTTGATTGACTCCTGTATGGCCACTTCATCGGGCGTTCCCTGCTTGAGGAAACCACCCGCCCCGCAGTAAAGCCCTTCGGTGTTTTCCCGAACGACCACGAAATCAATCTCCTCCGGCCCCTTGTCGTTGAGCGGCGTTTCCACACCGGGATAGAGCTTGACGGGTCGTAGATTGATATACTGATCCAGGGCAAAACGGGCCTTCAGCAAAATGCCCTTCTCCAGGATGCCCGGTTTGACATCGGGATGTCCGATGGCCCCCAGATAGATGGCGTCCATTTGCCGGAACTCCTCCAGCGCCGTGTCGGGGAGGATCTCGCCGGTCCGCTTGTAGCGTTCGCCGCCGAAGTCATAATGGGTCAGCTCCAACGAAAAACCTTCAGACTCCGCCGCCGCCTGAATGACCTTCACCCCCTCCTGTAAAACCTCAGGGCCGGTGCCATCACCCGGCATCAACGCAATATTGTACGTCTTGGCCATGTCAAATCCTTTCTTGAGTCATAAGATGAAAAGCGTAAAAGATGAAATAAATAGCACACCAGGCGGGCAAAAATCAAGGGCACACGCCTTGCAAAACACCCCCATTGACAGGGAACAAACGCCCATACCGGCCGATATGCGCCGCTGAAATGTTCTCGATAATAGGGCGATGCCTTGGCTGAGCCTGGCTCGCCCCCGGGTGTCCGGCAGCCCTCCCGGCGGCGTGCACCAGACGCGCAGTCGCTAGCCCGAATATTGTCGGGCTAGCCAATCTTGCGTTTCACATAGGCCATGAGCCCCCCCGCATCGATCAACTCCTGCATAAAGGGCGGGATGGGCGCAGCCTGGTACTCCTGGCCGGTCGTTCGATTATGGATCCGGCCCGAGGCCATCTCCACTTCGACTTCGTCTCCCTCGGAGATCCCTTCCACGGCCTCCGGCGACTCCAGGATGGGAAGCCCCATGTTGAAAGCGTTCCGGTAGAAGATCCGGGCGAATGATTTCGCGATGACCGCAGAAATGCCCGCGGCCTTGATGGCAATGGGTGCGTGCTCCCGGGAGGAGCCGCATCCGAAATTCTTGTCGGCCACAATCAAATCCCCCCGGGCCATCTTGGTCACAAAGGCCGGGTCGGCGTCCTCCATACAGTGTTTGGCCAGTTCCCCGGGATCGGAGGTATTCAAATATCGCGCCGGAATGATCTGATCCGTGTCCACATCCTTGCCGAACTTCCAGACCCGTCCCTTGATGTCCATGTGTTACTCCTGATTGAGCTGCGCAGTTACCGCGGAGGCAGTGCGTTGGTTGGGATGAGTTGCTCAACTCGAAAAGATCAAAGATTAAAGATCAAGAGTCAAAGATAGAGCAGAATCCTATAGTCCGTCTCTGCTGGTAAATTGCTCTTAGCTGTTAGCCGTTCAGCAAGAATCTTGCTTTCCTTTGTGTCCTTTGTGCCTGGTGAATCGCTCTTGCCTTGGCCTTTTACCAAAAAGTGCCTTTTCTCTGCGCCCTTTGCGTCTGCGGTGAAAGGCCCTTAAACCACCTCCTCCGGATGGGTGATCTTTCCCGTGACCGCCGAGGCGGCCGCCACGGCCGGATTGGAGAGGTAGACTTCGCTCTCGGGATGGCCCATCCGCCCGACGAAGTTGCGGTTCGTGGTCGCCACGGCGCGCTCGCCCTGGGCGAGAATCCCCATATAGCCCCCGAGGCAGGGACCGCACGTGGGGGTGCTCACGGCCGCACCGGCTTCGATGAAGGTCTCCAGGAGGCCCTCCTTCATGGCGTCACGATAGATTTTCTGGGTGGCCGGTATGACGATCATCCGCACATAGGGGGCCACCTTGTGGCCTCGGAGCACCATGGCCGCTTCTCGCAGGTCGGAGAGCCTCCCATTGGTGCAGGATCCGACCACCACTTGATCAATAGAGATGTTTGCCGCCTCCCGTACATCGTGCACATTTTCGGGCAGATGGGGAAAAGCCACCTGGGGCTGCAGTCCCGTACAGTCATATTCCCGCACGTCGCAGTAGGCGGCGTCGGGGTCGCTGGCATAGAACACCGGTTTGCGCCGGGCCCGGCCGGTCGCGTATTTCTCGGTGATGGCGTCGGGGGCGATGATGCCGTTCTTGCCCCCCGCCTCGATGGCCATGTTGGCCATGGTCAGGCGATGTTCCATGGGGAGTGCCTCGATGACTCCCCCGGTGAACTCCATGGCCCGATACAGAGCGCCGTCCACGCCGATGTCGCCGATGGTGTGGAGAATGAGGTCCTTGCCGCCGACCCAGCGGTTGCGTTTGCCTTTGAAGATGAACATCATCGACTGGGGTACCTTCAACCAGGTCTCCCCCGTAATGAAGGCAGCCGCCAGATCGGTGGAGCCCATCCCGGTGGAAAACGCGCCCAGGCCGCCATAGGTGCAGGTGTGGGAGTCGGCCCCGATCACCAGGTCGCCGGGCACCACGATCCCCTGCTCCGGCAGCAGCGCATGCTCCACCCCCATTTCTCCCACTTCGAAGTAGTGGGTCAGGTCCTGTTCGCGGGCAAAGTCCCGCAGCAGTTTGCACTGCTGCGCGGACTCGATGTCTTTGTTGGGCGCGAAGTGATCCGGGACCAGGGCAATGAAATCCTTGTCAAAGACCCTGGTGGCTCCCGACTCCCGGAACTTCTTGATGGCGATGGGCGCGGTGATGTCATTGGCCAGCGCAATGTCGACTCGCGCCGTGATCAGCTCCCCCGGCTCGACCCGCTTGCGACTCGCGTGGGCCGCGAGAATTTTCTCAGTAATGGTCATGGACATAACAAAACTCCAATGCAAACATAAAAGCCTAAAGATCAAGGATTGGAAAAAGACGAAACACCTTATCTTTATCTTTAGATCTTTGAGTTTTCATCTTTAACCTTCTTTCTCTTCCAATGCTCCAGCTTGTTCAAGGCATTCACATAGGCCCGCGCGGAGGCGACAATGATGTCGGTGTCTGCACCCTGGCCGATGAAGATCTGGTCGCCCTCCTGAACTCTGGCGGTGACTTCACCCTGGGCATCGGTCCCGCCGGTGATGCCCTTGACGAAGTATCCCACCAGCGGCGATTCGGAACCGGTGATCTGCTTGATGGCTGAGTAGACGGCGTCTACCGGGCCGTCGCCCGTTGACGCTTTCTCCAGGATCTGGCCGTCGACCCGCATGCGGACCCGCGCCCGGGGCGGCTGTCCGGTGACGCTGTGAGCTTCCATCTCCTCCAGTTCAAAGATGTCGGGGATTCGGTAGACTTCGTCGGCAATGAGCGCAACGATGTCTTCGTCGAAAATCTCTTTCTTGGCATCGGCCAGGCTCTTGAATCGTTCGAAGGCCCGGTTGGTCTCCGCTTCACTGAGGTGATACCCCATCTCCTCCAGCCGCGCCCGGAAGGCGTGGCGGCCAGAGTGTTTCCCGAGCACCAGCGTGCTTTGGGACAGGCCGATGGACTCGGGCGTCATGATCTCATAGGTCTCCTGCTTCTTGAGAAAACCGTCCTGGTGAATGCCTGACTCGTGGGCAAACGCGTTGGCCCCGACCACCGCCTTATTCGCCTGAACGACCATGCCGGTGATGTCGCTGACCAGACGGGAGCTCTGATGGATCTTCTTTGTGCGCACATTCGTGTGCAACCCGAAGAGGTTCCGCCGCGTCCGTATCGCCATGACCACCTCTTCCAGAGACGCGTTGCCGGCCCGTTCACCCAATCCGTTGACGGTGCACTCTACCTGACGGGCACCGTTGCGCACCGCGGCCAGCGAGTTGGCCACCGCCAGCCCCAGATCGTTGTGGCAATGCACGCTGATGACCGCCTGGTCGATATTAGGGACCCGCTCTCGGAGGGTGGCGATGAGACGACCGAACTCCTCCGGGATGGCATACCCCACAGTGTCGGGGATGTTCACCGTGTTGGCGCCGGCACCGATGGCGGCCTCCACCACCCGGCAGAGGAAATCGACGTCGGAACGTGCCGCGTCTTCTGCGGAAAACTCAACATCCTCCGTGTAACGCTTCGCATGGGCCACGGCCCATGCGGCCCGCTCCAGCACCACCTCCCGGCTCATTTTCAGCTTGAACTGCAGGTGCAGATCGGAGGTGGCAATGAAGGTGTGAATGCGGGCATGTTTCGCTTCCCGAACCGCGTCCCAGGCCCGGTCGATATCTTTTTCCACAGCCCGGGCCAGTCCGCAGATGATGGGGCCCTCGACCTTGCGGGCCACCTCCCGGACCGCCTCAAAGTCCCCGGGAGAGGCGATGGGAAACCCCGCCTCGATGACATCGACCTGCAGGGCGGCCAATTGGCGCGCCACGCGAATCTTCTCGTCAATGTTCATGCTACAGCCCGGGGACTGCTCGCCGTCCCGCAGGGTGGTATCGAAAATGCGGACCCTGTCGTCCATGGTGAGCCTTTCTGGCTAACGGTGCAACTACAGAAAAAAAGACCCTCGTCTCAAGCCTGCCGTTCAGCCAGGGACGAGGGTCCGATTCTTGCCCACGTGGTACCACCCTGATTCGGCGCCCTGCGCTGCATCGGGCGCCCTTCATTTCGGTTCACTCACGGGAACCACCCGGCGGAGGCTAGCGTCCTGTGTTCACCCCCGCGACTCCGAGGCGAGTTCGGGGTTCCCCGCACCGGTTCGCACCCACCACCGGCTCTCTGGAGCGAGGCCCGCCCCTACTACTCCTCTTCATGGTCGTTCGTCCTCTTTTACTACATCCTCATCGTCGATGTCAAGCACATCTATGCTCTTTCGGTGCCGAATCCGCTGGATCAGTCCCGACAGGGCATAGGAGACCGCCAGCAGGAAGAGAAAGGTTTCGGGCCGGGCCGCGATGACGAGCGCCGCCAGAACCAGAAAAACCAGGATCTTGAAGGGCCGCCGCTTGAGCAAATCGATATCCTTGAAACTGTAGTAGGAGATATTGCTCACCATGAGGAAGGCGACACCCAGCACCACCACGACGAACCAGAAGGGTTTGTCCGTCTCGGAGTACCCGAAGTGCTGGTGGTAGGCCAGAACCGATGTGGCAATCACCCCGGCCCCTGCCGGGATGGGGAGCCCCACGAAGTACTGCTTGTCCACCACATCCACATTGGCGTTGAACCGAGCCAGTCGAAAGGCCCCGGCCACCACGAAACCGAAGGCTGCGAGCCAACCGACGCGCCCAAAGGGCTGGAGGGCCCAGAGGAAGCTCAGAATGGCTGGGGCCATGCCGAAGGTCACCAAGTCGGACAGCGAGTCGTACTCCACGCCGAAGCGCGACGTGGAGCGTGTCCAGCGGGCGATCTTCCCGTCGACGGCATCGAAGATCCCGCCGATCAGGATGGCAACGGCCGCCTTCTCGTATTCGCCATTCACGGAGGCAATGATGGAAAAGAAACCGGCAAACAGATTGCCGGTGGTGAAGACGTTGGGCAGAAGATAGATGCCCCTGGGGCGTTCTTCGACCTTGTCCATGAAAATCCTGCCGCCCGAGCGTCGCAGACTACTTCTTCTCTTTGACCAGCTTGGCTTTACGCAACCAGCTCATCATGGAGCGGAGCTTCTTGCCCACCGCCTCAATGGGGTGGGCTTCCCCCTTTCGCCGCAGCGCGTTCAGCACCGGTGCATTGGCACGATTCTCCAAGATCCATTCGCGCGCGAACGTGCCGTCCTGGATGTCCGTCAGGATCTGCTTCATGGCCCCCCGGGCTTCCCAGCCGATCACGCGGGGCCCGCGCGTCAGATCCCCGTATTCCGCAGTGTTGCTGATGGAGTAGCGCATGTTCGCGATGCCCCCCTCCTGCATCAGATCGACGATCAATTTCAGCTCATGGAGACATTCGAAATAGGCCATCTCAGGGGAATAACCCGCCTCCACAAGGGTTTCAAAACCGGCGATCACCAGCTCGGTGCAGCCGCCGCACAACACGGCCTGCTCACCGAAGAGATCGGTCTCCGTCTCTTCACGGAAGGTGGTCTCGATGATACCGGCCCGTCCAGCACCAATGGCCCGGGCGTAGGCGAGCGCGATCTTTTTGGTGTTCCGTGACGGGTCCTGGTGGACCGCAATCAGCGCGGGCACACCGCTCTTCTGCAGATATTCATGGCGCACCAGGTGCCCCGGTCCCTTGGGGGCCACCATCATCACGTTCACGTTCGCAGGGGGAACGATTTGCCCGTAGTGGATGTTGAAGCCGTGGGAAAAGCAGAGCACATTGCCCTTCGTCAGATGGGGGGCGATATACTGGCTGTAGACCCGGGCCTGCAGTTCATCGGGCACCAGGATCTGAATCACATCGGCCCACTCCGCGGCCTCCGCCGCCTCCATCACCTCCATGCCATCTTTCTGAGCCTGTTTCCAGGGAGCGGAGCCTTTGACCTCACTGACGACCACCTTCATGCCGCTGTCCCTCAAATTCTGGGACTGGGCATGCCCCTGGCTACCGTATCCGATAACAGCGATCCTGCGTTTCTTCAACACCGCCGGCTGCGCATCTTTGTCGTAATAAATCTTCATGCCCTCTCCTCCCTCTGGGTCCCCGTGTCGTTCGCATCATCTCTCAACGCTCCCGGGCCATGGCCACAGGACCGGTTCGCACAATCGATTTGATACCCAGGGGCCGCAACATCTCGATCACCCCGCTGATCTTCGCCGGATTGCCGGTCACCTCGATGGTGTAGTGGGTGGGTCCAGAATCGACCACCTTTGCCCGGAAGATGTCCGTGATACGCAGGGCCTCCGCCCGGTGTTCCGATTTGGCCGTCACTTTGATGAGCACCAGCTCACGATTGAGGTAAGTAATGTCCCCGGCGTAGTCGGTCACTTTGATCACATTGATCAGTTTGTTGAGCTGCTTGGTGATCTGCTCGAGGATCCGGTCGTCTCCGGAGGTGACAATGGTCATCTGCGAGAAGGCCGGATCGAGGGTGGGCGCCACATTCAATGTTTCAATATTGAACCCCCGGCCGCTGAAGAGTCCGGCCACCCGAGCCAGAACCCCGAACTTGTTCTCCACCAGCACCGAAATGGTATGACGCATCGGTCACTCTCAACGAAAGCGATGGGCCGCGGGCGCTGTAACAGCACTGGATGGCTTCCCGACGGCAGGGGGGAAGCTGCACGGCCCGTTACCCGGTAATCTTGTCCGCCTGCTTCTTGGGCAGACTCTTCTTTCCTTTGCCGTCGTCCAACATCATCTCATCGATGGACGCACCCGCCGGGACCATGGGCATGACGTTGGCTTCCCGGTCTATGATGAAATCGAGCAGCACCGTATTCTTGGTGGCAATGGCCTCGCGAATGGCGTCCGGGACATCTTCTTTCTCCGTGATCCGCAGCCCCACCGCCCCGTAGGCTTCGGCCAGCCGAACAAAGTCGGGTCCACTGTGCAGACAGGTGGACGAATAGCGGCATTCATAGAACAGCTGCTGCCACTGCCGCACCATCCCGAGAAAACGGTTGTCCAGGATGGCGACATTCACCGGCAGGCGATGCTGCACCGCGGTGGCCAGCTCCTGGATATTCATCTGGATGCTGCCGTCGCCTGCAATGTCGAAGACCACCTTGTCGGGGCACGCGAACTGGGCCCCGATGGCCGCGGGAAAGCCATAGCCCATGGTGCCAAGCCCCCCGGAGGAGAGAAACTGCCGCGGATGCTTGAATCTGAAAAATTGGGCCGCCCACATCTGGTTCTGGCCCACCTCGGTGGTGATGATGGCCTCGCCCTTGGTCAGCTTGTGAATCTGTTCCACGACGTACTGCGGCGCGATCTTCCCTTTGCGTTCCGGATAGGTCATGGGATACGCTTTGCGCCATGCGTCGATCTGCGCCAACCAGTCGGCGTGCTTCTTCTTCCACGGAATGCCACGCTCGGCCGCCAGGAGCCGATTCATCTGCTTGAGAACGTTTGCACAGTCGCCCACCACCGGAATGTCGACGCGGATGTTCTTCTTGATCGAGGTGGGATCGATATCAAAATGTACAATGCCCGCTTTCGGGGCAAAGGATTCGATCCTGCCCGTCACCCGGTCATCAAACCGTGCGCCCACGGCAATGATGAGATCGGTGTTCTGGATGCTCATGTTCGCCGCGTAGGTCCCGTGCATCCCCAGCATCCCCAGAAAGAGGGGATGATCGCCGGGGAAGGCGCCGAGCCCCATGAGGGAGCTCGTGACGGGGATATTCGTTTTACGGGCGAGCTTGCGCAACTCGTTGGCCGCGTTGGAGAGGATGACACCACCGCCAGTGAACAGGAGGGGCCGCTCGGCCTTTTTAATCGCCTGCAGAGCCCGTTTGATCTGCTGCAAGTTGCCCTCGTAATTCGGCTTGAAGCCCTTGAGTTCTACACGGGCGGGATACTTGAAGTCCGTCTGATTGACCGTGACATCCTTGGGCAGGTCGATGAGCACGGGGCCGGGGCGCCCGTGGGTCGCGATGTGAAAGGCCTCCTTGATGGTGGAGGCCAGTTTGGAGACATGGCTGACCAAATAGTTGTGTTTGGTGCAGGGGCGGGTGATGCCGACAATATCGGCCTCCTGAAAGGCGTCATTGCCGATCATCGACATGGGCACCTGCCCCGTGAAGATCACCAGGGGAATGGAGTCCATGAAGGCGGTGGCAATGCCGGTGACCGTATTGGTCGCACCGGGACCGGAGGTCACCAGCACCACGCCGGGCTTGCCCGAGGCGCGGGCATAGCCGTCGGCCGCGTGGACGGCGCCCTGTTCGTGCTTCGTCAAAATGTGACGAATGTCCCGCTGCTGGTGCAGGACATCATAGATGTTCAGCAGAACACCGCCGGGATAGCCAAAAATGGTATCGACCTTCTCGCGCTTGAGGCACTCGACGAAGATTTCCGCACCGGAGAGTTTCATGGTTTTCAGATTGCCCTTCTCCGCATGATCCTGTGAACCCATCCAATATCGGGGTGAGCGAAATTTGGAAACATTATCATTGTTGGAGGCCAAAAACAAGCGGAAATTCGCCCATTGCATGAAACTGCCGGCGCGACGTCGACGACGGAGATCCCACTTCTACCGATGGGGTGGTGTGGCGGTTTGCCTCAGGATGGACGCCAGACTCAGTCGAAGTATTGCATCAGGAGACGGTGGAATAGGGGGGCTTCAGGAATGGCATCCATGGCGATCGCCTGGACACGGGCCACCTCCCGGTCGCCGTACTTCACCAGAATCTCACCATAGGGTTTTCCCTTGACCACGGGCGCTTCGATGAACGCGGGCGCCGTCAGCTCTGTGCGCACCGCCGACTCAGCTCCGCGCCGGACATGGACGAAGACATCCCGGACGGGGGCCACGGTCACCTGCGCGAGCATACCGCCGGCCACGGGAACGGCCGCCGGGACCGGTTCGCCTTCTTTCAAGGCCTGGACCTGGTTGTACATGTCAAAGCCGGACTTCAGCAGTCTGGCCGTCTCCCGCGTACGGGCGCGGTTGCTGGACGCGCCCATAACCACGGAGATCATGCGGAGCCCTCCCCGCGCGGCCGTGGCGGTCAGATTGTAGCCGGCCTTCCGGTAATATCCTGTCTTCAGGCCATCCGCGCCGGGGAATCGTCCGATGAGTTTGTTCGTGTTCGTCAGGATAAACGCACCGCCCCGGAAGGGTGCACGCTTCGTGGATGCCCAATGGAGCACCTGCGGGTACCGGGTCAGCTCCTGGGCCAGAATGGAGAGATCGTAAGCGGTGGAGAGGTCGGGCTGCCGGCCCCTGCGAGGCGGCAAGCCGTCCACACTGTGAAAGACGGTATCCACCATTCCCAGCGCGCGGGCCCGCGCATTCATGCGTGCCACACAGGCCGCCATACTTCCCGCCAGGAACTCCGCCACGGCCACACTGGCATCGTTCGCAGAATGGATCATGACCGCCTGCATCATCTCCCCCAGGGAGAACACCTCTCCGTGCTTCAAATAGACCTGAGAGCCCCCGAAAGTGCTGGCTCTGGCAGAGGTGGCAACGGGATCCTCCAGCGTGAGGGTGCCCGCTTCCAGCCCTTCCATGACCAGCAGCACCAGCATCATCTTCACCATGGAGGCCGGTGGATGCTGTCGATGGGCATCGCGCTCGTAGAGCACTTCTCCCGAGCGGGCATTGATGAGGATGGCGGCCGCGTAATCGCCCGCCCCCAGGGTCCCCGTGTTCGCGGGGTCTGAACCGAACGCCGCCGGCGCCGTGACGAGCAGGCAGCACAGAAAAAAGATCATCCGTCGGCAGGCACGCATGTGACTGGAGTCCCCCGATTGTCGCTTTTGGTTGAATGATGGCGGCGTGATCGCCGTGTTCAGGTGCTACGGGTGAATGAGTGTATCATGGCACAATTGCAGCGCCCCCGTCAATCCCTCTGGGCAAAGCCTTGCGGCACTCAGAGACCTTTCATCACGGCGCCGGTGGCGGCGGAGGTCACATTGGCCGCATAACGGGCGAGCCATCCCGTACGGATCTTGGGCGCAGGCGGCTGCCAGGCCGCCATCCGGCGCTTCATCTCCTCTGCAGGCAGGTGCAGCGTCAGGGCCCGTTTCGGGATGTCGATGGTGATCCGGTCGCCGTCCTGCACCACGGCGATGGGACCACCCTCCATGGCCTCCGGCGAGACATGTCCGATGCACGGACCGCGGGTGCCGCCCGAAAAACGGCCGTCCGTGACAAGGGCCACCTTCTCCGCCAATCCCATGCCGATCACCGTAGCCGTGGGGGCTAACATTTCCCGCATCCCCGGGCCGCCTTTGGGTCCCTCGTACCGGATGACAAGCACCTCTCCGGCTCGGACCTTCTTTTTGAGCAGCGCCTTCATGGCCGCCTCCTCCGATTCGAAGACACGGGCCGTGCCGCTGAACTGTTTCATCTTGTCCGAAACGGCCGTCTGCTTGACCACCGATCCTGCCGGCGCCAGGTTGCCCTTGAGCACCGCAATGCCCCCCTCCCGGTGATAGGCTCTCTTCAAAGGCCGAATCACGTCATCGCCCTCGATGGTGGCGTTGCGCGCAATCTTGATGATATCCTCTCCGCTGACCGTCATGGCGGATTTGAGCATCCGGGAGAGCCGCTTCAGCACGGCCGGAATTCCGCCGGCGTATTCCACATCCTCCATGAAATGATCGCCTGGGATGTGCAGGGCCGTGTTGGTCGATCCCCCGAGGGCCATGTCCACCCGGATGGCATTCTCAAAGGCATTGCGCGTCAGGATGTCCCGGGGGCGGATGTCGTCCCGGATGAGATCCACGATGCGCACGCCGCTGTCAAAGGCGATCCGCCGCTTCCGGGAGGACACGGCCAGACTCGTCGCGCAGCCCGCAAGGGACAACCCAAGGGTTTCGGTGACGCAGGCCATGGTGTTGGCCGTGTAGAGACCCTGGCAGGCACCCGGCCCGGGACAGGCTTCCATCTCCAGGCACTCCTGTTCCCTGCGGCCCACCGTTTTGTTTCGGACTTTGCCGATGGTTTCGTAGGCATCCCGTACAAAGGAGCGGCGCTTGAGTTGGTAACGGCCTGTCATCATGGGGCCCGCAGTCACCACAATGGCCGGGATGTTGAGGCGACCGGCGGCCATGAGCATGCCGGGCGTGATTTTGTCGCAGTTGGTCAGCAGGACCAGACCGTCCAGGCAGTGGGCCAGCGCGACCGATTCGATCATGTCCGCAATCAGCTCGCGAGAGGGCAGCGAGTAATGCATCCCTCGGTGCCCCATGGCAATGCCGTCGCAGATGCCCGGCACGCCGAAGAAGAACGCTTGGCCGCCGCCGGTGTGTATTCCCTTTTCAATAAAACGCTCCAGATCCCGCATGCCGATATGACCTGGGATAAGATCCGTAAAACTGCTGGCCACGCCGACAAAGGGGCTCCCCAGGGCGGATCGGGTGACGCCCGTAGCATGGAGCAGCGCCCGATGGGGGATCCGCTCCACACCTTTCTTGATGGTATCGCTGCGCAGCTTTTTTCGCTCAGTCACAATCTCCTCCAGAACATGGGGGGTTGTCGCCGGGGCTCACAACGGGTGCGGGGCACTGGCGGTTTCAGGGATCTTAACGAATCCCCCGGTGCCCGGTCAAGCAATAAAACCAAGGGGGGCGCCGACGCGGGTAATGTCGCCGGTCTGCAGAGCCAGCCGGACACGATCCTTCTCAAAGAGCAGGATCACCGTAGATCCGAGCTCGAAGCAACCCACCTCTGCACCCCGGGCCACGGCAATCCCGCCGGGATAGCTTCGCTGAAAGGCCCCGCTTCGGAATTGCCTGCGCGGAATCTTATCGACGGCAATCCGGATCCGGCCCACGTTGGTAGCCCCCACGAGCACCATGGCCGCCGGACCGGCGGGTGTCGTGAGAAAGAGGACCACTCGCTCATTGGCGATGAAAAGATTCCGGATGCGGTGCAGCGAAAAACGATTGACGGGATAGAGGTGCCCCGGGAGATAGTGCAGAGCGTCCACGCTGCCCGTCAGCGGCATGTGGATGCGATGGTAGTCGGCGGGTGATAGGTAGAGGGTGCAGGCTGTGCCGTCTGCAAAGGATGCCGCCCGCTGCGCATCGCCCAGCAGGTCGCTCACCGCAAAACGCCACCCCTTGGCCTGCAGGAGTGTGCCCGCTTCGATGCACCCCGTCTGCATGACCCGGCCGTCCACGGGACAGAGAACGCTCTTGGGATCGGGATCGAGGGGCCGGGCACCGGGCTTGAGCTCGCGTGTGAAAAAATCCTGCAGGGTGCGGTATTCAAATGGTGCGCGCGCGGCTTCCTCGAAATTGACGGGAAAGACTCTGCCATAGACGCGAAAAAGCTTCTCATTGAGGGGGACCGGGAGGGGTACCCGTGCCAGTTTTCCGGTCAAGCGCGTCAGAAGCCTTTTGGGGAGAAGTTTCAGCAACGCAAGGAGGAGTTGATCCACACCATCCACCGGAAACGTGAGAGAAAGTCGCCCCGCCGGACCGGGGCCGGGGCAGCCTCAGGACTTGTCCCGGGACTTTCTGCCCTTGCCCATGACTTTCTTGAGAAGACCGCCTTCCTCCTTCTGCGCACCCTCCTCCATCGGCGCAGCCGGGGTGCTCACCTTGCGGTCTAAATATTCGATCATCGCCAGGGGCGCCCCGTCGCCCGGTCGTTTCCGGATCCGTACGATCCGCGTGTACCCGCCGTTACGTTCCTGGAACCGTGGGGCCAACTCCTCGAAGAGCTTCTTGACGAGATCGAGGTCCCGCAAGATTGCAAAGGCCTGTCGCCGGGCAGCAAGTGTTCCTTTCTTCCCCAGGGTGATCAGCTTTTCGGCGAGCCGGCGGAGCTCCTTGGCCTTGGGCACTGTGGTTTCAATGGCCTCATGGCGGATCAACGATATGGCCAGGTTTTTGAGCAGGGCCTTGCGGTGACTGGGTGTGCGTCCCAGCGCCCTTCCAGCGATCCTGTGGCGCATGTGATGGTCCTTTCCGTAGGGGTAAAGCTGGCTAGGCGCTCTCTTCCGTTTCCTTTTCCGCTAGCATCAGACCGGGATCGATCTTCATGCCGAGGGAGAGTCCCATCTCCTGGAGCAGCTCCTTGATCTCGTTGAGGGACTTGCGCCCGAAATTCTTGGTGCGCAGCATCTCGGCATCGGTCTTCTGAACCAGTTCTCCGATGGTCTTGATCTCCGCTTTCTTCAGACAGTTGTACGAGCGGACCGACAGTTCCAGCTCTTCCACGCTCTTGCCGAGAAAGGAGCGCAGGTTGTCGTCCTGTTCGTCCGTTGCGGGCTCCGTCTCCGGGGCGTCCTCTTCAAAATTGATGAAGATGGTCATATAGTCCTTGAGGATCTTGGCGCCGTAGGCGATGGCATCATCGGGCCGGATCGTGCCGTCCGTCCAGACCTCGATGATCAGCTTGTCATAATCGGTGGCGTGCCCGACGCGCGCATCCTCCACCGAGGTGTTCACCTTTTGAATGGGACTGAAGATCGCATCCACCGGAATGACGCCGATGGTCTTGCGTCTTTCCAGATCCTCACTGGCCGGCACATAACCCCGACCGAGGCGCACTTCCATTTCCATGTCGAGCTTGCCCCCCTTCTCGAGGGTGGCAATGTGGTGGTCGGGATTGATGATTTCCGTTTCCGAGTCGCATTCGATTTGCGACGCCTTGACCTCACCTGTCCCGCTCGCCTGCAGGGTCAGAATTTTATGCTTGTCCGTATGCATGCGGAAGGCGATTCCCTTGAGATTGAGAATGATCTCGGCTACATCTTCCTTCACGCCGGGAATGGTGGAGAACTCGTGCAGCACATTCTCGATCTTCACCGACGTAATGGCTGCCCCTTCGATATGGGACAGCAGAATCCGCCGAAGAGAATTCCCGATGGTCGTGCCAAACCCCCGCTCAAAGGGCTGCGCGAAAAACTTGCCGTAGGTTTCGGTCAAGGTTTCGGGTTCAAAATTGAGTTTTTTTGGCCGTTGAAAGACCTTCAGCTTCATTGTCATTAAATCAACCTCCCTGAATGGTTGAGAAGCCCTGAAGCGTCAACACTTCTACTTGGAGTACAACTCTACGATCAACTGCTCCCGCACCGGAAGAGCAATCTCTTCACGGGTTGGGCGGGCCTTCACCACCGCTTCCATCTCTTTCTGGTTCACTTCCAGCCACGGCGGCACACCCTTGCGCTCGACCGCAGAGAAACAGCTCTGAATTCGATCGACCTTCTTGCTCCGAGGCCGCACGGTAACCACGTCACCGGGGCGCACCTGGTAGGAAGGAATATCAACTCTTCGCCCATTCACCTGAAAATGACCGTGGCGGACGAAGTGGCGCGCCTCGCTACGGGAATCGGCCAGCGACATGCGAAAGACCACATTGTCCAGCCGGGACTCCAAGATGGCCAGCAGGTTTTCGCCCGTGACCCCTCTGCGGCGGTCGGCCTCGAAAAAATAGGCCCGGAACTGTTTCTCCTGGACGCCGTAAATCCGGCGGACCTTCTGCTTCTCCCGAAGCTGCACGCCGTAGTCCGAAATTTTTGAGCGCCGCTGGCCATGCTGACCCGGTGCATAGGTCCGCCGTTCAACGCTGCACTTGTCCTTGAAGCAGCGCTCACCCTTGAGGAACAGCTTCTCTCCCTCGCGACGACACAACCGGCAGACCGATCCCCTATACCTTGCCAATGCACACCTCCTGGATATTTCGACGTCTTTCCATCTGCTGTATCACCCACCGAGCCTCAGACCCGGCGCCGCTTGGGCGGCCGACAGCCGTTGTGGGGGATGGGAGTGACATCCTTGATCATGGTGATTTCCAAGCCCGAAGCCTGCAGGGAGCGTATGGCCGATTCACGACCGATGCCGGGACCTTTGACGAGCACTTCCACCTTGCGCACACCGTGCTCCATGGCCTTGTTGGCCGCATCCGCGGCAGCCAATTGGGCTGCAAAGGGCGTGCTCTTGCGGCTTCCCTTGAACCCCTGTCCGCCCGCTGTGGCCCACGCGATCACGTTGCCGCTCGTATCGGTGATACTGATAATGGTATTGTTGAAGGTGGCCTTGATGTGGGCCACAGCATTCTGGATATTCTTCTTCTCTTTTTTCTTCCGGGTCACCTTCTTCTTCGGGTCGGCCATAGCATCCCCCGCCTTGCATTTGTATTCTGCCCGGGCAGCGCCGCGGCACCACGTCGGCAGAAGCGATTACTTCCCTCTGGTTGACTTCTTGCCCTTTATGGCAATACCCCGCCGGGGGCCCTTCCGTGTACGGGCATTGGTATGGGTCCGCTGCCCCCGCACCGGCAGGCCCCGCCGGTGGCGCAGCCCCCGATAGACCCCCAGGTCCATGAGCCGCTTGATACTCATGGAGACCTCCTTGCGGAGATCACCTTCCACCCGATAATCGCCAATGATCACGTCCCGAATGGTTCCAATCTGATCACTGGTCAGGTCCTTGACCCGCACCGACGGATCGACGCCGGATTTCTCCAGGATCTTCTTGGAACGGGACCGGCCCACACCGTAAATGTACGTGAGACCGATCTCCACACGCTTGCCGTCTGGAACATCCACTCCTGCTATTCTTGCCAATGCCTCTCTCCCTGCATCGGTGCGGCCCCGGTGCGCTAGCCTTGCCGCTGCTTGTGACGCGGGTTGACGCAAATCACACGGACCACACCTCTGCGTTTGATGATTTTACACCTGTCGCATAGCTTCCGAACCGATGCTCTCACCTTCATCTGACTGCCCCTCTATCGCGCCGCCGGCCGTTCCGAGCCACTGTGGCCCCTTGGCGGCCCTTCTATTTGTGCCGGTAGGTGATGCGACCCCGCGTCAGATCGTAGGGTGACAGCTCTACCTTCACCTTATCGCCCGGGAGGATCTTGATATAGTGCAGCCGCATCTTGCCGGAGATATGCGCCAGCACCTTGTGTCCGTTGTCCAGTTCCACCCGGAACATGGCGTTGGGCAGCGGCTCCAGCACCGTTCCCTCAACTTCGATGGCACTTTCCTTCGCCATAAAAACCTTTCCATTGTGTACGACCGGCGGCTACGCCGCCTGACTCAGTATCCGGGTCCCCGTCTCCAGGATGGCCACGGAGTGTTCAAAATGGGCGGACAGACTCCCGTCGGCCGTCACCGTCGTCCAATTGTCCGCAAGAATCTTCACGTCCCAGTCTCCCATGTTGACCATGGGCTCAATCGCCAAAACCATCCCCGGCTTCAGCCGCGGCCCCTGCTGGGGCCTTCCGAAGTTGGGCACTTGGGGCTCCTCATGCAAGTTCCGCCCGATGCCGTGCCCCACAAAAGCTCGTACCACCGAAAAGGAATTGGCCTCCACGAATTCCTGAATGGCGGCGGAGATATCATAAAGTCGGTGGTTCACGGTCGCCTTTTCAATGCCGAGGTGGAGGGCCTGCTCGGTCACTTCAATCAGTCGGTCCGCCCCGTCGGACACGGCCCCGACGGGGTAGGTCTTCGCTGCGTCTCCGTAAAAGCCCTCCTGAACCACCCCGACGTCAATGCTGATGAGATCCCCCGATTTCAACTGCTGCGTCGACGGGATCCCGTGGACCACCACTTCATTGACCGAGGTGCACAGCGTGGCCGGATAGCCCCGATATCCCTTGAAGGCGGGCACGGCCCCCTCTTTTCGGATGTACTCCTCGGCCCGGCGGTCGAGCTCCAGCGTCGTAATCCCGGGCCGAATCCATTCCCCCAACATCTCCAGAAGGCGGGCGACGATCTGGTTGGCCCGATACATCGTCTCCACCTCGTCCGGATGCTTCAGCACGATCATCCGCTATTCTCTATGACAGTGCAAATGCGCGCAAAGATCTCCTCAATGCTGCCGGTCCCGTCAACCTCCTTCAAGGCGCCGTCCTTGCGGTAATAGGCAATGAGGGGCTCCGTCTGCTGGTTGTAGACAGTCAACCGATTCCTGATGGTCGCCTCCTGGTCGTCATCCCGCTGAATCAACGGTCCGCCACACTGATCACAGATCCCCTCGGCTTTGGGCTTCTTATAGAGGATGTGAAAACCGGCCCCACACTCTTTGCAGGTCCGCCGACCCGTCAGGCGTTGAATCAATTCGTCGTTGGCCACCACGATGGAGACAACCCGGTCGATGGCCTGGCCCATCTCGGCAAGGGCGCTTTTGAGCGCATCCGCCTGGGGCACGGTCCGGGGAAAACCGTCCAGGATATAGCCCTTGGCACAGTCATTCTCCTGCAGCCGGTCCCGGATGATGCCGACGACGATATCGTCGGTGACGAGTTCGCCCTTGTCCATATAAGCCTTGGCTTTGAGTCCCATGGGCGTTTGGTTCTTCACAGCCTCCCGCAGGATGTCTCCCGTCGATATCTGCGGCACCGAATACTTGGCCACCAGCTTCTTGGCCTGTGTCCCCTTGCCCGCACCCGGAGGTCCTAACAGAATCAATCGCATCGTTGAATCCTTTCCTGTCCACGGCCCGGCACTGCCAGGCCTGTATCACCGGCCCCGCCGGTCGCGCAGACGCCCTTTTTTCAGAAACCCGTCGTAGTGGCGCTGCAGCAGATGGGACTCGACCTGCCGGAGCGTGTCCAGTGCCACACCCACCACGATCAGCAGCGAGGTCCCCCCGAAGTAAAAGGGGATGTTGAGCTCCTGAATGAGAAACATCGGCAGAACGCAGACGGCTGAGAGATACAGGGCCCCCACAAAGGTAATGCGGGACAACACCTTGTCGAGATAATCGGAGGTATTCTTGCCCGGGCGAATCCCCGGGATGAAGCCCCCGTGCTTCTTCATGTTGTCAGCCACATCCACGGGATTGAACATGATGGCTGTGTAGAAAAAACAGAAAAAAATGATAAACCCCACAAAGACGAGATTGTAAACGATCGTCCCCGGATTGAGACTTGCCGCCACCGTTTGCATCCAGGGATGATCGATCACCTGGGCGATGGTGGCCGGAAAGAGAATGATGGAGGAGGCAAAAATGGGAGGAATCACTCCCGCGGTGTTGATCTTCAAGGGAATATGGGTACTGCTCCCTCCCACCGTCTTACGCCCGACCATCCGTTTCGCATACTGCACGGGGACTTTTCGAAAGCCGTTCTCCATGAAGATGATCGCCCCGATCACCGACACCGCGATCACCAGGATGACCAGCACCACGTAGGGCTGCATGATTCCGGCCCGGACCATACTCGCCGTCTGCGCCAGGGCCGCGGGCAGCGCCGCCACGATCCCGGCAAAGATGATCAGGGAAATACCGTTGCCGATTCCCTTCTCGGTAATCTGCTCGCCCAGCCACATGATGAACGCCGTCCCCGCAACCAGCGTGATCACCGTGAAAAGAATGAAACCGGCGCCGGGATGGATCACAATCGGTGCCCCGCTGGGGCTGGTCGTTCCCTGCAACCCGATGGCGATGCCCGCCCCTTGGATGACGCTGAGCACGATGGTGCCGTAGCGGGTATACTGGGTGATCTTCTTCCGTCCCGCTGCGCCCTCCTTGGAGAGCTGTTCCAACGTCGGCACCACCGCCGTCATGAGCTGCAGAATAATGGACGCGCTGATGTAGGGCATGATGCCCAGTGCGAAAACAGTCATCCGGCTCAGGGCGCCGCCCGAGAACATGCTCACGAAGCCGAGGATACCGCTCTGCTGGGCCTGAAAAAACTCTGCCAGCGCTTGGGCGTCTATACCGGGGATTGGCACGTGGCACCCGATTCGGTAGATCGCCAGGAAACCGAGCGTGAAAAGAATCCGCCGCTTGAGCTCGGGAACTTTGAAAATGTTTTGAAGACTCTCGAGCAACCCCTTCTCCTCCTACTTCGGGGATACGATCTCTATGTCGCCACCCGCGGCGCGTATTTTCTCGACGGCCCTGGCGCTGAATTTGTGGGCCTTCACTCGGATCGGCCGTTCAATCTCGCCCTTGGCCAGCACTTTGAGACCGGCCCTCATCCGCTTGATCATGCCCCGACGCTGCAACAGTTCGGGATCCACCGCGTCGACGCCTTCGAGGCGGTTGAGCTGATCCAGATTGACGATGGCATACTCCTTGCGGAATATGTTTGTAAAACCGCGCTTGGGAAGGCGCCGCTGCAGGGGCATCTGACCGCCTTCGAACCCGGCTTTCGTCCCGCCGCCGGAGCGGGCATTCTGGCCCTTGTGGCCCCGCGTGGAGGTGCCGCCCCGTCCCGAGGAATTGCCCCGGCCCACCCGTTTGCGCTTCTTCCTGGAGCCTTCGGCAGGCTTGAGATCGTGTAACCGCATGATTTGTCCTTTTCAGGCACTGGGGTCCGGCGTGCCCGGGTCAGTCCCCGGAAACCGGCTCCACATCCACAATATGGGGGATCTTGTTGAGCATGCCCCAGACCTCCGGGGTGTCCTTCAGGATGACCCATTGGGCGGTCTTCTTCAGACCGAGCCCTGCAATGATCTTCTTGTGCTTGCCCGGCCTTCCGATGGGGCTTCGTTTGAGTGTAATTTTCAGCTGTCCCATGTCTGTCCTGTCCCCCGGCCCCCGCCGACCTTACACCGAGAGCTCGTCGACGGTCTTGCCCCTGAGTTTTGCGATCCGCTCGACGTCCCGCAGGCGCCTGAGCCCATCCATGGCGGCCCGCACGGCATTGTGGGGATTGCTGGAGCCGATGCATTTCGTCAGGACATCCTGCACCCCGGCCACTTCAAGCACTGCCCGGACGCCGCCGCCGGCGATGAGACCGGTCCCCTCGGAGGCCGGTTTGAGCACCACCTGCCCGGCCCCGTAGCGCCCCACCACCTGATGGGGAATCGTTTTGCCCTGCAGGGCGACCTTCGTCATCCGTTTCTTGGCCAGTTCAATCCCTTTGCGAATGGCCTCGGGCACCTGGTTGGCTTTGCCTTTGCCGAACCCCACCCGGCCTTTGCCGTCGCCCACCACCACAAGGGCACTGAAGCTGAAGCGCCGTCCGCCCTTGACCACTTTCGCCACGCGGTTGATATGTACGATTTTGTCGATCAGTTCACTGGCTTGATCGTTTCTCGTCTCCAATCGGATTCCTCCCCGTCACGCTCGATGCCGTGAACGCCCTACAGTTTGAGCCCGGCCTCCCGGGCTGCGTCGGCGACGGCTTTGACCCGGCCGTGATATTTGTACCCGCCCCGGTCGAATATGGCTCGCCCGATCCCCTTGTCCTTGGATTTCTTCGCGATTTCCTGTCCGGCCCATTGCGACGCCGCGAGGCGTCCCTTGTCGTCCCCGGCACGCTCCCGGAAATCCTTGCTCAACGTCGACACACTGGCCAGGGTGACCGCATGGACGTCGTCGATGACTTGTACATAAATGTGCTTGGCACTCCTGAACACGGAGAGCCGGGGCCGTTCGGGGGTTCCCGAAATCTTCTTGCGCACCCGCCTGTGGCGCGCTTGCCTGGATGCTCTTTTGGTTTTCTGTGCCACGGACTCTGACTCCTTCGTACCCTATTTGGCCGATTTGCCCGCTTTGCGCAGGATCCGCTCTTCCGCGTACTTGATTCCCTTGCCCTTGTACGGCTCGGGCGGTCGCAGGGAGCGGATATCTGCGGCCACCTGCCCCAGCGCTTCCTTATCGATGCTGCTCAGGGTGATGATCGTATTCTTTTCTACGGATGCGTCCACGCCATCGCGCAGCGGAAACTGAACGGGTTTGGAGTAGCCCAGATTCAGTTCCAGCGACCGCCCCTGTACCTGGGCCCGGTAGCCCACACCGTTGATCTCCAGCACGCGGGTGAACCCCGTCGAGACACCCTGTACCATATTGGCAATCAGGTTACGCACCAACCCATGGAAGGCACGGTGCCGCTTGGCGTCGGAGGGGCGGCTCACGCGGATCTCGCCGTCAACGATTTCGACTTGAATCTCCGACGGCAGCGAACGGCGCAAGGTTCCCTTGGGCCCTTTGACCTCGATCACAGCATCCTTATAGACGGCTTGCACCCCCTGCGGGAGACTGACCGGTTGTTTTCCAATTCTTGACATCACCCACTCCTCGTCAATGGACGGGGGACCGGCGCGGCCGTCCGGCTACCAGATAGCACAGAGCACCTCACCGCCCACATGCTCTTTGCGGCACTGCCTGTCGGTGAGCACACCCCGGGGCGTGGAGAGAATGGCCACACCCAAGCCGTTTCGGATCTGTGGAATCTCGTCCACACCCACATAGACCCTCAGCCCCGGCTTGCTGATCCGTTTCAGTCCGTGAATCACGTTCTCACCGCCTTGGGGCTTCTTCAGCACGATCCGAATGATTCCCTGACGACTGTTCTTGAGAACCTTGTAATTCTTGACAAACCCCTCCTCCTTTAGAATCTTGGCGATGGAGATTTTCATCCCTGATGCAGGAATATCGACCTCTTCTTTCCGTGCCTGCACAGCATTGCGAATCCGCGTCAACAGATCAGCGATGGGGTCCGTCATCGACATACATTCACTCCTCTCGGTAACCGTCTTCTCAGGCGCGTCCTACCAACTGGACTTGGCCACGCCGGGGATATCCCCCCGCAGGGACAATTGTCTAAAACAAATACGGCAGATTTCAAACCGGCGCATGTAACCCCGGGGCCGGCCGCAGATCCTGCACCGGTTGTACTGCCGCACTTTGAATTTCGGTTTGCGCCGCTGCTTTTCAATCAAAGATGTCTTGGCCAAAAGCACTCCTCCCAGGATGCGCCGAAGGCGCCGCTAATTCCGAAAGGGCATGTTGAACCCCGCCAGCAGGGCCTTAGCCTCTTCATCGGTTTTGGCGGTGGTGGCGACCACGACGTCCATGCCGTGGATCTTTTCGATCATGTCATAGTTGATTTCTGGAAAGATGATCTGCTCCGACAGGCCCATGGCGTAATTGCCCCGTCCGTCGAAGGACTTGCCCGACACCCCCCGGAAGTCGCGAATCCGGGGCAGCGCGGAATTGATCAGCCGGTCCAGGAACTCGTACATCATCCGCTTTCGCAACGTCACTTTGCAGCCCACGGACATCCCGTCCCGCAACTTGAAATTGGCGATGGATTTGCGGGCGGTCGTCACCACGGGCTGCTGGCCGGTGATCATGCGCAGTTCCTCCACCGCGGCATCGAGCAGTTTGGGATTCTGAATCGCTTCGCCGACGCCGACATTGACCACGATCTTCTTCAGGCGTGGCACTTCCATTCTGCTGGAGTAGTTGAACTGCTTCATTAATGTCGGCGCAATTTCTTTCTCGTAGACTTCCTTCAACCTTGCCATGAACTTATCTCCGCACGATCAGTCTACACCTTATCCAGGGGCTCTTTACACTTGGCACAGATGCGCACCTTCTTGTTGTCCAGCACCTGATGGCGCACGCGTACCGGGCCCTGGCATTTACCGCACACAGGCATGACGTTGGACAGGTGCAGGGTGCCCTCCTTTTCGATAATGCCGCCCTGCTGGTTCTGCTCGTTGGGCCGCGTGTGACGCTTGATGAGATTGATCTTCTCCACCAGCACCCGCTCGCGCTGCGGGAAAACCGCCAGCACTTTGCCCTCTTTGCCCTTCTCCCGACCGGCCATGACGCGCACCAGATCGTTCTTTTTGACATGTTTCGCCATGAATCCTACGCCTCCATATCTCCCTGGCGCTCCCGAATCCGCCCCGCGGGCGGCCCTAAAGCACCTCGGGGGCGAGAGACACTATCCGCATGAAATTCTTCCGTCGAAGCTCCCGGGTCACCGGCCCGAATATACGGGTGCCCACGGGCTCCATCTGCGCGTTGATGATGACGGCGGCGTTTTCATCGAAACGAATGGATGAGCCGTCTTTGCGGTTCAGGGCCTTCTTCGTTCGGACGATGACGGCCCGCACGATGGATCCCTTCTTGATGGCACCCCGGGGCATGGCCTCTTTCACGGCGGCCACAATGATGTCCCCGACGCGCGCGTAGCGGACCCGGGATCCCCCAAGGATGCGAATACACATGAGCTCTTTGGCTCCCGAATTGTCGGCCACTTTCAAGGTACTCTGCGGTTGAATCATCGCTTATCCTCTGCCGATCCGAAGGCCGTGGCACGCCCCGCTTACTTGGCCCGCTCGACGATCTGAACCACCCGGAATTTCTTGTCCCGGCTCAGGGGCCGGCACTCCACAATCTTCACCGTGTCGCCCACGTGACATTCGTTGCGTTCATCATGAGCCTTATAGCGGCGCGTTTTCCTGAGCGTTTTGTGATAGAGCGCATGGCGCATCGACCGCCGCACGGCTACGACCACGGTCTTGCCCATCTTGTCGCCGACGACCATTCCCTGCAGCGTCTTCTTCAGTCCCCGCTTCTTTTCCGTCATGATTGCGTGCTCCCCGCTTTCTCTTGGCGAATGGTCCGGATCCGGGCAATGTCTCGACGCAGATCTCGGATCCGGGCAGTATTGCTCAACTGGCCCGTCTCCTTCTGAAAACGCAGGTTCAACAGTTCTGCCATCAGTTCGCTTTCCTTCGCAGCCATTTCTTCCGCGCTCAGCTCTCGGATCTGACTCGCTTTCATCGTTTAATCGCCTCCGTGCTTGCTGAGAAATCGGGTTTTGAACGGAAGCTTGTGGGCCGCCAAGCGCATGGCACTGCGGGCAATGTCCAGGGGCACTCCTTCCATCTCGTAGAGGATCCGGCCCGGTTTGATGACGGCCACATGCCCTTCGGGCGAGCCCTTGCCTTTTCCCATTCGGGTTTCCGCCGGTTTCTTGGTCACGGGCTTGTCGGGAAAGACACGGATCCAGATCTTGCCACCCCGTTTGACGTGCCGGGTGATGGCGATTCGGGCCGCTTCGATCTGGCGGCTGGTCATATAACCCGGCTCCAGCGCTTGCAGGGCATACTCCCCGAAATCGATGCTGGTGCCGCCTTTGGCGTTGCCCCGGATTCGACCTTTCTGCCGCTTCCGATATTTCTCCTTCTTGGGCATTAACATAACGGAACTACTCCCTCAACATCCGGTTACCCCAGTGTAGTGCCGGTGCGCCGCTGTTTGTCCGGATTGAGAATCTCGTCCTTGAAGACCCAGACCTTCACCCCGATGAGACCATAGGTTGTCAGTGCCTCCGCGAGGCCGTAGTCGATGTCGGCGCGCAGGGTGTGCAGCGGGACCCGCCCCTCGCGGTACCATTCGGTGCGCGCCATTTCCGCGCCGGCCAGTCGTCCGGCGCACTGAATTTTGATCCCCTTGGCACCAAAGCGCAGCGCGCTCATGACACTCTTCTTCATGGCACGCCGGAAAGCCACCCGTCGTTCCAGCTGCAGCGCCACGTTTTCCGCGATGAGCTGTGCCTCCATCTCGGCCTTGCGGATCTCGCGAATATTGAGATAGATATTCTTTCCGGCGATGGGGCTGGCGCGCGAAAGCGTCCGCACCACTCTGCCGCACGCTCGATTTCCACCCGACCGACACCGGCGTGGTAGAGCTTCTCTTTGATGTACTTGCGCAGCTCGAGGTCCGCGTGACAGAGCGCCGCGTAGTCCTTCCTCGCATACCACCGCGAATTCCAGTCCTTAGTATATCGGAGCCGGAACCCTATCGGATGCACTTTCTGTCCCAAAGGCTCACCTCCTCCCGGAAAAAACTATTTGATCCCTGTCACGCACGCCATCTACCCGTCGGAGACAACGATGGTGATGTGACTCGTCCGTTTGTGAATCGGGGTCGCCCGCCCCATGGCCCGGGGTATGAAGCGCTTGAGCATGGGCCCCCCGTTCGCGACGGCCTCCTTGACCGTCAGTTTTTCCACATCCGAGACTTCCTGCTGCTCGGCGTTCGCCACCGCCGACATGAGCACTTTCTCCACCACCGGTGCGGCGCGCTGCGGCAAGTTCCGCAGAATATTCAAGGCGCTCTCCACGCGCTCTCCGCGAATAGCGTCCACCACCAGCCTCACCTTTCTCGGTGCGATTCTCACATATCTGGCAACAGCCCTGGCTTCCATGGTCTCGCTCTCCTGCAGCCCGACGCCCCCGTCCTATCGGGATCCCGTGGACTTTTCCGTCTTGTGCCCCCGGAACATCCGGGTCGGCGAGAATTCGCCCAGCTTGTGACCCACCATGTTTTCCGTCACAAAGACCGGGATGAACTTGATGCCATTGTGCACGGCAAAGGTATGGCCGATCATGTCGGGGGTGATGGTCGACCGCCGGGACCAGGTCTTGATGATCTCCCGCCGCCCCGATTCGTTCATCCGAAACACCTTTTTCTCCAGATGCTCGTCGACAAAGAATCCCTTCTTGACTGAACGTCCCACAGGGGCCTCCTATTTCTTCGTCCGCTTCTTCACGATGAACCGGTCACTCTGTCGGTTCTTTCGCGTCTTGTAGCCCTTGGTCGGCACACCCCAGGGGGTCACCGGATGGCGCCCACCGGAGGTCTTCCCTTCGCCACCGCCGTGGGGATGATCAACGGGATTCATGGCCACCCCCCGCACCTTGGGACGACGTCCGCGCCAGCGGTTCCGGCCGGCCTTTCCAAGGGAGATGTTCTCATGCTCCGCGTTGCCCAGCTGCCCGACCGTGGCCATGCAATCCTGCAAGATCATCCGGACCTCTCCGGAGGGAAAGCGAATCTGGGCATACTTGCCTTCCTTGGCCATGATCTGCCCATAAGTGCCCGCACTGCGAATCATCTGGCCGCCCTTGCCGACACGCATCTCGATGTTGTGGATGAGGGTCCCCATGGGGATGTAGCGAAGGGGCAGCGCGTTGCCGGGTCGAATCTCCGCGTCCTTGCCCGACATCACCTCATCGTTGACACCCAGTCCTTGGGGCGCCAGAATGTAGCGCTTCTCGCCGTCTCGGTACTGGAGCAGCGCAATGCGCGCGGAGCGGTTCGGATCATACTCAATGGAAATCACTCGGGATGGGATGCCCACCTTGTCGCGCCGAAAATCGATGAGACGGTAGTGGCGCTTGTGCCCACCACCCCGCCGTCGCAGGGTGATCCGACCGTGGCCGTTGCGCCCACCGCTCTTGGACAGCGGCCGCAGCAGCGCTTTGTGGGGCTCGGACGTGGTGATTTCCTGGAAGTCCGAAACCGTCTGAAACCGCCGACCCGGTGATGTCGGCTTATATCGTTTTATGCCCATGACCTACTCCCTGTCGGACGCCGGAGGCGAAGCCCGTGCTTCTCGCAGATGGCGCGGGCCGCTGATAAAACAGCCCCGTTCTATCGGTCAGCCTTCGAGGTAATCGACCTTTTGCCCTTCTTGCAGCGTCACGATGGCCTTCTTCCAGGCCTTGCGCTTGCCCGTTTGCATCCTGAAACGGACCGATCGCCCCGCCTGGTTGAGGATGTTGACTTTCTTGACCTTGACCTTGAAGACCTGCTCCACGGCCTTCTTGATCTCGATCCGATTGGCTTCCGGGGCCACCTCAAAGTAGATCTTGTTCTCCGACTCCTTGAACTGCATGTTCTTCTCGGTGACCAGGGGCCTTCTGAGAATCTGATATCCCTTTGGGTTCATGCCGACAGTGCCTCCGATACCTTCTCCGCTGCGTCCCGGGTCATCAAGAGCGTCGCCACGTTCAGCACGTCATAGACGTTCAGGCGGTTTGCTTCGAGGACAGTCACGCCGGGCAGGTTGCGCGCCGAGAGGGCCACGGCCGTTTCCGGCTCTGCCGTCACCACCAACGTTTTTCCCGAGATCTCCAGATTCTTGAGAATGGCTGCAAACTTTCGCGTCTTGATCTCATCCAGTTCCAGGCGGTCCACCACCACCAGCTCGCCGGCCTGCATCTTGGCAGACAGCGCGCTGACCAGGGCCAGCCGGCGGACCTTTTTCGGTACGTTGAAGGCGTAGCTGCGCGGCTTGGGCCCAAAGATGGTTCCGCCGCCCCGCCACAGCGGGGAGGTCCGGCTGCCCGCCCGGGCCCGCCCGGTGCCTTTCTGCCGATAGGGCTTCGCCCCGGATCCGGCCACCTCGGAGCGTGTCTTTGTCGACGCCGTCCCCGCCCGGGCTTTGGCCGTCTGCGAGCGGACCACCTGATGCATGGCGGGAACGTGCGGTGTCACACCAAAGACGTGATCAGCCAGATCGATAGAGCCCACCTGGCTGTTGGTCTGATCTACAATGGTCACGGTCGGCATAGCTGTCCCCGATCTTCCCGTTATGCTTTGGGATTCCCGTTCTTCTTGCGAATGCGAATCAGGCCGTTCTTGGCTCCCGGCACGGCCCCCTTGAGCAGCACCAGATGCTGGTCCGGAATCACCTCCACCACGTTCAGATTCTTCACGGTGACCCGATCCACGCCCAGGTGCCCCGGCATCCGCCGCCCCTTGAACACTTTGTTCGGTATGGCACAGTGGCCGATCCCCCCGGGGGCCCGGTGAAAGCGCGAGCCGTGGGTCTTGGGCCCGCCGCTGAACCCGTGGCGCTTGATCACTCCGGCAAATCCCTTGCCCTTACTGGTTCCGGTGACGTGCACCCGATCGCCCGCCTGGAAGATCTCCGCCGTCAGCTCCATGCCCGACGACAGCCCGGAGACATCGTCCATCCGCACTTCCCGAAGGTGGCGATACAGGGGCATATCGTACTTCCTGCAATGGCCCGCGAGGGGCTTTCTCACACGACTCTTTTTCTTCTCCACTTCGAACCCGAGCTGCACGGCGTTGTACCCGTCCGTCTCGGCACGCTTGACCTGCACCACGCGGCAGGGGCCGACCTGCAGAACCGTCACGGGAACGAGCTGACCCTCCTCCTTCTCGAAAACCTGTGTCATCCCGATCTTTCGGCCGATCAGCTCGGTCACCCCGCTGCTCTTTTCATCACTCATGGCACATCCCACCCTTCCGTTCGGCCTACAGCTTAATTTCCACGTCCACGCCGGCGGAAAGATCGAGCTTCATCAACGCATCCACGGTCTGGGGCGTCGGCTCGAGAATGTCGATCAGCCGCTTGTGGGTCCGTATTTCAAATTGCTCCCGCGACTTCTTGTCCACGTGGGGCGAACGCAGGACGGTAAACTTCTCGATGCGGGTCGGCAGGGGAATGGGACCGGAAAGACTGGCCCCCGTTCGTCTGGCCGTCTCGACAATGTCCTGTACGGACTGGTCCAACAGCTTGTAATCATAGGCTTTGAGTCGAATCCGAATTTTCTGATCCACCTTCCCCACTCCTATTCAATGTCTGCGGACACCTCTGAGACGGTGTCAGACCGCAGGCCCTACTCGAGAACCTCGCTGATCACCCCGGCACCCACCGTGCGGCCCCCTTCGCGGATCGCAAAGCGAAGCTCCTTCTCCATCGCAATGGGCGTGATCAGCTCCACCTCC
>CAMYMF010000034.1 GCA_947259355.1 uncultured Nitrospirota bacterium | reverse complement strand
GAGCCCCACACGACCGTGACGTCGGTGGAGGCGACCGAGTCCGGCTATCGGGTGACGACGGATCGGGGCGACTGGTACTGCCGGACGGTCGTGCTCGCCAGCGGGGCCTGCAACATCCCGCAGATTCCAGCGCCCGCCGAGGCGGTGCCGGCGTCGATCGCAACTCTCACCCCCATGGCGTACCGTAATCCCGATCAACTGGATCACGGCGGCGTCCTTGTCGTCGGCGCATCGGCAACCGGAACGCAGCTCGCCGACGAGATCCACCGCTCGGGCCGCGACGTGACGGTGGCGGTCGGGGAGCACGTTCGGTTGCCGCGCGTCTACCGCGGCCGCGACGTCCAATGGTGGATGGACCGGGCCGGGATATTGGATGAACGGTACGACGAAGTCGACGACATCGTGCGGGCGAGGAAGGTGCCGTCGCCTCAGCTTGTGGGCTCGTCGGAGCGGACCAGCCTCGATCTGAACGCGCTCACGGGCATCGGTGTGCGCCTGGTCGGCCGTCTTGCCGGCGTGCGCGACGGCGCGGCACAGTTCTCGGGATCGCTGAGAAAGGCTTCTTTCTCATCCTCCATGCAGAAATAGTAGGTCTGTCCCTTGTATTGCACCGTCTCCGCCGCATGGCTTTTCGGAATCTTCATCCCGCAAAGGGGATCCAGCGCCATCTCGCCTGCTTCCGCACCTGCGTGATGATCGCCGTGTTCCATCATCGCTTTGTGCCGCGCGCAGTTTGCCGGGTCGCACTTGCCGTTTTGACAGGCCATGGCGGACACCTGGAATATCAGCGTCGCCGCCAGGCTCATGATGACGGTCCATAAAAGCTGTCTCATCGCGATCTCTCCTTCTGTCCATAAAAACGTGGTTTGCCCTTGAACGGACAGCGTACCGAAAGGGTGCCGTGAATGCAAACGGAAAATGTAAACCGCTGCTATTCCGTGCAGTTACAAGGGCGGCCCGGCCGAGATGGGTCGGTATGGCGGCGTTTGACAGGCGCGGGACGAAGGGGTACTGTGAAACGCAGGTGGTAAGGTCATGAAATGGTCCTCGGCAGTCTCCGTCGAACCGGATACCAACCGGAACCTCGCGCACTGCATTGCTGAGATACAACGCGAGTTGCCGGAACCCCCGGACCTCGCACTGCTTTTCGTATCCGATCACTTCTCCAAGCACTATGCCCACATCGGCCGGGAGGTCTACCGGCAGTTGGGTTGCCGGCATCTGCTCGGATGCTCGGCGGGCGGCGTGATCGGGGCGGGTCAGGAAGTGGAGGGGATGCCGGGCATCAGCCTCACGGCGGCCGTGCTGCCCGATGTACGGATACATCCCTTTCAACTAGAGCACGGGGCTTTGCCGAGCCTCGACGGCAGCCCCCGCCCCTGGGAGGAGCTCTTCGGTGTGACCGCCGAGGAGGAGCCGGCCTTCTTGCTCCTGGCCGATCCCTACACTTTTTCCGCAGAGTCTTGTCTCAGCGGTCTTGATTTCGCCTTCCCCGGCTCGCCCAAGGTGGGGGGGTTGGCAAGCGCAGCCCGCAGACCGGGCGAAAACGCCCTGTTCATCGATGGGCAGTGTCATCGCGGCGGTCTGGTCGGACTGGCCGTTTCGGGAGATATCGTTCTGGACACAGCCGTGGCCCAAGGCTGTTACCCCGTAGGTCCCGTACTTTGCGTCACCGACTGCGAGGACAACGTGCTGCGGGCAGTGGATGAACGGCCGGTTCTCGAAGTGCTCGGGCGGATACTCTCCGACATGACGCCGGAGCAGCAAGAGCTGGTCCAGCACTCTCTCTTCATCGGCATTGCCATGGATCCCATGAAGGAGTCTTTTTCCCATGGGGACTTCCTGATTCGCAATCTTCTGGGGGCGGACACCGACGAAGGCTGCCTGCTCATTGCCGCGCGCCTGCATCAGGGGCAGATGGTTCAGTTTCACCTGCGGGACGCCAGCTCCTCCGCCTCCGATCTGGACGACGTCATCTCGGCCTTTATCCGGGCCCACAACGGCATCAGCTACTACGGGGCACTTCTGTTTTCCTGTCTCGGAAGGGGCCAGGGGCTCTACGGGCGTGCCAACCATGACTCGGAGCGTTTCCAGCACTTCATGGGGCGCATCCCCCTGGGCGGTTTCTTCTGCAACGGCGAGATCGGGCCCGTGGGAGCCGTGACCTACCTGCACGGATACACCAGCAGCTTCGGCATCTTCCGCCCCCGCCGGTAACGTCAAACCCGGACACCGCATGGGTGACCGTCATGAGGCCGGATAGGTTGCTTCATGCAATGTCTGGGTTCTTTTATTTCGTAACTGCTCAGGTTACAACATTTCTTCGTGCGTGCGGTCGAAGCAGCGGTATTGGAGCGCCTCGGAGACGTGGGCCGCGGCCATGTCGTCCTGGCCGGCGAGATCGGCGATGGTGCGGGCGACTTTGAGCACCCGGTGATAGCTGCGCGCGGAGAAGCCGAGCTTTGAGACGGCCATCTCCAGGAGCCGCTTTGTTTCAGCGTTTACCGGGCAGTAGGTCTCCGTCATGGGGGCGCTCATTTGGGCATTGCAGGTAATCCCCTGATCCCCATATCGGGTCCGCTGGATCTGGCGCGCCCGGTTCACCCGGTTCCGGATGGTCGCTGAGCTTTCCCCCCGGCACCCGCCGGAGAGCTCGTGAAAGGGCACCGCCGGCACTTCGATCTGCATGTCGATCCGATCCATGAGGGGGCCCGAAATCCGTTTGCGGTAGCGGTCGATTTCACCGGGACCGCAGCGGCAGGGGTGTTGCGGGCTTCCGAAAAAGCCGCAGGGACAGGGATTCATGGACGCGGCCAGCATGAAGCGGGCCGGGTAGGTGAGGCTCCCCATGGCGCGGGAGATGGTCACAGAGCCGTCCTCCAGCGGCTGGCGCAGCGCCTCCAGGACGTTGCGCCGAAACTCAGGAAGCTCGTCGAGAAAGAGAACACCATGATGTGCCATGCTGACCTCCCCCGGTTTGGGGTGGGTGCCGCCGCCGATCATGCCCGCATCGGAGATGCTGTGGTGCGGCGCGCGGAAGGGCCGCACGGCGACGATCCGTTTCCGGGGTGCCAGCAGTCCGGCCACGCTGTGGACCTTGGTGCACTCCAGGCATTCGGACAGAGACATTTCGGGCAAGATGGTGGGGAGCCTTCGGGTCAACATGGTCTTTCCCGAACCGGGCGGGCCCACCAGGAGGATGTTGTGCCCGCCTGCGCTGGCGAGTTCCATGGCCCGTTTGGCGTGTTCCTGCCCGCGTACATCGGAGAAATCGACGGGGGATACGCCGTTTTCCTTCAGGAGGGTTGCCAACTCGGTGTGCACTGCGGGCACCTCGATCTCGTCGTTCAGATAGGCCACGGTCCGGGCGAGTGAGCTTGCGGGAACGATCTGGAGCCCGCCGACGATGGCGGCTTCCGGCGCGTTTTCAGCCGGCAGGAGAAAACGCTCAAAGCCCGCCTCCCGCGCCGCCAGAGCCATGGAGAGGGCCCCCCGAACCCCTTTGACCCGGCCGTTGAGAGAAAGCTCCCCGACAATCAGGCAGGCCTGCAGCCGCTCCGCCGGAACGATTCCCTGGCGCGCAAGGATGCCGAGCGCGATGGGCAGGTCAAATCCGGAACCTTCCTTTTTCAGGTCCGCGGGGGCCAGGTTGATGGTGATGCGATGGCCGGGGAATTTCTGGCCGGAATTCTTCAGGGCAGCGCGAACCCGTTCCTTGCTCTCCTTGACGGCCGCGTCGCCCAGGCCCACCACCGAGAACGCAGGCAGACCCAAGGCGAGATCGACCTCCACCTCGACCGCGACGGCATCGATGCCGACGACGGCACTGCTGGAAACTTTGGCAATCATCGACGGATCACGATAAAAAGGTATTGCACTTCAAGATGCGTGAATCAAGGCAGGCAATTATGGACACTTGAAGCGGTGAAACTCGGAAGTTGAACCGCACTCTATCACACGCCGGAGCGCCGCTGCAACCCCTTTTTCGGTTTGACATCAATGGGGGAGTTTTATAAACTCGTCCTGTTTTGGGAGGCGCACCATGCAGATCAGCGGCACCACGCGAGTCACGGGGCTCTTCGGCTATCCTGTACGCCACACGTTCTCTCCGGCCATGCACAATGCCGCGTTCGAAAGGGGCAACCTCGATTATGTTTATCTGCCCTTTGAGGTCCGACCGGAGGATCTGGCGCAGGCCGTGGCAGCGCTGCGGCCCCTGGGCCTGGCGGGGGTCAATGTGACCATTCCGCACAAGGAGGCAGTGCTCCCGCTGCTCGATGAAGTCTCGGAGGAAGCCGCACTGATGGGCTCGGTCAACACCATTCAGGTGAGGGACACGGGACTGCGGGGATACAACACCGACGCTTACGGCTTTGAGACTTCCCTCCGAGAGGAGGCGGGGATGGCCCTCGCGGGCAAACGGATCTTCGTCATGGGCGCCGGCGGCGCTGCCAGGGCCGTGGCCTTTCAGTCGGCCCTCGCCGGTGCCGCGCAAGTGGTGATCGCCGATGTGGTCACCGCCCGGGCCGATGCGCTCTGCGCGTCGGTGACGGACCGCTTTCCCAACTGCCGAGTGGCGGCCTGCCCTGCCGACACCGGCGCGGTCGAACAGGCCGTGGGTGAAAAAGACCTCTTTGTCAATGCCACCCCTGTGGGGATGAAGGCGGAAGATCCGCGCCTCATCGACGTGGCATGGCTTGCACCCGGAGCCGTCGTGTTCGACGCGATCTACAACCCCCAGCAGACGCGCCTGCTGAAGGAAGCCACGGCTCGGGGGCTGCAGGCCGTGAATGGGATCGGCATGCTGGTGCATCAGGGGGCCCGGGCCTTTGAGATCTTTGCGGGGACGCCCGCGCCGGTGGAGACCATGCGCGGTGTCCTTCAGGAGAGATTCGGGGCCTAGCCCGAAACCTGTATGAGTAAGTCTATTACGAGGCCGGACTTGTCGCGGCGTCGCATTCTGCGAAGATGGATAAGCCGCCGTGTGCGGCGTTGCAGAACAATTTCCTAACTTCGAAGTATTACAATATGTCTTCAGTCAGAAAACTTTCTGTGCCTTGCCTACGGCGCTTACTCGAGCTCTCATCACGATCACTCATTCAATATTCGGGCTAGCCATGCACAACATCGTGCTCGTCGGATTCATGGCCACTGGAAAGAGCACCGTGGGACGGGCGCTGGCGCAGCGCCTTGCCTTCAGCGTCGTGGACACCGACGATATGATTGAGGCCAAAGCGGGCAAGCCCATCTCGCAGATCTTTGCCGACGCCGGGGAGGCGGCTTTTCGGGAGTTGGAAGCGGCGGCGGCCCGGGAGGCCGTGAGCCTCTCCAGGCATGTGATCATCACCGGCGGGGGCATCGTGCTGCGGCAGGCCAATATGGAGGCCCTCAAGCAGGCGGGACCGGTCTTTTGCTTGACCGCATCCGCGGAGGAGATCCTGCGTCGCACCCAAGGAACGACCCACCGGCCGCTGCTGCAGACGGCCGATCCCCTGGTCACCATACGAGAGCTGCTCCATGTCCGCGCGCCCTTTTATGCCGCGGCCGACCACACCATTGAAACGACCGGTGTGCCGTTGGATGCAGTCGTGGCCCGCATCCTCGAGATTCTAACGGTGCATCACCCGGGCATTGTGAGGCGGCTTGGATGAAATCCCACCGCAAACTTCTCTGGTTTCAGACACAGGCGCGCACGGAGATCATCGATATCACCGAAGAGGTGGATGCAGCCGTGCGAGAAAGCGGTATCTCCGAAGGGCTGGCACTGATTTATCCCATGCACACCAGCGCCGCCGTTTACGTGAGTGACTCGGACCGCGCCCTCACAGAAGATCTTGCGTCGCTGCTGGCCCGGCTGGCGCCCCCCGGTGCAGGGTATGCGCACGACGCCAGCGACCCCAAGGGCAATGCCGACGGGCACCTCAAGGCGATTCTCTGCGGACACCACGTGAGCGTCCCCGTCAGTGAGGGGCGTCTCGATCTGGGAACGTGGCAGTGCGTTTACTATGCCGAGTTCGATGGACAGCGAGACAAGGAAGTGCAGGTCCGGATTCTGGGCGTGTAACTGGGAGATGGCAGCCGCCAACCCGGCGAGCGGTGCGCGCGGGCTTTTTCGCGGCAGGGGTGGAGGATGTCCTGCGCGGGACGGCGGTCTTCAGACTCTGAATCTTTGCAGCGCCGCGACGAGGTGCTGGGCCTCTTCCTTGAGCGCGCCGATGGTGTGCTGCATGCCGTTGGACGACTTGGCAAGGTTGCCGGTTCTGGTTTGAATGCCGTTCATGGAGCCGACAATCTCTTCGCTCCGCTTCTTCTGATTACGGGCGGTTGCGGCCACCTGCTCCGTATGGACAGCGACGTTCTCCACCGCTCGGGAGATCTGCTTGCTTTCGTTCTTCTGTTCCTGGGTGGCCGTGTTGATCTGGGAAGACATCTCCCGCATTCGCTCCGTCGCTTCGATGATCAGCTTGCTCCCCCGTTCTTGCTCTTCCGTGGCCCGTGATATCTGTTCCACCTGATTGGACATCATTTCGATGGCCTCTGTGATGTGCCGAATGCCCACCGCCTGTTGGGACGTTGCCTTTTGGATCGCCTTGGACATTTCGGTGGAATCATTGGCGCAGACCACGATGGATTGAAGCGCCTCATCCACATGGCACACCAGGGTCAGACCCTTTTCGACCGTCTCCAGTCCGTGGGCAGCCATTTCTACACTGGCGCCCGTCTCTTTCTGTACGGCTTTGATCAGATCCTCAATCTCCTTTGTGGAGGCGGCCGTCCTTTCCGCAAAACTTTTTATCTCGCTGGCCACCACGGAGAAGGCCTTTCCGTGTTCGCCGGCCTGCGCGGCCAGGATGGCGGCATTGAGCGAAAGGAGATTGGTCTCGTCGGTCACTTCACAGATGACGTTCAGGATCTTGCCAATCTCGTGGGATCGTCTGCCAAGCAGATTGATGCTCTCGGTCAGGGCGGTGACACTCTGACGGATCTCCTCCATGCCCGCCACTGCGGCACGGACTGCATCCGTTCCCTGGCCGGAGGCGCTCCGGGTGACCGTCTCAGCCAGCCCCACCGACTCGCCGGCCCGTTCCTCAATCTCCCGTGTGCTGGCCTGGACCTCGGAGATGGATGTGGCAACGTCCCCCGCGGAGCGCGACAGGGTCTCCAGGTGTGCGGAAATCTGCTGGATACTGGCGCCCATCTGGTGGATGGAGGAGGCTGTCTCCTGCGTCGAGCGGTCGAACACATCCGAACTGTCCGAGACGCGCTCGATGGAGTGGGACATGCGGGCCACCGCGCGGGAAGTGTTTTCGGCCGATTGGCGCAGACTGTCCGCGTTTTCCGCCAGGCTCGAGATGGCCTGGTTCAGCGAATCGGTGGAGCCCGACGTGTCCTCGATCGCCCGTTGCTGGGCCGCTGCAATGTCCATGATGTCCTCAGACGACCTGAGGATATGGGCTGTCACAGAGGAGACGCTGGCGGTGATGCCGCGCACGCCGGATAGCATTTCTTTGAGGTTGGCGGACATCCCGTTGATGGCATTTGCCAGCGAAGCAATCTCGTCCTGCCCCCGCACATCGATCACCGCGGAGAGATCACCCGAGGCGATACGGTCTGCCGCATGCTGCATGTTCCGGATCGGTCCCGTGATGTATCGAGAAATGGAAAAATAGACCAGACCGACGGCGGCGATAAAGCTGCACAGAGCAATGACCAGCGCCGCCAAGAGCAGTGCGTAGAGGGGCTCCTGAATGGTTTCGAGCGCCACCCCCAAGCGGAGCGTTCCCACCATGACATCTTCTACATTGACGATGGGGAAGGAGAGGTCATAGACCGTTTCCCCCTTTTGGACCAACGACTGATTCGCCGACGCCGCGGCGAGCGCGGTTTCGTCCCGCAAGAACCGGCCGACCATTCTGGTCTCATTGTGAAACAGGACCTGACCTTCGGTGTCTTGAACGAGGGCATAGTCGATCGCGTCATCCTCGGCAACGAGGGCCTGCAGCGATTCAGAGAGCCCCTGGAAGGCATCCAGGGGCACGCCCAACGCCACGACCTTGTTGATTTCGGTCAGCGTCTTCGTGCCGAGCACTGACGATTTCGACAGGATGGCGTCCTGGTATTTCTTGGATGCCGTCGCGGTGAGCACCGCCGTGTTGATTCCAACGGCCACGAAGAGAATGCCGGCAACAATGACTGTGGCTTTCCGTTGAAGGTTCATGACGTCCTCATTTGATGATCCGTGTTGCAGAAGAGAGCAGCTCGAAGGGCACTTTGAGCCCCAGAGCGTTGGCTTCTTTTAGATTGATGACGACCTGGATCCGCTTCGGCAGGTCGACGGGAAGCTGGGTGGGGGAGACCCCTCCCAGGATCTGAGCGACCTTCCGGGCGGCCGTTTGCCCCTGTTCCTGCGGGTCTGCCGCTATGGTCAGGACGACCCCGTCGGCCTCCGCCCCGCCAATGGCGGAGGCGGTGGGGATACGGCCCCGACGCGTCACCGCCAGCACGCGGTCGATGTCGGCCATGACCTGGGCACTCGTCGTCAACAAGAGTGCATCCACTGCGGGGAGCACGGGATCTTCCCCTTTTTTCCGGAACGCCACCAGAACACACTGGGCCTGGTAAGCGGCCTGAGAATCGCGGATGCTGTTGGCCTGCAGGACCGTATCTTTTTCCGCTCGATTGAAGAGGACCCCCAGATTTGAAAAATTCGACAGTCCCTTGAGGCGCTGGACGATCGTCAGGATGGGCACCTTGGAGCCAATCCCCGTGGCGTTGCCGCTGTCCAGGTCGAGGGTGTGGGGGTAGTAGACCCCGGCGAAGACCAGCGGTGTTTGGCTGCCTTCTTTGATGCCCGCGAGGGTCGCGGACATCCCGTAGGTGACGAGGAGGTCCACATCGTAAGCCACGAATTTGCGGGCTGCGTTGGTCCAGGACATGAGGTTGGGGGCCGGTTTCTGCACCAGGATTTCGCATTGGTTCGACCCCAGGCCCTGGGCCGCCATTTCGGAGACAAAGGCCTCATGAATCGATCGGTAGTAAGCAATGTCTCCTGTCATGATGACACCAATCGTGGTCTGCGCCTCGGCAGGGCGCGAATTCATCACCGCGGTGCTCAGCAGAACAAACACGATCAGAAGTAAAAGATAACGCTTGCAGCCCGTCCTTTTCATGGTCTGTTACCATTTCCTAGACAGGCGCGTCCAGAGGATGCGCGAGATGCCGTCCGCCACGTCGTCGTTCGTGTGGTCCAGGACATCGTTGAAGTCGGTGTACTCGTAATCGACGCCCACGCGGAATCCCTTTCGCAGCGCATAGTCCCCGGAGAGAGAGTAGCGGGTCTCCCTGATCTTCACGCCGGCCAGGGAGGCGATGGAGACCGGGGCGAGCAGGTCGGGTCTGTTGGGCTCGAAATCGGTCTGACTCGTCGTGTGCGACACGCCGGTATTGAACTGCAACCTTTCCGACGGGGAATAGTGAAGGGTCAGGGCGTAATTGTGGGCGTCGCTTTCGTAGGGAACGCCCCCATCGATTTGAGGCGAGAAGGGAAAGCTCGCATCGGTGTAAACGATCTCCTGTTCGATTTGATGGTGTAAATACGCGTAAGTGGTCGTCAGGGCGACGTGATCGGAAACGAGGAACGTCCCGCTTGCCAGCACGCGATCCCACCGGACGTCGCGATCATCGGCCGCATCGGTGGCTGCGAATATGGGATCGTTGCGTTCCTCCCGGCTGAGGGTGTAGCCGAGCAGCGTCTGGAGACGGGGCATCGGCGTCCAGGCGATAGAAAGCTTGGCCCTGTTCAATCGGTTCGGCTCGACATTGCTCACCGGATCGTCTACTTCCTTGTGGGTGTATTCAACTTTTGCCTTGAGGCCTTTGGCCGGGTGGGCGTCGCCCGACAGGGTGAGCGCCCGCCGCGTGGTGCTGTCGGGTATCAGCTCCCATGCCTCGGAGTCTTCCCGGGTGACCTCTTCAAACCGGTATTTGGCTCTCAGGGTCAGGCGGGAGAAGGGCCGGTAGCGTAAGGTGGCCGAGTAGGTATCGGTGTCGGCCGAGATAGAGTCCCGCACGTCAGGGTTGCCGTAACTGATAGCGGGAACGGTGCGGTCCCGGATGATTACGGCACCGGGGTTGTCAAGATCCCGGGCGACGCGCCGGTAGTTGAGAAAAACGGTCAGCTTGGTCACGGGCATCCAGGTCAGACCGGCCGCGCCAACGAAATAATCGGCCTCCGCGCCGCTCACTTCGTTCCGGTTTTCCTTGGTGGAAAGCGTCGCGGTGCCGACGAGTTTTCCCGTGTAGTTGGAATGGACCTTGAGAGTAGTGGCGGAGCCCTTGAATTCGGGGGTGCCGTTGTGGGGGAACTCACCCGCGGGCCGCTGGGAACCGGGTGGAAAGCCTGCACCGCTGTATAGATCAAACAGGCGACGGCTGCCCTTCACGTCAAAGCGTTTCTCCCAATGGGAGAGATCGACTTCGATGGGACCCAAGTGGCTGTTGATGCCGATGCCGTAGTGTTGGGTCTGCCAATCGATCCGGCGGGGGGTACTGGTTCGGACGGTGTTGTTGAACCAGCCGGAGCCGTCCAGGAAACGAAGCTGTCGGTCGCCCGCCTTGTCGAACCGGCTCCCCCGGGCATAGAGGTGCATGGGGAAGCGCGGCGCCTTGAACGCCACCGCAATATCGTCGATCATTATCTCCAGAGCATAATCTTCCCCGCTGTCCCGGATGTCGAGGGCTGCCGGGTCGAGATCCTCGAGCCTTATGTTCTCCAGATGATGAAAGAGCGACCGGTGGACCACCTCGATGAGCAGCAGATCCCCGAACCCATAGTTGAGATGTCCGAGTGTATCCTCTCGGTTCCGGATGTCCACATCGAGATGGAAACGGTGGGGCAGGGCCAGGAGTTGCCCATTTGCTCCGAAAGTCACGGCGTCGTGAAGATAGTCATACTCGTCGGCCCGTCCGGAGCCGATCGGTGCGGCAGCGCGGTAGCCGAGTGAGAGAGAACCCTCCGTTCCTGTCGGTACGTCGACCGCCCGGGCCACCGGGGGCTCATCCGACGCTGACGCAGCTCGGTACGCCATCGAGCAAAGGAGCGTCAGGGTGATGAGTCCGAGGATGATGCGTCTCATGAAACCCCCCCGTTTTACTGCGTGAAAAAGCCGCCGCCCGTCGCCGACGGGATATCGGTGCCGTGGATTTCCGAATGACAATCGGTGCATCGGGTATAGAACCGGTCTTTGGTCGTTTGTGAGGCGTTCGTGCGATGTCCTTCGTGACACTGGAGGCAGAGAAAGGGCATCTGAACGGAGAGCAGGTTGTTCTGCACGGAACCGTGGGGCTGATGGCAGGTCCGGCAGTCCTCCGTTGTTTCACCATGCTCGAAGATGAAGGGTCCAGCCTTTTCGGCGTGGCAGCGGGCGCAGGTTTCCTTGACGGTGGCTTCCCGCAGTGACTTCTCGTAGGGGGAGCCGTGGGCACTGTGGCAGTCCGTGCAGACCACCCGGTTTTCCGCCACGGGATGCCGGCTCGGCAGATAGAACTCCGTGCGGATCTCGGGGTGGCAGGAGAAACAGAGGCGGGACACGTCCTCCGTCTGCACACTGAGGTTGGGCCCGGCATGTACCTGATGACAATCGCCACAGGCCACATCGCTGATGGCATGATCTCCCAGGTTCCAGTCGTGCAGATTGAAGGTGGCGTTGGCGGTGTGGCACTTGAGACAGATCAATGATTTGGCCGCGGCCGGCAGGTTCTTCAGATCGATCAGGGTGTCGTGATTGCAGGCGGTCTCTCTGCCTTCGGCTCGGTCGGCGGCCACGCGCTCGGGCGTCAGCCCCTGAACCGCTAAGCTGCCCGGTCCGTGGCACGATTCGCAGTCCACCAGGGGCAAGCCGGTCTCCGGGGTAAGCTGCGCGCCCATGGTGCTGGCGTCGAAGTAGCGGCGCAGTTGATCGTGCGCATGGCAGGCCGCCAGGCAGTTGTCGGTCCCCACGTAGTCGGCGTCGAGCCTCCCCGCGATCATTCGCTCGTACTCTCGGATAGGCATGATCGGTCTGGAGGTCTTGAGGGTTTCACAGGCCGAAAGTCCGGTCACGCAAAGTGCCAGAAGGGTGAAGAAAGTCCGACCAAGTTGCATGGATCCTCCTCGATATCCGTCCATTGAAACCAGGGTGGTGACGGCAACGGACCACCGGCACCAGACCTTCTTGGTTCCGCCGAAGAGCGGTTTCCCTGCAGCGCTGCTTTTGGGGATATGCTTTTGACCGTGGTTACTCTGGATAAGTGTGATTACCTTTATAATTATATTTTCGGGGCCCGTATTCTGTCAATGAATTGTTAATGGAGAATTGAGTCTCTCGGCCCCCGGTGCTGTGCAACGGTCCTACGGCGATGACGACCGGCAGAAAGGAGATGGGGATTCTGACGTTTCCTTGACAAGCAGGGCCTGCGCGGATATATATTCGGGTACTCGAATATGGGGGAAGGCTTTTCCATGTCATCAAGACACGAAATAGAAACTCGCCGCCGGTACACCTCGCGGCGGCAGGATTGGCTGCGCATGGGTCTCGGGATGGCGGTGGCGTTGATTGTCTGTCGCCCTGCCATTGCGGCAGAGCCGCTCACGTTGGAGGCCGGGCTACAGATAGCCCTGGCGGGAACCCCGTCGCTGAAGGCTTCGGCGTGCGCCACAGCCGCTGCCCGGGAAATCGTCCGGGATGCCCGAGGCCGTTTTCTGCCGCGCCTCGATCTTTCGGAGTCGTTCATGAGAACCACAGGTCCCGGAGAGGTTTTCTGGACGGAACTGTCTCAGGAGCGCTTTTCCCTGGGCCGCTTTGCCGCGTCGAATCCGAACGATCCCGATCCCATCAATAACTATACGACGAGCGTAACGCTCTCGCAACCGCTCTATGCGGGGGGCAGGATTCGGACCGGCTATGAGATTTCCAAACTGCAACAACAAGCCGCTGAACAGGATGAGCGACGGACGCGCCAGGAGGTGATCCGTGAGTTCACGGCCGCCTTTTACGGGGCCCTCCTTGCAGAGCGTTTGGTGGGCGTCGCTGAGACGGCCCGCAGGGCCGTCGACCGACACGCAGCGATGGCGGCCGACCTGCTGGCGCAGGGACTGGTGCTACGCTCGGACCATTTGCGTGCCCGGGTTCGGCCGATCGTGCTGACCGCAGCAGCCCTCATCGTGGGGGCCCTGGTGATCCTCTTGGACCCGATCTTTCAGGGGCTGGCCATCTCCCTGATCTTCGGCATCTTTGCATCCACCGCCCTGACGCTCATTGTCATCCCGCTCCTCTATTATATGGTGAGAAAAGGGAAGCAGGACGGTGGGTGTGCTTCTGAGACGGAGCAGGGTCGCGTGCCATGAAGCCAGGCCGCACGGGCGGCAAGACAGGGGGCGCAGAACGATGCTGGGAGCGATTGCCGGGGACATCATTGGGTCGGTCTATGAGGCACGGCCGATCAAGACGACCCGATTTCCGCTGTTTCGTCCCACATCGAGGTTTACCGACGACACCGTCCTGACGGTGGCGGTGGCCCATGCCATCCTGGAAGGGGGCGATTACGCAGCAGCGCTGCGGCGCTTCGGCCGGCAATACCCGGACGCAGGTTACGGCGCCTCCTTTTATGCGTGGATGCAGGTCGACGCAGCCGGCCCTTACGGAAGCTGGGGAAACGGATCGGCCATGCGTGTCAGCCCCGTCGGATTTGCCTTTGACACCGAAGCCGAAGTGCTCCGGGAGGCCCGGCACAGTGCGGAAGTGACCCACAATCATCCCGAGGGCATTCGCGGCGCCCAGGCCACCGCTTTGGCTGTTTTCAGGGCCCGCACGGGTGCGTCCCGTGAGGAAATCCGCGGGGAGGTCTCCCGCCGATTCGGCTACGACCTGGGCCGATCTCTGGCGGCCCTCCGTCGGGGGTATCGTTTTGAGATCTCGTGTCAACGTTCCGTGCCGGAGTCGCTCATCGCCTTTCTCGAGTCCACCGGTGTGGAGGATGCGATTCGAAAGGCAATCTCTCTGGGTGGCGACAGCGACACCATGGCCTGCATCGCGGGCGGCATTGCGCACGCTTTTTTCGGAGAGATACCGCCGAACATTGTCCGAGGTGTGCAACAGCGGTTGCCGGACGAGCTCTTGCGGATCGTAAACCGCTTCACCGCTGTCTATCGTCTTTTGCCGACGTAATGCCGCGCGGGCGCCGACGGCTTATTGCCGGAATGCCGGTTTCATGCTTAGATGAGGCAGGCATCGTTCGGTGGGCCCACCCGTCGATGGCCGTCGCGTCGACGACCGCAGAAGGGAGGCTGTCATGAAGATCATTTGTGATGCATTGGCATGGGTCTCTTTCGCTCTCATATTCTACGTTCAGGGATTGGGAACGGTGGGGTATGCCGTCGCGGCTGAGGAGGAACTGCCCCGCCTGAGCGTTCGGGGAGAGGCGATCCTCCATGTGCCGGCGGACCAGCTGAACCTGCGTATCGGGGTCGTCACGGCTGCGCAGAGCGCGGAGGCGGCGCTGGCGGAGAATACGGAAAAAATGGACCGGGTCGTGAAGGCGCTGCAGCGGGTGGGGCTCACCCGGGACGAGTATCAGACGGGCCAGTTTCAAATCCAGCCCCAGTGGTCGCCACGCCCCCGTCAGGCGCCCGCCGAGTGGCGCCCGGAAATCGTGGGGTACAGCGTGACCAACGGTGTGAACCTCCGGACCCAAAAAGTCTCGCTGGCCGGTAAACTCATCGGTGCTGCAGCCGAAACGGGGGCCAACGAAATCGGTGCCCTGTTCTTTGACCTGGCCGATCCCCGTCAGTACCGGGACGAGGCCATTGGGGCGGCCACGGCGAACGCGATCGCGGACGCCCGAAGCCTGGCGGCGGCCGCGTCGGTTCGTCTGCTGCGGGTGCTCTCGCTGACACTCGATCAGGCGGTGGCGACCCCCGTTCGGGTGCAGACAGAGGCCTACGCTGAGCGGGCGGTCCTCGCCATGGATGGGCCCGCGCCCCCCATCACTTCCGGCGATGTAACGGTGCGGGCCCAGGTGTTGCTTGTCTATCAGATCGATGGGCTCATTGAGCGATAACGAAGATGGTTACGGCAGCGGCCCCCCCCAGAGCCGCGACGCTGATCGCACTAGTCTCCGGTGGCCCGCTGCAGTTTTCGGTTCATGCTCTCCGTCTGTTGGCTGACTTGATCCGCCGCATCCTTGGCCCGCTCGATGGCCGTAATCTGTGCTGGATCTCCCGCCAGGCTTTGGTGGGTCGAGATGTTTTTGACGACCAGCAGCGCGGTGATCAGCAATCCCATCATCAGAACGACCAAGAACACCCCTTTCATAGCGAGACCTCCCTTTCTAGAATAGGAAAAAATGTTTCGGCTGATAGGCCCTGCTCATGGTATGTGCATTAATATATTTTATACGATTCAAGCGTGTGGGTGGACATCCGTTGGTTTTTTTTTCGTAAGCGCCCCCTTGCGTGAGATCCATTGAGAATAGAAAACGGCGGGCCACAACGGAGATCGTTTCGGCTATAACTAACTGTAAATACAACTAATCTGGAATATTTAGTATGTTGCTATAAGAAATTCTTATTAGTTTTTGCAAATAAGCTTTTTTTATGTTGCCAAGGTTGCTGATAATTTGCTTTTGGGGTACGCTTTCGTCCACCTCGTCGGGAGCGGCTTTGTTTCGGGACCCACCGGTGACAATGGCACGATGAAACGCGAGGCGCTCATGGCGAAGATGGGGCGATCACTTCTAAGGGACGTTGAGGAGGGGGTTAATGGCCAAGGCAAACCGATCGGCCGTAGACGGTGGCCGGAAGAAAGGCGATGCTTCTCGTCTCCCATGCTCCTGGATTGCATTGGACCCCACGTGAAAGGGGGTGATAGGCAATCGCAGCAATGGAGATGAAGTGAGCCGAGGGAAGTCAAAGAGATTGTGAGCGACGTACAACGAAACGAAAGGAGGAGAATCATGAACAAGATGTTAAGAAAACTGGCTTTAGTGGGCTCATTGCTTCTGGTCGCTGTCTTTGTTCTATCCGGATGCACCACGAACCGGAAGCAGTTGAGCACGAATGTTCTGGAATTGCAGGACCAGCTGAGCAAGAGCGAGCGGGAAGTGCAGGGTTTGAAAGGCGATTTGTCCGACGCCGAGCGGCGGGCCCAGCAGGCGGAAGATGCACTGTCACGGGCGCAGACCGTAAAGACGAAGATCTCTCCGGAAGCGGCATTGTTGCCGCCGCAGGCAAACCCCGGTGAGTGCTACGCTCGTGTATTCATGCCGCCCGCCTACGACACGGCCACGGAAAAGGTGCTCAAACGCGAGGCCTCTGAGCGGATCGAGATCATCCCGGCGGAGTACGCCTATGTAGAAGAGAAGGTGTTGGTCCGGGAAGCTTCGACCCGATTGGAAGAAGTGCCCGCACAGTATGGGTGGGCCGAAGAGAAAATTCTGGTGAAGCCTGCCCACACGACCTGGAAGAAGGGGCGCGGTCTCATCGAAAAAGTAGACCACTCCACCGGTGAGATCATGTGTTTGGTGGAAGTGCCTGCAACGTACAAGACCGTCAAGAAGCGTGTCCTGAAGGCGCCGCCCACGACCCGTACGGTGGAGATCCCAGCGCAATACAAGACGGTCAAAGTCAAGAAGATGGTTCGGTCCCCGCAGGAGCGCCGGATCGAAATACCGGCCCAGTATGAGAGCGTGACGAAGAAAGCCCTCATCTCCGAGGGCCGTATGGAATGGCGTCCGGTCATTTGCGAAACCAATATGACCCGAGATCTGGGCACGAAGATCCAGAGTGCTCTGTTAAAGGCTGGTTTCAACCCCGGGCCCATCGACGGGATCATCGGCCGTCAGACCAGTGAGGCTCTCCGAGCGTACCAGCGCGAAAAAGGGCTGGCCGTAGGCGGTCTGACGTACAAAACCGTCAAGAGCCTCGGCATACAGTTCTAAAGCACCATCTCCCTGTTACCCATCGCAAGAAAGCTCCGGGTCCCGGCCGGGAGGCCGGGACCCGGAGCGTCTTGTAGGCGTTTTCACATCGCCCAAGCCGAAGGGCGGGTTGCTCCGCATCTCTTCGGCAGGGGCGCCCCTGTTGAAAGGAGGCCGACATGGCGGTTGCGAGAGTCACGGAGATCATTGCCTCTTCCCCGAAGAGCTTTGAGGATGCCGTCAAGAAGGGCGTCGAGCGGGCAAGCAAGACACTGGAGAACGTGAAGGGGGCCTGGGTGAAAGACCAGAATGTGGTCGTCGAAAACGGTAAGATTACGGCGTACCGGGTTGATCTGAAAGTTACTTTCGTTCTCAAGAAGTAGCCTCGCCGCTCTCCGTCAGCGGCCCAAGAGTATGAGAGAAGAAAAGCCCGCGTTTGCGGGCTTTTCTTGTGCTCAGCAACCTTGCCGGGATGGTGTGTCAACCCCTCTGATCGATGGGAATGTACGGAAGATCTTCCGGTCCCACATAGACGGCTCGGGGCCGGAAGAGGCGATTGTTCTCAAGGTATTCCATGATGCGGGCGACCCATCCGGCGACGCGGCTGACGGCGAAGATGGGGGTGAAGAGCGTGGCGTCAATTCCCAGTGCGTGGTAAATGATGCCGGAGTAAAAGTCGACGTTGGGTAGGATCCCCTTGTGCCCCAGTGTTGCCACCACCTTCTTCTCAATGGCTTCTGCGACGTTGTAAAGCTTCATGTCTCCCGTGAGCTCAGACAGATCTCGGGCGTACCGCTGAAAGATGCGCGCGCGTGGGTCGTACGTCTTGTAGACCCGATGGCCGAAGCCCATGATTTTCTCCTTGTTTTCCATGGCCTTGTCGACGTACGCGAGTGCCTCTTCGGGTGTTGAGAACTGCTCCAGCATGCGTATCACCCTTTCGTTGGCCCCGCCGTGCAGGGATCCCTTGAGTGTGGCGATGCCGCTGGAGACGGCCGAATGGATGTCACTGAGCGTGGAGGCCACCACCATGGACGCGAAGGTCGACGCGTTCATTCCGTGGTCGGCGTGGAGGATCAGAGCGATGTCCATGACGCGCTCGGCCAATGGTTCGGGCTGCCGGCCCGAGAGCATGTAGAGAAAGTTCCCTGCATGGGAGAGCTCGGGATCCGGCGCCACGGGTGGCTTCTGCTCGAGGATACGCGAGATGGCTGCCGCAAGGGTCGCCATTTGGCCGATCAGCTGTATCCCGGCGTCCTGCTTGCTCTCCAGATTCTCCGCGATCCGGCATGCATCATCGATGCATTCCAGCAGCGAAATGCCCGAACGGAGCATGGACATGGGGTGGCACGGACAGGGAAGATCCCGAATGCGTGCGAGCGCCTCCTCCGGGACGGTACGGTATCCCACGAGTTTGTCCGTGAACCCCGCGAGCTCCGACCGTGTGGGCAGCGCTCCATAGAGAAGCAGGTAGACCGTTTCTTCGTAAGTCGAGTGCTCTGCCAGGTCGTTGACGTCATAGCCCCGGTAGGCCAGCTTTCCTGCGGTGCCGTCCACCGAGCCGACCTGCGTTGTGGTGGCCACAACCCCTTCCAACCCCTTGGCAAATTCGATTTCCTTCTCTGATGGCTTGGTCATAGGCTATCCCTTTTCATAGATTAATCAAACTCATAATATACCAGAAGGATGACAGTTTGTCATTCGTCAGGGAATCTGCCGTTGGCAAGTCAATAAATCAGAGTAGCTTGCGAACTTCGAACGACAGGGGGGGCCGTCGGCAAAGAAATACTGGGAGCATTCCATGCGTTGGTGGAGTTGGAGCACCGTACTGGAGCGGGTTCCGCGCTGCGGTTCATGCAGACAGACAGCCTCGTCCGGTGTTGCCCCATGGTCCGCAAGGAGCCGCGCCCACGCGTTCAGGGCGGGGGGATTCGCGCTGTTCTGAAACTGTGCGAGCGCAGGCCATACTCGCTTTCTGCGCGGGTCTTCCCGTTGATTGAGCCCCGAATTTGTGAGCACGTAAAGGCCGGGCTTCAGGACCCGGATGGTCGCGTTCGCCTCGACGCAGAGCAGAAACGCCATCCGACGGTCGGCCGCCATCAGATAGAAAGGATTATAACGGGTGGGCACGATCCGGCCAGCCAGGGATTGTGCCTCCTGGCACGAACCAGCCTCCAGGAGGTCCACACAGAGCTGGCCCCGGGATCGGAGCGTTGCGTCGTAGGGCTGGGTACTGTTACGATTGGCGAGTCCGACCCAGAGGCCATTTGAATTGATGCCCATCCAGGTGCCCCCGGCAGCTGCATCCCGCCCGCCAACGATGATCGGAGCCTTCCGCAGAAGCTGCGGCGCAAAAGAGCCCCGGATGTATCGTTCGTCCCGGTTGGCTCCGACGATCACCGGGTAATTGTCAAATACTTGAAAATAAAGGGCTATCGTACACACGCCACCAGCGTACTCCCCTGGCTCACAAAAGGCAAGTCCCCGGCGCCGCGACGACCTCTCAGGGCGATGTCCGACGGAATTTGCGCGATTCGCGACTCTCTGTTGACAAAGAAGCTGGTTTTGATTGACAGCGGCGTCTCTTTTTTGTATAGAGGCAGAGCGCATGCCGAACCCCAAAGTCGAATCACACCGAAGTCAGCCGGATGACGGCGAAATAAAGAGGGCCTGGCAGCTGCTGGAGCAGCGTGTGGAGGCATGGCGGCCTGAATGGAGAGCTTCATTTCTGGAACATGCCGCACTGGTCCATGATGCCGCCGTTTTTCTGGCAGCGCTCTGCGATCCGGAGCTGGCCATGGACACCCGCGTTCTCCGGCTTGGGGCCATTCTACATGACGTAGGCCGAAGCCAGGGGCAGCGGCCCGTAGAGCACGCGGTGCTCAGCGGCAAAATCATAAGGGAGGCGGGTTTTCCCGAAGGCGCAGCCCGGATCGGGGAGACGCACATCGGGGTTGGCATGACAGTCGAAGAGGCGGTCGCGCTGGGATTGCCGGAGCGTGATTTCCAGCCCCAGACGATGGAGGAGCGCATCGTCTGTTACGTCGACAACCTGCTCTCTTATCAGCGCGACACGAATCAGCATCGGTTCGAGGATGCGGCGCACGTCGTCAAGCGGTTTGCCGGGGAGCTCGGAGCGGCTTACGGCAAGCGTGCCAGGGCTTTCATGGAGGGGGTGGAGCGGGAGCTGGGGCCCGAGCGGCTCTCCCGGTTTCGCACCTACCTGGCACGGGTGAATCGCGTATTGTCGGGTGCGGCGGGAGGACGTTCATGAAAACATGTATTTTCTGCACCATCGCCTCGGGAAAAACCGGGACCGATCTCCTCTTTGAGGACGAACAGTGTGCCGCTTTCCACGATATCAATCCCCAGGCGCCAACCCATATCCTGGTGATCCCAAAACGCCACATCAGCTCACTGAATGATCTGGGGCAGGTGCCCGATACCTTCATGCATCATCTCTTCTCAACCACTCGGGACTTGGCGGAACGTCTGGGCTTGTCGAAGACAGGATACCGGGTGGTGATCAACACCGGGGCCGACGGCGGACAGACGGTGTTTCATCTCCATCTTCATCTACTCGGGGGACGGTCCATGCATTGGCCACCGGGCTGAGGCAACGGGCGTGGAACACGGGACCGGGGACATGCGGGCTTGAGAATATATTCAGATAAACTAATAAAGTTATAAGAATATTAAATATGCCCGTTTCCATCTTTTCTCTTGAATTCGAAAAGCCTTGGGTCTATGATTAGCGCCCGAAAGACAAGCATTTCGCACCGGGTAGACAAGACATCCGCAGAGTCGATAACAAATTGTTAACATTCCATAAGAACAATTAACTTTACATTTCTTTTATTCGGGAATAAAAATATTCTAATTTTATACCTGGCTCCGGTTTTCTGGTTGATGACCATTTCCCAGGCCGTTCGCATTGTTTCCGATATCTATTCCTCTTCAGGAATTGCTTACATAAAGCGTTTTCAGATCCGCCGATTGCATAACAACATCACTATTGAAGGGAGGTGAAGGGGCTTCTGTCGGTAGCAGGCTCGCACGAGCCGTTGTGAATCTCCCGTCAGGAGATTCGACCACGCTATTATTCGATTCAGTTTGCAGGAGGAACAAGAGATGCCAAGTTTCGTGATCGCTGAGAAGTGCGATGGATGCAAGGGGCAGGACAAAACGGCCTGTCAGTACATCTGTCCCAACGATCTCATGACACTCGATCGGGACGCCATGAAGGCCAGCAACCAGGAGCCGGATCAGTGCTGGGAGTGCTACAATTGTGTCAAGATCTGCCCGACGCAAGCCATCGAGGTCCGGGGGTATCAGGATTTCAATCCGCTGGGCGGAAACGTCATTCCCATGCGGGGCACGGACTCCATCATGTGGACCATCAAATTCCGCAACGGGACGCTGAAGCGGTTCAAATTCCCCATCCGGACGACGGCGGAGGGATCCATTGATCCCTATGGTGGCAAACCAGAGGCGGACCACTCCAAACTCAAGGAACCCGGATTCTTCAATTACGAGGCCCGGACCGAATAGTTTCAGACGCCCTATATTCAGCATGAAGGAGACAACATAATGGAAAAAGAAACATGCACCTTTTCTTACTGTGCCGCCCCCGAAATCGTTGAGCATGACACGGATCTCCTCATCATCGGTGGTGGCATGTCAGCCTGTGGGGCAGCCTACGAGGCGACCCGGTGGGGCACACCTAAGGGGATGAAGGTCACCATGGTGGATAAGGCCGCAACTGACAGAAGCGGCGCCGTGGCCATGGGACTCTCCGCCATCAATACCTACATCGGCGAAAACAAGGTGGAAGACTATGTCCGCTACGTGCGGGGCGACCTCATGGGAATCACCCGAGATGATCTGGTCTATGACCTCGGCCGCCACGTGGATGACAGTGTCCACCTCTTTGAAGAGTGGGGCCTGCCGATCTGGAAAAAGGGCGACGACGGCTTTTCCCTCGACGGGTTTCAGGCCAGCAAGGCTGGCAAGGCATCGCTGAAGGAAGGCGGCACGCCGGTGCGATCCGGGAAATGGCAGATCATGATCAACGGTGAGTCCTACAAGGTGATTGTGGCCGAGGCCGCCAAGAAGGCTCTGGAAATCAACCGGGAAGCCACCGGCGTCGACGAGAACCATTTTGAGCGTGTTTTTATTGTACGGCTGATCCGCGACAAGAACAATCCCAAGCGGGTGGCCGCGGCGGCCGGGTTCAGCGTCCGTGAGAACAAGATGTACATCTTCAGGGCCAAGGCCATCTGCCTGGGCGCCGGCGGTGCGGTGAACGTCTTTCGGCCGCGCTCCAGCAAGGAAGGCCAGGGGCGCGCCTGGTATCCTGTCTGGAACTCGGGCTCCGGTTACGCCCTCGGCATGCAGGCCGGTGCACAGATGACGCTGATGGAAAACCGTTTCGTCCCGGCCCGATTTAAGGACGGCTATGGGCCGGTGGGGGCCTGGTTCCTCTTCTTCAAATGTAAAGCCACCAACAGCCTGGGAGAGGACTACTGTGCCGATGAGAAGAAC
>CAMYMF010000033.1 GCA_947259355.1 uncultured Nitrospirota bacterium | reverse complement strand
GGCCATTGTCACCATGACGACCGTAGGCTACGGGGATATCTCTCCTCAGACGGGGATCGGCCAGATGGTTGCGTCGGTCATCATGATTCTGGGCTACGGCATCATCGCCGTGCCGACGGGCATTGTGACGGTGGAGCTCTCCCACGCTGTGGCGGAGGAAATTTCGACCCAGGCCTGTCCGCAATGCAGCGCAGAGGGGCATGATCCCGATGCGGTTCACTGTAAGTACTGCGGCGCGAAGCTATAGGGGTCCGTATCCCACCATTTTCAGTAATTTTTCTTATCTTAACGCTTATTTTAGTTATTTTAGACAATATTACGGATATTATAACCATTTTTGGCTTTATGTTGCCAATAGGAGTATTTATGCTTTGGTTTCAGGCTCCGGCTGCGCCTCGGGTTTTCTTTCCTTGCCTCCCTTTTGGAGGCCCCCTCGCCGGTGCTTCCCTCTGATTAAACCCAAGAAGTTTCTCTGTATTTTCCCTTGGTCACTTCTCACATCTCTCGAGACATTCCGTCACGCAATGTTCGGGCTTAAGGTTTTCCGGTGGTTGCCGATAGGCCCACTAAGCCATCAACGGTTTTCACAAGCAACCCAAACAACACAGGATCAAGCAGGATGATTGCCAGGAAATCCTGTTCAGCTGTTTTTCCGACAGGAGCGAGGTGAGCACCATGACCGGCAAAGTTGGGGGCCTCCATACAGGAAAAAGGTTATATACGCCCAAGGGGAGGGGCTCCCTGGTCGTTCTGGTTGTCCTGATGGGAGCTTTGGGCTGTGAGTTTCTTCGGGAGTCCAAACCGATTGTGCCGATGCAGGAGTATGAACTGATGCTCATCGGACGACTGGATGCCGATTATGTAGGCACGGATACCTGTCTTTCAGCCTGCCACTTTCATGACCAGATTAAAACGGACTTTGATGCCAGCACCATGGGGGCACAGCTCTCCGAGCAATCGGGACTCCCCCTGGTGAACTGCGAGTCCTGTCACGGCCCTGGGAGCCTGGCCATCGCCGGGATCACGCCCGAGTTGGTGGCAACGGAAGCAGCAGCGGGGCGGCAGACTGCGTGCAAGTACGACACCTTCCTGGACCTCAAGAAGCTGCCGCCACCGGCCCAATCCCTGCTTTGCCAGAAATGCCATACGAAGAATGCGACTTTCAGTCTCCACAACTGGGCGGCCGGGGCCCATGCCTATGGGGACGTCTCCTGCTTTGACTGCCATGACATACATGCCGGCCCGGACCTGAAAGCCAGCCCGCGGGAAACGAACAATCTCTGTCTACGGTGCCACCCAAGACAGAGAATGGAATTCCAACTACCCAGCCGCCATCCAGTCCTGGACAACCGGTTCTTCTGTGTGGATTGCCATGACCCCCACGGCACGGTGGCAGAGGGGCTGCTGCGGGAGGAGACCCTCAAAGAAACCTGTACGCTGTGCCACGGGGCCATGGAAGGGCCCTATCTGTTTGAACATGCCGACCTGAACGATGACTGCGCCACATGCCACAGCGTTCACGGATCGGTGAACGACAATCTGCTCAAGGTGCGTGAGCCCTTTCTCTGTCTTCAGTGCCACGGGGGGCATCGCACCTCGAGTGATCCCGTTACTGAAGAAACCAAAGGGGCTTTCTTTACCCGTTGCACAGACTGTCATTCCCAGATACATGGTACGGACTTGCCGTCTGTCAGTGGTCAGGGAGGATTCCTTCATTAGGAAGGGAGGAGTGGACCAGGATGAAGCGATTCTTTCTGTTTGCCATGGTGTTCTTGGTGTTGACGCCTCTGTCCGTGCGGGCCACCGAGTTGGACGATGCCCAGCTGCTTCGAGAGTTGGGGATCGATGCGTCGGAAACGGATGCGGGACAGATTTATCAATTCCCGGAGATCGACCCAGAGATTACCCTCTATCTGGGAAGCCGTCAGGCGGAGGTGCAGGGCTCTCGGCGGGTGTACGAGTATGACTATCTGGAGGATTCCATTCCTTTCGGCGGCGCCTTCAGAGTATTCGCTTATCCCCATAGAATGTATCTTGTGCTCGATGCCTTGAACAGCAAAGAGCACTTTGGGGAGTTGCGCTACGCCTACGGTGATCGCTTGCTTTCGCAATGGATCCACCACAGCTTCTTCCACAACTTTCCGGCGATCGACCTCATTGACCTTGATCCTTTAACGACAAACCCCGGGGTCGACGACAGCCGGGGCGAAGACGGCCCCGGGGTGCAAACGGACTCCGATCGTTTTCTTCTGAGATGGACAAAGCAGAATTTCCCGCTGCATGTGTCTCTCGATGCCTTGACGGTGTACCAGGAAGGCACCCGTACTCAGCGAAGCCTGCTGGGGTCGGGTTACTTCAACAACATGATCCGGGCCGTGCGCGGCCGTGACGTGACGGGGCGAACCACCACCATTGTCACCGGTGCCGACGCGCATCTGGGGCCCATTGAGGTGGCCCTGGAGCACAGGGAAAAACGTTTTGATGTCCATAACGACTCCGTGCTCTTCGATGCTTACGGCGGCAGCCCTTTTCGGCCGGCCGGCGTCTACCCGCACAATCTCATTCCCGAACTGAAAGGGTCCTCCAATAGGCTGAAAGTGCACACCTCCTATACCGGCAAGTGGGTTGCGGCGGCCTCCATTGGCGCGGGTGAACGCAAGAACGAATCGAGCCGGTCCACCGCGGATCAGCTCCTGGGAGCGGGATCGCTCCGGTGGGCCCCCTTCACCGATCTTTCCCTGTACGTCCGGTATGCCCATAAGGACATCGATGCGGACAACCCCGGAAGGGCGTCCATCACCGACCGGTCCGATCCGGCCAATACGTTCACCTACTCAGTGAAGCCCCCCGTGTCGTCCACCTCGGGCACCGTCACCGTCGGAGCAAAATACAGGGTGCGGGCGGGGACCGTCCTCCGGGCCAAGTACAGTTACAAGGAAATCGAGCGGGACAACGCGTCCTTGTGGAACCTCGAGAAGAATACCATCCGGAACACAGCGACTCTGTCGGCGGACACCCACATTGGCGGAACCGTGAGTATCCAGACCCGCTACACCTATCGGGACGTAGATCATCCTTCTTACAATACGGAACCAAGATGGTCCCATGCGGGGGAGGTCTTGGTTTCAGCGCTGCCCCACCCAAAGCTCAATGCGCTTCTGAGCTACCATGTTTCCCGTCAGGAGCGGGACAAGCTTGTTTTTGAAGAGACCGCAGAGGCCCGCAATCGGGATGTGAAACTGAACAACATCGTGGGGACCGGTATTTTCCAGCTCCGCAAGGATCTCTCTCTGACGGCGACCCTTGGTTATTTCCGCCACACGCTGGAACAGGATATTGTCTATGACTCCCTCGCGGGCGTTCCGCTGAGCGATGCAGAGGTTCCCCTGGAGGATCGCGCGTGGGTGTTTTCGACGGGTCTGCAGTATTGCCCCCGAGAGAATCTCCGGTTTCAGGGAGAACTGTCTCAGACCCGAAGCAAATCGAAGTGGTCCCCCCACAGCTCGGATCTTCTCAGCCCAATTTCCATCGCGTCCTTTTCCCAACAGAAACTGAAAGAAACCGATCTCCACTTTTCCGGTGAGTACCGATGGACTAAGAACTTGTTTTTCCGTTTGGACTACAGGTACGGTGACTTTGAGGATGTTCTAAGGAACATTCACGATAGTGACAAAGACGGCGATGCGCATTTGGTCCAGGTAACACTGTCCCGCCGCTGGAGATAAGCTCTTGAAGAAGATTCGCGACATTCTTCGCTATCAACTGGCGGTGCTTGTACTGATCGCTCTGGTGAGTCATCCGGCAGCGGCCGGAACAGTGGGCTTCATCATGACAGCGGACATTCCCTATTACAATGAGATCCATTCCGTCTTTCTCGAGGAGATGGGTGCCTTCCTGGAACAGCAGGGCATGAAGACGGTGGTCCAGAAACCACGGCCCGATCCCATGTCGTGGACCAACGCTGCCCGAAAGCTCACGACCCTTGGCTGCGCTGTAATTGTCACTTACGGGCTTCCGGCCACACTGACGACCATGAAGACGACCTCCGACATCCCCATCGTTTTCGGTGCGGTCTACAATCCGGCAGCCCTGAACATCGCCGGCAAGAATGCCACAGGCGTCAGCGGCACCGTCGCCGTGGAGACCATCCTGAACAAACTCACCGCCATCCGGAAGGTCCGCAACCTGGGGGTGGTCTTCGACAAGTCCGAAAAGGACAGTATTCTGCAGGCCCGCGATGCAAAAAGCTTTGAAGCCAGCCTCGGTTTCCGGTGTGTGCTGCTGAATGCTCGGCAGAAGATGGCACCGGACAGCTTTGCGGGTGTTGATGCGGTTCTCCTGACGTCTTGTGCCAACGGGATGCTCTCCCTTTCAAAGATCATGGACGCGACCCGAAGCAAAGGGCTGCCGACGGGTGCCCTCATTGGCGGCGGCGAGAACCAGGGGGTCCTTCTCACCGTCGTAGCGGCCCCACGGGAGCAGGGGCGGGAGGTGGCCGCGATGGTCAAAAAGTTGTTGGGGGGAACGAAAGTCTCCACGATTCCCATCCAGGACCCCAAGGAAGTGGCCGTGCTGGTCAATGTGAAAGAGGCCAACGCCCTGGGATTGAATTTGCCGGCTGAGGTGTTGAATGCAGCAACGAAGACGATTGAATAAGAACATCACTGGACGCGCGCCAGAAGAGGGTCACAGGCGCACCGGCTGCCCACGGCTGCCGCAGGTTCTCCCGTCGGTCCTGGTCTTGCTGCTTTTGATGAGTTGGCTTTGGAGTTGCGGCGGTGGTGGTGGCTCATCAGGGTCGGGTTCGGGCAACGCCACGGGTGTTGCCGCGAACGCTGCCGGCACGACCGAGTGTTATGGCTGTCACGCCGACGGCAGTCTGCCCGGCGATGCAGGCGCACCGGTATTTTCTCTCTGGCTGGCCGGCCCCCACGGCAACAATGAGTCCATGACCGAAAGCCACCAGCGAGTCGACCGCATGCCGGACAATACCGGTTTTCCGGACTTCGGCTACAACGGGTTGGGCACAGACCCCGACTGTACGCTGGTGTGCCACGATCCCTTCGGGGACGGCGAACAGCTGGCGCTCTTTTTCAGGCAGACCGGTATTGACGATCTGGGGCGGGTTGACCGGCCGGTGGTTGGCTGCGAGGGGTGCCATGGGTCCGGTGCCGAGCATTTCGGCATCGGAGAAATCCCGGACCCTGCGCCCGGGCCCGACGCGTGCGGCCCATGCCACAATGAGGATTTCGATCACCTGGCTTACCATCCAGAGGGCGACCGCATTTATGAAGACTACGGGAGTTCTGCCCATGCGGCGTCCATCAGTGCACCCCATTATGTCAGCGGCAGCACCACCGACGTCCGGGCCCGCTGCTCCAAGTGCCATACGGATGAGGGTGCCAGGCAGTACCGCCATGTCTCGGGGGGGCACGATGCATTGGAAGACGCGCTGCCCAATACCCTGCCGCCGGTGGAAAATGCCTCGGTGGTGCAGTGCAGAACCTGCCACGAAGCCCATAACCCTTGGGAGCTGCTTCTCGCGGAGGGAGAAGATGTCCTGGGAAATCCGCTCTCTTCCGAATACCGGACTTGCACCCACTGCCATCAGACCGAAGATGCCTACCACGGGGAGAACAGCCCCTATTCCTGGTCCGGCTTTGCGCTCGGTGCGGGAGATCTCGATACGTCGAGGATCATTTACGACACCCACTTCGACGATCCTGCGACCCCCGAGATCGAGGGCTACGTACTCGATCCGTCCGATGAACGGGTCTGCCGAAACTGCCACAACCCGCACAATGCCGACACCACGCGCAATCAAGAGTGGGCCCGATCGGCCCACGGCGGCCACATTGCAGACACCGTCGATCCCGCGACAGGCCGGGCTCGTGTGACCGATGCCGAGGGTCCGGCATGGGTCCATTACGATTTCAAGGAAATGACCGGCGGCTGGACCGGCACGGGCCGACAGGCATGCCAGCGATGCCACACGGCCACCGGTTACCGGAATCTAGCCAATGACCCGGGGGCCTATGATCCCGCCGACAATGAGTTCTTCGCCACCGGGGAACAGCGGGAGATGCTTTATTGCTGGGCCTGTCACACTTCCAATGTTGGCGATCTGCGGGATCCGGGCCCCTTTGCCGGCACGTCACTCTATACAATACCGGCGGACCGTATCGCCGCAGTGCCTGACCTGGAAGGCTCCAATATCTGTCTGTCCTGCCATGCCGGCCGGGAAAGTGGCCTGGGGAGTATTGATGCGTCCACGGGCGATTTCTCGAACAAGTCTTTCATCAACCCCCACTATCTGACCGCCGGCGGAGTCTTGTTCAGAACGATCGGTTACGAATACAGTGGCCGGGATTACGACAATGCCTCCTATTTTGTCCACGACAGAATCGGAACGGCCGGTGTCCCCGATACCGGGGTCAACGGGCCCTGCGTCGGTTGTCACATGAGCGCCGGCGAGAGCCACCGGTTTTTGCCGGTCGAAGAGGATGCCGGCGGAGCGATAACCGACATCACTGCCTTTGGTCCGATCTGCTCCAAGTGCCATACCGACAAAAGCCTCCTTCAGAGCACCTTGAACGAACTGAAACCGGAGCCTATGTCCACAACCTGCAATACAACCGTAAACTGATTTATGACTCCATCGACCATCTGGACGACGGCGTTCTGAATGGGTCCGTCGAAGCGACGCTGGGCTCCGGTGATGCCTATGATTTTCTGGCTGGCACCAGGCCGTGATGACATGCAGAGGGCCTCGCTTGCTGTGCCAGACCGTGCTGCTAGGGTTGTTCCAAGGGGCCGGTAGCCCTCCGACTCCTGGTGGGTAACCGGAGGAATCAAAATGAGACTCGTTGTGAATTCGCTCAGCAGAAAATTCCTGCTTCCGACGCTCGCCTTGTCGATGCTCCTCTTTTCTGGCTTGGGGCTGCTGTTAGCCAAGAACAGCGATTCGTCCCTACGTGCCGTTATGGACGCCAAAGGGAATGCCGTGGCAGATTTTATCGGCAGCCTGGGTACCGATTATTTCTCAATCTACGATTTCCAGGATTTCGAGAATTTCGTCCGCGCCCTGAAAACGGACACCGATCTGGAATTTGCCGCATTTTACAACGACAGGATGGAGCCTCTGAGTGATGTTTCCAACGTGCCCGCGGACGTCTCCGACCTCATGATTTATGAGCATGGCATAACGGACACGGCGGGCAACGTGATGGGACATTTCAAGCTGGGGTACAACAAACAGAGTCTATCCAATAATCTGCGTGCCAGTATTCGCATCATTGCCTTCGTCACACTGCTGGCCCTCCTCCTGCTTGCCGTGGGTATCACCATATTGGTGCGTCAGTTGATTATACACCGGGTGCGGGCCACGGTCGACATGCTCGAGGATATTGCCCAGGGAGACGGCGATCTGACGAAACGATTGGAGGCGGGCGGTGGTGACGAACTGGGTGAGCTGGCAAAGTGGTTCAACACCTTTGTCGACAACATTCAGAAGGTTATCGTTGTTGTCCGCCAAGGGGTTGAGCAGGTTTCATCTTCGAGCAGTGAACTCTCCGCCACTGCTGCAAACCTCAACCGGGGATCGGAAGAGCAGAAAAGCCAAATTGAGCAGATTGCCTCCGCCGCCCTGGAGATGGCCCAGAACATTGGGGAGGTTGCCCGAAACGCCCATGCCTCTAACCAAGCATCCAGAGAGGCATCAGAGTTTGCTGCTCAGGGAAAGGAGGCCGTGGGGAGCACGGTCGGTCATGTTAACCGCATCGCCGAGATTGTTACAACGGCATCCCAGGCGATCGAGCAACTCGGCACCAGCGCCAATGAAATTGGAGAAATGGTTGGCGTCATCGATGAAATAGCGGACAAGACCAATCTCCTTGCCTTGAATGCAGCCATCGAGGCTGCACGGGCCGGAGAAAAGGGGCGGGGATTTGCGGTTGTAGCCGACGAAGTAAGAAAGCTGGCCGAAAACACCACACGCGCCACGAGCAACATCGCCGCGATGATCAAGAAGATACAAAATGAGAGCGAGACATCCGTCCGCATGATGGCGAACGGGAATGAGGCGGTCGAGACGGGGGTCCGGCTTGCCGAAGACGCCCTGTCTGCCTTGGGCCGCATCGTCGATGCCTCCACTCAGGCAGCCACTCAGGCGCAGATGATTTCAGCCTCAACGGAGGAACAGTCGGCGACGACGGAGCAGGTCTCGGAGAATATGGAGAATATTCTGGGGGTCACCCACGAAACCACCGGTTCCACGACTCAGGTCACGGAAGCCTCCAGAGAGCTTGAAAGGCTCGCCGGGGCCCTTCAGAATAGTGTCGGACTATTTAAGGTGTAACCTTGCTGGGCGGTGTCATGTCGTTCTCGATTGTAAAAAGCGAAGGTCAGGTCTCCATTTGCTCAAGATTCTTCGGTCGTTGCTGATCGCTGCACCGGTTGCGAATAATGGCGTCCGGCGACCTGACGGAAACAGAGATGGCGGCGGCATCGCAGGATGAGATCGGTGAAATGCTGGTCTCCCTGCATCGCATGCGCGCCAACCTGAGGGAGATGCTCCGACAGATTCAGGAAGCGGCCATCTCCCTGGCCAGTGCATCCGAACAGATGTCGACCTTTGCCACCCAGATCGCGCAGGGGAGTGAGGCCCAGAACCTCAAGGCATCGCAGGTGGTGACGGCCTCCCAGGATGTGAGCCATTCCGGGGTAGAGGTTGCGCGAATCTCCGCCGCCGCTGTCGAAGATGCCCGGGAAGCCGAGAAGGTGGCGGTGGCAGGCGGGGATGTTGTAGCCCGCACCGTGGCCAGCATCAACAGCATTTCACACACGGCCGACGCGTCTCGGCAGGTGATCGAAACGCTGGGAGAGGGCTCGCGAGAGATTGAGAAGATGGTTCGGGCCGTTGAAGACATTGCGGAACAGACGAATCTGCTGGCGCTGAATGCATCCATTGAAGCAGCCCGCGCGGGGGAACAGGGGAAGGGGTTTGCCGTCGTCGCCGAGGAGGTGCGCAAGCTGGCCGAGAAGACCACCCAGGCGACGCGGGAGATCCGCGGCATGACCCAAACCATCCAGAAGGATACCCAGCGGGCCCTCTCCACGGTGGCCCATGAAGTGAAGGCCGTGGGAGAGGGCGTGGCCCTCGCGGAGGAGGCCGGCGCAGCCTTGAAGCAGATCGTTTCCAAGGTGAAAGATGTGACGTCCGTCATGGGCCAGATGGCTGTCTTCTCCAAGGAGCAGTCCGTCGCGGCCGATCGGATCAGCCGAGATATCGAAACGGTTGCCGGCATCACTCGCGACACGGCTGTCGGTGCCCAGGAGATCGCGGAGTCGAGTGAAGACATCGCCCAGTTGGGGGCCCATCTGCAGGGCGCCGTGGGCCGCTTCAAAATAGCCTCGGGAGCCACCCCTTGCGCTGTCGATCCGTGCGACGCAAAGATAGCCGCTTCATGAGTGCTCTCCCGTGATGTGCTCCCTGAGTCATGCCACGGCCTCCGGGCGGTCAGCAGATCGGCTCGACCCGTTTTTGCACCCCCACCACGTTGCATTCCCAAAAAGTTCTAAAGTTCTTTGCCCCCCTGCCGACGAGGAGGGGAAAGACAGGGCGCCCAGGTGGCGTCACCCCGTCTGAGCGATCCATCCTGTTTGCCATGAACCACGATTGAAAGGGATGCCCCTGATGTTTGATTTCGAAATCAGGACAAGACTGTTTAGTTCTGTGCTCCTTCTCATGGCTTGCTGCACTGCAACAGAGGCACGCAGCGCTTCAGCCATAAGCGGGCAGCCGCTCGCCAACGTTTCGGGAATGCTCCGGATCGATAGGGAGGACGGGCGTCTGGACGCAACGATTCAAGGCCGGCCCACTGGAGAGGTTCTGGAGGCACTGAGCCGCGCCACGGGCATTCGTTTCTACTTGGATCCCTCTCTCATGGCCGTTCCCCTCAGCGCCTCCGTGGAGGATCTCCCCTTCGAGGATGCCCTCAAGCGGATTCTGGGGGTCCACAGTTACGTCATGCACTTTGCCGCGCCATCGGACCCTGCCGGCCGGCACCGACTCACGGCCGTGCGGGTTTATCCGAAGGGCCGCTTCAGCGCCGAGCGCTATGTGCTGGTGGCGCCGGCGCCACACGGAACGGATCCCGTCGAAGCGCCGGCCGTTCTCAGCGCCGAGGAGGTGGATGCTCTGCTACGGAAGCATGACGCGATCACGCGCGCGGCGACGGCGCAGCGAATCGCCGAGAAACGCAACCGGCCTCTGGCCGGGGCCCGTTGGGATGGCAAATCGCTAGGTCAAGCCGCCTTAGAACGGGCTCGACGGATTCGCACCCTGCAGCAACGCAAGGCGCGCGCACTGGCCCGCAAGCACGCATGGGAAATGCAGTTGCACGTGGAGGCTTGGAAGCAGCGCTCGCCGGGCCTGAGAAACCATCATGAACGGCAACGGCGGGATGCCCGACAGCCCGCTGTTCCCCGGTGATCCATCCATTGGTCTTTCTTGAAGGAGGCAGTCATGAAAAGAGGTAGAACCATGGGACGAAGGTATTTCGAGATGTTCATCCTGGGACTACTGGTGTCTCTGCTGCTGGTCCGTCCGGTGGCCGCGGCGATTACCAGCGCGAGCATTGATACGGGCACGGCCGGCAGTTTGACGACCGTCACCATCTCCCCCGATGAAGACCAGGTCGACGACTGGGCCTATATCCATTTCGGGTCCGACGGCGACGGGAGCTTCCGGGTGGTGGTTGACACCGACAACGATGGGGTCTTCGAACCGGCCGACTGGTCGGACCCCGATGCCTGGATGAGCGCCGATACCACCATGGATGGCTGGATCATGGCCGGGGACGCCATGGAGTTCATGTTCGAGGGACGGGACAGCCAATGGCGGGTCCTGCCGAACGGCACCTACGCCATCGAGATCAGGGTTGACGCGGACGGAGACTGGGGCACGACCGGCGATCAGGCGGTCGATACGTCCCTGTCGGTTGCCATCGCAACGGCATCCATTTCCGGTGCCGTCACCGCCGACGGGGGTCCCGTGGCCGGTGTGGAAGTCCATGCAGGATCGCAGTACGGCTGGGGCTCTGGGCTCACTGCGGCGGACGGCACCTATACCATTTCCGGCCTCAAGGCTGGGAGCTATCATGTGGAAACCATGAAGAGCGGTTACGTGAGCGCCCACTATCCGAGCGAGGTCGCCGTTTCGAGCGGCCAGAATACCCCCAGCATCAACTTCGCTTTGACCCCTTCCGTGCAGGTGACGGGGACGATTTCGATCCCGGCCCCCTTTGATTCATTCACCAACATGTGGGGCGGGCAGGAAGACCAGATCTGGATCAACATCAATGCGTGGACCGATGACGGCTCCGGGTGGAGTTGGGGCAATGCCCACATCCATGCGCAGGACAGCTGGGTCTGCACCGATGAAGCCAGCGACTCCGACAACGACGGGATCGCGGACGCCGAGGAGTGCGGCGCGACGGCAACCTTTGGCGTCGACGTAACCCCGCCGCCGGCTGGACAGCAGAAGACGTATCACCTTCGCGCCGAGGCGGAAGGGTACGCAAGCGCGGAGTACACAGTCACCGTCACGGAGTCCGGTGCAGCACAAGACATCACCATGACAAAGGCGAGCCGTCTCTTCGGGACGGTGACCCTGCCGGCGGCCAACACCACCGGGCAGCCGATCTGGATCGATATCAATGCGAAGCAGGCCGATGGGACCATGATCTGGGGCGGCGGCTCCGTGGAGAACGGACAGACAATGGGCAACTTCGACATCCGCTCGGCCCTTGCCGGAACCTACACGTTAGAGGTACGCGTCTGGGGGTACAAAACCACGCGGATCACGGACGTCGTTGTGATCGCGGGGGCGGATACGGATCTCGGAAATGTTACCGTGGAACAGGGCGCCCGCATCAGCGGTAACATTACCATCGCCGGTGACACTAGCAACTACAAAGCCTGGGAAGGCGACGACGGCAGCCAGCCCATCTATCTCTGGGTGGACGCCTGGTCGCCGGCCAGCAGCGGCTGGAGCGGTACGCAAGTTGAGATTCCCCGGGGAACGAATCAGAGCGCGTCCTACACCATCGGGGGCCTCAACGCCGGCACCTACGAGATCCATGCCTGGCTCGGCGAGGGTTATGAGCAGAGTCCCATGCCCCTGATCACGACGCTCAGCACCGACACCAGTCATTCCACCAGCGTGAACATGACCTTTGCGCCGTACTCAGGCGCCATTACCGGAACCATCTCAGGCACCAACGATGAGGGGGCTTCGGTCGACCTCTCCAAGGTGGTCATTAAGGCGACCAAGGGAGGATGGGACTGGCAGATGCCCGTCATGACACAGCCCGCCGGCGACGGCAGCTACACCCTCAGCGGACTGGGCACCTCCGAGTATATCCTGGAGGTCGGTGAGTACGCCAATGCTGCAGATGTACTCAACGGCGACTTCCCCCAGCCGACGGGGGCCTTCTCAAGCGAGGTTCGCCGGGTATCGGTCATGAACGGCAGTACCGTTTCCGGACAGGATATTGTCCTGACGAGCGCGAGCTGCATCATCGGGACGGTATCGCTGGAAGCCGGCTATGCCGGGGCCCTTGATTTTGCGACCAACCTTGTGGGGCAGATGGTGGTTGCTGTGCCCCTGAAGATGGCCATGATGGGCGGCTCCTCCATGTTCGGTGCCCCCATCTCCGCCGACGGCAGCTACGCCATCTGCGGTCTCTCCGCCGGTGCCTACGTGGTGATGCCCCCGACCGAACTGCTCGATGGCGAAGCGGGCATTGACCCGAGCGCACAGATGTACCAGGAAGCCTTCACCCCGGATGTGGCCGGCGATGAACGAATCGTGGCCCTGGCGGCCGGTGAGGACAAAACGGGTGTCGACTTCGAGCTTTCCGACGGATACTCGGTCAGCGGCACCTTGACGTTGCCTGAGGCACCCACCGGTGAAGACTGGGAGTGGGTGTGCGACCTGGAACTCCGCCACCCGCGCCACGAGGGCAAGGGACGGCACACACCGGTCTTTGTCCGGGATTTCCGTGAGGACCCCGATGACCCGACATCGGCCATGACGCGCTCCTTCAAGTTTACGCTGGCGCACGTTATGGAAGGCGAATATGTCCTGCAGGCCTGGACCCCGAACTATGTGCCGGGCCACCGTAACATCTCCGTCAGCGGCGGCGATGTACTCGGCGCGAACCTGGAGTTGAGCACCGGGGCTAACATCGAAGGCAAACTGATCGATGCCGAAACGGGAGAAGCCATTACGCCGGCCGACGGTGTGCGCGTCTATTGTGAGGCGCACCCCTGGGTGGAAGGCAGCTGGCGGGAGACCTGGAACGATCCTTGGTCGACGAGTCGCTTCCTCCAGGTGGACGAGAGCGGCAACGAAACACGCGATTTTGACGGCACTTACACCGGCGCGTTCCGACTGGCCAATCTGCCCCCCGGCCATTACGTTTTGACCGTGGCAGCTGAGCACGGTCGGAAGCAGAACGGCGCCAAGAACTACGTCGGTGTGCGCAAGGCGGGCATCGTCGTGCCCGACACGGACGGCGCGACCGTTGATATCGGCACCCTGCAGCTTCGCGAAGGGGTGACCATCTCCGGAACGGTGACCTCCGCCGCAACGGGACAGCCCATCGGCAACATCGAAGTCGAGGCGGAACCGGTGGACGAGAAGGACGGCTCCACGTCTTCCTTCGCGGTGACCGACTCCAACGGCAATTACACCATTTACGGGGTCGACCCCGAGGTGAAGTACTACTACGTCATCGGGGGTACCCGGCCCGATTTCATGGATTTTATCCCGGTCACCTGGGGTGAGGTGGAAAAGGACGTGGCGGTGCCGGCCACCGGCCTGAGCGACGTTGATTTCGAACTCCCCGCCGCGAATGCCACCCTCTTGGGGACCATCCACAAGACCGGCAGTTCCCCCTGGGGTATTCCCTTTGAAGATGACCTGCCTGCGCCCTTCCTGTTGCTCCAGAAGCAGGGTGAGATCTACACCGATCCCATGGACGGTATCGAGTTCATCGGGGAACCCACCGAGTCCGACACAACGACCTTCAGTATTGACGGCATCGTGCCCGGGACTTACACACTGAAGGTCTACTGCCTGGGCTATACCACCCGTGTGATTCGGGACTTGGTGATTTCCGAAGGGAGCAACAGCCTGGCCGAGACGATCGAGCTCGTGGAGGGCGGGACCGTTTCAGGCACCGTCATCAAAGACGACGGCACCCGTCCAACCCTCGGCGAAGTCTCCGAGGCGGTGGCTGTCTCCTCTGATCTAGAGGTCATCATATTCGGTACGGTGACGGCCAACGAAGCCTCCCGGGAGGTTACGGGCTACACCATCTCCGGTCTCGCGGCCGGCGCGACCTACCGCGTGGTTTTCCTCAATGACAGCGAGGATGGTCCCGAGGAGATCCATGTCATGCCCGACGCCGTGCAAGCCGGCGACACGTACGATGCCGTGATCGGTGATACGGCGCCGTTCTTTGCGGCCCGTGCCAAGAAAGAAGAGGACGGCAGCTTTACCATCGGCATTTTCAGCACCAGTTACCTCAATGATGCCGATGCGGCCGACGTGCTCTCCCTCACCGCGGGAGACGGGATGCTGTCGGCGACCATGGGTTCGGACAAGATGGAGCTGGCCGCTCACTATGTGCCTGCCGAGACGGACACACTGTTTGCCATTACGATCACTGCACACTACGGAGAGGAGAACACGGAGGTGGTGAAATCGTTCTCCTTTGATCCCAACGCCTCCGCCTGGAACCAGGGAACAGTGAACACCATGATGGGCGGTATGATCGGCATGGGTCAGGGCGACAAATCAAAGGTCTTTCTGGAGGCCGGTGACATCACCGACGGCGACGGCGATGGGGCCTCCACGGTGACCATGCAGAAGGACGACACCCCGGTGAGCGGGAATTCCCTCCGCACCAACAGGCTGTGGGGCCGGTCGCTGCTCGCGGAATCGACGCCGGACCTTCCCAGCTATGCCACGGCGGCCAGCGCCCTTTACGATATTTCGCTTCCGGCCGGTGATACCATTACCGATGGTGCGGCAGTGACCGTGTCTCTCGAGTACGACGAGTCCATCACCGACACCAGTGATCTTCACATCTATCACTACACCGGCGGTGCGTGGGTCGTCGAGGATACGAACCGGACTGTGGACACCGTGAACCAGACGATCACGGCCGATGTCACGAGTCTGTCGCCGCTGGTCGTGGGCGCGGGCTCCTCTCCCGGCGGTTCGGGCGGGGGGAGCAGCAGCGGTGGCGGCGGCTGTCGCCTGGCTTCCAGCCCGGCGCACTGGCAGAGCGGCGTCCCCGAGACGACACTGCTGCTGCTGCCGTTGGGCGTGCTTGGCGCCCTGCGGATGCGAAAGCGTCTGACGGCCCGTGGGTGATTGGACGCTTTGAAATCATTGCGTGAAAAGGGCAGGGTAAAACCTGCCCTTTTTTTTGCCTCTTCTCGAACCGGGCGGACGCCTTGTCGCGCCTCTCACACTTGCCGGCGCCGTCCGGTCGCCTCACTTTCTCAAACGACCCGATTTCGGGGCAGAAAAGCATGGGGGGAAGGAAAAAAGGCTTGACAGAGACTTTCAAATCGTATACTTGTATACTTTACTAAATCGATAGGAATAATAAGTTACTCGCGGGATATTCTGTTTTTCGAAAACAGGCCATGAAATTATCGACGAGAGGGCGATACGGAACACGATTTATGCTCGACCTAGCCCTGAATTACGGAAATGGGCCGGTGCTTCTCAGGGAGATCTCGGAGCGGCAGGATGTCTCCATGAAATATCTGGAGCAACTGGTGACGCCCCTGCGGGTGTCCGGTCTGGTCAAGAGCACACGCGGGCCCCACGGAGGATATCACCTCACACGGGCGCCTTCGAAGATTACGCTCCACGAAATCATCGAGACCCTGGAGGGGCCCATTTCGCTCACCAACTGTGCCACCGATGGGGAGTGGTGCCAACGCTCCGGCGGGTGCGTCACCCGTGAAATCTGGGAAGAGGTCACGGACAAGATTGCGGCCGCCCTGCGCGCCGTGACGCTCCAGGAAATGTGCGAGCGGGAGCAGGCGACGCAGAAGCGAGAGACAGGGTCCTATCAGATCTGATGGGGTCCCATCCCCACACCAAGCCGGGAACGGAGGGGTTGTCATCGGAAGACCAACCAAAAGCGATAGCGCAGGAAAGGAACGGCAATGAGTCATGTGGACGGTTTGAAGTGTCGGGAGTGTGCCCGGGAGTATCCGAAGGGGCCTGTCAATATTTGCGAGTTTTGTTTCGGCCCTCTGGAGGTCGTTTATGATTACGGGGCAATCGGCAAGGTGCTGTCCCGGGAGCTGATCACGTCCCGCGCGCCCAACATGTGGCGCTACCAGGAACTGCTGCCTCTGGATGAGCCCCCAAGCGTGGGGCACGATGTCGGCTTTACGCCGCTGGTTCGGGCCGACAATCTGGCCCGGGCGCTGGGCGTGTCCGAGCTCTATGTGAAGAACGACGCGGTCAGTTATCCGACCCTCTCCTTCAAGGACCGGGTCGTGGCCGTGGCCGTTTCCAAGTCCCGGGAATTCGGTTTCGACACCGTGGCCTGTGCCTCCACGGGAAACCTGGCCAATGCCGTGGCGGCCTGTGCGGCCTCCGCGGGGCTGAACAGCTACATCTTCATTCCCTCCGATCTGGAGCAGGGCAAGGTGCTGGGAACGCAAATTTACGGGACCCATCTCGTGGCCGTTCGGGGCACGTATGACGAGGTCAATCGGCTCTGTACCGAAATCGCGGACAAGTACTGCTGGGCCTTCGTCAATATCAACATCCGTCCCTTTTATGCGGAGGGATCGAAGGCCTATGCCTTTGAAATTGCGGAACAGCTCGGCTGGCGCGCACCGCAGCACATCGTCGTGCCCATGGCGGGCGGATCGCTCATCACCAAGGTGCACAAGGCCTTCCAGGAACTGGCCCAGCTCGGGTTGATTGATCACGCGGAGACCTGCATCTATGGGGCTCAGGCCACAGGTTGTTCCCCGATTGTGACAGCGGTGAAGCACCAGACGGACCTGTTCAAACCGGTGAAGCCGAATACCATTGCCAAGTCTCTGGCCATCGGGAATCCGGCCGACGGCTTCTACGCCATCCAGACCATGACCCAATCGGGTGGGTGGGGCGAAGAAGTCACCGACGCCGAGATCGTGGAGGCCATGAAACTCCTGGCGGAGACGGAAGGGGTCTTCACCGAGACCGCCGGCGGAGTCACCGTAGGGGTGACGAAAAAGCTGATCGAACAGGGGCGGATCCCCCGGGATGAGTCGATCGTCATCTGCATCACCGGCAACGGACTGAAGACACAGGAGGCCCTGCTCGGAAAGCTGACGGAGCCGCACCTCATCGATGCGAAGCTGACCTCCTTTGAAACGCTTTTGATGGAAAAAGAGGCGCAGGTATGATACAAGAAACTGTATTGATGAACGCATTGCCAGGGAGGAGAAGATGGCCGTGAAGGTAAGAATTCCGACGCCCCTGCGGTCCCTGACAGAAGGTCAGGCGGAGGTTGCGGCGGACGGTAAGACGGTGCAGGAAATGATAGAGAATCTGGAGAACCGCTATGCCGGCATCAAGGAGCGGATTTGCGACGACAATGGCCGGCTCAGAAGGTTCGTGAATCTCTACCTGAATGATGAGGACATCCGGTTCCTCAGTGATCTCGACACGGAACTGCACGAAGGGGATACGCTCTCCATTGTCCCGGCCATTGCGGGAGGTTGAGATGAAGCGCAAGGTATACCTCACGTTTCCCCAGAAGCTCATCAAAGAGCCGCTCATCTATGAGGTGGGACATAAGTTTGATGTGATCACGAATATCCGCTGTGCCAGCGTGACGGAAGAGATTGGACTGGTGGGCCTGGAGTTCGAAGGTGAATCGGCGGAGATTGAAAAGGCCACCGATTACCTGAAACTTAAAGGGGTGAAAGTCGAACGGGTAGAGATGAACGTGGTGGAATAGGCGCGGCGGGGTGCGACCGTCCGTGCGAGGGGTGGAGGCCATGGTCAAACGGCTGGTCAGCCTGACCTTTTCGGAAGAGATGATTCAGGAGCCCGTGATCTACCGGTTGGGCAATGAATTTGATGTTGTGACAAACATCTTCCGGGCCACGGTGACGGAGAAGGAGGGCTGGGTCCTGTTGGAGATCGAGGGCAAGGCCGAGGAGGTTCGGCGGGCCATCGGCTTCTTAAAAAGCCTCGGGGTCGCTGTGGAGGAGAAAAAGGAAAGCTAATCGTAGTTATGTAAAGAGGCGCATATGTTCGAATTCACGGAAGAAGCAATCAAGCGTTACAGCCGTCACATCCTTTTGCCGGAAGTGGGCGGTACGGGTCAAAAGCACATCAATGAAGCCCGCGTGCTGCTCGTGGGCGCCGGCGGTCTCGGCGCACCGGCCGCTTATTACCTCGCCGCGGCGGGGGTGGGCACCATCGGTATCGCCGACGGGGACACGGTGGAGCTGAGCAACCTGCAGCGGCAGATTATCCATAGCATGGCGGATCTCGGCAAGAACAAAGGCCAGTCGGCCCGGGAGACCATCGAGGGACTCAACACCGACGTCCGGGTGGTGACGCACCAGGAGCGCCTGAACTCGAAGAACATCTTTCCCATCCTGAAGGACTACGACATCGTCATGGATGGCACCGACAACTTTCCCACACGCTACCTGGTCAACGATGCGTGCGTGATCTCGGGAAAACCGCTCTCCACCGGCGCGGTCTTCCGGTTCCACGGGCAGGTCATGACCATCATCCCCGGTGAGGGCCCCTGCTACCGCTGCCTCTTCCGGGAACCGCCCCCGCCGGGCATGACGGCCTCTTGTGAGGAAGCCGGTGTGCTTGGGGTGTTGCCGGGAATGATCGGGATTCTCCAGGCGACGGAGATCCTGAAGATCATCGTAAACCAGGGCAGATTACTCCAGGGACGCTTGCTCTCCTATGAAGCTCTGGAGATGGAATTCCGGACGATACAGGTTCGGCGGGATCCCGAGTGCCCCGTCTGCGGCGACAACCCTACCATCAAGGAGTTGATCGACTACGAAGAGTTCTGCCGGGTGAACTTCTAGCGATGGCATAGGCTTCTTTCCGATCTGCAGGATGAAGTCTCCGGGCGGCTGCCGGGAGGCGGCGACCGATGGAGAGTGCGCGGCCTGTCCGCAAGCCTAGGTGGGCCGCGGCGCTGAGCCGACAGGGAGTCACAGATAATGAATGGACAACCCAAAAGCGGGAAACAGATTGCCTTCATGCTGATGGGCAGCCCAGAGAGCGGGGCCACGCACACCCTGGTCCGTCTCACGGAGGCGGCCCTCGGGCAGGGGCATGGGGTGCGCATCTTTCTCATGTGCGACGGGGTTTATCAAACGATGCTCCCGGCGGTCAACAATCTCGTCGCGCAAGGGGCGGAGGTGGTCGTCTGCGCACACAATGCCGAGGAGCGAAAGGTCGCCAAACAGGAGGGGGTTCTCTCCGGCAGCCAGTATGACCTGGCCACCATGGTCGCGGAATCGGATGCTTACCTCGCCCTGATCTGAGAGGAACTTGGTTTGAAAACCGTGACAACCATCATCCGGCGCTCTCCCTTCAATTCGGCCATTGCGTCTGAAGCACTGCGGATGAGTCTGGGGCTTCTGATTGGAAACAACCGGGTCCGGGTGGTCTTCGCCGAGGACGGGGTTTACCTGCTGGGCGAGTGTTCCCCCGAGAGCATCCAGGCGCCGGAGGTGAAGCGCCACATCGAAACCCTGCAGGAATTCGGCTGTGAGCTGATCGCGGAGGCGGAATCGCTGCAGTCCCGGGGGATGTCCCAGACGGTCTTTGAGGTGAAGAAGATGAACCGGGACGAGATCGCCCGTCTTCTCGCCGAAAGCGATCGGGTGGCGGCCTTTTAGCCCAAGGACCAGCATGAAAATCCTTCATGTCATTCGAAAGACCAACGATCATTATGCCTTCGATGTGATTCAGCGGCAGCGACAGGCGGGGGAAAACGAAGTGGCCGTCCTGCTCCTGCAGGATGCCGTGCTCACGCCGCCCGACGACGAGGCGGGCCTCTTCGTCTGTGGTGACGATGCGGCGGCACGGGGTGTAGCGCCCCGGGGCGAAAGGGTCGGCTACGATGATATCGTGAAAATGCTTCTGGAGTATGACTCGGTGGTTTCCTGGTGACAAGGACCCGGGATCGGGGAGGTGCACAGCATGAGTGATGAGATCAAGATCGACAAGGAGATCAATATCAAAGGGGAGGTCTGTCCCTACACCTTCGTCAAGACCAAACTGGCCCTGGAGGCCATGGAGGCCGGGCAGGTTCTGAAGGTGATCGTCGACCATCTGCCCGCGACGGAGAACGTACCGCGCACCCTGAAAAGCGAAGGCAACGAGATCCTGGAGGTCAGCCGGATCAACGAAGGGGACTGGCAGATCATCACGAGGAAAGGAAGTCGCTGACCGGTACCGAACGTGTCGGCAGAAACGCCGGACCTTGCAGGAAGGAGCGGTCGCGTCGGTACCGGGCCACGGGGAAGTGCGTCGCACGGAGACCTTTCATGCAGGAAGGATGGTTTGATGATCAAGAGAAGCGACATCCGGCGGCCCATCGCCGGATTCGCGTTGCTGATACTGTGGGTGCTGGTTACGGGGTGGGGCTGCGGCGAGAAGCAGAGCGGGGCCGTGCAAGGCAGTGCGGGCACCGCCGTTCTGGAAAGCGTCTCCCCCGACCAGGCGCAGGCCCTCATCGAAAAACACCGGGGCAACGCTGATCTGGTGATCCTCGATGTGCGCACGGCTCGGGAAGTCTCTAGAGGCGTCATCGAAAATGCAGTGCATCTCGATTACCACGCGCCCGACTTTGAGGAACAGCTGCGCCGCCTCGACCGACAGCGTACCTATCTGCTCTATTGTGCCGTCGGGAGCCGGAGCGCCAAGGCCCTCAAGCTCATGGCCCGTCTCGGCTTCCGGGAGGTCTATCACATGACGGGCGGTCTTCTCAGCTGGAAGGCCGAAGGGCTGCCGGTGAAACCGTAGCTCCTTCGGTTCGTCCCTACCGGTATCATCCGTGCATCGGCGCCCTATCACCCCCATAGGCTGAACACTGAAGACAGAAGACCCTCCTACAGGCAGTGCTCCTTCCGGGCGGCTGGCACCGAATGGCCGCAGAATCGCCTGCCGCGAAAGACGCGAATCCTCTGTTTCCCTCGTTGACAGTTTGACCTAACGTCGCATAAAATATAAAGAGATTTCATTTCAGGCCATGCTCTTCACCCCAGGGCTTACCTCTCGAAAGGAGTGGCAGCGATGACACGGATCCATCTCTTTTTGGCGACGCTCATGACGCTTGTGCTCACCACGGGCTGTGCCACAGGCCCCCAGCACAAATTTCTTCCCTACTCCGACGGTCTCCCCTCGGGATTGCAGTGGAAATGCAATCCCGCCTTCAGTGATGTCAACGGGGACGGGCTTCTCGACATCGCGGCGGTGCCCCGCAAGGGCGACGGGGCGCGAGTCTGGATCAACGGGGGCGACGGGAGCTGGCGGCTCGGCTCAGAGGGGCTGCTCGATCAGAGCTCCTGCGGCGGGGGCGTTGCGTTCGGGGACATCAACCATGACGGTTTCGTCGACTTGGCCGTGGGCGATCATTGCCAGGGGCTCTTTGCCTACACCGGCGACGGTCAGGGGAACTGGACGCTGGCCGCGGAAGGGCTCCCCCGGTTTCAGGCCGACGACATCGCCATGGCCGATTTCAACGGCGATGGCCATCTCGACATCCTCGCCTGCTCTTCCGGGGATGACGGAATTCAGATGTTGCTGGGCGACGGGTCCGGCCGCTGGCGCCACGAGGCATCCACCGGTCTTGCCACGAAGGAAGATTGTCACGAAATCGCGCTGGGCGACTTCAATGGGGACGGCGTCGTCGATGTGGCTGCGACCATGCTCGAGGGACCGATGGTCTGGGTCAGCGACGGCCAGGGTCGCTGGATCGCGTCCATCGACGGCATTCCCCAACCCAGAAACGGGGGGGAGTACTGGGGCGCGGCAGCGGGCGATGTGAACCAGGACGGTCATCTCGATCTCGCCTTCGGACGGACCCTGGGTGGGCCGGAGATCTTTCTGGGGGATGGCACCGGGAGCTGGCGGGCTGCACACGATGGGTTGTCCGCGGCCGTCGGCTCCGCCTGGGGCGTCGGTCTCGGCGATATCGACGGCGACGGCCATCTCGATCTTCTGGTCTCAGGCAAACGCACACTTCAGGAACTGGGGGATGCCTACGGTCTGTTCTTCTTCAAGGGCGATGGTCAGGGTGGCTGGCAGTTGGTCGAAAAGTCGGGCCTGCCGGTGGGAGAAGAGCCCCAGACCTGGGGCGTGTCGCTGGCGGACCTGGAAGGGGACGGACTGCTCGAAATCGCCTGCTGTTTCGGCAGCGCGGGGGTGAACATCCCCCCCTTCCTTCCGAACCGGGACCAGATTCTGAGTCTTCTCAAGGGAAGCACGTCCGGGCCCCGGGGAAGCGTGCGCGTCTGGAAGCTGAAATAACCGCACGGGCGGCGCTTCCGCTGATCCGTCGTTCGTTCCAGCCTATTCCGTAACGCATCATGTTCAATCATGCGGGATGGCAATTCGCACACCGATCTTTCCGTTCTGACGACATGCCGACGGATGCTTCGAGCCTACGTCGATCCGGGCGGATGCCGCCCGCCGATCCCCTTAGGGAATTTCTGATGATTCACTGCATATCCCTCCTGGAAAAGCGCGAGAGTTCTCTGACAGCGCCGCTGGATCCCTGATACATCTTCCCGTTCATCATCTTCCTATAGACGGCGACGCCTCTTGTTCTCTTCCTCTCTTCCCCCAAGACGGGGGAGACGAGGGGCCCAGAAGGGCCCCATGCCATGGTTTCGCTGCTGAGCGAGCTTCCCCCACCGGGGTTTCGGCTTACTAAATGACCGGCGGCAGAACAATGACCGCGGTAGCTTCTGTATTGGGATCCTGCCAGACGTTAGTGCCCCACCCGTAGAAGAGCAGATTCTGGCCGAAGACCGCCCAGATCGGCTTTGAGACGCCGGTGGCCGACGAATTCGCGCTCACTCGACATTGGAATCCGAGACTAAAGACGTTTTCCACCGTAATTCCGAGGGAATCCGTCAGCGGGTATTGGACGAAGGTCTGGTGCGGAACCGCGTCAATACTGAAGGGATTTTCCGACTCATTGTAGCAGTCGAAGCCCAACGTAAGAGGCGGTTGTTCGCCCGAGATCAAGTCCATCTCGATATTGGCTGCAACGAAGACACCGTCCAGGGCCGGGGGCAAAGCCGCAAGTCCTTGGAAGAAGACACTGCTCGTGGCAGCGCTGTACTCGCTACCGTCCAGGAGCAGAGCGCGGTTAGCGTTCAGGCTAAGTGCCTGGTGTGGGATGGCGTTGTATCCCCAGGCATATCCGCCGGCTAGGTTGAGGACCTTTGCGTCGCCGATTAGAAAGTCGTGATCGACGGGTACTCCCGATCCATCGGTATTGACCGCAACACAGAAGAGGAATCCCTTCTCATCGTCGAATCCCTGAATGGTTTCGTTGTAAGGTCCCGCCGTGCTCCAGACAAAGGCCTCCTTCGCCGTGAGGTCGATTTCAAAGTCAATCTTGGGCTCGAAATCGGTCGGGTCGCCCACAGGGTGCGTCACCATGTAGCACTCCAGCTTGACCGGCGTGCTGCCTACGTTGGAGATGCTCACCAGGGTTACGCCGTTGATGTTGTCGATCAGGGGAAAGACGATAAGGCTTCCAGGTGCGTTCAGGTCGTTGATTACTTGCGCCCGTCCCGGTATGGCACTCAGACCGATCACCAGAAACAGGGTCAGAACAATGGAGAGTTTTCTCATGGCTCATTACCTCCTTTGAAAATGCGCTGCAAACGACTTGGGTTTTGGGAAGATGATGACCAAGGACTATAATCGAGCCTTCGGAATTTGCTGTCAGTGTTTGTCTGATTTTATTGTAGGACTCTTGCTAATTTTTCTGTCGGGTTTTGTCCTACAAAAAAGATAAATAAGCGCCATTCTCTTTTCTTTTCAGAGTTGTCCGATGAATTATGTGCAATTTGAGGTCCATGGGCGACACATGAACTCAGACGGCACAAGATCAGGGCTGCTGAGGGGGGAGGACTCAGTCCAAGGTGGGAAATAAAAAAAGGCGGGGGAAATCCCCCGCCTTCTTGCAGCGCCCTCTCAAAGGAGAAGACTATTGGACAGGAACCGGAGACAGGATGATGTCTGCCGCTACACCCGAGTCGGGATGCTGAAAGACGTTGCCGCCCCAGGCGAAGACCCGGCCCAGATTCTGGTGGAAAACCGCCCAGAGAGGGTTGGTGCTCGTGGTGGCACAATGAAAACCGAGGGTGAAGATGCTGGCGATGTCCAACTGCAGGTCATCGGTCAGATCGTACTGCTCGAAATCCTTGAACTCCAGATGCCGGCTGAACTTGGTTTCCACCTCGTTCCAGCAGTAGACATTGATGTCGAATTCGGGCTGCTCGGAGGCTACGAGGTCCACGCCCGGGCTCGCGACGGCCAGGGTTCCGTAAATGGCGCCCTCGACCTCGGCCAGACCTTCAAACATGATCTGGCTGGGGGCCGTGGTGTACTCCCTGCCGTCCAGTTGGAGCACGCGATCGGAGTTCATGCCGGCGTCACTTCCGCCACCGGGATGCTCATCTGCGGTGTAGCTGAAAATCATCTGATGGGGGATCGCGTTGTAATTAAAGGCGCGGGCATTGGCCAGATCGACGAGGGTTGCGTCGCCTTTGAACATGTTGCAGGTTCTGTCCCGTCGCTCATAGTTGTCCGATCCCGGCTCGATGCACCCTTCGTTCATGGTGTACTGATTCGAGATGGCGTGGCAGAACATGTAGCCCTTGCGGTTGTCGAAGCCCTGGATCTGGGTTCTCTTGCCTTTCAAAGTCTTGTCAATGGGACTGTTGGTCATCCAGACGAACTTCTCTTTCGGAGACAGAAAGATGAGGAAGTCCTTCTTCTCATCGATGCCGTTGTCGGGACCGTGAGTGACCATGTAGCATTCCAGGATCTGCCCCATGGGGCTCGTGTTGGCGATGTTGACGATGGTCACGCCGTTGATGTTGTCGATCAGGGGATAGACAAGAATCGCCCCAGGCTCATTGAGTTCGTTGATTCTCTCGACGCCGGCGACGGCCTGGTTGGTCGCGGCAAAGAGACCAACCGTCACCAAGACAGCGAGTGCGAATATCAGTTTTCTCATTTTGTGTTACCTCCTAAGGTTATGTTGCATTGGGAAACCTTGCCTTCCTGTTGCAGTCCAATTTCCGGCAAGGCGGGTCATCCGATAGCAATGAACTTCTCGGTCATCGGGTACTTCTTGTAGAGCACATCACCTCCCTTCGCACGAATTGATATCCGGAATATCCAGATAATTAGCTAAATACGGCTAAATAATACCCTATATTAGAAAAAACAGAATAGGACTTTGTCTGATTCTCCTGTAGGACAGGCTGGTCTTTTTTTGTAGGTCTTGATCCTACAATCTCGGGGCGGACGCCATGCCCCTCGGCGCCAATCCCCCGTGGCACAACATTATTAGAGGCATAACATATTGACAAATAGAGAATAATATGAATGAGAGAATCCTGTAGGAACGAACGTCGCTACCTGTCCTCACGCACGGAGTGTGATGGGTTTCGGGTGGTTCCGCCACCTAGCCCTTGCTTCCACAGGAGGCATCAAGACGGCGGATGAGCCGGAGTAGAAGAGCATTTTTTGAAGAAATAGACTGTAATAGAGCAAAAAAGAGAGAAGTGTGCAAGATGTATGGTGTCCCGCCGGACCGTCTTTGCGTTTTGTGCTCGGCTTCGGGCGTGCTGCGGTCCAGTGTTGCAAAGAAGCCCTGGCCACGGTTCCAGAGGCATTCCCGCCCCCCGACCCGGGGGAGCTTGCCCCGTTTGGGGCCCAAAAAAAAGGCGGGGTGAATACCCCGCCTTTCTTGCAGCGCCTTCTCAGAGGAGAAGACTATTGAACCGGAACGTCGGGCAGGACGATCTCGGCTTCCACACCGGAGTCCGGATGCTGGAAGACGTTGCCGCCCCAGGCGAAGACCCGACCCAGATTCTGGTGGAAGACCGCCCAGAGAGGATGGGTGCTCGTGGTGGCGCAATGAAAACCGAGGGTGAAGATGCTGCCGATGTCGAGCTGCAGGTCCTTGGTCAGATCATACTGCTCGAAGTCCTTGAACTCGAGATGACGGCTGAACTTGGTCTCGACTTCGTTCCAGCAGTAGACGTTGATGTCGAAGTCGGGCTGTCTCGACAGGATGAAATCATAATCGCTTGTTTCGCCAGGACCGCCAACGGCACTGCCGGGGCTGGCCACGGCGAGGGTCCCGTAGATGGAGCCTTGGACCTCGGCCAGACCTTCGAACATGATCTGGCTGGGGGCCGCGCTGTACTCATCGCCGTTCAGGCTGAGGATACGATCTTGCTCAATGCCTTCCCCGGGTAGGACCTGATGGGGGATCGCGTTGTAGTTGAAGGCGCGGGCGTTGCTGACGTCGAGCAGGGTCGCGTCGCCCTTGAAAACGTTGCAGGATTTGTCCGTCATGTTGTCGGCACACCCTTCCTCCTGGGTGTACTGATCGACGATGGTAAAGCAGAACATGTAGCCCTTGCGATTGTCAAAACCCTGGATCTGGGTTCTGCTCCCTTTGAGGGTCTTGTCGATGGGGTTGTTGGTCACCCAGACGAATTTCTCCTTGGGCGACAGGAAGATGACGAAGTCCTTCTTCTCATCGATGCCGTTGTCCGGGCCGTGGGTCACCATGAAGCATTCCAGCATCTGGGGCTCAGCGCTGGTGTTGGCGATGTTGACGATGGTGACGCCGTTGATGTTGTCAATGAGCGGATAGGCGAGGATCGCCCCCGGCTCGTTGAGGTCGCTGACGATCGGTCCAAGGCCGGCATAACCGGGCACGGCAAAGAGGCCGAGCGTCATGCAAAGGATGAGTGCGAAAATCAGTTTTCTCATGGTGTGTTACCTCCTAAAGATTGTGGTGTACTGAAATACCTTGCCTGTCATTTGGGACGGCCCCTTGGGAAAGCCGGGCCTCCCGGCAAGGTCATGTTCCGATAATTCTTAAATTCGTCGTTCGTTAAACCATTTCTTAGAGAGCACCACCTCCCTTCCCGTAAAATGACATCCGGTAAAATCCGGATAATCACCAAAATATTGCCATATACTACCGGATATTTAGAAAAATAGAATAGGAGTTTGTCCGATTCTCTTGTAGGAGAGTCCGGTCTTTTTTTGTAGGGTCTTCTCCTACAACGGCCAAAAGCACGGGGTTTCCCTGACTACAAACCTGCTTTGTCAAGACCAGGTAAAAGATATAACCTATTGAAAAATAATGAAAAATATGAGATATGGCTGGTGGGGCAACGACCGGTTCCTCTTGTCTCCATGTTCAAAACGTGCGCGATTGGGTTGAACATACCGGTCTGTCTCCCCGTCGAAAGGGGCGACGGGGGGGAACCAAATGCCGCAGGCCAGGGTTGTGCTCTGAGTAAGAAATCATATTATAAAAGTAGAAAATAGACGATATGGTGAGATAGTCAATCCGCAGCGCGCGCCTTTGGCGCCAATTTCGGCGGCTGCCGGCCCCCAAAAGACGGAGAGGTCCTGCATCGTCTGGATATGCTGCCTGACCGGAAATTACCCTGGACCATTTGGCCCGGACAGCGGGACCGGTGGCAGCACAATCGTTGCCGGAGCCCCCGTCCCCGGATGTTGAAAGACGTTGCCGCCCCACCCATAGATGCCCCCCAGGCACTGGTGGAAGACCGCCCACAGAGGCTTGGGGCTTGTGGTGGCGCAATGAAATCCGAGGGTGAAGATCTTCGCCAGGTCGAGCTGCAGGTCGTTGGTCAGATCATACTGTTCGAAATCCTTGAACTCGAGATGGCGGCTGAATTTAGTTTCCACTTCGTTCCAGCAGTAAACGTTGATGTCGAACTCGGGCTGTTCGGATTCGATGAAATCGATGCCCGGACTCGCCACGGCCAGGATACCGCCGATGCAGCACGGCACTTCCGCCAGCCCTTCGAACATAACCTGTCTGGTCGCCATGGTGTACTCGTCGCCGTCGAGGCAAAGCACCCGGGGGCCGCAGCCCTTGTTTTCCCTGCCGGGTCGCTGATGGGGGATGGCATTGTAGCTGAAAGCAGTCCCTGTGTGGGGGTTGACCAGGGTCGCGTCCCCCTTGAGATAATCGTCGCTCACCTCGATCTGGTCATGCTCGTCATCGATCATGTAACAGAACATATAGCCTGTGCGGCCCTTGAATCCCTGGATCTGATTGCCCCGCTGATTGTAAGGCAGGGCACTCACCCAGACGAATTTCTCCTGCGGCGTCAGTCGGACGACGAAGTCCTTCTTTTCATCGACCGAGCCGTCTATGCCTTGAGTCACCATGTAGCATTCGACGACGGCGGGATCGGTGCCCGTATTGGCGATGTTGATGATCGTCGTGAAATAGATGTTGTCGATCAGGGGGTAGGCCAGCAGACTCCCGGGCTCGTTCAGAGCGTTGACTACAGGGGTGACGCCCGCCTGCCCGGGCGCGGCCGACAGAAGGACTGTTAGACACAGTGTGAGGGTGATAATCAGTTTTCTCATGATCCATGACCTCCCGGGTTCGTCCGGAGCGTCGGCAGGTGTCGGACGCCAACGCTCTTTCATTCACTCGCATCCTACGGTCACCATAAGCTAAATAGCCCTTTAAAGAGATATTTAGGCCTATATATGATGTTTTAAAACGATAATACCTTATATTGTCGAAAATAATATCGGTATTTGTCTTATTTTCTTGTAGGACGCGGCCGTATTTTTCTGTGGGGTTTGCTCCTACGAGGCAAGAGAGGTGCGCTGACGTGGTCATCGTGGCCAAACGATGGCGCTTCGTTTCCGCGAGATCGATGCTGAATGTGCGGCACGCCAGCTAAGTAAGGGTATCACATCTCGACGCGTTGAGGAGTGCCGGCACCAACCCGGGATCCCGGCCGGTAGCATCGTGAATTCGCCGTGGGGGCAGCCTGTTCATTCACGGGTGCTTTGCGGAGAGGCGGCCGGGGTCACCCGGGCGGGTGCCGAGACTCCTTCATTTCATCGCCGGTATCCGGCGAAAGGTTAGACTACTGGACCGGCACCGGCGGCAGCACAATATTTGCATTCACGCCCTTGGCGGGATGCTGGAAGACGTTGCCGCCCCATCCGAAGACCCGACCCAGATTCTGGTGGAAGACCGCCCAGAGCGGATGGGTGCTGGTGGTTG
>CAMYMF010000032.1 GCA_947259355.1 uncultured Nitrospirota bacterium | reverse complement strand
GCCGTCTTCGGCTTCCATGACCGCCATCTTTGTGTACTTCCGCAGGATCTCCGTCATGATACTTTTGTGAGAAGGGGCCAGGTGGGGGACGAGGACGAAGGCCATGCCGCTGTTGGCCGGCATGTGCGTAAAGAATTGTTCAAAAGCCTCCAACCCACCGGCGGAGGCGCCCATGCCGACGACGCGCAGCGGTTCAGCTCCCATCGGTTTGGTTGCCATCTCGTTTGTCTTGCGAGTGCTGGCTTTGGTCTTCGCGGTGGACGCACGGGGTCTTCTTGAAGCGCCGGGATCTTTCTTGTTCTTGCTTGGCTGATTTTTTTTCTTTTCGACCATGGGGTCCCCGGTGGTTCTTTTCAACAGGCGGATGAGCAGAATCAGATGACGACCGCTCAGACCATGCGATTCGCCTAAAATATGTCAGTATACTCCTGAGTTGCAGAAGCGCAACTCCCGAAATCTCTCTTGTTGATGAATGGCCACAAATATGGAAGTTTTCTTGTATCTCCCTGTAACGCGCCTGGCAACAAGTACCAGGCCCAAACACCGATTCGAAAAGGTGCCTCTCGAATTCCCGGTCCAGGACTGGAAGGACCGAGTGCAATACCTTCAGGGCGAAATTCCGGAGAGAGACTCCCCGGCCTTTTCTTCTTGCACCGCCTGCAGCGTCGGAAGTTCGACGATGACGCGGGTAAATTCCCCTTCCCGGCTCTCAATGGTCAGCTTGCCGCCATGGTCGCTGACGATGCCATGGCTGATGCTCAGCCCCAGACCGGTCCCCTCCCCGCTCGGCTTGGTGGAGAAGAAGGGGTTCGTCACTTTGCCCAGGAGGTCGGCGGAAATGCCCGTGCCCCGGTCGAGAAAGGTCAGGCGCACGGATGATACATCGTCGCCGCCGTTGATCAGCTCCCCGGTGATTTCCAGGATTTTGGCCGGATTGGTCGCCGGGTACCTCTGATTGAGCGCATAGCGTGCGTTGTTGATGACGTTCAGAAAGACTTGCTGCATCTGATGCGGGTTGGCGAGCACCGGGGGGAGGTCCAGTGGCACATCAATCTTGACGTGCACGCCATTCTTGCGCAGGAGTGCTTCCGTGAGCGTCAGCGATTCGGACAGCACATCGGCGATCGGTATCCAGTGCTGCTCCTCTTTGCGGTCCCTGGCAAAGGAGAGAAGGCTTCGCACGATGCGGGAGATCCGCTCACCTTCCTTGATGATTCGGGTGGTAATCTCGTTTTGTTCGGAGTCCCCGGGCCGTTTCATGATGAGGAGCTGGGCATAGTTGATGATACCGTTGGTGGGATTGTTGATCTCGTGCGCCACCCCCGCCGCCAGTTCACCCAGGGACGCGAGGTGTGCGGCCCGAAGGGCCTCCGCCTGGAGCTGAGTCTTTTCGGTGACATCTCGATAGATCACGATGCTCTTGACCGCTTTGCCGCGCTCGTTGTTGATGGGAAAAGCGGCTATCTCCCAGAACCGGCCGTCCGGTGCGGTGAAGCGCGCGTCCGCGGAACGGCCGCTTTGAAAACAGCGCACCGCAATGCAGTCCTGACAGATTTCTGTGGCGTGCTCCCACAGGTCGAAACAGTACTGTCCGTTGAGCGCTGCCAGGTCTCGTTGAAATACCCTGGCTGCACTGTCATTGGCCCAGAGAATCTTGAGCTCCGGAGAGAGGAGCAGGAGGGCGTCGGGGATGGCGTTTAGCAGCGTGTGAAATTCCTGGGAGAGCGCCCAGAATTTCTGCTCCGACTCCTTCAAGCGTTGCGCCGATCTTTGCCGTTCTTCGATCTCTTCGCGTAGCTGCACATTGGCCGCCTTGAGATCTCGCGTCCGGTCTTCCACAAGCGCTTCCAGCTCCTCTCCGTGGCGAACAAGCCGGGCCTCCGCCTCTTTTCGCAGGGTGATGTCCTCACCAGAACCCAGCACACCGAGAACCCGTCCGGTGGAATCATTGAGCAGGGTGTTGTGCCAAGCAATGGTCCGCTCACCGCCGCCGTGCTGCAGCAGAGGGCCCTCGGTATAATCGACGAGCCGTTGTTTTCCGCCCGCGAGCTGCAGTTTGACGAAATTGGCTTTGGCCTCGGCCCGCGCGCGCTCGGGGATGAAGTGATCGAACCAGTTCTTGCCGACGATCGCGCTCTCTGGGAGCCCTAGGATCTTGCAGCCTCGCCGGTTGATGAGGGAGACCCGCTGGTCGGCATCGACCACGAGGATGAGCGCGCCTGCAATGTCGAGATAGCGCTGGGCCCGGTCTCGCTCTCCCCGCAGGGCGGCCTCGCTCTGTTTCAGGTCTCGAAAAAGAAGATCGAACGGCCGGACCAGACCGGTCTTGATGATGGCCCGATAAATCATATAGAAGGCGATTACCTTGATGAAATGCGCGCCGATGCTGAACAGGTCGTACGCGTAAGCGTTGGCGCCGGCGGTGACCAGCAGATAGGCGCTCAGCTGATAGAACACATTCCGTTCGAAGTGGGCCCGCATCCGGTAGAGGGACACCCCAGCGGCCAAAAGCACCGCGACCAGTCCGTATTCGGTGAAGCGCTTGAAGGGGGTCGCAGCGGCCGCGGCGTCCAGGCAGACCGGAAAGAGCCCCCAGTGGAAAATAGACGCCAGCAAGAGGGTACAGATGGCGGCGTAGACCAGAAAGAGAACGAACGGTTTCGGTTGCCGTCGCAGCGCCAAGGGGGCTGCCAACAGGGAGACGGCTTCCAGCGATCGCGCCGCCATCCAGAGTTGTACGGCAAGGTTGGCATCGCCGCTGGCGAAGGCGCTGATGCCGGGGTGCGCGACCGCGTGGCAGAGATCGAGCACGCCGACGAAAAGATAGGCGACACCGACGAAGAGAAAATAGCCGCTGTCGATGACCCGCCGGGCGCTCCAGGTGATCATGAAGATGCCAAACGCGACGACGACACTGAAGAGCTCTACCGTGGTGTGGTAAAGAGCGTAGTTGAAGAAACTGACCAACAGGAGTCCGCCGGCCGCGATGAGGCCGGCGGAGAGGGTCTTCAGTGCAGGCGGAAGGTTCGACAGGGGCTTCATGATGCTCGACGTGCGGTTGGGGAGGCGCGGGTTGCGTGTTCAGTGCACCCCGAGGGGCCGGTGGACGAACTGCTGTCAGGTTCCGCGATCAGCGAAAGCTCCCCTCCTGCTCCACCAGCCTTCAGGGGATGAACAGACTGACAATGAGAAAAGTAGTCTAACACAGCTCGCAAGGCGCGGCAAACAAATATTGGAGGCGCTGTTCGGGACAGACGGAGGCTGGGGCAGACGCCTTCCGAGAGGTTTTGAGGAGGTGTCCGGCGGCCGCTGGCGCGGCCGCCGGTGCTCTGTCTAGATATCGTAATAGAGGAAAAACTCATAGGGGTGGGGACGCAGCCGGACGGCATCGATTTCATTTTCCCGCTTGTACGAGACCCAGGTGTCAATGACATCCTGGGTGAACACCTCTCCTTTGAGCAGGTATTCGTGATCCTCCTCGAGGGCATCAATGGCTTGATCTAGGGAAGCCGGCACCGACGGCACCCCGGCCAGCTCTTCGGGGCTCAGGTCGTAGATGTTCTTGTCCAGCGGATCCCCCGGATCGATCTTGTTTTCGATCCCGTCGAGGCCGGCCATGAGCATGGCGGAAAAGGCGAGATAGGGATTGCATGTGGCATCGGGGAAGCGGACCTCCACACGTTTGGCTTTCGGACTGGCCGAGTACATGGGGATGCGCAATGCGGCGCTCCGGTTCCGGGAGGAATAGGCCAGATTGACCGGTGCCTCATATCCCGGAACGAGGCGCTTGAAGGAGTTGGTGGTCGGATTCGTAAAGGCCACCAGACTCGGGGCGTGCTTGAGAATGCCCCCGATGAAGTGCAGGGCCGTGTCGCTTAGCCCGCCGTAACCATTCCCTGCAAAGAGCGGTTTGTTCTCTTTCCAGAGGGAAATGTGGGTGTGCATGCCGGAGCCGTTGTCCCCGTAGACGGGCTTGGGCATGAAGGTCACCGTCTTGCCGTGTTTGAGGGCCACGTTCTTGATGACGTATTTGTAGCGGAGCAGCTGATCGGCCATTTTCGACAGGGGCATATACTTCATGTCGATTTCAGCCTGTCCGGCGGTGGCGACCTCATGGTGCTGGGCTTCGATGATGATGCCCATCTCCTCGAGCATCAGTGTCATTTCGGTGCGCAGATCCTGGTGGCTGTCGGTCGGAGGCACGGGGAAATAACCCTCCTTGTGACGGGGTTTGTAACCGAGATTGGGGCCTTCGTCGCGCCCGGTGTTCCAGGTGCCCTCCTTGGAGTCGAGGAAATAGTAGCCCGAGTGGGCGTTCTGGTCGTAGCGGATGTCGTCGAAGATGAAGAACTCCGCTTCCGGACCGAAGTAAGCCGTATCACCGATACCAGTCGATTTGAGATAGGCCTCAGCCTTGTAGGCGACATAGCGGGGATCCCGTGAGTAGCGTTCCTTGGTGATGGGGTCTGCAATGTTGCAGATCATGATCAGGGTCGGATGTTGTGCAAAGGGATCCATGAGGGCCGTTGCCGGGTCGGGAATGACGATCATGTCCGATGCATGGATGGCCTGCCATCCCCGGATGCTGGAGCCATCAAATCCCAGCCCCTCTTCAAAGGTGGCCTCCTCCAGTTCGTGCAGCGGCACGGAGAAATGCTGCCACAGTCCGGGGAAGTCCATGAACCGAAGATCGACCATTTTGGCCCCGTTCTTTTCTGCAAATTCCAATACCTCTTTCGGTGTCATTGGTTACTCTCCTTTCACCGTCGAAAAAATTTAGAATCTTCTGAAAGGATCAGACTGCGTCTTTCCCTTTCTCCCCCGTACGAATGCGAATGACTTCCTCCACCGAAAGGACGAAGATTTTACCGTCGCCGATTCGTCCAGTGCGGGCCGTTTCCCGGATGCTTTCCACAACCTTCAGCACGAGATCATCCTCGACCACCACTTCGAGTTTGATCTTCGGAAGAAAATCGACGACGTACTCGGCGCCTCGATAGAGTTCGGTATGCCCCTTCTGGCGGCCGAATCCCTTGACCTCGCTGACGGTGATCCCCTGGATGCCGATCTCGTTCAGGGCGTCCTTGACCTCCTCGAGTTTGAACGGTTTGATAATCGCCTCAACCTTTTTCATCTGCCTCTCCCTCCAATCCGACACCTGCCGCTCAAATTGATGCGAACATATCACAGGGGTTCCTGGATTGCAAAGGGCCGGAGGCGCCGGGCGCCGGCGGTGTATGAAAAATCCGATGTCTTGTTTTAAGCAAGCAATATGCCAACTTTGCAGGACATTTTGGTCCGTTGTAACGTATTGAATTGTATGTGGAATTGTGGTGATAAACATTGTCTGGCGGGCGCCCCCCGCCGAGGCAGTGCCTAAAATCCGGGCAGCCTTCCAAGACGGTCGCTGAACTCTATGCCCAAACTCTATTAGAATCAAACGATTACAAGAATGGGCAAGGGGTGTGCACTTTTCCCGGCCGCCGCACGAATCTGGTTAGAAATTAGGCACTGCTCGGTCCCCAATGGCGTCACGCGACTACGGTCCTTTGAGATCCTGCTGGATGGACGGGGGCAGGTCTTCAAAGGCGATTCGTTTCAGCTGCGCACGCTGATCGGTGTCGCGGTATTTGTGGGAGGTGAACCCTTCGAAGCGGAATGACTGGGAGTAGAGGCTTTCATCGGCGCCGGTCAGGACCTTGCCCGCGAGGGGGAACTTCTCGAGTAGTCTGCTCGTCACCGCAAAGGGGTGGGCAATGAGATAACAATCGAGGCGGCTGTCCAGGAAGTTCCAGCTGCCGACCGCTTTCACGTTGTATTTGACGCGCATGGGAACGGCCGCCGTCAGCTTGTCCAGCGTAAATCCGGAAACATCGAATTTATGATATTGATGGATATAAAAGTTTTTCGAATGGAACTGGCCATTCTTGAGGGTGAAATCACCGGCCATTTCGTCGAATGCGATAATGCGGTAGAGCTCATCCCTCTTGCCGGAGATAATGGCGAGTCGTTCTCGAATACCTGTGAGGAGCAAATCGAGGTTGCTGCGTCCCTGAGTCGGCCGGATGGTGAGGTGCGCGTCGCCGGTCATCCTGCGGGCCGTCTTGCGCAGGTCGGTCATCAAGGTCCCTGCCACCGAAATAGACCCGGTGATTTCACCGGAGTAGAAGGTCCGGTTGTGCTCGAAGAGGCGCAGGTATTTTTCCGCATCCACCCGCGAGATGTCGACACTTGCCTGAAAGCGGGGCCCTCCCGGCCCGTGGAAGGCCACCTGCCCGTGGCCCTGCTGCACCCCGTCCAGGGAGCGGGCAGAACAGGCCGGGATGTGCAGGATGCCGTCGCTCAGGACAATCGTGGCGCGCAGATCCTGCATGTCAAACGGGGCATACCGGGCCCGTGATGCGATGATTTCGCCCTGTGCTCGGGCGTTCCGGAACCGGCCCCCTGTGGTTTTCGATCGAGCCGTTTCACCCGTAGCGGCCAGGCTCTTGAACAGCTCCTTCACGTCCACGAATGGTGTCCAGATGGTGAAGTCCGGTTCAGGGTTGTGCAAATCGGCCAGTTTGAAGTCGACCGTTGCGGGGTCGTCGCCCCAATGGGCGCGGAGCCCACTCGCTTTAATACCCTCTCCCGTAAAATGCAGCGTGCCGGTCACCTTGCGGATCCCCTTCACCCGGAAGGCGGGCTGAAAACCGGCGTCTGTCAGGGTCAAGCTGCCGTTGAGCGTGAGGGAGCCCTGGCGACCGAGTGTATGGGATGCTGTGATCCGACCCGTGACGTTCGCCCCCGGTGTTTCGGCCGAGATCTGCGGCAGTATCCTGGCAAAGGGTGCCAGCGGCAAGCGGTCACTGCGTGCCGTCAAGGTGAGAAACGGTTCGGGCCCGTGGGTGAGGTGTCCTGAGGCGAGGAGTGTGGCGCCTTTGGTCTCCCATGCGGCCTGCGTGATCCTCAGGTCCTCACCCTTATGATACTGGGCTATAACGTGCACGCGGCTCGCGAGCTCGGCGGGTTTGTCCAGCCAACTGGAGAGTTTGACAGCGGCCCGGCTCAGATCGAGGCTGCTGTCAATGCGCGCTTGCAGGGGGGTGCCAAGCAAGTGAACCGAAAACTGCGGCGCGGGGCCCGCAACGGTGAGCTTTCCCGCAAGCCCTGGAAACCAGCTGAGCCAGTTCTTTTCGGAGGGTGCAGCTGTGAGGGTGAGATTCAGCGACGGGGCGGGGTCGCGCAGGCCTGCCACCTTTCCGCCGATGGAGACGGGCAGGCCGTGTAGTTTGGCGTCCAGAGTGAACGGAAGAACCCGGTCCTCCCGAAACGAAAGCCGGCCCTGAATGGCGGAGAGTTGCGTCTCCCACTGGGGGAGGCGGAAGGCAGCCTGCAGCAGCGTTGCGGTGCCTTCCATGCTCGGCGCCTGCCGTTGCAAATTGGGTGTAACCAGACGCCCGTCCACGTCGGCAAAGCCGCCGGTCGCCTCCACGCCCGACAGCAGGGACGTGGTGCTGCCCGAGAAGGGGGTCCGTCCGAGCAGTGCCTGAATTTCCGGCAGGTGCAGCCGCGCCTCGGCATGGAGATTCAGGGGGCCGTCACCCCGCCAGCCAACGGTTCCGTGAAGACGACGGATAAGGGATTGCCCCAGGCGCCCCTGAAGGTCTTCCATGTGAATCGTGCCCGTTTCGAAGGCGACCAGTCCGTTGACCTGCTCCACGGGCAATAGAGGCGGCTCGGGGCGGAGCGCGAAATCATGAAAGAGCACTTTCATCGAGACGGTGCGCGGGGACACTAACTCCCCGCCCACACCAACGACGGTGTCCGTAACTTCCAGCAGAGGGATATCAAAGGTGCCCGAGGATGCCACCCCTTGAAGATCACGGAACATCTCGTTCTGCCCCACTTTGTCCGGGAGATACCTTTGAACGTCCGCCAGCGATAGATTGGACCCATGGAGTGAAACGGAATACCATGGGACCCCGTTGAGGTCCGCGGTCCAGACGCCCTCTCCCCAGAGAGATATGCTGTCTACCGTCAACGCGGCATGCTTGATACTCACCACAGCGTCTTCTCGGGAAACGTCGTAATCGAGTTCTACCTCCCGTCCGGAGAGTGCTTCGCTGTAGTGGCTTGGCAAGGCGATTCGGAAATCGTGCAGCCGGAGCGCTCCACTGAGGTCGAAGTCCGGTGCCTCGTCGATGGACAGGTGGGCGGTCAGGTCTATGGAACCTGCGAGGAGCTGCACACCCAGAAACTGCCGGAGAAGTGGCGCTGCGACGTTGCGGGGCAGATTAGAAAAAGAGAGATCTGCTTCTCCTCGGGGCTGCAATGTCTCTCCGGTGCCGTCAGGAAGAAAAATCTGAGCGCGCAGTGAAAAGGATTTTCGCTCCAGGAATGCATGGGGGAACTGCCCTTGTACCTCCACCTGCACTGGTGCTTCGGCCGTGTGGCGACGCATGTTGGCATCCACTTCCTGCAGGAGCAGGCTGGGCGGTGCCGCCGGTTGCCTTGGATCGAACATTTCAACGGAGCCATTGCGGATGGAGAAGCCGGGTATTTCCAGGCCCGCCAGGGCGGTGAGGGCAGGCAAACCGAAGAAACGATCCCCTTTGCGAACCGTCCCACCGAGAACCTTCCATGTGTGACGTTCTGCTTTCTCAATTCGGATGCGTGCAGAGCGCAGGACCGCACGTCTGGGGAGGAATCGGCCCTGAAATATCGGCCCCCAGCGCAGCGCAATCTCCAGAGACCCCCCGCGTATCCATGGCACACCGGTGCTGGGGTCCCGAAGGGTCAGGTCGAGGATGTGGATCACTGGATAGGGAACCACGTGGAGTCGCACGTCCTCGAGGGTGGCGTGCAACCCGAGTTTTTCTTCGACGATACGTACTGTCCAGGCCGTCAGTGTTGGGTCGGAGAAGATCAAACGGAGCGTCAGCTGCAGGACTCCCAGGGCGAGTATCAACAGTGCAGCCGCTGCGAGAATGAATGTTTTTCTCTTCCGGGGCGCGCGCTGGCTCATGGGCAGGTGTGTGGGCCTCGGCAGGCGAGCCGTGCCGGTTGACAGTTCGGGGCAGCCTTCCAGCACTCCGGTGGTTTTCTGCTCTGCCGGCGTGGATGGATCGCAGCGGGTCCCGTTCTTCGCCCGAGACGAGAACCCCTTTCCCTTTTTTCTGAGTCGCTTTTCTTCATGAGATTAATCTAAACAATTGCTTTCCCCTTTGTCAACGAGCAGGGAAGATCGCCCGGGGCGGCGTGGGACCCAAGCCCCCGGTTGCCCGCCCGGCGGTTCCGTGACAAAACGGTTTTTTTCTGCTACCTATTAGGAGCAGTCTGTGCTACCGCCGAGACGACGATAGGGAAAGAGTGCCGGCCATGTTGCATGCAGGGCGTATCAGATGCCTTCAGGAGGGTGACGCGAGGGACGGCCCGATTCTGTACTGGATGAGTCGAGACCAGCGGGTCCGGGACAATTGGGCACTGCTGCATGCCCAGCGGCTTGCCGTCTCTCGCAAAGAGCCGCTGCTGGTATGTTTCTGCCTGGTGCCGAGCTTCTTGGAGGCGACCATTCGGCAATACGGGTTCATGCTTCGAGGGCTTTCGGAGGTGGCGGCAGCTCTCACGGAGAGGCAGATCCCCTTTCACCTGCTCCGGGGAGATCCCAAAACGGAAATACCGAAGTTTGTCTCCAGGCAGAAGGTCGCCGCGCTCATCACCGATTTCGATCCGCTCCGGATCAAACGAGCCTGGAAAGAGGCCGTGGTGGATGCTGTCAAGCTTCCCATCTACGAGGTCGATGCGCACAACATCGTCCCCTGTTGGGTGGCTTCGCCGAAACAGGAGTATGGCGCCTATACCCTGCGCCCCAAAATCCACCGCGCCCTTCCGGAGTATCTGGAGCCCTTTCCGCGACTCCGGAAACACCCGGTGACTGCGAAGACAAAACCCGAAAGGATCGACTGGGAAAAGGTGCACAGATCCCTTAAGGTGGATCGCTCTGTCGGCGAAGTTGACTGGATCCGTCCCGGCGAAAAGGCGGCCCGCGCAGCCCTTCGCCGCTTCCTGTCCAAGAAGCTTGCGCGCTACGATCAGGATCGCAACGACCCGAGCCGCGATGGGCAATCCCATCTCTCCCCCTATCTGCATTTCGGGCAGCTCTCTGCACAACGGGTGGCCCTGGAAGTGGAGGCGGTCGGGGGAGACACCCGCGCTCAGGAAGCTTTTCTTGAGGAATTGGTGGTTCGCCGGGAGTTGTCGGACAATTTCTGCTTTTACAACCGGGCCTACGATAGGGTGGCGGGTTTTCCGGACTGGGCCAGGAAGACGCTCGACGCCCACCGGGCGGATCCCCGGGAATATCTCTACTCGAAAGCGCTCTTGGAGCAGGGCCGCACGCACGATCCCATCTGGAACGCGGCGCAGATGGAGATGGTTCGACGGGGCAAGATGCACGGATACATGCGGATGTACTGGGCCAAGAAGATCCTGGAATGGACCAAGACGCCGGCCCAGGCCATGAAGATCGCCATCTACCTCAACGACAAGTATGAACTCGACGGGCGCGATCCCAATGGGTATACGGGCATTGCCTGGAGTGTGGGCGGCGTCCACGATCGGGCCTGGGGAGGGCGGCCCGTCTTTGGCAAGATCCGCTACATGAGTGCGCGGGGGTGCCGGTCGAAGTTCGATATGGATGCCTATGTCGAGCGGGTGGCATCTCTGTGATGCATGGCTGTAGGAATTGGACGGCCGATCAAGAAGAGCGCGGAGCTCGCCGTGCATCTGTGAACGTGTCGTGGTAAAGAAAGAGATTCCCCATGAAGAGCCTCTCGGACCGGGCGCAGTGGCCGGACGGCTGCGCGCCCTGGATCGTGAGATACGCCATGGCGTGCTCGCTACTGATGCCGGGGGGCAGCCCTGCCCATCTCGGATGGCCCCTGTGCTCAGCCCGGATCTGACGGGGTTGCTCTTTGTGATCCCCCGCGACACGCAGAAGTACCCCCACCTTGCCGACAACCCCAAAATCTCTCTGTAGACCAACGCCCGGGCGAGTCATGCGTCAGACCATCTGGAGACCTTGGCGGGGGCCCGCGACATACACGGGGGCCATTGCCAGGAGGTGCCGGAAGGGACCGTTCAAACGTGATTGCGGAGCATCAGCTCTGCGGCATGGGGGTTGAGGTAGTGCTGCCGTTTGAGATACGGCTGGTCGTATTTGCGGACATAGTGCTGAAAGAGGACCACCGGCACGATCAAGGGCACCAGACTGCGATGATAGTGCTCGATGACGTCCAGAAGCTCTTGCTTCTCATCGACGGACAGTTCTTTCTTGAAATAGCCCAGCATGTGTTGCAGCACGTTGGTGTTCTTGCGAACGGTCCCCAGAAGCCGCAGGGCCTCCATGAGCGTTCGGGTGTATGATTGGAGAAGCTCGGACCGGCGCATCTTCTTGCCGCTGGCCACAAGGTTTCCGAGGATCCGTAAATGCTTCGGGCTGTGGGACATGATCAGCAGCTTGTGATCCGAGTGGAAATCAATAAGACCTTTCAGAGATCCGTCCTCCCTGAGGAACGCAGCCCAGCGCCGGTAGACGAAAAGGCGCTCGACGAAATTCTCCCGAAGGCGCGGATCGTGGAGGCGGCCGTCTTCTTCCACGGGTAGCAGCGGGAAGCGTTTCATGAAGGCGCGAGCGAAGATCCCGACCCCCTTGTTGACGGGGATCCCCGATTTGGGATAGACTTTGACCCGGGCCATTCCGGAACTGGGGGACTTACTCTTGAACACAAATCCGCAGAGATTATCTGCGGCCAGGGCATCCACACGTTTTCGCGCCCAGCGCTGCATCCCCGCGGTATGGTCCAGCCCCGTGCGGGTCGTGACCAGGCGGGGGGTGTCCGGATCACCCACGAGGCGCATCGCTTCCCGCGGCGTCGGCAGTCCGTATTCCACCTCCGGACACACCGGCACCCACTCCACGAACTGGCCCAGCGTTTCTTTTAGATAGTGATCCAGTTTATGCCCGCCGTCATAACGGACCGCCTCGCCGAGCAGACAGGTACTGATGCCGACACGAATCCGGTCGCTCATCGGGGGATGCCCTCCTTGGCGGCGGTGCCTTGACTCTCCGTTAACAGGCGGCTTTCCGCGGCATTTTTGAGGTCGTCCAGAAGGGCCATGACCATTCTCCGGATTCGTTTCTTCGGAAAAATGAAACCGGCTAAGACGAGAGGCAGTCCTTCAAAGACCTCGCGGCTTGTTACCCGAACGGTGCCGTGGAAGTCTTCGAAGAGAAACTCGTGCCGGGCGTGAATCCAGTATCGACCGCCGGTCCAGACCACCCGTTCATGGGGGACGATCTCCTGAATCTCCGGCTCGAAGGCAATCGGAAAGGCAAAGGGTCGGATGCAGAACTGCAGCCGGCTTCCTTCGGCAAGCGCACTTTGCTGGGCGGCGGTACGATTTTCAATGACCTCATTCCAGTCCTGCCAGCACGCCACGTCAACAAAGGTCTGCCAGACGACCTCCATGGGTGCACGGATGATGACGGACGCGGCAACTTCCATTCAGCACCCCCTGACGCCGGGACCGGAGGTCTCCTCAGAGACGGCCGTCCGCACCGCCTCGGCGAAGGGCGTCGGTTCGATGGGGATGATGTTTCGGATGCGGTCCTCCCGGCAGACGACCTCGTTCTTCATCCCCTCGATTAGCGGATGGGCCACGCCCGAGGGAACGGGGGTCACCAGATCGACCCAGTAGGCGGAAAGAAGCGGCGTCAACAGGGGGACCCGAAAAATCAGTCGGGGCAACAGGCCCCGTGCCCGGGCATAGGCCTGCATCATCTCCCGGTAGGTCATCACTTCCGGTCCGCCGATGTCATAGGTCTGCCCGGCCGTCTCCGGATGGGCGAGGCAGCCTGCAAGATAGGCCAGGACGTCCCGGATGGCGATGGGCTGAATGCGCGTATCGATCCAGCGCGGACATCCCATGACGGGGAGCCTTTCCACCAGATAGCGGAGCATTTCGAACGAGGCCCCGCCGGCCCCGATGATGATGGCGGCCCGCAGGATGGTGGCCGATGTCCCGTTGGCCGACGTGAGGATTTGGGCGACCTGGGCACGGCTGTGCAGATGCTCCGAGAGGTCCTCTGCGGCTTCTCCCAAGGCGCCGAGATAGATGACGCGTTTCAGACCGGACGCCTCGGCCGCGGTCGTGAAGTTGCGGGCCGCCCGCTTGTCTTTCTCAGCATACTCGAGATTGCTGAAGAGACTGGTGCCACCCATGGAGTGGACCAAATAATAGGCGATGTCGACACCGTGGAGCGCATCGCGCAAGCTGGCCGGCTCCAGTAGGTCCCCTTCGATCAGTTCAACGTTGGCATTCCCGCTCCAGAGTCCATTAACCTTAGCACGATCGCGAATCAGGGCCCGCACGGCAATCCTCTGCTCACTCAGCGCAGTGACGAGGCGCTTTCCGACGAATCCCGTCGCTCCGAGAATAAGAACTTGCCTATTTTCTTTCAAAAACCACCCTCCCGCGAAGCAAGAATTTGCATCAAACCATACTACCAGTCTCACCGGCCGTTCTCGGGGTTCACCAACGCTGTATCCGCCGGGGTGCTCGATATATCGAGTCGGTGCGCCGCTGTTCGACTCAGTACTATAGCGCGAAACGGCAACGATGGCCACCGGCGGTGCCTCCGGGCCTTCTCAAACGCATTGTTTTTACAGGGACTGTGCTGCTGCCGCCTTGTCAACCTGAGTGCACAATTCTGTTGACGGCGAAGCCCACATTGGTTTAACTTGACGGCCTGCACTTCCCGGGCGAAGAGTCTTCTTTGAAGAGGTTGGCTCCAGGATGAGAACACGCGTTGCCATCACCGGCCTGGGGGCGGTGAGTCCTCTCGGAAACAGCGTCGAGGAGACCTGGGCAGCCCTGCTGCGAGGGCACTCCGGGATTGGTCGGATCTCCCGCTTTGACTCATCCGCTCTGCCCTGCCGTATTGCGGGCGAGGTTCGTCGTTTTCGGCCCGTGCCGGGTCTGTCGGTCAAAGCGGCGCGTCGTCTCGACCCGTTCACTCTGTATGCCCTCGCAGCCTGCGATGAGGCTTTCCGCCAAGCTGGCCTCCATCGGTCCCCATGGCGACGGGAGCGGGCCGGCGTCGTTGTCGGAACGAGCCGCGGCGGCATCTCCACCCTGGAGGCGAACGGCGCCGCCTATGCGACATCGGGTTATCGCGGGCTTTCCCCCTTTCTGACCGTATCATCGCTGATCAATCAGGCCCCGGCACTGATCTGCATGCAGTACGGAATCCGCGGCCCTTCCCTGGCCGTCTCGACGGCCTGTGCATCCGGCGCCCATGCGCTCGCGGAGGCGACGCGGATGATTCGATCGGGCGACGCGGAGCTCGTGATCACCGGCGGCGCCGAAGCGCCCGTCACCCCCCTGGTGATCGGAGGGTTCAGCCGGGCCCGGGCCTTGTCCCGCAGAAACGGCGCGCCCGAAAAAGCCTGTCGTCCCTTTGACGCCGGGCGGGACGGCTTCGTCGTCAGCGAGGGAGCCGGGATTCTTGTGCTGGAGAGTTTCGAGCATGCAGCAGGCCGGGGCGCAGCGATTCTAGGAGAGGTGCTGGGCGCAGGGCTTAGCACGGATGCCTATCACGTCACTGCGCCTGACCCAGCGGCGGTAGGGATGGCTGCGGCCATCGATGCCGCGCTTAGCGATGCCGGCGTGGGCCCGGAGGAGATCGACCTGATCAATGCCCACGGAACGGGCACCCGTCTCAACGATCGGATCGAAGCCCTCGCGCTGCAAAAGACGCTCGGCGGGCGGTCCGCAAGCATTCCTGTGTGTGCCATCAAATCGATGACCGGTCACCTGTTGGGGGCGAGCGGCGCCTTGGAGGCGATTGCCTCGGTGCGGTCCATCCAGGAGAATCGAGTGCCGCCGGTGCTCAATCTGGATCATCCCGATCCGGATTGTCCGCTCCATTTCGTCCGCGACGCGGTGCTGACGACGACGATCGACACCGTCCTCAGTGCTTCCTTTGCCTTCGGCGGGGCCAATGCCGTGTTGCTTCTGCGAAGTGCCGCCGGGCTGTGAGCCCGATCAGGTAGCACTCTTTTGCAGGAGAAGCATGAGGCCGAAGAGAATAAACAGAATCCCCGCCCCGCGGTGCATCCAATCTTTCGGTATCCAGTGACCCAGCAGACTGCCAAGCGCGACCCCCATGAGCGTCACGAGGCTCAGGGCGAAGACGGCGCCGAGCAAGACTGAAAGGCGGCTCTCCTTGACCGCTGCCAGCGAGACAACCGCCAGCTGCGTCTTGTCACCGAGTTCGGCGAGGAAGAGCAAGCCAAAAGTTGTGAAAAAGACCTGCCAGTCCATGGACACTGCCTCCCTTCATTTCAATTGGTTGGCGCGGATCGTGGCACCCTGCTCCCGTGTCGATCGTTCGGCGCTAAGAGCGGGGGGCTGTCGGCAGCACGCGAATTGCGCCGGAGGGATCCTCAATGATTCTGCCAATCCGGTGGGCGGCAGGAGTCTGCCGCTCCTGCAGGGCCGTCATGAGCTTAGCCGTCTCGCGAGAATCGACGGCGATGAGCAGTCCACCGGAGGTTTGCGCGTCGCAGAGGACGAGTTTCTGCTGCTCGGTAAGGGCGGGGTCCCACTGGAGCGTCTGTTCGAGAAGAGCGAGGTTGTCCCGCGTCCCGCCCGGAATATTGCCCCCAGTGGCGAGCGACCAGACCTCGTCCAGGGTGGGGACCTGATCGAAATAGACCTCGGCACCGACGCCAGAGGCGCTCGTCATTTCACGCAGATGCCCCAGGAGGCCGAAGCCGGTGATGTCGGTGCAGGCGTGGGCCGAGACCGTCTTCATGGCGGCGGCTGCGTCCCGGTTCAGGGTGGCCATCAGGATCGAAACCTTCTCGATTCCGGCAGTGTCCAGGCGGTCCCGTTTGATGGCGGAGATCAGGATCCCACTCCCCAGGGGCTTGGTCAGCAACAGTTCATCGCCGACCCGGGCGCCGGCATTGTGCACGACATCATCAATGTTCGCGATGGCCGTAACCACCAGCCCGTACTTCGGTTCCCGGTCGTCCACCACGGGCGGGAAAAAATCGACGGTCTGCACCAGCGCTTGGCGGTCGTTGATACGGTAGACAGCGGAGTCGTCGACTGTGTTACTGCCGATCAGCAGATCGGGATCTTCGATGACAGGCAGCTGCCCCAGCACCTGGGACAGGTCCGAAGGACTCAGTTTGCAGGCTCAACCGGCGCCGTGGGAGAGCTGGGTCAATCGGGTCTTCCGTGAAAACAGGCCCATCCGTTTGCTCCTTGTGATATCTTTCAATTCTTATATACTATAGCCCGTCCAGCAAAAGCAACCTCCGGAGAAAACGATCCGGCATGGGCCGCCGACAGGAGAGACATATGGCTGCGGGCAGGAACCCCTGGTTCGGGACAATCGAGTCGGGGATTTTCAAACGTCGCCTCAATCGCTTTGCGGTGAGCTGTGCTGTCAATGGGCGCGCGGTGCAGGCCCATCTTCCCAACTCGGGAAAACTTCTGGAACTTTTGATTCCCGGTCGGAAACTCTATCTGGCAAAGGCCGTGCCGTCGGTGTCCCGAAAGACGCGCTACACCGCCGTGGGGGTTGACAAAGCGGGCCGGCCTGTTTTTCTACACACCCATCTGAACAACCGAGTGGCAGCGGATTTGCTCGCGCGCAAAGCCGTTCCCGGACTCGTCTCCTATGGCGTGGTTCGATCGGAAATAAGCATGGGCAACAGCCGATTTGATTTCCTCCTGGAGGGCCCCGCGGGCCAAATGATCCTGGAGGTCAAATCGTGCACGCTTTTCGGAGAGAGGCTCGCCATGTTTCCCGATGCCGTGACGGAGCGGGGCCGTCGACACCTGGAAGAGCTCGCCCGTCTCGCCCGCCCGGATCTGCGGGTGGGGGTACTTTTTGTTGTCCACTCCGATGGGGTCCGCTTTTTTCTGCCCGATTATCACACCGATCCCGGTTTTGCGCGAACGCTGCATGCTTTGCGACACAGTGTGTTCACCACTGCCGTGGGGGTGGGGTGGCGCGAAAACATGACGCCGAAGAAAGAAGTCCGTTCGCTGCAGATCCCCTGGCGGATCTTCGAGCAGGAAGGGTCGGATCGGGGCACCTACATTCTCGTGTTACGTCTCCCGCGGCTGCGACGCCTCGGCATTGGAAAATTGGGTGCCATCCGCTTTCCGCCGGGTTACTATCTTTACGTGGGCTCAGGCATGCGCAACCTCTCTCAGCGGATCCGGCGGCACCGCCAGCGCCGCAAGCGGCAGTTCTGGCATATTGATCATTTGAGGCAGGCCGCCGAGTTTGTGGGTGCTTTTCCTGTCCGTACAACGAGCCGCCTCGAGTGTGCGATGGCTGGAGCCGTCCGGCAGATGGCCGACTGGTCCATTCCTCGATTTGGTGCATCGGACTGCACCTGCGACACCCATCTCTTCGGGATGGGCAACCACCCTCTCCGTGCCGCTGATTTTCCGTCAATCCTGCAGCACTTTCGGATCGACCGGCTCGCTCCCAAGCTTTCCCCGTGAGCTGCGAGTCATGCCTTTCCACCCAGCGTCCAAAGGTGACGTTGACAAATGGGCTGTGTAGGTTATCATGAGGCCACCCGGGAGGCGCCATGCGGCAACATTTGGACCGTATTACCGTTGTGCTCAACCGCCCGCAGCAACCGGGCAATGTGGGTTCCGTGGCGCGAGCGATGATGAACACGGGCCTCAACAAGCTGCGGCTGGTCGCTCCATGCGATCACCAGGCAGACATGGCGCGATGGATGGCGGTGCGGGGTCGGGACATCTTGGCGGAGGCGCAAGTCTTCGAAGCGTTGGCCCCCGCGTTGGCCGACTGCCATCTGGTCGTCGGGACGGTTCCTCGCAATCGCGAACGTTTTCGTTTTGAGGCACAGACACCGCGACAATTGGCCCATAGGCTGCTGTCCATTCACACGACCGATCGCATCGGGCTGCTTTTCGGAAGGGAGGACAGCGGGCTGTCCAACCGCGAGCTCGATCTGTGCCAGGAGTTTGTGAGCATCCCCACCAGTGCTGCATGTCACTCCCTGAACCTTTCCCACGCGTTCATGGTCATCGCTTATGAGCTTTTCTTGGCGGCCTCTGGGTCGAGCGTGTCGATAGCCCGGCCCGGTGCAGATACAAAGGCCCTGGAGGGGATGTATCGGCATATGGAACAGGCCCTGGCATCCGTCGGCTTTTTGAACGGGGAAAATCCCGCCCACATCATGCGGGACATCCGCAGGATCTTTGGCCGGGCACGTCTCGATGAAAGAGAAGTGCGAATTCTCAGAGGCATCTGCCGGCAGATGCTCTGGGCGGCGAGCCGAAAACGTTCGGCGCACTCGGAAACACGCTTTGTTCGCAAAGAGTGAGCAGTGATGGTTCGGCAAAATTCATTGGCATAGCGATACGACTGTGTTACCATAAGTTTTTTCAGAATATTGTAGCAATGACAGGAGCATAGAGAGTTGCGGAGGCTCATTCTTGGGTGGGTTCGTCAGCGTCCGGGAGCGATGCGGGCACCTCAGTCTTCCTGTCATCGGAAGGCGGACGAGGTTGCGCGACAAAGCGATCAGATGGGCAGCGCGTGAAACAGAACAGATCTGCAAAGGAAGACAAGAAGAGAGACCCCTCCTCCGGTGGTCGCAATACGAGGGCGGCGTTGGGTCTGGTCTTTTTCCTATCGGCGGTATTCTTCCTGTTCACGTCTCTGTTGGGTGACAAGAGTCTCCTGCATTTGCAGCGTATGCAGGGGGAAAAAGAGCGCTGGATGCAGGAGAACGAGCGGCTGAGGGAACAGAACCGGGTGCTGCGGGAGCAAATCCTGGCCGTGCGGCAAGACCCGTTTACGGTGGAGCGCATCGCCCGTGAAGAACTGGGCCTAGTCAAGGAAAACGAAGTGGTCTATCTTTTCAGTCCCAGGGAGATCCGTCCGGGCGATGGGTTCACCGAGCTCGGGCGGTGAGGGCAGTCTAGCACCGGCTGCTGCCCTCTTGGATCGGTTCCGTTTTGGGGGATCGCATAATGTCCACATCGAATAAGCCCATCTATTTGTCCATCGTCTGGCATATGCATCAGCCCTATTACAAAGACCTGGTGAAAGCCGAGTACCGTCTGCCTTGGGTGCGGATGCACGGGATCAAGGACTACTATGACATGGTGGCCATCCTGCGCGAGTACCCCGCCATTCGGCAGACGTTCAATCTGGTGCCTTGCCTGCTCGAACAGATTCTCGATTACACGGACAATCAGGCCAAAGACCTCTTCATGGACCTTTCGCTGAAACCGGCGGCGGAGTTGAACGGACAGGAACAGATCGCCGTGCTGGAGAGCTTCTTCTTCGCGGAGTGGGAAAACATGGTGAAGCCCTATCCGCGGTACTGGCATCTGTTGAAAAAGCGCGGTTTCCAAGCCGGCGAAAAGCACCTGGAGCGGGTCCGGAAGATTTTCAGCGTACAGGACTTCCTAGATCTGCAGGTTTATTTCAACCTGACGTGGTTCGACCCGCTCTTCAAGCGGACCGATCCGTTCCTGCAGGGGCTGCTGGCCAAAGGGGAAGGTTATACAGAGGAGGAGAAGGGGCTGCTGCTGCAGAAGCAGATCGAAGTGATGCGCTCCATTGTACCCGAATACAAGTCACTTTCCGAAACGGGGCAGATCGAGATTTCGACCACGCCCTTCTATCATCCCATTTTGCCGCTGGTTTGCAATACGGATCGTGCCCGGGATGCTTGTCCGCAGATTCAATTGCCCCGGCATCAGTTCATTCATCCTGAAGACGCCCGTCGGCAAGTGGAGATGGCCGTGGCTTATCACGAGAAGCTCTTCGGGCAAAAGCCGGTCGGCATGTGGCCCTCCGAGGGCTCCGTGTCGGAGGAAATCATCCCCATTGTCGCCGACTCAGGAATCCGCTGGATTGCGACGGACGAGGAGATCTTGATCTGCTCTCTCCTTCCGGATGTGGCAAAGCAGAAGAAGGAAAGGAGGGATTTTCTTTATCGAGCCTACCGGGTGGAGGCACAGGGGAGGTCCTTGGACATTGTTTTCCGGGATCACGGCCTGTCCGATCTCATCGGTTTCGTTTACTCCCGCTGGGATCCCCGTGATGCCGCCATGGACTTTCTGCACCACATCCACCAGATCCGCAAGGCGACCATTGACCATCAGGAAGCGCCGCTGGTCACGGTCATCCTGGATGGCGAGAATGCCTGGGAGCACTACCGGAACGATGGGTGGGACTTCTTCACCGAATTCTACACCCGACTGAGTGAGGATCCGCTGATCGAGACGACGACGGTCGGAGATTATCTGGAACGGTACCCACCGAAGCGGACGCTACCGCGCCTCCACTCAGGCTCCTGGATCAACCATAATTTCCGCGTCTGGATCGGCCATGAGGAGGACAATAAAGCGTGGGACTATCTCTATGAGACCCGTGAGTTTCTCGCGCGCGCACAACGAGACGACGCGGACAAGCTGGATCCCGTGAAGTTGGAAAAGGCATGGCGGGAGATCTATATCGCTGAAGGGAGCGACTGGAACTGGTGGTACGGAGACGATCATTCTTCCCAAAACGACAAGGATTTCGATGAGCTTTACCGCAAGCATCTGGCCAACGTTTATACCCTGATGGGTGAGACGCCGCCGGACAAGTTGTTCATTCCCATCATCCGGGAAAAGGGGCCGGCGGTCACTTCCGAAATCACGGCCTTCATTCAGCCGGTAGTCGATGGATTGGTCACCAGTTACTACGAATGGATTTCCGCGGCTCTCTACGACGTGAGCACGGTGGGCGGCACCATGCATCAGGCCGACGCGCTTATCCGCCGCATCTACTTCGGGTTTGATCTGAAAACCCTTTTTGTCAGGCTAGATCCCTCGGGGCGCATGGATGCGAAGGAAATGCGCAAGCTTACTTTTGACATCCACTTTGTGGAGCCTGCAGGGCTGCGGGTGCGCCTCTGCTTCGAGCAGGAGAGCATACGAGGGGCGCTTTCCCGAAATGGCGAAGCCGAGGAAGCCCTGTCGAACGTGGCATGGGAGCGGATCATGGAAGTGGCGATACCGTTCTCCCAGCTCAACGTGTCGGTGGGGGACAGGGTCAGCTTCTTCGTGCGGGTCGAACGAAAGGGGATGGAGCTTGAAAAGTGGCCACTGGGATCCCCTCTTTCCTTTCATGTGCCGTCCGAACATTTTGAAGCGATCATGTGGAGTGTTTGAGCGAATCGTTTTCTGTCGAGACACATGCTGCCTGCGTGATCGTCATGAGATACGGGAGAGGCGCCACAGGCAAGGCGCAGAATGTTTTCGCTGCCCCGGCATGGAACAGGCCATCCTGCCTTGTAGTCGGTCGGCTCGGGCAATGCGCGGGCTAACCCAACGAAAGATCCCATGAAAAAATCCATTATCGGCGTGGATCTGGGGGGAACGAATATCCGGGTGGCCGCGATCTCCATGCAGGGCGCGGTTTTACACCGGACAAAACAATCCACCGATCCCGAAGCAGGCAAGGATCTGGTTATCGAGAAGCTGCTTCAGATGCTCGAACATTCGGTGAAGCGGGAAAGAAAGGCGGGCCGCCGTCCGCAGGCCGTGGGCATCGGTGCGCCGGGGGTGATTTTTGTCCGCCGCGGCATCATCGTTTCCTCACCCAATCTGCCGGACTGGGTCGAGGTTCCTTTGAAAGCCATTGTGCGCCGGAGAATCTCCCTGCCGGTGGTGGTCGAAAACGATGCCAATGCAGCAGCCTATGGCGAGAAGTGGGTCGGTGCGGGTAAGGGGGTCAATAGCTTGATCTGTCTGACGCTGGGAACAGGAGTGGGCGGTGGCATTATTCTCAACGGTCGAGTCTGGCATGGCGAGGATGGCATGGCCGCCGAATTGGGGCACACAACGGTCAATCCCGATGGTCCGCAGTGCAAATGCGGCAATACCGGATGCCTGGAAGTTTATGCCTCGGCCACGGGAATCGTCCGGGAGGTGAAGCGGCGGCTGATCCGAGAGGATTCGATCCTCAAGACAAGCTTTCAAGGGCGCGAGGATGTCTTCACCGCACCTGAGGTGTTCAGAGCCGCCAAAGCCGGAGACCACGTCTGTCTTCGTGTGATTCGCCAGATGGGGCGATACCTTGGGATCGGCCTTGCGAACATGGTCAATACATTCAATCCGCAGATGATTGTTCTCAGCGGGGGAGTCACGGCGGCTTGGCGGGATTTCATCCCCATTGTCAAAGAGGAGGTGACGGTTCGGGCCTTCAAAGTGCCCAGAATTCGGGCGCAGATTGTGCGAGCCAAGCTCGGTGACAATGCCGGGGTTATCGGGGCCGCCGGTGCAGCGCTTCAGACCATGAAAGGACGGAACCATTGGTTGTAGGGCCTCCGGGTCGCCGGCGTCCGAACAACCCGACATCTTTTATCGGCCACCATCCACGCGGCACCTCCACGCCCGTTTCGGGAACGATGACCTCCATGTTGGGGTGGTTCTGCCGGATCATTTCCGCGGTCCAGCCGATGGCCCCCGCATCGCCGTGAACGAGGATCACCTGCTGTGGGCGCAGGCGTTCGATGAGCTGCAGAATCTCGCCCCGGTGGCTGTGCGCAGAGAACCGGAAAGACTGGACGTCACAGTTCTTGGTTCGCGGCGGTTCCTCACTGTCCAGCAAGACTTCATCTCCCGGTGCTGCAGACAGGAGCTGGGCGCCGGGCGTGTCTTCGTCCAGATACCCCACAAAGAATATGCCGTGTTTCGGGTCTTCCAGCATCGCCTGCGCCAGGCGGTTGGCTGGCGTTTTCTCGCTCAACATCCCGGAGGTGGCGACCACGATGCAGGGGGTTTTCACGAGCTTCTCTGTCAGCGGTGTCTTGGGGCCGATCTTCTTGGTTCCGATCTCCTTGAAGAGC
>CAMYMF010000031.1 GCA_947259355.1 uncultured Nitrospirota bacterium | reverse complement strand
AGATAAACTGTTGTATGCAAGTCTCGCCGGGTAGTGTACGTATAGTGCAGGTACCATTGCAGGTGCCAGGTACTTGCAGGCACTTGCAGCCAAGATGCTTGCAGGTAGGTGCTTACAGGTAATTGTGCGCCGGTACTCACGGGCCAGACCCCAGGCTGTTAAAGCGGATACTGGTACCTGGTACTTGGTACAGGTACTTGGTACAGGTACTTGGTACACAGGTAAGGGTTCAACTTGACGGGCAGTGCAGTGTTTGGTGTCAAGTTCTGAATAATGAGAGTGTCTTACATGGAGAGTACCGGTATTGAGAATACCCGGCAGCGGGTAAAATGAATGTATTTAACGATGGTATTGAAACGATGAGCGTACCGGGTATCCAGTTCAGTACCTGGTACCGGCTGCGGGGAGAGGTAGAGCTTATTTAATGGCTCCAGCCGTAAACCCTGCGATGAATCGGTCCAGGAAGAAGGTATAGAGGATGGCGACAGGGATGCTCGGAATCAAGGCACCCGCCATGAGGGGACCCCACCGGAACACGTCGCCGCGCACCAGCTCGGTGGGGACCCCGATGCTCACGGTCTTCAAAGTAGACTGAGAAATGAAGGCGAGTGCATAGATGAACTCGTGCATGGTGAGCGTAAAGGAAAAGACCACGATGGTCAGGATTCCGGACATGGAGAGCGGAAAGATGACCCGCCACATGGCTCCGAAGCGGCTGTGGCCGTCGATCATGGCCTGTTCTTCGATATCCTTGGGGATCGACTTGAAAAACCCCATGAGGAGCCAGGTTGAAAAGGGAATGGTAAAGGTCGGGTAAATGAGAATCAAAGACCAGAGGGACTCATTGAGGTTCAGTGTCGAGATGACCCGGGCGAGCGGGATAAAAAGCATGGTGGGCGGCACAAGATAGGTGAGAAAGATGCCGATGCCGAGATTGGCCCCCCACCGCCCGGCCCACCGGGCGAGGCTGTAGGCGGCAGGCACGGCGATGGCCACCGTGATGACCACGACCACGAGCCCCACATAGAGCGTGTTGATGAGGTATTTCACAAAATGGGTGTCGAAAATCAGAAAGCTGAGGTGCTCCAGTGTCGGTGGCTCATTGATCAGGAAAGGATTGTTCTCTGGGGCAAAGAGATCGTGGTCCCGCTTGAACGTCGTGATCAGCATCCAGAAGAACGGGAACACACTGAAAAGAACAAAGAAGAGCACCACACTGTAGAGCGTTCCCCGTTGGGCGGCCTTTTTCAGTGCCGACATCAGGTGACCTCCGTTCGTTTTGCCAGTCGTAAGATAAGAATGGCCACGCCTGCGAGCACCGGGAAGAGAAAGAGCGCAATGGCCGCTCCCTGAGCCAAATCGCCCCCTTCAATTCCCTTGAAAAAAGCCCAGCTGGCGAGCACCTGGGTGCTGTGCACCGGCCCGCCCCGGGTCAGGATATAGACCACCGTCATGTCGGTGAAGGTGAAGATCACACCGAAAAGCACCGCGATGCTCATGATCGGCAGGAGCATGGGGATCATGATCTGAAAGAGCCGGCGCCAGAAGCCTGCCCCGTCGACCTCGGCGGCATCGAGGATGTCCTGGGGAATGGACGTCAGTCCGCCCAGCAGAATCACCGTCGCCAGCGGGAGCATCCGCCAGACATGAACCACCGTGATCGAGATCATCGCCAGCGTCGGCACGCCCAGCCAGTACATGTTGGGATTGGGTCCGAGGAGCGCATTCTGCCCTCCGAGAAGACCGGCATATCTCAGCAGCCAGTCGATGGGGCTGAAGATGGAATCGAGAATCCACATCCAGCCGATGACGCCCAAGGCAATCGGTGCCGTCCAGGGGAGCAGAATGAGAAACCGGACCAGCCATTTGCCCCGAAATTTCTGCATCAACGCGAGGGCCAGTATCTTGGAGAGAATCAGCACGAGAATCTGCGAGGCAAAGGTGAAGATGCAGGTGTTCTTCAGGGATTTCTGAAAGACCGGATCGCCGATAACGGCGCGGAAGTTCTTGAACCCAACGATGTGGAGGCTCGGATCGCCGGTGGTGGCGTCGCTGAGGCTATAGAGAACAGCCAGGACAAACGCGAAGCCCACCAGGGCCACGACGTAAAGAACGGCCGGTGCGATCATGAGGTGACCGAGGAGACGCTCATTGTCCCAGATCGAGGCTCGAAGATTTGGCGGTGTCGGCGCGCTCTTTTCCATTTTGCCCTATTCCCTGTTATCCGCTCAGCGAAACACGCTTCTCCGTTCGCAGTCCCGTCTTTCGGTCAAAGACGTTCACGTCCTTTTTGAGCACGGCAAAGGGGTAGCGTTTTCCCACCTCCACCGGTGTGGTGACGTTGAAGGCCAACTTCGCCACTGCGTGCTGGTCTCCATAGTCGCTGCCTAGGTTTCCGTAGATCAGGCGATCCGATCCAAGGTCCTCCACCCAGCTCACCGTGAACTGCAACTCTTCCATCGCCTCCGGAGTATCGATTGTTTCGGCAGGGCGGAAGCACTCCGGACGAAATCCGACGAGCACGTCGCCCATTTCCAGAAGATTCATCGGCGGGGAGCCCACAAAGGTTGCCACGAAGCTGTCGTTGGGTTTGTGATAAATCTCCTGCGGGGTGCCCACCTGACGGATACTTCCCTTATTCATGACGACGATGCGATCGCCCAAACCCATGGCCTCAACTTGGTCGTGGGTGACGTAGAGCATGGTAATGCCGATGCGCTTCTGAAGATGCTTCAGCTCTTCCCGTGCGGCCGTTCTCAGCTTTGCATCGAGGTTGGACAGCGGTTCGTCGAGCAGAAAGACCGTCGGCTCGCGCACCATGGCTCGGGCCAGGGCGACCCGCTGCCGCTCGCCCCCGGAGAGCTCGCGAGGTTTGCGCTCCAGAAGCTGATCGATCTTGAACATGCCCGCCGCCCACTCGACCTTCTCCCGGATAATGTCCCGCTGCATACGGAGTGCGCGCAGGGGAAATGCGATGTTCTTGAAGACCGTCATTTGCGGATAGAGGGCATAGCTTTGAAAGACCATGGCGATATTGCGGACCCTGGGGGGAAGGGTCGTGACATTGCGTCCGCCGATGATCACCTCGCCAGAAGTGGGCTCCTCGAGGCCCGCGATCATCCGGAGCAGCGTGGTCTTGCCGCAGCCCGAAGGGCCGAGCAGTACCAGGAATTCGCCGTCCCGGCTGGCGAGATCGATGCCGTCTACAGCGGTCACCCGGCCGAAGCGCTTAACCAGTTTCGTGACTTCCACTGCCCCCATGATGCAACCCCGTGCGCCGCTTTTTTTCACCTGCAGAGTGGATGGGAAGAAACCCCGCTGGCCCGGGTGTCAAACATTCCCGGGCCGAGACGGATCTCATATTGGAGAGTTGTCAGGCCCGCCTGAGGGCGCGGATCCTACATGGTGCCGCCCACGAGCCCCTTCTGTCGCCACTTCTCGAAGATCGGCTTGATGAGGGTTTCGGCCTGCGCCACTGCCAGGTCCGGCTTCATCCCGCGTGCGGCGTTGGCCATCATGTTGGGCAGGACGAAGGTGGCAAAGACTTCGCCGATGGCCGGACTGGCGGGACCGGGATGGCCCACATTGGTGCTCCATTTTTCCGCATCTTTGAGGACCGAGAGTTTGCCCTTCGGTTCCCCGGGGGACCGGAAGGGATCGTCGTCAAACCACGCGTTGTGCAGATCCCGCAGCACATTGGCGCCTTCGACGGTCGCGTACCCGCGCTTGCCCGTGGGGATGGGGGCATCGAAAAAGGCTGGTGAGTTGTAGAGCTCGCTGTTATACATGGCCTGATCGTAATTCTCGATCAGATGAAGCAGGAATTTCTTGGCGATGTCGGCGTTTTTCGAGTAATTGGGGATGATATAGCCATAAATGACGTGCTCGCTGCTCCAGCGCGTGCCTTCGGGACCCTTGAGGGGGGGCACGAAGAAGACGTCCTTGGCGATCTCCGGCACCTGTTTCTGAGCAGAGCGGTATGCAGAAATCGAATTGAGTATGTAGGAGGCCCGCCCTGCGATCAGGGCCTGATTATTGGAGACAGCGCCCCACGCGAAGACTTCGGGGGTCATGGCTTCTTTGAAGAGCCGGGCCATGAATTCGACGGCCGCGATGGTCCGGTCGTTGTTGATAATCACGTTTTCGTTCACATCCTGAACGCCCGTATGGTACGACCAGAGCAGTGCTCGGGCGGCCATGTTGGAGTCGAGTTCCTGGGACAGGCCGATTCCCAATTGGATCCCCAGTTCCCGTTTGATCTGGCCGCCGTAGGTAATGAGGTCTTCCCATTTCTCAGGACCGCCGGGTTTGCCCACCTTCTGCCAGAGGCTCTGGCGGTAGTCTCCGGGGTCAATGACCCAACCGTGGCAGAAGCTGTAGTATTTCTTGGTGTTGGGATTTCGGGAGCTGCGTTTGCAGAGGGGATGCTGCTTGCCGAAGCGCCGTTCCGCTTCCTGGTTGACATCGGTGAGATCGAGCACGCTCGGTTCGAACTGCGCCGGCGGGGTGATCCACTCAATGAGATCGTGACCGTCTCCGGCGGCGATCTCTGCGGCCGTGCGGGCGCCGATCTCGGCCAGGCTGATGTGGTCGACCGTCACATCCACGCCGTTTCGCTTCCCCCATTTCTGAGTAAAACTGTCGAACCATTCCGTGTCATACCGGGGAACGAAGTGAGACCATTGGAGGATCCGGAGGGTCTTCTTGGCGGCGGAGGCCTGGCGGGGGATGAAGATGGTCGGACCGGTGAGACCCGCCGCCACAGCTCCGGCGCCGGCTGCTTTCATGAAATCCCGCCGAGTGATTGCATCCTTTCGCTCCTTCTTCATGGCGTACCCTCCTTGCGATCGTGGTTATCGTACAGGGGGAGCCCCGGTACCATGGAAATTTCTTCCGTAACATATTCTAAATTCACAAATCGTGCAACCGATGTCGGCAGAAAAACTACTTTTTGACTTCTCCCGATGTGCCAAATGGTCCTTCGGATTTGTCTGAGAAGTTTTCCTCAAGAACCGAGTTGACAACCTAACAAATGTTAGGTATTCTGGCTGCATGAAAGCATTGACAAAGCGGCAGAGAGAGATCCTCTCCGAGATAGAACGATTCCTCGAGGCGGAGGGGTACCCGCCGTCCATCCGGGACCTCTCCGAGCATTTTGCCATGGCGCCCTCCAGTATGCTGGGGCACGTGAAGGCCTTGGAACGTAAGGGGGTGATCCGCCGGCGGCGTGGAAAATCCCGTTCCATTGAGCTGACGGCGGTCTCTCGAACAGCCCGGCCGGTGGCGGTCCCCATCGTAGGAGAGGTGGCGGCGGGGCCGCCGATTCTGGCCGAGGAGAACCTGGAGGGAACGCTCCTGCTCGATCCGGCACTGGCAAAGGGGAAGCAGCTCTTCGCCCTTCGGATCCAGGGTGACAGCATGCGGGAGGCCGGTCTTCAGGAGGGGGATCTCTGCATTGTGCAGATAACCCGCACGGCGGAGAACGGCGATATCGTGGTGGCGCTGCTCGACGGCGAAGCAACGGTGAAGCGGTTCCAGCGGACGAAAAACACGGTCAAGCTGCTGCCGGAGAATCCGGACTATCAACCGATCACGGTTACCGCCAAGGGGCCGGAGTTTAGCGTTGTCGGAAAGGTCGTGGCCCTGTACAGAGCTTTTTAGGGGTTAAGGTAGAAGGTGGAAGGCTGAAGACGGAAAGACAGAGGACAGAGGACGGATGACAGAACGACCGAAGACGGAGGACAGTGGGCGGAAGACAGAAGACAGTCCTGAAGGAAAAAAGACAAATTAAATAGAGAGCAACTGCCACTGAGGCAGCTCATAAGTCCGGACCGTTTTCCGGACCGTTTATGAACGCAGCTGTTCAGAGTTGTCGCCCGGATTTGCAGTTGCTTTTTCTCTCTTCTGCCCACAGCTCACTGCCCACCGCCCACTGTCTTGACTGTCCTCTGTCATCTGTCTTCTGGCCTCAGGTCTCCGCCTTCCACCTTCTACCTTCAACCTGAATCTCCTCTGGAATTTAAAACATGAGTTTCGTTCACCTGCATGTGCATTCCTACTTCAGCTTCTACGACGGCACGGCGGCCATCGAGCCGCTGCTGGTGCGGGCCCGGGAGCTGGGGATGTCGGCACTGGCCCTGACCGACTACAACGGGGTCTACGGCGCGGTGCAGTTTGTGAAGAAGGCTCGGGAGCTTTCGATCCGACCGATCATCGGGGCGGAGATTGCGGTGAAGGATCTAGGCAAACTGGTGCTGCTGGCCCGGTCCGCCAAGGGGTATGGCAATCTCTGCCGGATTCTCTCGGCGGCCATGATGCAGGACCCGCTGCAGCCGGTTTTTCTTCCGGAGATGCTCTCGGCCCACGGCCGGGAGCTCTTTGCCCTGCTGGGCACGCCGCTGGCGGACCGCCTGGCGGCAGGGGACCGGCCGGGGGCGGAAGCTCTGGCTGGCCGGTGCCTCGATCTCTTCGGCAGGGATGCCCTGGTGATCGAGCTTCTGAACCATGGGCTTCCCGGGGACGGAGAGCGGGTGAGCCTGCTCTGGGACTTTGCCCGGAGCCGGGGACTCCTGCCGGTGGCGTCCAACAATGTCCATCTCCTGGCGCCCGAGGACTATGGCGTCCATCGGGCGCTGATCGCCTCGGCCCGCACCGTCCATCACCGGGACGTGCAGCCGCGGCCGAGTGCCGAATACTATTTGAAATCGGGCACCCAGATGGCCCGCCTCTTTAGCGGCTACGGTGAAGCGGTGCACAATACCGAGCTCATTGCCCAGGAGTGCCGTTTTAAGCTTCCCCTGGAGACGCCTCGCCCGCCGGTATGGGAGATGCCCGACGGGATGCCGGCTTCAGCCCATCTGGCCCGGCTCTGTTACCGGCGGTTGAACCGGCTCTTTGCCGAGGGGCGCACGGCGGCCGCGCGGCGTTTGGCCGTCGAACTTTCGGTCATTGAAGCGAAGGGCTTTTCCGACTATTTTCTGGTGGTGGCGGATCTCGTCCGTTTCGCCGAAGAGCGGGGCATCCGCCATTCCTGCCGCGGCTCCGCCTCGGGTAGTCTCGCAGCCTATCTGCTGGGGATCTCCCCCGTCGATCCCATCGCCAACGGCCTGCTCTTCGAGCGGTTTCTGAATCCCGAGCGGCAGGACATTCCCGACATCGATATCGATTTTGACTCCCGCCGCCGGGACGAGGTCATCGACTATGCCCTGGCACGATACCAGGGGCATGCAGCCATGGTGGCCACGGTTTCCCGCTTTAGGGGGCGGAGCGCCATCCGGGAGATGGGCCGTGCCATGGGGCTGAGCTACGAGAAACTCGATGAGCTGGTCCGCTCCTTTCGGTATATGCCGGCCTCCAGGATCCGAGAGATGCTCGTGGCGCTGCCCGAGCTGAGAGACTCGGAGCTCCGATCGGAGAAGTACACCCACCTGCTCGATGTCTGCAGCCGGATCGACAAGTTTCCGAGGCACATTTCCGTTCATCTCGGCGGCGTCGTCATCTCCCGGGAGCCCATGCAGGATTACGCGCCGGTTCAGCGCTCGCGCAAGGGATGGCCCGTCATCGCCTTCGACAAAGACGATGTGGAAACTCTGGGGTTGATCAAGACCGATCTGCTCGGGCTGCGCATGCTCAGCGCCATCGAGGAGGCCGACAAGCTGCTCCGCAAGCAGGGGCGGGCGATCGATCTGGATCATCTGGACACGCACGATCCGCAGGTGTACCGCTGTCTCGAAAGCGGTGAGACCCTCGGGTGTTTCCAGGTTGAATCGCCCGGCATGCGAAGTCTCCTGGGGCAGCTGCGGCCGCGACGCTTTTCCGATATCGTCTCATCCATCTCTCTCTTCCGCCCCGGTCCGGTCCAGGCCGACATGGTCAGCCCCTTCGTTGCCCGGAGACGGGGCCGGGAGCGCTATGTACTGCCCCACCGGGCGCTCCTGCCGATCCTGGATGATACCTATGGGGTGGTTCTCTTTCAGGAACAGGTGCTGCAGGTGGCTCAGGCCATTGCGGGCTTCACCTTGGGGCAGGGGGATCGGATGCGACGCGCCATGAAGGACCCCCGCTCCGAGAAGATGAAAGAGCTGAAGGAGGCTTTCGTGGCGGGGGCGCTGCGGCGCGGCATCGACCGGCGGGTCGCGGAAGAGGTCTTCCAGGAGCTGACCACCCTCGCGGCCTTCGGGTTCAACAAGGCCCATGCCTGCGCGTTTGCCGCGATCGTGTTTCAGTCGGTTTTCCTGAAAGTTTATCATCCAGCAGCCTTCATGATCGGTGTGCTGAACAATCTGCCTGGCATGTATCCGGAGCGGGTCCTGCTGCACGAAGCCCGCCGGCTGGGGGTTTCTCTCCTGCCGCCCGATCTCAACCGGAGCGCCGCGGGCTATGGCCTGGAGGGGAGCGCCATCCGGGTGGGACTGCGGGGCGTACGGCACATGGGGCCCGCCCATTTGGGCAGAATCCTGGAGGCGCGGGCCCGGGGGCCCTTTGGCGGCCTGGAGGACTTTCTCAGCCGGGTTCGGGTGAACAGGAATCTGCTTCGCTCGATGATCCTGGCGGGGCTGTTCGATGCTTTCGGAGAGTCGAGGCGGGGGCTGCTCGGCAGTATGGAAGCCGGCAACTGGCAAGGCTCCGAGCGGGGGCAGACGGAGTTCTCCCTACCGCAGAAAGTCGCCTTCGAACTGGAGCATCTGGGACTCGACCTGACGGTCCATCTGGTCGGCCTTCACCGGGAGGCACTGGACCGCCTGGGCGTGGTGCGGTGCGCCGATCTTCACCGCTGCTGCGACGGCGAGACGGTGCGCGTGGCGGGCATCAAGATTCTCCTGCACACACCGCCGACCCGAAGCGGGCTGCGGGTGGTCTTTGTGACGGTGGAGGATGAGACCGGTGTGGCCGATCTGGCCGTCTTTCCAGACACGCAGGAGCGTGTCGGCGCGACCCTCTTTCGAACGGGTGCGCTGGTCGTGGCGGGGCGGATCAAGCGGTTCGGTGAAAGCGTCTCCATCAATGCCGAGGAGATTACGGCCCTTGAAGTCGCGCTGGCGGCAGGTCATGCAACGCCCCGTGTCGGCGTTGCCTAGCCCGAATATTGCTATCTTGTTGGCGAGCAGACCGGCCGACGTCCCTGCAGGCGCGCCCGCTCGTAGAGTTTCATGGCGTCGGACATCCGTGCATTCAGGTCGGCCATGCGGGTCTGATGCGACGGATGGGTGGAGATGAATTCAGGTGGTGCTGCCTTTCCCTGGGCACCCATGTTGCGCCAAAGCTGGATGCTCTCCCGCGGGTCGAAACCGGCGCTGGCCATGATGTCGAGCCCCAGCAGGTCGGCTTCGCTTTCCTGGGCCCGGTCGAAGGGGAGGATCACCCCGACCTGCGCCCCCACGCCCAAAACGGCGAGGAGCGCATTCTTGGACGCGCTCGGCGTGCCGGTGAGGACCCCCAGCAGATCGAGGCCGGTCTGGGTGGCGAACTGGGTCGAGGCCCGTTCATTGGCGTGCCGGGCCAGCACATGGGCCACTTCGTGCGCAATGACAGTCGCGAGCTGGTGCTGTGTCTTGGCCACGTTCAGCATGCCCGTGTAAACGCCGATCTTACCGCCCGGCAGGGCGAACGCGTTGGCGCTTTTGTTCTCGAAGACGACGACTTCCCATCGTGCGGCGGTTTCACTGGCCCGTACGTCCCGCGTCACGGCATCGGCTACGCAGCGAACGTAGTTGTTTGCCGCCCGGTCATTCGACAGGGGCACTTTTTCCTTCACCTGCTGGAAAGCCGCGACGCCCATGGCCTCCATCTCTGCTTCGGGAAAAAGGTTGAGTTGCCTGCGTCCCAGAGGTGAGGTTGCACAGGCGACGAGCAAGGCCGCCGCGAGCACCCCTACCCACGCTTTCATCATCCTTGAGCCTCCTCGGTTTGAATTGCAATCACGCCGCCGAAACTGCCTGACAGGCTTCGGCATCTTCCTTATATAGCTGTTACAAACCAAATCGTCAACCGGGCCCTGGACAGAAGGCAGGTCGCGGCGGGAAGCCACACCTGAAGAACCTCTTTTCTTTTGCTGTGGGGTGTGCTAGAAATTTCGTATACGCAACGTCCGGCTGGGGGCGACCCGTCAGGAGCAGATCATGGGCGGCGCAACACATACAGGGCAGAAACGTGTCGATTCTTTCGACTTTGAGTCGGGCCGTATCTTGGCCCGGAAGTTTGAAGTGGTCTCCAGGCTCGGCGCGGGGTGGGAGGGGGAAGTCTATCACATCCGTGAACTGCGAACGGGCATCGATCGCACCGCCAAGTTCTTCTTTCCCCACCGCAATTACCGGGAACGTTTCTCGACGATTTATGCAAAGAAGCTTCACAAATTCCGCCGGTGCAAAGTCATCATCGAATACCGCACCCAAGAGACGATCACCTACCGCGGCCTGCCGGTGAGTTTTCTGGTGGCGGACTATGTTGAGGGAGAGCTGCTGAGCAGTTTTCTCGACCATCAGCCCGGCCGGCGGCTCACGGCCTTCCAGGGGTTGCATCTGCTGCACGCGCTAGCCTCCGGCATTGACTGCATTCATCGCATGGGGGAGTACCACGGCGATCTGCACACGGACAATATCATTGTCCAGCGCTACGGGCTCGGTTTTGATCTCAAGTTGCTCGACATGTTTCACTGGGGTGCCCCGAAACCGGAGAACATCCGGGACGATGTGTGCGATCTGGTCCGTATCTTCTACGACGCCATCGGCGGACAGAAACATTACGCGAAACAGGCGCCGGAGGTCAAGGCCATCTGCTGCGGTCTGAAACGCACACTGATTCTGAAGAAGTTTCGCAGTGCCGGCCAGCTGCGGGACCACCTGGAGACCATGCAGTGGCAGGGCCGCAACGATAAGCGGAGAAGGCGTTGAAAACAGCGATATGCCTATCAAGAGATAGCCGTATTCTTACCGAAGCTGAGATGGAACAGGGCGAGGTGTTTCCCTTCGCCCAAGGGTGGGCGGGTCTCTTCACGAGACGCGCGCCCGACAAGACCACGGCCAATGAAGATGCGGTCGCCCTGCTGCCCGCGGGTGATACCTCGGGGGTCCTGGCGGTGGCCGACGGTCTTGGCGGCATGCCGGCCGGTGAGCAGGCCTCTTGCCTCGTGCTGCAGATGATGAAAGAAGCGTTGGTGCAGGCGGTAACCCCGGCGGCGGGGCTGCGGGAGGCGATTCTCAACGGCATTGAGCGGGCAAACGAGGCCGTCACGGCCATGGGGGTGGGCGCGGCCACGACCCTCGCGGCCATCGAGATGCAGGGCACCACGGTTCGGCCATACCATGTGGGCGACGCCATGATTCTGGTCGTGGGGCAGCGGGGCAAACTCAAGCTTCAGACCGTGTCCCACTCACCGGTGGGTTACGCCGTGGAGTCGGGGCTGCTCGAAGAAACGGAAGCCATGAATCACGAACACCGGCATCTGGTGTCCAATATGGTGGGAACCCCGGACATGCGGATCGAGGTGGGCGCGACCATCACCCTGGCGCCGCGGGATACGCTGCTGCTGGCCACGGACGGACTCTTTGACAACTTCACCGTGGACGAAATCGTCGCCCGCATTCGAAGCGGCCCCATGGTCTCAGTGATGCGCGTCCTCATCGATGAATGCTTGCGGCGGATGACGGCGCCCGACAAGGAGGTCTTTTCCAAACCGGATGATCTCTCCTTCATTATTTACCGCAATGATCCGAAATGGGTCCTGCCGGCGGGCTGACCGGATGCCGCAGCGCCTACGGTCGCCGTTTACGGCATCGTCCTGGCGAAAGCAGGGGGTTTTGCCCTCTTTCGGGTCTTGACAAAGAAAAAAGCCGATGTTAGATTTTTCTTACGCCGGGTCGCGCTGCAGCATTCTTGTACAGCCCTGCTGTGACAGACATTGGGCCCGGCCAAAAGGATTGAGTCTATGAGTCCGAAACCTGCGTGATGTCACGCTTCATGCTTCCCCAATCCCACCAATATTTCAGAATCATCGCGTTTGCGCTGGGGGAGGCCTTTGTTTGCGGCTGCGAGACGGATGGGCAGGGTGCGGACGAGACGCACGTTGCACGGAAGGGCGTGCCAAGGGGCATGGGCAGGAAAGGGAGAGAACGATGATCCGGATCGATCAACTGACCAAGTACTACGGAAACGTCTGCGCCGTCGATGGGATCAGTTTTGAGATGCGCAAGGGGGAGATCCTCGGTCTTCTCGGCCCCAACGGCGCCGGCAAGACGACGACCCTGCGAATCCTGACCGGCTATCTGAAACCGACTTCGGGGAATATCTTCGTCAAGGAGTACAACATCCATGACCATGCGCTGGAGATCCGTAAACTCATCGGTTATCTGCCGGAAGCGGCGCCCATCTATCCGGACATGATCGTTTACGACTATCTGCGCTTTGTGGCCGATCTGCGGGGGCTGTCGGGGGAGGCGGTTGGCCGGAGGATCCGAGAGCTTGCGGGGCTGTGCGGCATTTCGGAGGTCATGCACAAAACGATCCATGAGCTCTCCAAGGGATACAAGCAGCGGGTTGGACTTGCCCACGCCATGATGAGCGATCCCGAGATCCTCGTGCTCGATGAGCCGACCTCGGGGCTCGATCCGAACCAGATCGTGGAAATTCGAGACATCATCCGGGAGATTGGTCGGGAGAAGACGGTCATTCTCTCCACCCACATCCTGAGCGAAGCTGAGGCCACCTGCGACCGGATCGTGATCATTCACCGGGGCGCCATTGCGGCCGACGGTACCACAGACGCGCTCAAGCGGGACGGCGGTGCGGAGTATGCAGTCCATGTCTCTCTGGCGCTCAACGATTTCGAGCCCGTGCGCGAGGCCTTCAGCCGCGTGCCCGGCGTGGCGGAAACCCGGCTGGTCCGTGCAGAGAACGGCGCCCTCGATCTGTCTCTCACCTGCCGGGAGGCTCGCGATCTGCGTCCCGAAATCTATCGGGTCATCCGCGACCATGACTGGGATCTGCTCGAGTTTGGGAGGCAGGACCGCACCCTGGAGACGATTTTCAGACAGCTGACGAGGGAGAACTGACATGCGCAATGCCCGGATCATTTTTGCCAGGGAGCTGAAGGGATTTCTGGTCTCGCCCATCGCCTATATCGTGATATCGATCTTCCTGATTGTCACGGGGTGGTTCTTTTTCTCCACCTTCTTTCTCTACAACCAGGCGGAGTTGCGGACCTTCTTCGGCCTGCTGCCGGTGACCTTCTCCTTCATCGTGCCCGCGGTGACCATGCGCCTCTTCTCGGAGGAGTTCAATGCGGGCTCCTATGAGCTGCTCAAGACCCAGCCCGTGCGTTCCCTCGATGTGGTCCTGGGAAAATTCATGGCGGCAGCCGTCTTGGTGGCCATCATGCTGGTGCCGACGCTCTCCTACGGGATCTTTATCTCTTTTATCGGTGATCTCGACTGGGGTCCCTGGGTCGGCGGCTATATCGGCGCGCTGCTCCTGGGCGCGGCCTTCTCAGCGGTGGGGCTCTTCGCATCGTCCCTCACCCGCAACCAGATCATCGCGCTCATTACCGGCATGGCCATCTGTTTCTTCTTGACGCTCATCGACAAGATGCTCTTCTTCCTGCCGGAGGGGGCTGTGGGCGTTTTCCAGTATCTCGGCGCGGACTATCACTTCCAAAATATCGCGCGAGGCATTCTCGATTCCCGGGACATCCTCTACTTTCTGAGTGTCTCTTTTGTCATGCTCTACGGCACCCACCTGGTGCTGGAAGAAAGAACCTAAGGAGCTGCAGATGAAACGATCGGTATCGTCCGGCCGGTATACCAAATTCCTTCTCTATCTGGTTGTGGTGGTCCTCGTCAACATTGTGGGGATGACCCTCTTTTTCCGGGGCGATCTGACGGCGAACCGGGTCTACTCCCTCTCCGAGCCGAGCCGCGAGGTTGTTGCCACCCTCTCCGAGCCGCTCACGGTGAAAGCTTTCTTCACCGGCAATCTGCCGGCGCCTTACAACAATATCGAACGTTATCTGCACGACCTGCTGCAGGAATACGCCATTGCCGGGAACCGCTACTTCAACTTTGAGTTCTTCGATGTGTCCAGCGAGGATGACGCGAAGGCCCGGGCGAACCAGGAGTTGGCCGCCTCTTACGGCATTCCGTCGGTGCAGATCCAGAAATTCGAACAGGATGAAGTAAAGTTTCAGATGGCCTACATGGGGCTTGCCCTGATCCATGGCGATGTCATCGAGACAATCCCGACCATCACCGCCACGGACGGGCTCGAATTCGAGATCACTGCGGCCATCCGCAAGATGAACAACAAGATCAGCGCGCTGCTGGGGCTGGAAAAAGACATTGCCGTGAAGCTCTTTCTCTCGTCGTCGCTCCAGGCGGTGGGGCCCTACATGAACCTGAGCGGTCTGCCTGAACTGGCGGAGAAAGTGCGGGCCGCGGTGGATGAGTTAAACCGCAAAAGCTACGGGCGGCTCCAATTCGAATCGCTCGACCCGAGCGGCTCGGCGGAGGCTGCCGAAGCCGCCCGCCTGTACGGGGTGCTCGCCCTGGAGTGGAAGGCCTTCTCTGACCGTCAGGGCCGGACCATTCCCGCCGACAAGGGCTATGCCGGGATCATCGTCGAGCACGGCGAGAAGACGGAAGCCCTGCCGCTGATTTCGGTGATGCGTCTTCCCATCTTTGGCACGCAGTATCAGCTGGCCGACGTGGCATTGCTGAAAGACGCCATCAATGAGACCGTGGAGAATCTGATCAACATCAACCAGGAGATCGGTTATCTCGCCGACCACGGCACCCGCCCGCTGAGGGGTGGCGGGGGTATGCCCGGCCAGCCCCAGCGCGAGGGGCTGTCCCGCTTCGAGGCCCTGCTTTCTGAAAGCTACAGTATCCGGGAGGTTCTGCTTGAGGAGGACGGCGTTCCGGAGGGGTTGCCGACGCTCATCATTGCGCGTCCCACGGAGCCCTTTTCGGAGCTTGCGCTTTATCAGGTCGACCAGTACCTCATGAAAGGTCGAAACCTGGCGGTCTTTCTCGACCGCTTCCAGGAAGCCATGCCGACCCAGCAGAGCCGGATGATGGGGCAGAGCCAGTACCGGCCGATCGATTCGGGTCTCGAAAAACTTCTGGCCCACTACGGACTCGATGTGAAGGCGGCCTTTGTCCTGGATGAGAACGCCTACCGTCAAGAAGTGCCCCGTGCGTTCGGCGGCGGGGAGAGGCCCCTTTACTTTGCGCCCATCATCAAGAATGAACACATCAACAAGGACGTGCCCTTCCTGCAAAACATCAAGGGCCTCGTCCTCCTCAAGGCGTCTCCCGTCACGGTGGATGAGAAGAGTGTCGCGGCCAACGGGCTGGAAGCGGTGAAGCTCTTTTCCTCTTCGCCCCGTTCCTGGGAGATGGCCGGGCAGATCGATTTGAACCCCACGTTCATTCAGCCGCCCCGCAATGACGGCGCGTATGAGCAGCGGGCACTGGCGTACCTCGTGCAGGGATCCTTCCCGAGTTATTTTGCCGGCAAACCGGTGCCGGAAAAGGAGGTGCCGAAACCCGCGGACGCACAAGAGAGCGATGGCGCGGCGGGCGTCGACATGTCGCAGATCGAGAGCTCTGCGGTGACCATCCCCCGGGGAAGGCCGGGAAAGATCTTTCTCATCGGAACCTCAGAGATTCTTCGGGACAACATTCTCGACGCCGAAGGGCGAAGCCCCAATGCCCAGTTCGTGATGAATGTCTTCGATGCCCTCAACGGCCGGGAAGCCTATGCCATCATGCGCAGCAAGGCCCAGCGGTTCAATCCGCTCCAGGAAACCGAGCCGGCCACCCGCACCACCATCAAGGCGGTGAACATCGCGGGCCTGCCCGTGCTGGTGGTGCTCTGCGGGCTCTTGGTCTGGTACCGGCGCAGTGCGAGGAAGCGCGTCATTCAGGAGATGTTTAATCATTAGGAGTGGATCCATGCGCCTCAAGAAGGAAGTCATCATCCTGGTGCTGCTCATCGGGCTCCTTTCGGGATATCTGCTCGTGCAGAAACGTGGGCAGACCCATTACACCCTGCCGGAGCTTGACCAGATCGACGAGACGGCTGCTTCGAAGCTGGTGGTGAAGCAGGGGCAGACGGACACCACGGTGGTTCGGGAAGAGGGGCGGTGGGTCATCTTGCCCGAAAGATACCCGGCCGATCCCGCCCTGGTAAAGGAGATGGTCGACGGGGTGGGCGCGATCTCCTTGACGGCGCTGGCCTCGGAGTCGCGCAACTATGCGCGCTATGAACTCGATGACGCGCGGGCAACGGACGTCACCCTCTACAACGGGGATGCACCCGTGCGTCGGATCCTGATCGGAAAAGGCGCTTCCTCCGGTCGGCACAGTTTTGTCCGACTCGACACCGACCACCGGGTGTTTCAGGTAAGCGGTGTTCTCGGAAACCGCTACCGTAAAACAGTTGCCGATCTTCGGGACAAATCGGTCCTGTCCATCGACGAGGAGATTACGGAAGTCACCCTGAAAGACGGCGCGGCGAAACTCGTGCTCCTGCGGCATGGCCTCCCGGCGGACGTGCAGCCGAGCGGCGGGTCGGCAGGTGCCAAGAAGGGTGGGGAGACGGGCGAGGGGCCGCCCCTGCCGAAATGGCAGACCGCGGACGGTCTGCCGGCGCGGGAGCATGACATCGATGAGATCATCAACACCGTGTCCCACTTGCGGTGCGACGGCTTTGTCGAAGGCAAGACCAAGGAGGCTTTGACGGCTCCCCAGTACACGCTGACCCTCAAAGGAGGCCGGTCCTACACCCTCACCATCTTCGACCAAGACGAGAACCGCTTCATCGCGACCTCCTCCGAGAACGATTATCCCTTCTTCATTGCGGACTGGAAAGCCGAAAGAATCATGAAGGACCTGACGGCGCTGACGGAAAGCAAAGCCCCCAAGTCTACATCCTAGCATCTCGCTGTGGAAGAAGTGCGCGTCTTACTTCAGGGGGCCACATCGAGCACGATGCGGTGTGGGTCGGCGGAGGAGGAGATCTGCACGTCGGTGATCTTGTTGAAATCCAGAACCACCCGGGCGATGTCCCGTTTGTACTGGCCCATGCGGATTGTCTTCAGCGTCTCACTTGAAACGACGATGGGATCCTTGTTGAGCGCCCTGGCCAGGCGGGCGTCTTTGACGCTGACGAAGATCATGTTCTGCTCGAGCAGGGCGTGCTTTACGAAATTGGCGGGTCCGTCGAGCTCCACAACGACCCGGTGGTGGCCGTCTTCACTCGTATGGCGCACGGCGACGATTCGGGTTCGGGTATCGACGGCATCGGGGCTCACGGGTGTAGAGACCGCAGCCGATTCCGTCCGCGACGGCGTGCCCGCACGGACCGCAGAGCCTGGCACACGGACGTACATCTCCCCCAGGCGCCGGCTGCCGGCTCTTGCTTCCACCCGGTAGAGTGTGCCTGCCGTGTCGATGGCCCGTCGGGTCATCAGGCTCTTGGGGCGGATGACAAAACCCCGGTCGTCCCCGTCATTGGCCTCGGGGTCCCCCACGAACCCGACGAAATTAATCCTGAGCTTCGAATTGTCGGGCAGACCCGAGGTGAAGTCTTCCAGTACCAGAAAGTCGTTTTCGTAGAGGGTCAGGGTTTCGCCGACGCCCACCTGGACCGGCACCGAGTTTACGAGCAGGGCGAATCCCACCGGCGGCGATGGGGCGGCCGGTTCGGAAGTCGGGGTCTGCACCGCGGCCGTGCGAGTCTCTGCGTCCGCGGCGGGTGCTTTCTCTGCTGCCGATGGTTCCCCGCTCTCTGCCGGCGCGCCCGGCTGCTTCTTGAACAGCTCATTGAGCAAGGCTATGCTCTCGTCGATCTGCTCCTTCGAAACCTTGCCGGCGCCCGGCGGAATCGCGATGGGCAGCGTCGGCGCTTTGGCGACCGACGGACCGGCGGTTGCGGCATCGTCGGGCTTGTCCGACGTTGCCTGTGTGGTGCCGGCGGTGGCCTGATCTGCGGTCGTTTCGGACGCACTCTCTTTGGCCGGACGGACAGGCTGGTCCGGTGATGACGGCCCTGCCGGAGCCGACGTTCCGTCCTCCGGGGCTTGCATCACGTCCCTGGCGGCGCGGGTCGTTTCGGGCAAACCTTTGTCTCCACCGGCCATCACCTTGGCGACCTGCGTGCCCTCTTTCGTTGATGGAGTGATGGCGAGGCGCTCCTGCATGGGGCTCTTCCACTTACTCAATCCGAAGATTCCGGCGCCGATGGCCAGGAGCACGAGGGCGGCATATAGCAGACCGGTTCCCATGCCCGGTCCCTCCGCAGCGTTGGACGCGGATCTCTCAGCCGTCAATGCAGCGCCCCTCTGGGCGGCCGCGCCAAGAACCGTGCGTGGGGGGGGCTTCTCCTCTGCAGGCGGTCCCGGAAGCTCGATCACGCTCGGTGCTTCGGCAGGTCCGCGCGGGGAACTTCTTCCCTCGTGCCCCTCCGGCGCCGGGAGCGCAGCGATGGTCTCCTGCGGTTCGGGGGTCCGCTCGGGAGGCGCGTCTTTCGCGCCGGAGAGGGAATCGAGCACCTCTTCCATCGTCGGTTTTTCTGGGGCTGGCGCCTGGGGGGTGGGCGTTTCCCCTTCCTGCGCTTCGCGCGAGCCGATCAGGTCGGGCACGACGGACTCCCGGTCCGTTTCGGACCGCGGCGGGGCGGATTCAAGATCGCCCAGAAGCGTTTCGATCCATCCGGCCTTTTCGTGGTCCGGTTGTTTGCGGCTCAGCAGGGGCACCTCGCTTCCGCAGGCTTCAGAGAGGCTTTCGACTTCTTCCGGTTCGAAGGCCGCATCGAGCGGGGCCGCAGGTTCCTCGACGGTTTCCGGTTCCGGACGATCCGTTTCCGTCTCCTGCAAGTCCGTCAGCGATGCATCCTCCAGCACCGAGCTCTCTTCTTCGAGCCGGCTTGGATGATATTTCTGAAAACCGAGGGAGGCTGCCGCGGCGTCTTCAAGATCGATGATCGGTTCAATCTCCTCTTCATAGAAATCGAGCCGTAGGCGGATACATTGGTGGTGGAAGAGGATCAAGACGGTTTTGAGAACCGTGGTGGTGTCGAAGCCGGTGACCTCGACGATATCCCGTATGGATTGTTCCGAGTCGATCTGCTCGATGACGGAAAGCTCAGGGATGGTGAATGCGATCTGCTGATGATCGGGGAATCGTTCCGTCCTCACCGGCGCTTGGTCAAGGTCGCCCACCATCTCTTCCAGCACCTGGGCGTCGGTGATCTGACGGATCCCGAAGTTGAGCATCTTGGAGAAATCGACCTTGTAGCGGAAGTGCATCTCGGAGACTTCGATTTCATCGAAACGGTAGCGCCCCTCCCGCAGTCCGAAGAGGCTGTAGAGGATGGTAAGGAACTGGCGTCGCCCCAGCAGAAAGAGATCGCGATCGCCGATGGCCCCCATCTCGATTAAGGCGGACGTGAAGGTGATTCGTTTTTCCCGGTGTCGGTCGAGGGCTTCCTGCTGCTGTTCTCGGGAGATCTTGTCCCGGGCTACGAGAAACTCGCCGAGGAGTTCGCTCTTGAGATTGGAGCGCGCCAGGCAGGGGGCACCGTTGCGGATGAAGACCTGCTTCTTTACCCGTTCACGTGTGATGGTGAGGACACCGGTCTTTCCCGAGCGGTGCAACTTGACGAGCAGGTCCGGAAAGTGAAAATCTTTGAGATCGCCCCGAAGCGATGCCAAGGTATCTTCCCTCTCTGTGGCCCAATTCAGGGCCTCCTGTTTCATCACGGCCCAGAGCAGTTCATCTTCATTCATCTGAGAACCCCGCCCGGTCGCCGTTGACCAAGGTGGCTGAGGCATGCGAGATCGTTTCGCTGGATCCGGGCCGAGCAGCAGCACGCCTGATGAGAAGATCTGGAAATACCGCCGGAGTATACATGAACTCGCCTTCCATGCCAAACATATTCTGAGCCCCTCGGGCTGTCGCCCCGGGCCCGTGGCGGTCGGGAATTGCAGGGGGCCGCCACGCCCGGATGATGGCGACGGCAGCAGCGCTTTTCCCGTCTCGATCAGCTTGAGATGATGATTGATCCTTCTTTTATAGACAAACTTTCAGGGAAAATCAAGTGCTTATGCCGCAGCGGTGTCGGCTCGCACCGCCAACGGGTGCCACAGAGGCGGGGGTCATCGTCGAGCACCTCGGTGCCAGGTACTTTGGGGATGGGTGCTTTTGGGACGGAACGGCCATATCAGTGCCAGGTACTCTGGAGAAGTGGGTGCCAGGTACTTTGGGGATGGAATGGCATTATAGGGGCCGGCGTTATTGGTGCCAGGTACTTGGGGGTACTGTGCTTTTGGGACGGAACGGCCATATCAGTGCCAGGTACTCTGGAGAAGTGGGTGCCAGGTACTTTTGCGGCTCGCTCGGTGCCAGGTACTTTGCCGGGATCGGGAGAGGCGGGCGCGAGAGCGGGCCTGCAGTCCGTCTGCAGGCCCGCAAAATAAATCGCTATTCGTGTTGGTTTCAGCGTATTCGCCGGAGGCCGAGCAGGCCGATCAGTCCCGATCCGATCAGGAGGAGGCTTCCAGGCTCGGGAATGGCAGCGGGAATGCCCATTTCGGCGATGGCTTCTCCGGTGCCGGATATGGGGTTCGGTGTTCCGAGGAAATCCCCGATTTCCATATTCGTCCAATCGTCAGCAAAGGAGCCCGGGAACTCGGTGTTGGTCAGGATCACACCGAATTCAGTTCCAGCTGGGAAAAACGCTGAGGCAAGGCCCCCGGTGATTTCAAATACAAACTCCAGGGGATCCCCGGCCGTTTCAGGAAATCCGAAGCCTGTGAGAGTACCTGTCACGAGCTGGTTATCATACGCTAGGCCGGGGATGATTACTGTACTGAGAATGCCCGCTGTCGGGACCTGACCCACAATGGTAATTTCTCCAGCTCCGAAGTCTCCTTCGCTGTCCACACTTGCGTTGATCTCAAAACTCCGGATGACGTCAACCCCAAAGATGGGATGACCATCCTCCACGTCATGCTGCGTCACTCCGTCGAAGAAAACAAGAGGGGTTCCGGTGACTCTCAGGTTCAAGGATTCGAAGTTGATGTCGAGCGGGCCGGCTGAAATCGTGGGTGCATTGTCCAGGTTGAGCGGAATCAGCGCCGCCTGGGCGGTGCGGACCGGCGAAAATAAGACCGCCGTCACCACCACCACCGTCATGATGGACAGAATTTTCTGTTTTAGCATCTTCTGGGCCTCCTATATCTCATAAATCGGTGACATTGTCGACACACACCGCTTAAGTAACTATAAGAAGCCAAAAGTCACAAAAAAATCGCAAAAATTCATAAAATTGCCTATATTAATTCAAATTTGGGCCCCTACATTTAATTTTTAGCCTTTTTAGTGTCAGATAACTCTTACACCGCGTAAGAATCTGCACGACAGAGAGCATGCTTTGACCATATTATTCAGAATATATATCAATGTGTTGTATCAATTAGCTCATTTAATGCTTTAAGTTATTTGTTTTAATACATGAAGTTATAGTTCTAACATATTGTAAAATATCTGTTAACTCTCCATGTCAAATCCCGCCGTCCATCACGACTCGCTTTCCTTGATTGCCTGCCAGCGGTCATACGCAGGGTTTCGCTTGCCCCGGTCTTGCTCGCCCCTCGGCGCCGGCGGTCCGCTTTCGCATGGAGTCGAAGCCAAGCAAGGGGAGTCCCCCAAGTACCGGCACATACCCAGGGCTCTGCTCGGGACAGATTGCGACGGGTGGGGTTGTCGGCTATAGTCGGTCCATTCCAACGGTCTGCAGCCCAGAGCACGAAGATAGAGCGGGAAGACCAGAGCAATGAAGATAGAGGAGGCAAATCGATGAACTGGAAAGAGTACTTCGAGAAGACAGACGGCAAGGGCTACATGGCCACGGCAGGAAAAGACGGTCAGGTCGACATCGCCGTTTATTCCCGCCCCCACGTCCTCGACGACGGGACGCTTGCTTTCGGAATGGCCGATCGGCTGACCCACGCGAATCTGCAGGAGAACCGCTTTGCCACCTACGCTTACAACGAGCAGGGATATCGGGGCGTGCGTCTCTATCTGGAGAAGCTCCGGGAGGAATCGGCCGGCCCCGTGCTGGAGGAATTCAAGAAGCGCGCCGAGGCGGTTTCTGTCTCCGGGGCGGGGGAAGCGCTCAAATTCGTCGTCTACTTCAAGGTGCTCAAAAGCCTGCCGCTGGTGGGAACGTAGATGGCCGGCCCCAGGCACGACCGCAGTGACGCGGGAGGCTGGCCGCCGCTGGCTCGAGAGGGACACTGGACAAGGCTTTTGTTGAATGTTATAAGGTGCCATCCGCAGTATGGCCATCTAATCGATGAAAGCCGCCAGCATCCAGGAAGCCCTGCGCCCTTGGGCGGCAAGAGCTCGTAACAAGCAGGACGCTTTGGAGGACTGACGTGAAGCGGTTGAAGAACATTCTTTTCATCTCCAATGGTGAGTTTCGCGACGATGCCGCCCTGGAGCATGCCCTGCATCTCGCCAAGACGAACAAGACCCGCCTGAGCGTGGCCGAGGTGATCGAAGAGCTGCCCCGGGACATGCTTGATCTGGCAGGGTCGATGAAGATCGACGGCCTCCAGGGGCTGATGGTTCGCGGCAGTTTGAAAGAGCTGAGAGCGTACGTGGCTCGGATCAAGCCGAAGGAGATGCGGGTTCCCGCCAAAATTCTGGTGGGGATCCCCTTTCTGGAGATCATCCGGGAAGTGCTCCGCAAGAAGCACAGGCTGGTCATGATCGATGCGGAGCGACGGGGTGAGTTCGGCGAGCTGCTCTTCGGGAGCACCACCATGCATCTCATGCGCAAATGCCCCTGCCCGGTCTGGGTGGTCAAGCCGACCGAATCGAGACGCTATATGCGCATCGTGGCCGCGGTCGATCCCGACCCCTTCGACGCGGCTCGGGATGCCTTGAACGGCCGTATCATGGAGCTGGCCACCCATCTGGCCGCGGCCGAAGAGGCCCGGCTACACGTGGTGCACGCCTGGTCTTTGCCGACGCGAAAGATCCTGCTGAGTCGTAATGTGCCGCAGGAGGAGATCGATATGATGACGGAGGAGACGGAGCGGGTGCACCGGGAGCGGGTGGAGGAACTCCAGCTCGGTGCCGGCTGCGACGACGAGGAGGCCGTCCGGTTTCGCCTCCTCGCTGGCGAGCTTTGCGAGGAACTTCGTCGTTGCCGCGCCGACCGAAGCCGGCAGCCCGGGGTGCTCGCGCAAGCGGCGCCGGATCGCCCCACCGACCTCCAGCGGCGAGTCGTAGTGGAGCCGCAGGCCCGCGATGTCGAGGAACGCCTCGTCGACGGACAGGCCCTCGATGACGGGCGTGAACTCCCCGAGCACCGCGAAGACGTCTCGCGACAACGCCCCGTAGGCGGAGTGATCCGGAGCCAGGAAGCGAGCGTGGGGGCAGCGCCGGCGCGCCTCGACGGTCGGCATGGCGGAGCGAACCCCGTACTCACGGGCCTCGTAGGAAGCGGAGGAGACGACGCCC
>CAMYMF010000030.1:17911-42793 GCA_947259355.1 uncultured Nitrospirota bacterium | reverse complement strand
CCAAAGTTACGCACGACACTGGCGCCGGCATGGACCTCGATCACATTGGCTTCGCGGCCAATCTGACATGGGATCTTGGCGATGCGACGTTCACGTCGATCACGGGCTGGGACGAAATCGAAAACTTCCAGTTCACCGACGTCGACGGCGGTATCGACTGTCCCACAGGCCAACTGGGCTGCCAGGGTCCCTTCCAATCGACCACCGGCGACGGTCTTGACGAACATCGGCAGATCACGCAAGAGTTCCGCATTTCACGAGACACGGACGACGCCTTCTTCCAGGCCGGCATGTATTTCCTCAATGAGGATTTCACCGTACGATCCGAAGACTTCGGTTTCTTTCGCGCGACGACTTTCAACGACATCACGACCGACTCCTTCGCACTATTCGGTCAGGTCGAATTTCGGGCAAGTGATGTTTTTGCCCTGACTGTAGGCGCGCGCTTCACGGACGAGAAAAAGGAGCTGAAGATAATACCTGCGCCTGGCGCGCCGGTGAGCAGCTCGGCCGAGCTCGCGGATACGTTCATGAATTGGGACGCGGCGTTCACATTCGACGTCAACGACGACTGGTCGATCTACGGCCGCTTTGCGAATGCGTCGCGAGGACCGTCGATCATCGGCCGCTTCGGCATTTTGAGCACGGCCGACACCGAGACGACCAACTCCGTCGAGTTCGGCTTCAAGAGCACGCTGATGGACGGTCGGGCGCGCTGGAATACGTCCGTGTTCTCTTACACGAATGACGACCAGCAGCTCGTCGCGACGGGCGGCGTCGGCAATGCGAACAGGCTGCTCAACGCCAAGCGCGTCAACGGCCAGGGCTTCGAGACCGATCTCGAGATCCTGATCACCGACAACTTCCTGCTGCTGGCCAACGCCAGTTACAACGATACGGAAATCGACGATCCGCTATTGCTCGACGAGCTTGGCGGTGCTGCGGGCAGTACACCACTCGATCCGATCGTCGACACGACGCGAATCGGCGTGTTCGGTTTTCCTGTGACGGACGTCTCGATCGACGGCAACCCGCTGCACCCGATCAATCGCGGGGGTCTCTGCGCGCGGGGTCAGGCAGGCCTGCAACTCCTCTACAACCCGGACCGGATTGCCACCCCCCTGGCACGGGCCGGGGAACGGGGCGAGGACAAATGGAAGGCCATCTCATGGGAGGAAGCCCTGCAGACGGTGGGCGAGAAGCTCACGACGCTTCGCAAACAGGGCAAGCCGCACCAGCTGGCAATGCTCAGCGGGGCGCAGCGCGGTCTGGACCGAACCATCTCGGATCGATTCATGGCGGCCTATGGCTCGCCCAATCTGGTGCGATACGAAGTGGACCGCTCCACCGGAATGCATCCGGCCCTGAACCTGATACAGGGACCCGCGGCAGGATTCACCTACGATGTCGAGGGCGCGGCCTATATCCTCTCCTTCAACAGTGCCCTGCTGGAAGACCACTGGTCGCCGGTCCAGTTGTACCGTGCCTACGGAAAGTTTCGCCGAGGGCGAAAAGAACAGCGCGGCAAACTGGTGCATGCCGAGCCGCGCCTGTCGGTCACCGGGTCCAAGGCAGACGAATGGATCCCCATCAAACCGGGCAGTGAAGGCGTTTTGGCCATGGGGATCGCCGCCATTCTCATCGTGGAGAAGCGCTACGATGAAAACTTTGTCGCCGAACACTGCTTCGGCTTCGAAGACTGGACGGACGAGCGCGGCACACTCCATCCGGGATTCAGAACCCTGGTCATCCAGGAGTATCCCATGGAGCGTGTCGTCAAACTGACCGGTGTACCCCGGGATGTCATCAATCGTACCGCCCGAGAGTTCGCGCGAATGCAACCGGCCCTGGCCCTTGGACACGACGGGGCCGCCGTTAGCAATCAGGGGATTTACAACCGGATGGCCATCCATGCCCTCAATGCGCTGGTGGGAAATATCCAAAAACCGGGGGGGGTGCTGGTCAATGCGCGCCCTGCCAATCTGGCGCTACCCCCGGTTGCCTCGGACAGTGTCGCCGCCCAGGGACTGTCCAGGCCGAGACTGGACGGCGCCGGAGAGAATCGCTACGCGTTTGCCTCGGACGTCCCGACCAATGTGACCGACGGCCTGCTGGAGAAGAAACCCTACCCCATCGAAGTGCTGATACTCCACGGCGCCAATCCGCTCTATGAGAGCCTTCGCCCCGAAAGACTGGTGTCGGCCCTTAAACAGATACCCAGCATTGTCAGTTTCTCTCCCTTTCTGGATGAAACCACGCAGTGGGCCGACCTGGTGCTGCCGGACACCACCTATCTGGAGAAATGGCAGCTCGACACGAGTTACACCCTCCAGGGGCACCCCGTGGTGAACCTGAGTCAGCCAGTGATACAGGCCCCCTTTGACGCGCGAGACACGAATGAGGTGCTCCTTGAGCTGGCCGCTTCCTTGGGCAAACCGGTGGCCGACGCGTTTCCATCGCCCAGCATCGAAGATCTCGCGAAAAACTCCTTGAAACCGTTCAGCGAGACCGGCTCCGGCGAGCCTTTCGGCGCGCCCCTGGAGGAACTCTGGACGCGACTTCTGGAACAGAGCGGGTGGAAAGTCCGCACCCAGACCGACTTCGATAAGCTCTGGACCGATCTGCTGGAGCGCGGCGGATGGTGGGATCCCGTCTATTACCGCTGGGAGTGGAAGCGGGCCCTGTCGACCCCGTCAGGACGTTTTGAGTTCTACTCCCTCGGTGCGAAGGAATATTTTGCAAAATTGACTGGGATGGAGCGGGATCTGACGCTGCAAAAGACCCCCCATCTGGTGAACATCCCCCAGGCCGACGCGGCATGCTTGCCAGCCGCCTCCCGTCAGGAGGCGGGCGGCAACGAAACCCTCTATGCACTCGAGGTCAACCCCTACTTCATTCCGATCCTCAGCGGCATCACCCATACCAATCAACCTTGGCTGCAGGATATCACCGGCTTTCATGTCTATCAGAGCTGGCACACCTGGGTGGAGATACATCCGGAGACGGCCCATCATGTCGGCGTCCGAAACGGCGACTGGGTCTATGTCGAGTCCCCCGGCGGCAGAATCAAGGCCCGGGTGCGAACCTACGAGGGCGCCATGCCCCACGTGATTAATCTGCCGGTCGGACTGGGCCACACATCGGGAGGGCGCTGGACGGCGGGCATTGGGGAGAACGTGCTGAAGCTTTTGCAGGCGAGGCAGGAGTCATTCACTGGTCTGAAGCACTTCCAAGCGGCCCGCGCGCGCCTGATCAAGATCTAGTTCGACGGCGCAACGCGAACACACACTAAGGAGCGACAACCATGGCAAAATGGGGAATGGTCATCGACCTGGACAAATGCACGGCCTGTCAGGCATGCGTCATCGCTTGTCAAGCGGAGAACAACGTTCCGAACTCGGACCCCGAAGCGGCCGGCACCGGGCGGAGCATTCACTGGATGGAGATGTTGCCCATCGTGGAGGAGGAGTATCCCCACCTGCGGATGCGGCTGATGCCGAGACCCTGCATGCACTGCGAAAAGCCTCCGTGCATCAAGGTCTGTCCAGTGAATGCGACCCAAATCGGCTCCGAGGGGATCGTCGGCCAGATCAACGCTCGCTGCATCGGCTGCCGGTATTGCACCACGGCCTGTCCTTACACGGTGAAGTACTTCAACTGGTACAAACCTGAATGGCCGGCGGTCATGGAAAACCATCTCAACCCGGACGTGCAGGTACGCTACATCGGCGTCGTGGAGAAGTGTATTTTCTGCCATCACCGCCTGCAGAAAGCCAGAGACCTCGCCCGCTACGAGGGCCGTGAAATGGGCCCCAACGACTACATCCCGGCCTGCGCACAGACCTGTCCTGCCGAGGCCATCTACTTTGGAGATCTGGAAAACCCCAAGTCTTCTGTAGCGATCCTGTCAAAGAGCAAACGCGCCTTTCACCTGCTGGAAGATCTGGGCACCCACCCGAAAGTGACCTACTTGAGCGAAGGAGTGTGAAATGGACCTGAAAAAGACCTTTGAACAGGATGAAGAGGTTCTGCTGAGGCCGGTGCGGGAAGTCAACCGGAACTATTACATTACGGTGGGGATCCTTTCTCTGATCGTGGCCTGGGCCTTCTTTGCTTATTTCTACCAGCTGAAACGAGGGCTGGGTGTGACCGGCCTGAACCGGCCTGTCTATTGGGGTTTTTATATTACCAACTTCGTCTTCTTCATCGGCATCAGTCACGCGGGCACCCTGATATCGGCCATTCTTCGCATCGCCCAGGCCGAATGGCGCCGGGCCATCACCCGGTCGGCAGAGGTCATCACGGTCATGGTGATCTTTTTCGGTGTGGCCAGCATCCTGATGGACCTGGGGCGCCCGGACCGGATCTTCAATATCATCGAGAGCGGGCGTTTCCAGTCGCCGCTGCTCTGGGACGTGACCAGCATCACCTGTTACCTGACGGCCAGCACGGTCTACCTCTACCTTCCCCTCATTCCGGACATCGCCATCATGCGGGACAAAGTCAACAAACGAAAGTGGCTCTACAATGTCTTGTCTCTCGGGTGGACCGGCACACCGAGGCAGTTCAAGCGCCTGGAGCTGGTCATCTCGGTCATGGCCATCCTCGTCATTCCGGTGGCCGTGTCGGTACACACCGTGGTCTCCTTCGTTTTCGCCATGACGGTGCAGCCCATGTGGCATTCCGCGATTTTCGGACCCTATTTCGTGGTCGGAGCCATCTATTCCGGCATCGCCGCCCTGATCATCGCCATGGCGCTGATCCGCTGGGTCTACAAGCTGGACAACTATTTGAGGGATATTCATTTCACCAACCTTGGCCTGCTGCTCTTTGTGATGACCCTGCTCTGGACTTACTTCACCTTTTCCGAATACCTCACGACCTTCTACGGGGCCGAGCCGACCCACATGGCGGTCTTCTGGTCCAAGTTCAGCGGCGAGTATATGCTTGAGTTCTGGGGCATGATCGTCTGCTGTTTCGTGATTCCCGTCATCTTCCTGAGCAACCGGAAACTGCGCACCATGACCGGCATGGTGATTTCATCCTTCGCCATCACCATCGGCATGTGGCTGGAGCGGTTCATCATCGTGGTGCCCACACTGGCCAACCCCCGCTTGCCCTATGAGCGGGGCGCCTACCATCCGAGCTGGGTTGAACTGTCCCTGCTGGCAGGATGTTTCGCCTTTTTCATTCTCCTCTATGTTCTGTTTACCAAGTTCTTCCCCATCGTCTCCATTTGGGAGATCCAGGAGGGAAGACAGCACGCGGTCAGCGAAGTGGCCGAGCGGGTTCGGACCTATCTGCCCGATGCCCATACCGAGGAGGGGGAGGCACAGGCCTTCTCGAGGGAGCAGGTGGAAACAGCGCGTCCTTGAAATGCATTTTTCAACAACCGCGCAGGAGGTAATATCATGAAAAGACAACTGGCATGCTCTATCCGGCATTTGTTTCGCTCGAGACCAGCATCGAAGGGTGTTCTCTTAATGACGGCGGTGCTTGCGCTCGCGTCCATGCCGCTGTTTGCCTCGGGAGACACCTCCTTACTCTTTCCCCAGGACGCGAGCAAAGGCTGGAAACTCTTTCTCTCAAAGAACTGCATCCGCTGTCATACGATCTGGGGCCAGGGAGACGCCTCCATCGGACCCGATCTGGGCCGCATTCATATCAGCCACCTCTCGGAAGGCCAGCTGGCCACAAACATCGTGAATCACCTGCCGACCATGTGGGAGAAGATGCAGGAAGAAGGGGTCCGCTACCCGACCATCACGCCGGAGGAAATGGGGCAGCTCTTCTCTTTCCTCTATTTCATCCGCTACGTCGATGAGCCGGGCGATCCGGCGGCCGGGAAGAACCTCCTCTCGTTGAAGGGATGCACCAATTGTCACGCCATCCTCGGTGAGGGCGGCAAGATCGGACCGGATCTCACCAACTGGGGCGTCTACATCAACCCCATCGTCTGGGCCCAGAAGATGTGGACCCATGCCCCCGAGATGGAAGAAGAGATGAAAAAGCAGGGGATGGCGTGGCCTGTGCTGAACGCCAAGGAGATGATCGATCTGGTAGCCTTTATCCAGAGCATTGGCGGCAAGATCCAGGACGAATATCATCTGGAGCCCGGCTCCCCCAAACGGGGCAAAGGCCTCTTTGACGAGAAGGGTTGCCACGAGTGCCATACCGTCGAAGGCATCGGCGCTAAACTGGGGCCCGACTTCGGTAAGATTGACTTTCCCCGGACCCTGGGCGGCATGGCGGCGCTCATGTGGAACCATTCGCCCAATATGATGAAGATGATGAAGATGCGCCATGTCGAGCGCAAAGAAATCAACCCCCAGGAAATGGCGGACATCCTGGCGTATCTCTTCGCCGTTCGTTTCTTCGATGAACCGGGAAATCCCATCACAGGCGCGAAGATCTTCGAAGAGAAGAACTGCGTGATCTGCCATTCCGTCGGGCCAGGCGGTCGGGATGGATCGGTCGGCCCCAATCTGGGGCGCATGCGCAACGTCTCCACCATCACGTTGACGCAGTCGATCTGGAATCACGGGCCTCAGATGATGCAGAAAATGCGAGACTACGGTTTTTCGTGGCCGGTCCTCAAAGGCACGGACATGAACGACATCGTCGCCTATCTGCAGACAAAGAGCGCGCAAAAATAGGCCGTTCCCATTTGGGAACATCCAAAGGGGAACGCGTTCGTTTCCAAACGTTGGCGGTCAGCAGTTTGACTGCTGTGCAAGGCCGCACACGGGCTCACGAACAAGCGAACCCATAGTCGGTGGACAAAGCCAGCCCGTGCAGAACCGAGCGGATGGGACAAGAACCGTTTCCCGAGGGAAGCCAGCGTGACTCGGTCTGCCCACAAATCGACAGTTCCCGACTGCCGGCCCAAGAGGAGGAGGGCGGGGGCACCCTGTCGTCCAGGCAGTCCCAAGGTTTGAATGCGGGCCGACCCGACCCTCACCCCCCGCGCCACAACGATTTTCCAAAGCTCACCCAGCTCGGGGAGACCGTCGGGAAGACGCACCAGCCCCCTGAGTACTTTGACTTGCGCCAGGAATTCCGGTATATAATAGGCATGGCGTCAAGTAAGAGAAATTTCTTTTCCCACCTGAGCATCCGGAATAAACTGATTCTCGCCTTCGTCGCCGTGGCACTCATCCCGGTGCTCGTGTTGGGAATCTTCAGTCTGCTCAGCTCCAGAAAGGCGCTCCAGGACTCGGCCATCATTCAGGTTCACGCCTCTTTGGCCGCAACGGTGGAACGTATCCAGGACACTCTGCGTCACGCGGAGAAGGATCTTCGCCTCCTCACGCATTCCCCGTCGGTCGTTACTTTCGCGGAATTCTTCCCCGACAATGTCATCGGAAAGAACAATCTCAACCGGATGCTCGTCAGCGCCCTGGAGAGTTTCGCGGAGCGTAATGTTTTGTACCGGCGGATTCTCCTCGCGACGGAAAAGGGAGAGCAGATCCTGCAGCTCCGCCGTGAACAGGGGCGATTGGTCATGGAAGGTTTGGATACCTCCCGGGATCTCAGCAACGAAGCTTTTTTCTGGAAGGCCATGGACAGCCGCCGCGGCGAAGTCGTTGTCACCTCTCGGGGGCACGAAGACGTTCCGCCTGCGAGCGAGGAGGTCACCCTCATTTACTCCACCACTGTTCATGACCGCGGCCAGAAGCGAAAGGCCGTGCTCGCCATGGAAATATGGATTCGGGATCTTGCGGCGCTGGCCAAGCCCGACGGCCATGCGATGGGCAACACCTATTTACTCGACACAGACGGGGATTTCCTCTACAGCATCGATGCCGCGGGACGCCGGCTCGTACAGAGCGGATTTCTGGAGATGTTCGATGAACAGACCATCCACCAGATTCTCTCCGGCGAGGCCGGCATGATCACCGGCGAGACGGATCGGCTAATATCGTACGCGCCCATTGATCCCGGTTTTGGTGGCCCGAACAGTTTCTGGGTGGTGGTCAGCGAACTCTCCCGATCGGTGGTGCTCGCGCCGGTGCATCGGTTCCTCATCGTCTTCGGCGCAACCCTCGTGGCACTGATTCTACTGGGGTCCCTGGCCGGCATCGCAGCGTCCCATCATTTCACCCGCCCCCTGCTTCAGCTGCACCGGGGCGCGCAGATCATCGCCAACGAGGACTTTGATCACCGCATCACGGTGCACACAAAGGACGAAATCGAAGAGTTGGCGGAGCAGTTCAATCAGATGGCTTTCCGGCTGAAAAAGTCCCAACGACGCCTCACTCGCCTGAACCAGGCGCTTCAAAAGGAGGTTGAACGCAGGACAGAGCAACTCTTTCAGGCAGAAAAGATGGCGGCCGTCGGGGGTCTTTCCGCGGGTATTGCGCACGAAATCGGCAACCCCCTGGCGAGCATGAAGACCAACATTCAGCTTCTGGCCGAAAGGCTCGGTAAGGGAAGCGAGCATCAGAAGTTCCTCGATCGTATCCTGAAGGAAATCGACCGACTCAACCGGTTCTTCAGGACTTTTTCAACCTTCGCCAAACCGGCCAGACCGCAGCGCATCTCCTGTGACATCCGGAAGGTGATCCAGGAAATGGTGCTCTTCATCAAACCGGAGGCATCGGCCCAGGGAGTCACGATCCGCCAGCGCTTCGACCGCGAGGTTCCCCCTGTCCGGGTCGATATTCAGCGGATGCAGCAGGTGTTTCTCAACTTATTTCTCAACGCCATGCAGGCCATGCAGGAAGGGGGCACGGTGAGCGTCACCGTTCGAGCGGAGCCGGACGAAGGGGAGACGCCGGAAGAAGCCGGGGAGGTCTGGGTCACCGTAGCCGACACCGGATCCGGCATCCCGGCGGAAAACCGCAGAAAGATCTTTGAGCCCTTCTTCACGACCAAGGCCAAAGGCACGGGGTTGGGGCTCTCCATCGTGCACCAGATCATCACGGAAAGCGGCGGCACGATATCGGTGGGTTCCACCGCCGCCGGCGGGGCCTCCTTCACCATACGGATCAAAGCCGAGGAGACGCCGGCCCCTGTGGGCTGACCGGTCTGCCCCAGGCGGCCCTCTTCGCTGCGCTTCCGCAGGATCGTTCTCAAGCGCGCGGCTCCGGGGCCCCACAGGACGTACGAGAAGTCTCATGAAGGCCAATCTGTTAATCATCGAAGATGACGAATCGATGCTCGATACCTTGCAGGATGTTTTCCGCCAGGAGGAGACCAACATTATCTGCGCGCGCACCGGGAAGAAAGGGCTGGAGGAGTTCACGCGGAATCAGCCCGACCTGGTGCTCCTGGATATCCGTCTGCCCGACACCGACGGCCTCACCGTGCTGAACAGACTCAAACAGGAAGCCCCCGACCTGCTCGTCGTCATCATGACGGCCTACCCCCAAGTACAGACCGCCATCCAGGCCATGAAGGCCGGCGCCTACGATTATATCAACAAACCCTTCGATCTGGATGAATTGCGGTTGGTGATCGGCAAAGCCCTGGAGACACGCCAACTTCAGGACGAAGTGCAGCGGCTCCGCAAACAGGGAGCGACCGGCAGCGATCCCTCACAAATTCTAGGCGATGCTCCGGCAACGCAGGAGCTGCGGCGCCTCATCGGGATGGTCGCCGGTGCCCCGAAAACACCCGTGCTGCTCACCGGTGAGTCGGGAACCGGCAAGGAGCTTGCCGCCAACGCCATTCATCATCAGAGCTCCCGCGCAGCACAACCCCTGATCAAGATCAACTGCAGCGCGCTCCCCAACAATCTTCTGGAAGATGAACTCTTCGGTCACGAAAAGGGTGCCTTCACCGACGCCCGACAAGCAAAGAAGGGGCTCTTTGAAATGGCCGACGGCGGCACCTTCTTCCTCGATGAAATCGGAGAGATGTCCCAGGCCTTGCAGCCGAAGCTGTTGCGGATTCTGGAAGGTGAGCCCTTTCGACGGGTGGGCGGCACCCGGGAGATCCGGACCGATGTCCGTATCCTGGCAGCCACCAACCGCAATCTCGCAGCCATGGTTGAGCAGGGGAGCTTCCGAAAAGATCTCTACTACCGCCTCAAGGTCATGGAAATACACCTGCCGCCCGTTCGGGAGCGTATGGCAGACGTGCCGGCTCTCGTCACGCATTTCGTCCGGCTCCACAGCCGGGAAATGGGCAAACCCGCCGAGGCAGTGACCGAAGGGGCGCTCCAGATGCTCATGAGCTATTCGTGGCCTGGTAACATCCGGGAAATTCGAAACGTCATGGAACGTGCGGTGATCCTGGCCAACGGGCGTCCCATCGGGAGAGCGGATCTGCCCTTGGAACTCTGCAAGGCGGCGGTCAGCGAGAGCTTCAAAGAGATTGCGGCGAGTTCGGCGGACCTCACCCTGAGCGACCTGGAGCGGGAACACATTATGAACACCCTGAGGAGGCTCGACGGAAACAAGAGCCTCGCCGCCCGAAGGCTCGGCATCTCCCGCTCCACGCTGAACGAGAAACTGAAGCGCTACCGGGAAGAAGAGAAGACGAGCAGCGCAGGATGAGAGACCGGCACCGCTGCTGCGCCGGTATGACCTCGCCACATTTCGACCGGGGCCACGGTCCTGGCGGCTTATTTTCTGCTTAAATTCAATGTGTTAGCGAGCAGCAGGCAACTCCGTCATTCTTTCAGAAAAAAAACTTCAAAAAAATCTTGCTTTTTTGTGCTATTGGCATATAATTATGCGGCTACGCGAATATATACCTCGACTCTTCCAGCCATAGACTTTGGGGGATGCAATGCTCAAAATCTGTAAGAGGATAGTTACGCTTATAGTCCTTTTGACCGTCCTCATTCTCTCTTTCCATGACGTCGGCATCACTTCTGAGCAATCAACGGATACGGTCTATCCAGAGGCCGCCAAACCGAGAGAACTGGACATTCCCAAATATTTCGTCCCACCGCCGCCGTTTACTGAGGGGATTTTCCCGTGTTCCGAATGCCATGCAGAGATGGACGTCGATACGGAACGCCGTGAGCTCGGCATGCACGAAGAACAGCAGGCGCTCAAGCATGCCGGTCCGCAGCAGTGGTGTCTCGACTGTCACAATCCAAGCGATCGCGACAAGCTTCGGCTGATCAGCGGGCAGCTGATCAGCTTCGAAGAGTCCTACCTGCTCTGTGGCCAGTGCCACGGGACGATTTTTCGCGATTGGAAAGCCGGTGTGCACGGCAAGCGAACGGGCGAGTGGAACGGCAAAAAACTCTACCGGCTCTGCGTCCATTGCCACAATCCTCATCAGCCGGCCTTCAAACCGCTCAAACCAAAACAACCGCCGATGCGGCCTGCGGATATCCGGTAAGGCCGGGCACCCGCTGGCATCAACCATAGGGAGAACCACCGACATGTCACGTAAGATCAGACACAATGCCATGGGAATCAAACTCGACCGACGGAACTTCCTGAAAGGAACTGCCCTCGGCCTCACAGCCTCCGCGCTGCCCACGAAACAAGCGGACGCCGGCTTCCTGGACGCCTTCTTTCAGGAGCATTTCCGGGAGATGAGCAAAGAGGAAATTGAGGAGGTGCTCACCCGGCTGGAGAAGGAATACACGGAAAAGTACAAAAAGAACGTCTCCGTACAGGCCACACCGCACATGCCAGGGGTGGTGTTCGGCTACGGGCTGGATCTGTCTCGCTGCATCGGCTGCCGCCGCTGTGTCTACGCGTGTGTCGGTGAAAACAATCAGTCCCGGGACCCGCAGATCCACTGGATCAGCGTGCTACGTTTCAAGAAAGGCGAGAAATGGAGCGATCTCGAGCAGTCCGACAAGTATTATAACCCAGCGGTGGTTCCCGAGCCGGGCTACTTCTATATGCCAGTGCAGTGCCAGCAGTGCAAGAATCCTCCGTGTGTGCGGGCCTGCCCCACGCAAGCGACGTGGAAAGATCCTGATGGGATCGTGGTGGTGGACTACAATTGGTGCATCGGCTGCCGCTATTGCATGGCGGCCTGCCCCTACGGCGCGCGCCGGTTCAACTGGGGCGCGCCCAAGGTGCCCAATGAGGAATTCAACCCCAACACCCACTATCTCGGCAACCGGCCGCGATACAAGGGTGTGGTAGAGAAATGCACCTTTTGCGTGCAGAGGAGCCGCGCCGGAAAATACCCGGCCTGTGTTGAGATCTGCCCGGTGGGCGCGCGAAAGTTCGGCAACCTGCTCGACCCGAACAGTGAAATCCGCTACTCGATCGAGAACAAACGGGTCTTTCGCCTCAAGGAAGAACTCAACACCCATCCCAAGTTTTATTACTTCTTCGCAACCTAAGACATCGAGGGGAAGAGAACCATGAGCGTCTTTCGCAACGTCGCGAACATAGCGAAACAGCTTGTCATTGGAGACAAGTACTACTACATGTGGCTTGGCTTCCTGGGATTCTTCATCTTCCTGGGGCTAGTGGCCTACGTGCAGCAGCTCTATGAGGGGCTGATCGTCACGGCCATGCGGGACCAGGTCTCCTGGGGTCTCTATATCTCCAATTTCACCTTTCTCGTCGGCGTGGCGGCGGCCGCGGTGGTGCTGGTCGTGCCCGCGTACCTCTATAACTTCAAAGCGATCAAGGAGATCGCCATCCTCGGCGAGATGTTGGCCGTCACGGCGGTGACCCTCTGCATCCTTTTCATCATGGTGGACCTGGGACAGCCGACCCGGGTGTGGCACATTCTTCCCTTCATCGGCGCCATGAATTTCCCCAGTTCCCTGCTCGCCTGGGACGTGGTCGTGCTCAACGGCTATCTCATCATAAATTTGACCATTTTCCTGTACATTCTGTATCGCCTCGCGATGGGCAAAGAATATAGCATGCAGGTCATCGGCCCCCTGATCATTCTCTCCATTCCCTGGGCCGTCGGGATTCACACCGTGACCGCTTTTCTCTACAACGGCTTGGCGGCACGGCCCTTCTGGAACGCCTCCATTCTCGCGCCGCGGTTTCTGGCATCGGCCTTCTGCTCCGGTCCGGCGATCATGCTGATTCTCTTTCAGATCATCCGTAAGGTCTCCCGGATCGATGTTAAAGACGAGGCCATCTTCAAGATTGCCGAGCTGATCGCCTACGCCATGTGTATCAACATCTTCCTGCTGGGTGCGGAGCTATTTAAGGAGTTCTACTCCGGCACGACCCACATGGCCCACGTGCAGTATCTCTACTTCGGCCTGCACGGAAGCACCAGCCTGGTGCCGTGGATGTGGTGGGCCACCATTCTCAACGTCGCGGCCCTGCTTCTCTTCCTCAATCCCAGGACCCGCGAGAACTTCCTCACGCTGAACGCGGGCTGCATCTTCATCCTCATCGGCGTCTATATTGAAAAAGGGATGGGGCTCATCGTTCCCGGGTTCGTGCCGGGCGCTCTGGGTGAGATTTACGACTACTCGCCCACCAATACGGAGATCCTCGTCACCATAGGGATCTGGGCGTTCGGAGCACTCTTCTACACCCTTCTGCTGAAATTCGCTATTCCCATTTACACCGGAGAGCTTCGGTTCCGGAACAAGGAAGCGCCTCCTGTCCGGGAGCGGTTCGAGGAGAGGTTGACAGCGGAAGAAGAGCTGCCGCCGAAAGAAGTTTACGTGGATTAGAAGCTCAGGGGTTCCACCACGATACCCCCGACCCATTTGTTTTTCTGGGTTGGGGGTGATTTTCTTCTTGACATTGAGAATCATTTTCATTAGACTGAAAAAGAACTGCCGAATCGGGGAGGCAGGTGTCTGAGAAAATGCTCGATACGTTCGAGGGGTATCTTCGCCGCAAAGGTCTTCGCATGACCCCGCAGCGTGAACTAATCGCCCGCACCTTCTTCGGGAACAAGGGCCACGTCAGCGCCGAAGAGATCTACAAGCAGGTCCAGAAACAGGCCCCCCGCATCGGATTTGCAACAACCTACCGCACGATGAAACTGCTCTCCGAAGCGGGTGTCGCATCCCTTCGGAGTTTCGGAGATGGGTTTTCTAGATATGAACCCGCCCTCCGAACCGATCACCACGATCATCTGATATGCACCCAATGCGGTCATATCATTGAGTTCGAGGATGACCGGATCGAGTCACTTCAGAAGACGGTGGCCCGCAAACACGGGTTTCGGGTTACCGACCACAAGCTTGAACTGTACGGCATCTGCAGCAAATGCCGGACCCGCAAAAGATAGGTTCGATTTTTTTGAACACAAATTGAGAATGATTCTCATTCTCTGCAGCCCCGGGAGGTCCCCATGTGCCTGTCAGACATCCGGAAAGGTCAACGCGTGCACGTCTTCACCATCGAGGACGAGGCGGTCCGAACCCATTTGATCCGCTTCGGAATCTGCGAGGGGAGTCCTTTGGAGTGCATGGAGAAAATTCCCTTCGGTCCCTTCGTGGTCAAACACAACCGGCAGGAAATCGCCATCGGTCGCGAAATCGCCAAAAAGATTGTGGTGCAGGGAGGGGGCGTGCCATGCCGCTAACGCAGATTCATCATCATGCAGCCCATACCGACCGGGTGGCCCCGGCGGACACCCTTCGGATCGTGCTGGCCGGCAATCCCAATGTGGGAAAATCTGTCTTCTTTGGCTATCTCACAGGCCTCTACGTGGACGTGTCGAACTACCCGGGAACCACTGTGGAGATATCCCGGGGCCACATGGGAGAGGCCCAACTACTGGACACCCCCGGTATCTACGGCGTCTCTTCCTTCAATGACGAGGAGCGGGTGGCCCGGGATATTGTGCTCGAAGCCGATGTCATCCTGAATGTGGTCGACGCCGTGCATCTGGAGCGGGACCTCTTCCTGACGCAGCAGTTGATCGACATGGGAAAACCGATGGTCGTTGCGCTCAATTTCATGGACGAAGTCTCCCAGGGCGGTCTGCAGATTGATGTCGACCTCCTGCAGGACCTGCTCGGCGTGGAGGTGATTCCCACCACGGCGGTCACGCATTGGGGACTGGACCAAGTTCGGGAAGCGCTGCTGCGCGCCCGCACGGGCCGTCAGGATCACGCACTGCACAGTCGGCTGCACGAAATGCTGAGCGCCGTAGGCTCTCAGGCCGAGGCCCTGCTGGTGCTCGAAGGGGACCCCCATGTCGCCGAGCGTCACGGCCTGACGCCGGGCACCGAGCGGGAAGCCCTCTATATTGCGCGCCGCAACCGGGTGAACGATATCGTACAGCATGTGGTGCAGGACCTCTCCGGCAAGACCCGCTTTCGGGAGACCCTCGGGCGGGCCGCCGTCAATCCCCTGACCGGCATCCCCATCATGGCGCTTATGCTCTACGCCATGTACAAGGTCATCGGGGTCTGGGTGGCCGGCGACATCGTCGGGATCACGGAGGAGACGATCATGCAGGGCTACTACGAGCCCTGGGTTCGCAAGGTGGTCTCCGCCGGCATTCAGCCCGACTCCGCGGTGGGCCAGATCCTGATCGGCGAGTTCGGACTGCTGACCATGACGGTGACCTACCTGCTCGGACTGCTGCTACCGCTGGTGGTCGGCTTCTATCTCTTCCTCGCTCTCATGGAAGACTCGGGTTATCTACCGAGACTGGCGACCCTGGTGGACCGCCTCATGACCTCCATCGGGCTGAACGGCCGGGCCGTCATCCCCATCATTCTCGGCTTCGGGTGCGTGCAGCTCGGTACCATCACCACCCGTCTGCTTGGCACGAAGCGGGAGAAATCGATTGCGACGGTCATCCTGAACTTCGCCATCCCCTGCTCCGCCCAGATTGGTGTCATTGCGGGCATGCTGGCCGCGGTCGGCGGCGGGCTGGTCTTTCTCTACGTCGCCGTGATTTTCCTGGTCCTGGCCATCCTGGGCACCGTTCTCGATCGCATGATCCCCGGGGAGTCCTCTGCCCTGCTGCTCGACCTGCCGCCCATGCGCGTTCCCCGCGTCGAGAACGTGGTACGCAAAACGGTCACCCGGGCCTTCTTTTTCATGAAAGAGGCCTACCCCTGGTTCTTCCTCGGCTCGTTCATCGTCGCCGTACTCCAGGTCTCCGGCGGACTGGCCGTCTGGCAGCGGCTGCTCAGACCCCTGACGGAAGGGTGGCTGCAGATTCCAAAGGAGGCCGCGACGGCCTTCGTCATGGGGATGGTCCGACGTGATTTCGGCGCCGCCGGTCTGACCGACCTGGCCATGTCCCCTCTGCAGGTGGTCGTGTCCCTCATTGTCATCACCCTCTTTGTGCCCTGTATTGCCTCGTTGATGATTCTTTTTAAAGAACGGGGCTCGCGCGAAGCCCTTTTGATCTGGGGCGGTTCCTGGGTGGCGGCATTTCTCGTCGGCGGCGTCGTCGCACAGCTCCTGATGTGAGGCGAGAGCCATGTTCCTGCACAAATCGAAAAAGGCAAGGCAGAAACCGGCGATCCGCCGGTGTCCCCGCTGCCGATACATACTGGAACGGCCCCATGCCACTACCTGTCCGCGTTGTCTCGAAAAGCTTCCCGATACGGCGGGTTGCAGCCATTGCGGCCAGTGTGGCGCCCGTTGAGTTTTTTTGCACTGAACTTGAGAATGAGATTCAATATCAAATCCCTTCTTCCCGGAGAGGCATGAGCGTGAACAAATCCATGACGAACGGTTTGCCAATCACTGTCCTAATGGTAGCTCTCTGTTTGTCTGCACTCTGGGCGGCAAAGCCGGCCCGGGCACACGAAGGGGACGGCGAGACACCGGCGGACGTACAGCAACTCAAACAGGAAGTCGACCAATTACAGGAAAAGATCCGCCACCTGGACAAACACATTCTGCACCGCCCCGAAACCGAGGAGAGGAAAAAAATCCTCGATGGACTGGAGATCGCGCTGGGAGTGACCGGCGTGGTCCAGGGCTCCGCCGGCGCCGACGACATCGCCGGCGGAGATCACACCGATGCATCCGTCTCCCTCGATCTGGAGGTGGAAACGAGGGTCGGGAATCAGGGCACAGCCTTCCTGTTGATTGAGGGGCGTCACGGGGCAGGGCTGACCGACGAGATCGAAACGCTTCACGGCATCAACGCAGACGCCGTCGACGACGATGCCACCTTGAAATTGACTGAGGCCTGGTATGAACACAGTTTTCTGAGCGACCGCCTTCTGTTAACCCTCGGCAAGGTCGACCTCACCAACTACTTCGATACCAACGCCGTCGCCAATGACGAGACGACTCAGTTCCTCGCGGACGGCCTCGTCAACAATCTAGCTGTCGAGTTTCCGGAAGACAACGGCCCCGGTCTCCGCCTGTCGTACAGCGTGAATGCACAGTTTGAACTCAAGTTCGGCCTGGGCGATGCAGACGGCGATTTTGAGGACGTCTTCCGGGACGTCTTCGGCGTGGTTGAGCTTAATTATAAACCGAGCATGCCCCATGGGGACGGCAACTACCGGTTTCATCTGTGGACGAATCTGGCCGACCATGCGGAGTGGAGGGATCCCTCCCGGAACGGAAAGGAAAACTGGGGCTTGGGGTTCAGTTTTGATCAGGTCTTCTCGGAGCGTATCACGGGATTTCTGAGAGGCGGCTTTCAGGACAAAGCCGTCAGTCAGGTCGACCGGGCCTTCAGTCTGGGCGGCGAAATCCGGGGCCTGTTCCCGGGTCGCGCCCAGGACCACCTCGCGATCGCACTGGGGTATGCGCACCTGTCAAAAGATTACAGGGATTCGGTGCGCCCGCTGAACACCGCCGATGAGCAGGTGCTCGAGGTCTACTACAATATCCATGTCAATGATCAGCTCAGCGTCAGTCCCGACTTACAGCTGATTCGAAACCCAGCCGGCCTCGATGGCGCCGACACGACTGCCATACTCGGCGTGCGAGGGCAGCTGATTTTTTAACCAAGGGGGCCCCGGCACCCGCGATACGTAGGAGGTTCGAAACATGACTGCTAAGATTTTTCGCTGGACCTTGATGATGCTTCTCATCTTCTCAGCCCCCGCCTACGCGGATCGTCTCGATGAACTGGAGCGGCAAATCCGAACGCTTCAGGAAGAACTGCGCCAGATAAAAGAGGAGCAGCAAAGGGACCAGGAGGAACAGGAAGAAAAGCTCAGCAGCCTGGAGGAAAAGGTCGACTCGGCAGGGTTTCTCGACCGAACGACCGTCGGCGGCTACATGGAGCTGCATTACAACGACACGGTGGGCGGCGACAACGGTGGCAAAGACGAACAGCTCGACTTTCACCGCTTCGTCCTGCTCATCAACCATGAACTCTCCGATTGGATTCATTTCTACTCCGAGGTGGAGATCGAACACGCCTTCATCGAGGGCGGCGAAAAAAGCGGGGAAGTCGAACTGGAACAGGCATTCGTCGACTTTCTGACCTGGGATTGGCTGAACTTCCGGGCCGGCGTCATCCTGACCCCAGTGGGGATCATCAACCAGTACCACGAACCGCCTACCTTCAATGGCGTGGAGCGCCCCTTTGTCGACAACGTGATTATTCCGACCACGTGGGCCGAGTCGGGTGCCGGAATCTTCGGGGATCTGTTGCCCGGGCTCTCCTATCAGCTCTACGTCATGGGCGGCCTGGAGGCGGAGGAGTTCTCCGCCAGCAGTGGCCTTCGGGGCGGACGCCAGAAAGCCTTCCGGACCAACCTTGAAGATATAGCCTTCTCGGGGCGTCTGGAGTACAAGGGGATGCCGGGGCTGCTTCTGGGCGGATCGTTTTTTACCGGAAACGCGGGGCAGGACCTCGACATCGACGGCGATGTACGCGTCAACATTTGGGAGGGAGATTTTCGATACACCCGCGGCCACTTCGATTTCCGGGGCGAGCTGGCGCACGTGAGCATCGGCGATGCCGGAAAGCTGAACACCGCCCTGGGTAAGACGTCCGGCCAGGATGCCATCGCGGAGGACCTTCTCGGCTGGTACCTGGAGGGCGCTTACCATTTCCTGCCTCTGCTCGGGAGGGGCCACAGCCAGGACGCAGCTATCTTTGTCCGGTACGAAGATTACAACACGCAGAAATCGATGCCCTCCGGATTCGCCGAGAATCCCGCCTTCGACCGCGAAGCGTGGACCTACGGCTTGACCTACTGGCCCATCGACAACCTCGCCATCAAGGCCGACTATCAGGACTTGAAGAACGAAGCGGGCACGGCAGAGGACCTTTTCAATCTTGGCATCGGCTGGCAGTTCTGAGGAGCCTACCATGATCAGAAGTTGCTGCAGGGAAATGATACTCCTCGTCGCGGTCGTGCTATTTGCATCGACGACCCCGGCGGACGGGGCAGTCTATTTCACGAAGAAGCAGGCTCTGGAGATCGCCTTCCCAGAGGTGAAGACCATTGAGATGGAGAAGCTTTCGCTCACGGGAAAACAGCGCAGGCGCGTCGCGGATCGGGCCGGCGCGCCTGTCCGTTTTACGTCCATACCCGCATACATCGGGGTGCGTGATGGCCATCCCGTGGGGTATGCCTTCATCCACAATGTCAAGGGGAAGAGCCGGCCGATTACTTTCATGGCCGTCATCACCCCTGCCGGAAAGATCGATCGGGTCGAAGTACTGGCCTTTCGGGAATCCCATGGGTATGAGATTCGTTATCCCGCCTTTCGAAAACAGTTTGTCGGAAAGGGCATGGAGGATCCAATCCGACACCGGCGAGACATCTTGAACATCAGTGGTGCGACGATCTCCTGTCGGGCCATAGCCGATGGGGTTCGCATTCTGCTGTCTCTGTGGCATGAAATTTATGGTGTCGGCGCGGAAGTTCCATGAAACCTTTGGGCAATAACGGATTCAATCCGGCCCTGAGAATTGCGACGGGGCTCGTGCTGATTTTTATTCTCGCAGGAACACTCTTTTCCGTCTGGCACGGAATCCAGAAGGTCGGCTTCCGTCCGCAAGCGGTGCGGACCTACTACCTGGGATCGGGCGAGGAATTGAGCTATCCCAAGGAACTGCCCGAGCTCCTTGAGTCCACCCATGTCCACCTGTTCATGGTGCCTCTTGTGTACTACGTCCTGTGTCACCTCTTCGCACAGACGGGACTCGGTGCCCTGTGGAAAATCCCCATCATCGCTCTCACCTTCGCAAACGTCGCCCTATTTCTGGTGACACCTTACCTCATTTGCTTCCTCTCCCCGGCCTTTGCGATCCTCTTCCCGCTGCACCACGTGATCTTTGCTGTCAGTGCAATGGTGTTGACGCTCTTTCCCATGCGGGAGGCCTTTGTGCAATAAACGCGCCATGGGCAGCCTCCCCCCTTGCTTCCGCTTCCTGCCGCTTTCGCCGGGTCCCTTGGCGCACTTTGAACGCCTAACGCACAAAGCGAAAAAGGCTGATCTATGGAGTATAAGACGACCTTGTAAGTTTTTTTACCTTCTTATTTCTCTTCTTCACTGCTGGCGAGCCTTATCGCGCATTTTATCTCAAATAAATACTCAGTGAGAGAAACGCTGCGCTCCCAAACGTTTGGTTGAAGAAATCGGCCGTTGGCTCGTCTGATTACCATGGAGACCGCTTTGCTGCAGCCGCAGCGATTCGTTCTTAACCATGGGCCGGTCGCTTGCGGGGCTGAGAGGCGTGCGCTATAGTTTGTCCCGGATTGAATGAAATTCCCAACAGATGATTAAAGGAGGGTGGAGATGGACTCATTGATGGAGACTTTGGGACGTGCCCTGGGCGGAAGCAATTTGGGGCAAATCAGCCGCCGGATCGGAGCGGATGAAACGTCGACGGGCAATGCACTGGCGGCGGCCTTGCCCGCGTTGATCGGGGCGCTCTCGCGCAATGCATCCCAGGGAGACGGCGCCCGGGCCCTGTCGAACGCACTGGAACGGGACCACGACGGAAGCATCCTGGACAATCTCGGCGGTTTTCTGCAGAATCCGGAAGCCGGTCATGGGGAAGGCATTCTGGGGCACGTCTTCGGATCCAACCGGCCCCGGGTGGAGTCGGGACTGAGCCGTGCAACCGGTCTGGACAGCGGATCGGTTTCGAAGCTTCTGGTGACGCTGGCGCCCGTGGTGATGGGTGCCTTGGGCAAGACACAGCGCAGCGCGAGACTGGGGCCCAATGAACTCTCCAGCATGCTCAACCAGGAAACCGAACAGGTCGCTCGGCAGGAGCCTCAGAGTGCGGGGCTCTTATCTCAGCTGTTGGACGCGGACAAAGACGGCGACGTCGATATCAGTGATCTGGCCAAACACGGCTTCGGAATACTGGGAAAGATGTTCCGCCGTTAGCCTTCGTGCTATTGGCGGGTTATTTTGAGAACCGCAACATTATTAACATTAATAAACATTATATATAGGATATAATGTTTCATGAGAGGAGGTAGTGCGATGGGATTGTTCGACTTTGTAAAAGACGCGGGGGACAAACTTTTGGGCCTGGGCAAAGAGGCCGGTGAGAAAATCATGGGGCGGGACAAGACGGCACAGGCGGCGCAGAAGCAGGCCACCGATCAGGCCACGGCAAAGGCCCTAAACACCATGGTGAATAACCTGGGGCTTAAAGTAGAAGGCCTCAGCATCGATTTCAAAGATGGGCTGGCAACCGTGCATGGCACGACCCCCTCACAGGAAGAGAAGGAAAAGATTATTCTCGCCGTGGGCAACACCAAAGGGGTCTCGCAGGTTGACGACCAGCTCAGCGTCCAGAAACCAGAGTCCGAGGCAGTCTTCTATACTGTGAAGAGCGGGGACACCCTATCGAAGATCGCGAAAGCGCATTACGGCAATGCACAGAAGTACAACGTGATCTTCGAGGCCAACCGGCCCATGCTGAAAGATCCGAACAAAATCTACCCAGGCCAGACGCTGCGCATCCCACCCATTTCCGCCTGATCAAACGACACAGCGGCAGAGCGCGGTCAAGCTTGCACAAATGAGGGACAGAGGCAAACCTCTGTCCCTTTTTCATTGCACTCATCGAGCCTCGACCACGGCCTCCACTGTCAATTCCCGGTTGTCCCGCAGGAATGTGATGGCCACCTTTTGGCCCGGACTCAATGACCGAAGAATCTTGGACAAATCACTCAGGTTGTGCACACGAGCGGTACCGATTTGAATGATCACGTCGCCTGCTGCAAGCCCGCACGCCTCGGCAGGGGCTCCTGGTACCACCCCTGAGATGCGACACCCCTCCCCCCGGTACGCATAATCGGGAATCGTCCCCAACTGGACCTTTCGCTTGCCCCCGGATTCATTCTCCGCCACTCGCTTCGCCTGAAGCATCGAATGAAGCGCCTCTTGGCGACCCGCGAGGTATTCCACAGCTTCCCGGGCCACGGCAGCTACTTTGACCAGTCCGTCCACATCGACCTTCTCCGCCGTATCCCCGGGGCAGTGGTAATCGAGATGGGGCCCCGAGAAGAGCTGAACCGCCGGCACTCCCGCCTCCTGAAAGCTCGTCTGGTCACTTGAATCGAGGGGCTGCGAGACCATTTCCACTTCCACGCCCGTCACGTAGCCGGCCCCCCGAAAAATATGGCCCCACTCTCGGGCAGACTCGCTGCCTAGAATAAGGAGCTTCCGGGATTCCAACCGCCCCACGGTATCCAGATTGATCATGCCGATGGTCTTGGCAACCGGATAGTGCTGCGCATGGCTCACGTAATAACGGGAGCCCCGTTTGCCCGCTTCTTCTCCGGTGAAGGCGACGAACACGACACTGCGGTCGGGCTTTATCTGTTGGCGCAGGGTCCGGGCCAGCTCCACCAGCACCGCCACGCCGCTGGCGTTGTCGTCCGCACCGCAGTGAATCTTGCCTTCGTTTCCTTGTCTCACATCGGGCCATCCCCGGCCGAGACCGTCGTAGTGGGCCCCCACCACCACGCTCTGGGCGCGCAACGCCGGATCGTTTCCGGGAATCACGCCGATGACATTGCGCAGCACCACCGTTCGCGGCGGCGCCCCGCCTTGGGCTTCCCAAGTCTGGAAGTAACTCCCTGGCACCGTGCCGCCCGGTTCCAATCGGGCCTCCCGGAACTGCTCGGCAATATAATCTGCCGCGGCATCCAACTCCCCCGTGCCGAACCCCCGTCCCTGCAGGTCCGCACCGGCCAGATACGCCACCGTTTCCCAAAGCCTCTGCTTCGAGAAAACCGGCGGCAGGGTGGCCAAGGGTTTGCGCGCCGCCAGGGCCCCTCTGTCGACATCCGTGACAGATCCCTGTGGGTCGGGAATCCCCACCGACAGGGGAGAGTGCAGTACGGACCACCGACCTTTGCCGACATTCACCGGCTCTTCTCCCTCGAACCAGAGATAACTGTATTTGTGATAGTGCGGCAGCTTTCGGCCGAAACCAGGCAGGGCTGCCACACGGGTGGAAGCCACCCATGTCATCACCTCATTGGGGTTGTCGGGATGCCGCGTGGTGAGCACCACGGAGTGTTTGGCCCGTCCGATCTCGTTCGCGGCCAAAGACAGGCCTGCTTCAGTGAAACGCACACCGTGCGCGCGAAGGAGGCCCACCATCTGCGGCAGATATTCGTTTTCCCATCCGATCAGCATGACCGCGCGATCCGAGGGCAGCGTATCGATCTCGCTGTCCAGGCGTATCTGGACTTCCTCAGGGCCTGCGCGGCTCAGCACATCCACCAGGTCCCGATACCCCCGCTGCAGGGGCTCCCCCACCGAAGCGGGAAGGAGAATGAGGAGTTTCGTCGCCCCGAAGGTCTGAGACAGCGCCGGTGGAACCTCCTGCCGGTCCAGTCTGCGGAAGAGATCGAATTCCGGATCTATGTCCAGGCGCAAAGGGCGACTCGGCAGCGCCAGCTGCACGGTTTTCCGCCGTTCCTCCAGAACCACCGTGGTCTGATAAGCCGCCGGTTGCCCTTCAAGTGTCACGGCCACCGGAACCTGCAGATGATAGGGCGCACCCCGCTGGGTCTGTTCCAGCGTGGCCTTGAGCAGAAAGCCCTCGCGCGCCGTGCGCGCCGTCGCGCCCCGCACGCGCAACACCGGTGCACCCGTCCGTTGCGTCCACTGATCGAACTCGCCGGTCAAATCCTGCTGCGACACCGCTTCAAAACTCTTTCGAAGATCATCGAAGCCGGCAACCCGGAAGCGGTAATCCCGATAAAATCTCTGCAGTCCTTGGGAGAAGATTTGGTCGCCCAGGTTTCGACGAAGCATATGGAAAAACATCAACGCCTTACCGTATCCCACGGCCTCCGAAGAGCTACTGTGCCGGGACCGGAATTGCACGAGGGGGAAGTCCCGTTCGGCACGGACATAATCGGCATATTTCTGCAGGGTGGTCTGGCGATACTCTACGCCCCGCCCCTGTTGCTCTTTGATCAGATGATCGGACAGATAGGCCGTCAGTCCTTCGGACCAGTTGCCCGAGAGGTAATCGGGATAGACACTGTTGCCCCACCAGTTATGAAGGATTTCGTGGGGATAGGATGAATGCAGAATAAAAGGGAAGCGGATAATCCGAGGACCCAGAAGTGTAAATGAAGGCATCCCGTAGCCGGTCTCCCAGAAATTCTCCACGAGCGCGAACTTCCGGTAGGGATAGGGGCCAATCAGCCTTTCATACATGGCGACATAACGGCCGGTGGCTTCCAGATACTTGTGAGCCAGCGCCTCATCGGGTTCGCGCAGGAAAACCATCGCGGTCACCCGTCCAGCGGGATCGCTATATTCTGTAAACGGCCCGGCAATCAGAAAGATCTCATCCTGCGGTTCCGGGGAACTCCAGTGGACAATCGTGCTCTGTGCCCCCCGACTGTGGCGGGTGCGCACGCCCTGGCTGATCGCGTCCCATCCGCTCGGGAGGGTCACGGTCAGCTCAAAAGTGAGAAAGGTCTGCTCCAACTGCGGATACCAGGCGGCGCTTCCTCCCAGATAGACCCCTTCGGGAGAAATCAGGCCGCGGGTGGCTCGAAAACCCCGGGCCTGTTCCACTGCAGACGATTCGAGGGCGTGATCGATGGGGCCACCGTAGTGAACGGAGAAACGCTGCTGC
>CAMYMF010000030.1:0-17883 GCA_947259355.1 uncultured Nitrospirota bacterium | reverse complement strand
TCCGCCGTAAAGCGGCGCTCCTCGGGATAGAGTGTGACCTTGAGTTCGTGTCGGAGCATTTCCGAAGCCGACGCGCCCAGCGGCAGCCACAGCGTGACGATCATCAAAGAGATAACTGCGAGTCCTCTGCCCATTTGTTTCTCAGCGCCTTGGTTCGTCGGCACCGGGCCGCTCTATCCAGTCGGCAATATAGATGTCCGTGGCTCGCGGCTTGTCAGGATTTCTGTTCGAGGCAAAGACCAATTTCCGTCCATCCGGAGAGAACATGGGGAAGCTGTCGAAAACATGGTTGTCGGTGATCCGCGCCAGGCCCGTGCCGTTCGCGCCGATGATGTAGAGTTCGAAATTATGTCCATACTTACCGAGATCGTCCCGCCAGTCATCCATGTTGCTGGAGAAGACGATGCGCCGGCCGTCCGGATGCCACGACGGCGCCCAGTTGGTCGCGCCATTGCGGGTTAAGCGAAGCTTGTTTGAACCGTCCGCGTCCATCACCCAGAGGTCCAATGGAAAGGGAACGATATAGTTTCGGGCCATGCAATCGTGCCACTGCGCGCGCTCAGCCTCCGTCTCCGGATACCAGGCCCGCCAGACGATCCGGGTGCCGTCGGGGGAGAACCAGGGCCCGCCGTCGTAGCCCACCCGGTCGGTGAGACGCCGCACGTTGGCACCGTCGGCATCCATAATGTAGATATCGAAGTCATTGTTTCGCTGGGAGCCGAAGACAATCTGTCGACCGTCGGGTGACACAACCGGTTCGGCATCGTATTTGGGATTGTCCGTAATGCGCACGGCCGCCGACCCGTCCTCTTCGGCAACGAAAATATCATAGGGGTAGAGAGGCCAGATGTAATGGGCCCCTGCCGGAAGGTTCGGCGCCGGCGGGCAGTCACCCACCAGGTGGCTGGTGGAAGCGTAAACGATCTTTTGTCCATTCGGAAAGAAAAACGAGCACGTGTGTGCGCCGTGATCGGGACTCACCATCCGCTTGGCAGAACCATCGGCATGCATCACCCAGATTTTGTCGCAACCGTAGCCTCCCCGGTTGGACTGAAAGATCAGCCGCTTACCGTCGCTGCTGAAATACGCCTCGCCGTTGTCTCCATCAAACGTCAACTGGGTGATGTTTTCAAGATGAGCCCCTTCACGGTCTGACTGGGATGAGACGAAAGGAACGACTCTTTGTGCGCACCCTGAGAGAAGAAAAACCAGAAAGGCAATAACGATTAACCGAAGCACTCCTGAATAGTCCTCGCGCACCGTACGGGCAAGCGGCGTTGGGATGCTCCCGGTCGCTGTATCGTCCGTCCCATTCCGCCCCTACGCAAGAAAGAACACGGACGCTGCGATTTATCGGGTCCCGGCGCCGCTTTGCCCTGCCGGTAAATCAAGGAAACCATAGTCACCGGAAAATGTCAATCCGCCCGATTCGTAAAGTCGTGGCTGCCCCGGGGAGGGACTACGGCGCGGATCCATGTACGGCAGGCAACCCCTTACTGCCGCCGCTGTCGGCGCACCGTTACACTCTCTCCGGCGATTCCCCAATTGTCAGTCTCCACTTCATCGATGACCACCACTGTGGTACTTGGATTCTTGCCCAGCACATCCACGAGCAAATTCGTCACCCCCTGAATAAGCTCGGCCTTCTGTTCCCGGCTGACACCTTCCCGGGTGACTCGGATATTCACATACGGCATGGCGCCTCCCCTTGGTGAGTTGAAACGATGACAGGCGCCCGCACCAGGCTGCCGCCCGGGACGGGGGCGTGGCCTACTGGATACGGACCTCCTGCCGCCGCATGGTCGCGACAGACTCTTTGTTGGGAATGGTGATGCCCTGCTGGGTGGTATAGAGCGACACACAGTCTTTCAACACCATCTTGTCTCCGTCCAGCTTCATCAGGTAGACAGAGGTCCCGGACACAACCACAAAGGTCTCCGCATCCAACGATGCAATATTGGGATTGTCGATGTCGGCTGAGGCATTTCCCGACACGCCCAGGATCACCAGTAAGGCCCACACCGCCAGAAGTTTTCTCATGAAGTTTCTCCTTTCCTGGAAAGCACCCGATTGCGTCCCCGCGGTGCCGATCATTGCCGGATGTTACGGTACGTTGAGCTCTGCTTGGCGGGCCACGCCCACCCGGGCCTTGCCCTTCAGATTAAAGCGAGAGATGTTTCCGGGCATCTTGGCGCTGTAGAGATCACATCCTTCCTGTAAAACCAGACGGTCGTCTTTGACCTTGAACAGGTACGTCGAGCTTTCGACGGTCACTGTGAACGCCTTCTCGTCGATGGCAAAGACGCCCGGACTTTTCTGACGCACACCGACGGCCTCCAATCTTCCGTCCCCTGACGTCAGCAGCAACGCACCCACCATCAAAACAGCCATCATGCCTTTCATGGTTTACCTTCCGAGCCCTTCATGACATGCTGGATCGTCATGAGAGGCCATTCCTCGCGCCATGCCACATCGGCGTCTCATCCCCACCGGTCTGCTGATCTTATGCCGGGGTTTCAGAATCGGTGAGGGGGCTGCGGCAGCCATTATTTCGCCGGCAGGGTCCGTACGAAGGTCTTCGCCAGCTGGCGCAACTCTTTGAGTTCCGGCTCGGAGCGAAAGCCTTGTTTCTCCACCATGACCCAGCCCGTTATGGGCCTTCCGGTCACGTCAAAGGGAACTACATGTTCTTTGAGCAGCAGTTTTCTCGCGGCTGTTGCTCCCAGTCGCAGAATGAGTTTGTCCTGATAGACGCCGCAGAGCATGTTCCCGTTGAAGAAATAACCGATTCCGCCAAACATTTTTCTGTGCGACAGAGCCTGCGAGCGGGCCAACGCTTTTTCGATGCGCTGCGCAATCGTCTCGTCATAGGCCATGGTCTCTCCGAAGGCTCGCCTCCAGTCCACCAACGATCTTCTCATCACGGCAGATCACTGTCAACACAATTTGTGCCATCGCGTCCACCCCCCGAGATTATGCCCCGGGTGTGTCGGCCCAGATGGATTTATAATCGAAGTGCCCACTGTCCGGCATATTGAATTTAATGATTTCGAAATTGGGACTGAGATCGAAATCCCTCCTGGCTGTAGTGGCGCAGGACCATGCGGGAGCCGTAGGGGTTGTCCCGAAGGGCCTGCCCATCCTGTGGCATCGTCTCATAGGCCGGTAAGATCGGGTAGCCCACGCTTTGAAAAGCCTTGGCAATCAGCCCCGAGCAGATGACCTCGAAATCGCTGCAGCGCCCTAACCCGAATATTGCATGAGTAAGTCTATGACGAGGCCGGATAAGGCGCCCTATGCGGCGTTGCAGAAGAATTTCCTGACTTCGAAATATTGCAATATGTCTTCAGCCAGAAAATCTTCTGCGCCTTGCCTACGGCGCCTTATCCAGCCTCTCATCACGATCACTCATGCAATATCCGGGTTAAGCAGGCTTTCACGCTGCGTTTTTTGAACGGATTGAGCCACTGGGGCATCCGGAGAAGAGGCAGGTCGATGATATTCTGCTGATCGTCGTGCTTCCCGAGGCTATGGATGACATGACGGATGACGCGCTCGCGATCCTCTGCAGAGATTCCCAAGGGCCGGCAGACCCGAAGATTATACTCGGCATGCTTGCTAAGCGGAATGGCCACAACCCCCACGCCCACAAAGGCTTCAATCAGAAGATGCTTCGCCTCGTCGCCGAAGGTCTTCCCATCGTTCTCCCGCGCCCCCGCTTTTTCGCCAATCAGTGCATCGCCCACGTAAAGTGCTGCATGGCTCCAATGGCTATGGGAGAAAAGTTTGATGATCGTGCTCATGGCCGAGCCACCCTCCACCCGTACCACATCCCCTGGACGGATTGCCTCGTACAACCTCTCCACATTGTTGACGACGCGATGGTCCTGCGGCAGGCGGGGGGATTCCAATCTCCGGAAGGCACTGTTTCTGAACCGCTCAAAGATATTTCCGAGAATACCCATCGGTGCTCCAAGCCTAGGCGATATCCCCATATCCGGCCGCGATGAGTGAAGCCGCCCGCTCCTGGCGAATGCCATCGCAGACAATCGTCATTTCCGCATAGCGCTCATAGAGGCGTTGCCGTTCCAGATAGAGATCCCGAAAGGTCTGATCCGCCGCCTTGGCGATCCCGCGGCTCTCAAAGTTGTTGATTCTCAGCTGCAGCGTCTCGTAGTCGGCCTTCAGGAAGACCACCATTGCGATGCGCTGCAGGTGAGCCATCCCGCGCTCGCTGTAGACCGCGCTGCCGCCCGTGGCAATGACATGGTGGGTCAATTGGAGCCTCAGGATCTCCTCCTCTTCGATCTTGCGCAAGGCGAGATGATCGCTGCTGTCCAGAATCTCCTGGAGGGTCTTCTGCTGCCGTGTCTGAATCAGAAGGTCCGTGTCGACGAAGTCGAAGGCCAGCAGCTTGGCCAAGATCACGCCTGTCGTACTCTTGCCCGAGCCCGGCATTCCGATCAAAGCAATATTCGATTTCATGGGCGCTGTGGTGTCTCCAGGGATATCTCAGTTAGTTTCCATCCGGAAACGGCCCTTTTTCCGATGAGCTGCGTTCTCCGCGGGCTTACTTCCTCAACGTGCACTGAGGTACGCCTCGTCGTAAACCCTTGTGCGGCCTTGCTCATCGAAAGAATTGCTCGTTTCCGAATTAGAAACAAACTAGCACCCATCGTACATTTCCGGATGGGCACCAGTTAGGATACGGGCTTTCAGATCCGCGGCCGCACGCCGTCTCTTGGGATACACTATCGACTCGGAAGTTTTCAAAGCGGCCTGTCTCAACGGCAACGCATGACGCCATCTTACACGGATCCTTCGGGATGGCAAGTGTTAATCGGCGGCCGGCTCCTTGCAAAGAGAGGTGATCGTGATTAGTATATAGGACATACATCTTTTGCCGAGACCATAAGGTTCACGACGGATCCCCCCCGATCACTGCCATGGCCCTTGCGGAGATCATAACAATGAACGCGATGCCAGAGAGAGACTTCGTTCCCGATTTTGAGACGCTTCACCGGGAATATCGCCCCAAGATCCTGCGATACATGGCCCGATATGTGGGCGCCGAGGAGGCGGAGGAGCTGACGCAGGAAGTCTTCTTGAAAATCAGCGGAGGCCTGAAGCAGTTTCGGGGCGAAGGAGGCCTCTCAACCTGGATCTACCGCATAGCCACCAACACCGCCGTCGATCGGCTACGGAGCGCCGCCCACCGAATCGACCGTTCGGCTGTGGCGGAGATTCATGCCGACGGGCTGGAAGAAACGGCGCCGGGACGTATCCCCGGCGCCCCCGACCGGCCCGACCACGAACTGGTTCGAGAGGAGATGACCGAGTGCATTCGAGACGTCATGGATGAGCTGCCTGAGGAGTACGGGCCCGTTCTGGCGCTGCGTGAACTGGAGGGGTTTACCAACCGGGAAATAGCACAGAGACTTCAGATCACACTTGCAAACGTCAAGATCAGGCTTCACCGCGGCCGCCTCAAACTGAAAGAGGCTCTCCAGGCCCGCTGCGTCCTGTACCGCGACGAGCGAAACGAACTCCTGTGTGACAAGAAAGCTCCCTGCCGCTCCTCGGAAGACCAGGCCTAATTTAGTGGCCCCATTCCTAAATACGGCGGCATTTGAGTGCCGTCGTGCGTTCAGCTCTGCGTTGTCTTTTCCCCCCGGCGAAGGCCTTCCTTCGCCCGGCCAGTCTCCCGCTTCACTCGGATTCATACCGCCAGTGGCGGCTTATACAGTAAGGTATCTTGGGAGCCGCTCCCTGCGACCCTCTCAGTGCATCACCATATTTAGGCACAGGACCACTTCGCCGGGGAACGTTAAACAGTTTGCATCATGCGTGGCGCATCACCCCCATTACGCGATCTGCGTCCACCGGGGCAGGCTTTATCCTCTCCCCCCGACTGCCTCTCCCCTTCCGAGGCTGTGTCGCAATTGTCATTCCGGCCCCCTGCATTCGCAGGGATAAACTCCGTGCCGGAATCCCGGAATTTCCCCAGGACATGAAACGACGAGATTCCGGGACGAGCCCGGAATGACAGAATGTGCGTTTTTCATCATTGCAACACCGCCTCTTCCACGGGGAGAGCTGGGATGAGCGGTCCAAAAATGCAATCATCTGCATGTCTAGAGTCATGGCTGTATCCTTTCGGCGTCCCCTCTCGTCTATAAGGTCAAAGGGAGGTGAGACACAATGGCAACATCACAAATGATCGCTGAGAACCTCTGGTGGCTGGTGCCGCTTCTTTTGATGTTTATCTGCTGCTGGTTTGTCTCGCGCAGAGGATGGCGGTGCGGAACCCCACAAGCAAGGGGGTTGTGCTGCTGTGGGCCAAGGAGCCGCAACCCGTCGCCTGGCGAGTCAGTGCTTGGAAAAGGAGGTCCATCATGAACACCCATCTGAAAGAACTGATCGCCGTCGGCGCGTCGGTCGCGGCCAACTGCATCCCGTGCGTGCAGTATCACGCAGCCCAGGCGAAGAAACACGGCGTTTCTGAAGACGATCTGGTACAGGCCATCCGGATTGCCAAGGGGGTCCGCAGAGGGGCCGGCGGGAAGATGGACGAAACTCTCGCCGCCTTGACCGCACAAAGCACTCTTGCGCCTGTTGAGAAAACAAAAGCCTGCGGATGTTCCTGAGGCGGAGCCACTCTCTCTTTGGCTCATTCGGTCGCCTGGTGTATGGGTCGGTGGGCTTCCATGTTCACAGCGCTTCGGTGAATTCGCCTCGATAAACAACCACTCCCGATACGCCTTGCAGGGCGGACCGATCGAGAATGAGGATCATGAAGGCTTCGTCGGGCACATCGGACCACTGGCTGCGAAGGCCGTACCGACCGGCCGGTTCAAACCCGAACCGTGGATAGTAGTCCGGATGCCCCAAGACGATCACAAATGGACACCGGCGTTCCGCAAGGATATTCAGACCGTACCCAATGAGCTCGGAACCGATGCCTCGACGCTGGTAGGCCGGCCGGACCGCCATCGGCCCCAGTCCCATGCCGTGAACCGTTTGATGCACGTCAGAAATGAGCACCGGCGACAAGAGTAGGTGACCGGTGATTCGCCCGCCCTTCTCGGCGACAACTGACAAGGCGTCGGGGCAGTTCTTCCGCAGCCCATCGACCAGATCGGCCTCGAGGGACTGACCAAAAGCGTGCTCATTGACGGCACGCACCTGCCGAATGTCTTCGGGTTTTTCCAGCCGTATCTGCAGCATGGCTCTCCTGAATCCCGGGGGTTCTGATTGGCGGAATCGATCGTCTTGAGCCACCTGCGAAGCCCATTTCTTGCCGGACGTCAGGTTCCACAGCGTGAACGTCTTCACGCCAGGCGGACGAAAAGTCCCTTGAGCACCGAGGCCAGAGATCGCACCTGGGCGGCACCGGCCCGCATGACTTCTTCGTGACTCAGGGGCGCCTGCTGAAGCCCGGCGGCTCGATTGGTGATACAGGAAATCCCCAGTACCTCCATATCCAGGGCCCTCGCCATGATGACCTCAGGAACGGTCGACATGCAGACGGCGTCGGCACCCAGGGCTCTCAGCATGCGGACCTCCGCCGGCGTCTCGTACGCGGGGCCGCAGACCGCAGCCAGTACGCCTTCGAAAACGTCCTCTCCCTGTTCACGAAAGACGCTGTCCGCCAACTGACGCAACCGCTTACTGTATGCACGACTCATGTCCGCAAAGGGCGTGACCCCCTTGGACGGCGTCAAGCCCATGAGGGGACTGCTCCCCATCAGATTGATCTGATCCCGTATGAGCATGAACGCACCCGTTTGCAGCGCAGGATGGATGCCCCCCGCGGCGTTGGTAACCATGACGATCTGCGCGCCCAGTGCGTGCGCCACGGTCACCGGGTAGGCGACCTGCGCCATGCGATGGCCCTCATAATAGTGAACCCTTCCTGCAAAGAGTGCACAGGGACCCCCCGCCACGACACCGATATGCAGATTGCCCGCATGTCCCTTGACGCCGACAGTGGGAAATCCGGGGATATCTTTGTAGGGAATGAGCTGATCGGTGGGAAGCTCCCGGACCACAGGGTTGAGTCCCGAACCGAGGATGATGGCCATTCGTACGGAACGGCCAATTTCTTTTTCAAGGAAGGCGCTCGTCTCCTTAGCGATAAGCGCCATCGCCATCCTCTCCCTCGAGCTCCGATCGGGTCAGGAGGAGGTCCCGGCGCACCCGACCTGAGCGCCCGAAGGGACCGAGGGTCTTGCCTCCGACCCGGATCCGGATGCCCGCAGCGTTGCCGAGATGCAAGCGGATGGAATCGATGACCTCGAGCCGGAGACGCTCGCCGGGCTGCAGGGTCACGTCATGGGTCTCCATGCCGTCCACGTCTACCGCCAGCCACGTCTGCTCCACGGCCAGGAGGGTCACCTCCAGCGGGGTTACAAGCACCGGCTCCAGGGTCGGTTCGAAGGGTAACTCGTGCGTCACAACGGGCTCTGCCGCTGCTTGCTCCTGCACGGCCTCCGGCGGGGATGTTTCCGGTTCCGCAGGGGCTGCCTCCGTCTCAGGAGGCGGCTCCGCCGCTGTCGACATGGCCGGCGCCAATCGTTCTGGGGGGTTCGCCCCAGGCATTGGCGCCTCGACTGCGGCCGGCTGTGCCTTGGTAAAGCGTGAGATCAGACGATCCAAAGGGGAGTCACCCGTCTGCTGGGAGAGATACCAGAACATCGCCGCCGCGCCCGAAAGAAGAAGGCCAACGAGGATGATGCCCCACAGGATTTTCCCGGGCCTTGGTTTGGGTGGGGCCACCGGACGGATTTCCTCTGGCTCAGAACCGTCGGCCTCCTCCAGGCTCTTCTTCTGCTCCTGATAGCGCAGGAGCGCCTCGTCGGGGTCGAGCCCGATGAAGATGGCATAATTTCGGATGAATCCCTTGATGAAAACTGCCGGGGGCAGGCGGGCATCGTCGTCCTGTTCCAGCGCCTGGAGATAGCGTTGACTGACTTTCGTGGCGGCCGAGATCTCAGGCAGCGTGATGTCCCGGAGTTCTCGCTCCCGCCTCAGGTATTCACCGAAGGAGCTCGGCTCGGACATATCATGCATCCGTTCGATGGGCTTCTGGTGTTTTTTCTTCTTCATCGGTGTGCCCATGATACGCCCAACAGATTTTCAGCGCAGGAGGTCCAAGTATTTTCGGACATCCTCGACCAGCTTAGTCCCCTGGGAAAGTTTCTCGGCTTCCTCAAAGTGTGCCCGGGCATTCCACTTATCGGCATTCTTGAAATAGGATAGTCCCAACCAGTAATGCAGATAAGCGCGGTTCAACATGTTGTCCCGATCCCCCTCTGTGGGGGGTACCTGCGCCAGCAGTTCCGAAAATTCCCGCACCGCCTCGTCGAGACGGTTCTCCTGATAATAGAGAATCCCCAGGTCGACTTTGGCCCGCAGCAGGGTTCGATCCATATGGACGGCATCCTTCAGCGACTGTTCGGCCTGTTCGATCTCCCCCAGCAAACGCTGACAGAGACCAATGTTGTGATAGGCCTTCGCGGGCGTGGCGTAGAAAGGATTCTCCAGGGCCTTGCGAAATTCCACAATGGCCTGCTCACATTTTCCCCGCTGCGCATAGAGGGCTCCCAGATTCATGTAGGCTTCGGAGTAGTCGCGCTGCAACGACAACGCCTCGCGATACGCGCCCTCGGCATCTTCAAAGCGCTTGGCGTAAAAATACGCCAGACCGAGCGCATTGTGGATCTTGGGATCCCGTGGTGTAAATTGTTCCGCTCGGCGCAGTTCAATCAATGCTGCCTGGTAATTGCCTTCGTTCAGCATCTGTGCACCAAGGTTGTAGTGAGCATCTGCACTCTTCAGCTGGCTGTCTCTCTTCTTCTGGGTTCCGGCGCACGCCGAAAGGATCAGAAGAAACCCCATGAGAAGCGCCAGATAGCCTTTTGCCCTCATCTACATATCCTCAAAATGGGTCAAAGCCTTGAACAGCTTGAACCGCTTCTCGATCTCGGGATAGCTCAGGTTGCGCAAACGGTTCATACTGAAGTCCTCAACATTGTAAGATGCCATGACGCTGCCGAACACGATGGCTCTGCGCAGAGTATCATCGCAGAGATTCCCGACGTTGGAGAGATACCCCATGAGACCGCCCGCGAAGGAATCGCCCGCCCCCGTTGGATCAAAAACGGTTTCCAGCGGATACGCGGGGGCCGCAAAAATATCGGACCCGTTAAACATGAGGACACCGTATTCCCCCCGCTTAATGATGAGTGTGCGCGGGCCGTGGGTCAGAATCTCTCGGGCTGCCTTGACCAGATTCACTTCCCCCGTGAGCTGGCGCGCCTCGCCGTCATTGATCGTCAGGATATGGACGTGCTTCAACACCTCCACAAGCCGTTCCCGCTTCAGCTCGATCCAGAAATTCATCGTGTCCAACCCCACGAGCTTCGGCCGGTTTACCTGCTGGAGTACTCGCAATTGAAGCTCGGGATCGATATTGCCGAGGAACACGTAATCTGCATTGCGATAGGGCTCGGGGATTTCGGGTGAAAAGGATTCAAAAACGTTGAGGTGGGTTGCGAGGGTGTGCGCCTCGTTCAACTCGTAGGTGTATTCTCCCTTCCAACGGAAGGTCTTGCCTGCCATCCGTTGCAGGCCCCGGGTGTCCACATTGCGGCTGTTCAAAAAGGTGATTTCCGATTCAGGAAAATCCTCACCCACCACGGCCACCAGACTGACATCGTTGAAAAACCCGGCGGAGAGAGAAAAATAGAGCGCCGATCCCCCCAGCACTTCCTCTACCTGCCCGAAGGGCGTTTTCACCGAATCAAAGGCCATCGATCCGACGACCAACAGAGTCATGTCATGCTCCAGCATGGGCCGTCTCGGCGGTGCCCGCCAACGGGCCCACAGCGAATCAGCGCAGCAGCGCGTGCCGTTGCACGCTCAGGTCCCGGCCTCTTGCAGAAGGATTGCGAGGCGGTCACGGATCTCCGGGGGGAAACGTTCGGGGTCCGTCAGGATTGCACCGCGCGCACCCTCGTGGCATGCGCACGCCCCACTCAGGGCATCGGGTCCGACAGCCTCCCGAATGATGGCCTTTGCCGTGGCAACATTCTGCTTCAGGATCTGCAAGACGGCATCGGCCTTCACGTCTTCCTCCTCTTCGTGCCAGCAATCATAGTCCGTCGAAAGCGCCACCGTGGCATAGCAGAGCCCCGCCTCCCGGGCGAGCTTTGCCTCCGTCACATTCGTCATCCCGATCACAGCGACCCCCCAGCTCCGATAGATCAGTGACTCGGCTCGTGTGGAGAATTGCGGTCCTTCGATGCAGAGATAGGTGCCACCCCGATGCATCTTGGCCCCCTGCTGCCGGCCTGCATGATAAAGGCGATCCGCCAGTTCGGCGCAGACCGGGTCGGCCACGGAAACATGTCCGACGATACCCTCTCCAAAGAACGTGCTGATGCGATGCCGCGTGTTGTCATAGAACTGATCCGGTAGGACGATGTGGCCCGGTGCGATTTCCTCCTTCATGCTCCCCACGGCGCTCACCGAGATGATCCGGCGCACGCCCAGTTTCTTCATGGCATAGATATTGGCTCTGAAATTGATCTCCGACGGAAGGATGCCATGTCCCCGACCGTGTCTCGGCAGGAAGGCCACAGGCACCGCATTGAGGGTCCCGATGTGAATCCGGTCCGACGGCGCTCCGAAGGGGGTTTCCACCGCCACCTCGCGAACCGCTTCAATCCCCTCGATATCGTATAGACCACTCCCACCGATGACGCCGATATCCGCTTCCGCCATATTTCCTCCATCTTATTGAGAATTAATGGTTATCCTAACACCTTGGCCCAAGCGAGTCAAGGTCTTTGGTCCCGCGACGCGCCGTCGAACGCCTTGGCGAGTGCTGTAGCCCGAATATTGCATGGGTGATCGTGATGAGAGGCCCAAGAAGCGCTGCAGGCAAGGCGCAGAAGATTTTCTGGCTGACGACATATTGCAATATTTCGAAGTCACGAAATTATTTTGCAATGCCGCATACGGCGGTTTATGGGACCTCGTAATAGAGTCACTCATGCAATATTCGGGCTGGGGCCGCTTGACACGAGTCCGGGGCTCGTCCTATGCTGGCACGGCCATGCCGCAAACCAGCCAGACCCCAAGAGACAACGTCCTTCTCAGCGCCGACTGGGTACTGCCCGTGTCGAGCGCACCCGTGCGAAAGGGCGGCGTCCTGCTCGAAGGAGGCAGGATCGTGGCCGTCGGTCCAGCCGAAATCTTGCGGCACGACATGCCGCGCGCGGTGTATCGTCCCCTGCAGGGGCACACACTCATGCCCGGTCTTGTCAACGCACACACGCATCTGGAGCTGACGGCGTTGAAGGATCGCGTCCCGCCGGCGGACGATTTCGTCTCGTGGATCCTGCGGCTCATCGCCGAGAAGCAAACCATGAATGACGGGGCCATTGAAGCGTCCGTGCAAAGGGGTCTGGAAGAATGCCTCGCCTCTGGAACAACCTGTCTGGGGGAGATCGCCAACACCCGCCACAGTTTCCGGATTCTCCGTGACGCCGGCGTGCGGGGTGTCATCTTTTACGAAATCCTCGGCAGACCGGCGGGGGACCTCCCGGCGCGCATCGAAGCACTGCGCACGACCATCGAAACCCTGCGGGCCGCCTCTGGGGAGCGGCTTGCCATCGGGGTGTCACCACACAGTCCCTACACATTGTCGCCGGAGCTCTTCGCTCACCTGGCGGCGTACCTCCATACCGAGCGGCTCCCATACACCATCCATCTGGCCGAGTCGCGGGACGAGATGGACTATTTTCGACACGACCGGGGCGCACTCAAGGAGAGACTCTTTCCGGCCGTGGGCTGGGACCCCGTTGGGCATCGGGCACAGGCCGGCTCACCGCTTGCCCAGCTCGACGGCTTGGGTCTTCTCACACCCCGTCTCCTGGCAGTGCATGGCGTCCACCTCACACCCAGGGAGATCGCGCGATTGCAGCAAGCCGGTGCGTCGCTCGCAATCTGTCCGCGGAGCAATGAGACGCTGCGCGTCGGGCGGGCACCGATCATGGACATGCTGCGTGCCGGGATCCCCGTCGGCCTCGGGACCGACAGCCTGGCGAGCAACCGTTCCCTCTCTCTCTGGGACGAGATGCGTTTTCTCCGCCAATGTTATCAAGACTCTGATACGCTGGCGCCCACGCAAATCCTCCGAATGGCAACCCTCGACGGCGCGCGGGCCCTGGGCCTGGCCGCCGCCATTGGATCGCTGGAAGCAGGCAAAAAGGCCGACCTCATTGCCGTGGGCACACCCGCGTCGTGTGGGGAGGATCCGACGGAGGCGTTGATTGATGAGACGGGGCCTGACGCGCTCGCGCTGGCCATGGTGGCCGGTGAGACGCTGATCGACCGCATCGGTATTTGATGTTGCGCCTGGGGATTACGGCGAACGGCGATAGAAAATGGGGTTGGAGAGGAGGCGGTACGCATCGGCACGGGCGTCGAGGCGAATGAATCCTCGCGACAGCCGCCCGGTGAAATCTTCGTCGATCTGCAGCGGAGCCTCTCCTTCCAGACGCTTGACCACGTGGCCCGAGTCGATCAACTGTACGTGGAGTACAACGGATTGCGATGCGGTGCAGGTAATTTGTGCGCGAAGGCGAAGGGGCCCGGCCCCGGCGTCGATCAGCTCACCGCTGATGGCGCGCTTGTCTCCGCCCGCCGAAGCCAGGGCAAAGGTCTCCAATCGCAGCCGCCCCGCCCCGCCCTGATAGACGGCATACATCCGGCCGCGTCGCATGGCATCGAGCACACCGTCTCGAGACTTTTCACCGACCAGGAAGACCGTCTGTCCCCGCTCAAAATAAGACCATGAGTTCTGGGCCAGTTTGTGAAAATCAATACCACAAAGCCCCCAGGGCGCTGTCTTGCGTGCCCCCTCGGTATAGGCAAGCAGGGCCCGATCCCATTCCTTGCCAGGATCGGTTACATGAATGGTGTCGCCGTAGAGCGCTTCAAAACCGGTGTAGCCGTCTGTCAGCAGCAGATCCCCCGGGTGGCGTTCGGTCTGCATCCCAACGGGAGGCAGGGAGAAGCCGGCCACTGATTTGCGAAACACTTCTCCCTTGGCGCCGTAGTTGGCCTCGGGATGTGCCCAGAAGGTCATCCCACCATGGCGGTCGACATAATCGATCAGCGCCTGATAAGGTGCGGCTCCCTGGTCTCCGTGAAAGGGATCAAAGGGAGAACGCCGGAAGGGCTGCGCGTCAAACAGACCGAGGACGGCAACGAGCAGGCAGATCCGCCCGGGCCACCGCCAGCCTCCGCCCCGGACCAGGAGCAAGCCACTCACGACCAGCAGTGCAACGAAAAGAGCGAAACGGGGAAGAAGGGATCGGACGAGGTGAATGCCCAGGCCGTTTGAGACAACGGGCAGATTTTCCAGTATCTCCGGGTCGTCCAAGCCGATCACGTGGATATGTTTTCGCCAGTTGCGCGCGGTCAGGCTTCCTTTCCGGAGGGAGCCCGACCAGTAGTAAAAGGGAGCCGATTCAACCCCCGGCACCAGCACCATCTCCGGGTTTGCGCGGGCCACGCTGTCGACGGTTTCCAGATATTCACGGGCCCCCTGCTTCAGGACAGCGTTGCGTGAAAGGGTCAGCGAGAATAAATGGCGAAAGGGCGGCAACCCATAGCTCATGGCAATCTGATCGTGGTCGGTGAGGACAAGGGCTTCCACGCCGCCCGCCCGTGCCAGTTCGACCAATTCCTCGAGCGTGTGAGCGCCGCTGCTGAACTGCGAGGTGTGAAGATGAACGGCACCGGTGACAGGAATCCAGGGTGTCTTCTGAGCCTGGATGGGGACGACGGCAAGAAACACGAGCAGCGCAGCGCAGAGCAACGCGACTGGCCCACGCCTCATGCAACCTCCACGGCATCCCGGAGAAGTTCTTGCACGATTCCCTTATTGCCGGGATAATCAACCTGTCTGACCTTCAGTTCGATGCCGTCGATGCCCAGGTCGGCCTTCATGTTCTGGAAGATGGTCCTGAGTCTTTCAATCAAGTACTGCCGGCCGTCGCCCTCCTCGGGAGTCATAACCACGAAGCTCTCGTCGCCCAGGTAGGAGACGACATCACTGGAACGTATGTTCTCCAGAAAGAAACGCGCCCAGCAGCGAAACCGCTCCTCCATCTCGTGGGGGTGGGGAAGCCTCTCCAAATAGGCGCCCAGCCCTTTTAGCTCGAACACGAGAAGTGCAAAGCTGCGGCTCGCCAGTCGGTCACAGGTCTTGATCTCATCGATCACCCGTCGGCTCAGATACTGAAAGCTGCACAGCCCGGTGGCCTCATCGATCATCGACTCCTTTTCGGACTGTCGCAGCCGCACCGCTATCTTCTCTTCGATGAAACCAAGGGTCTTGATCCAGAAGATGATACCCATGCCAATGAGCACCAGAATCATCAGGGTGTATTCCGAGGGGATGAGCGTCAGCACGAAGGCCATGGTTCCAAGGTGGATGCAGAAGAAATAGATCAGCAGCACCACGTTCTGCTTCCGGATGCCGAGCCGAACCAGGCGGTGGTGGAGGTGCTCATGATCGGCTTTGAAAATACTGCCACTCACTTTGCTCCGCCGGGCAATAGCCATTAATGTGTCGAGAACGGGTACGGCCAGCGCGGAGAGGGGAATCATGAATGCCACGACGGTGGCCCCCTTCTGAATGCCCTGCAGCCCGATCACCGCCAGGGTGAACCCCAGGAACATGCTCCCTGCGTCACCGAGAAAAATCCGCGCGGGAAAGAAATTGTAACGCAAGAAACCGAGGGTGCTTCCGGCGAGCAGGGCCGTCAATACCATATCCACCCGGTCACCCCGATTCAAGGCGACGGCAAAGAGGGCCACCGATCCAATCAGGGCGACACCGCCGGCCAACCCATCGAGACCATCAATCAGGTTCATGGCATTGACCATACTCACCACCCAGACTAGGGTCAGCAATGTGCCGACGGCCACACCGAATTCGATCTCACCGCCCATGGGGTTCGTGAGAAAGCCGATGCGCAGTCCGCACCCCGCCAGGATGAGCGCAGCCGCCGCCTGGCCCGCAAGTTTGAGCCCCGGCGGTGTGGAGCGGAAATCATCGACCAGGCCCGTCAGCAAGATGACTGTCCCGCCGAGCAGGAGCCCCGCAGTGACCTTGGACCCCTCACGCTGGAATTCGGGGAAGAACATATAGACAGCGGTCAAGCCTCCGGTAAAACTGAGGAAGACGGCGACCCCGCCGAAGTAGGGGATATTGCGCGCGTGGATCTTGCGGCCGCCCGGCCGGTCCACACACCCGACCTGCCTTGCGAGCTTGCCCAGCAGCGGCGTCAATGCCCACGAGAGCAGCAGGGTAGACAGAAAGATCAACAGATAAAGACCGAAAGAATACATCCCTCACCCGACCTTTTCGTGCTGTCTGTTGTTTTGAGCCACGGTCTCCAGAAAGCCCTCCCGGGGCACAGTACATTTTTCCTTATCGGTATAGACATCGTACAACTTGACGATTTCCTGTACCATCGTGCGGGCATTGAACTTTTCTCCGATGTGTTGTCGGGCGCGCGCGCCCATCCGCGCCCCGAGATCGCGATCCAAAAGGAGACGCATCATGGCCGACGCCAGCGCGTCCGGATCCCCCGGAGGCACGAGAAAGCCCGTCTCGTTGTCGAGGACCACATCGGGGATGCCGCCCACCCTCGAGGCCACCACTGCCTTCCCGCAGGCACCGGCCTCCAGGAGCACCCGGCCCATCCCCTCGTAGAAAGAAGGAAGAATGCACAGATCGCAGAGCCACGTCAATTCAGCCACCCGGCTTCGAAAACCGGCGAAAACGACACAGGACTCGATCCCCAGCGCACGACTCTGCGCCTGAAGCTCTCCGGCCAATGGGCCCTCCCCCACGAGGAGCAGCTTCGCTCGGGGAACGGCGGTGCGAACCCTGACCATGGCCTCCAGGGCCACCGCGTGTCCCTTGCCCTCCCAGAGCTTGGAGACAAACCCAATGACCCGATCGTTTTCATCAAGGCCCAGCTCCTGTCGCAATCCCGTTCGATCGGAACGTTCGTACTGTTGAAAGGCGGGCACGTCGATGCCGCTGTAGATCTTGGAGTATGCCGTGTGGGCCAGAATGCCCTCGCGGCGAGCCCACTCGATCATGGGCTCTGAAATGAAAATTGTGTGATCGGCCCAGGACGCCGCCATCCGCTCGAGGCGCCTGAACAGAAGGCGGCGCCACCACGACTCGGCATCGTGAAACGCGAACCCATGAACCGTATGGATGACCACGGGCGCCCTGGCCATGCGGCCGGCGAGGCGACCTAAGAACCCGGCCTTGGAATTGTGCGTATGGACGATGGCGATCTTTTCGTTGCGGATGATCCGGACCAATGCTCGCAGGGCCAGCATATCTTTGACCGGATGGAGGGGCTGCACCATGTGGGGCACTTCGTGCACGGTCATCCCCGCTCCCCGGACAATATGATTAAGCATCCCACCGGGCGCACAGGCCAGGGCCGTTTCATAGCGCGCCGTCGGCGTGCGCTTCATGGTTAAGAACGTGTTGATGCCCGAACCGCTGACAACAGGGAGGGTATGCACGTGCAGCACGCGAAGGGGTTTCATCGGCAGACCTCGAGCAGAGGCACCAACCGTGTTGTGTTTGTTCGAGAGACTGCGTCCACCGAGATGGCCTGCATACAGCGCCGGTCACGGCAGTCGAAGTCTGTGCAGGGACTGCAGGGAACGGGATGTTGCAGAACCGTGTGACGACCGGCAGGACCGCAGGGGCCATAGCGCCCCGGTTTTCCGGGACCAAAGAGCGCCACCACCGGGGTACCCACTGCCGCC
>CAMYMF010000029.1 GCA_947259355.1 uncultured Nitrospirota bacterium | reverse complement strand
TCTCGAAAATGACCAGGATTGGGCAAGGTGCTACACAGGAGACGCCCGAATAAAATCTCTTTTTTGCTCTTTAACAACTTGACAACAATAAACCAGGGCACAAAGGAAAAGCAAGAGTCTCTCCCGTTTTCTATTTTCCATTTACCATTTTCTGATCTGCCTTCAATCTTCAGCCGAAATACCGGCAAGATCCCATTTTCTATTTTCCATTTCCTGATTTCAGCTTTGCGACGATGTGGTCCGCAATCTTCAATGCGAGGGCGGTGATCGTGAGAGAGGGGGAATCGCCGCAGCCCTGTGTAACGAGGACGCTGCTGTCTGCGATGAAGAGGTTCGGCACGTCGTGCGTCTGGCCGGAGGCATTCACGACGGAATCCCGGGCATCGCGTCCCATCCTGGCTGTACCCGCCACATGGGTCGCTCCCATCGAATCGATGGAGGTGTACAGGGCGATCTCCTGGACTCCGGAAGCGCGGGCGAGCTCGCGGCACCTGTCTCTCATCAGCTCCAGGAGTTTCAGGTCGCCGTCGCGCAGTGCCAGGCTGACTTGAGCCTTCGGCACGCCGTCGGTGTCCTTCGTCTCGCTGAGTCGGACCCGGTTCTCCTTCTTCGGGATCTCCTCGGCGACCCCGAAGATGGAGCTGTGGGCGCCGTAATACTGTTTCATGTAGGCCTTGTGTTTGCGGCCCCATCCCGGCGCGGTGAGGGCAAACATGGCCGGGCTGACAATTCCCTCGGGCGATCCCATGACCCCCAGCGCGAATCCGCCTCCCTGTTCGCGCACCCGCTCGGGGCTGGAGAAATCCCAGATGCGCGAATCGATGGGGAGGCCCTGATACGACTTCACCGGCTCGTCGAAGAGGACGACGAGCACCACCGAGAGATGGGTCATCAGGTAGGCCCCGACCAGGCCGTTCGTATTGGCCAGACCGTGCGGAAATGACCGAGACGCCGAGTTCAACAGAAGCCGGGGCGTCTCGATGGCCCCGCCGGCCACCACAATGGTGCGCCCGTAGGTTCGCTGAATCCCTCCCTCTCCTTTCCAGATGACCGCTTCGGCCAGTCCCTGGCGGTTGACCTCGATGCGAAGGGCGCGGGCGCCCGTCTTAATCGTGAGCTTCCCCGTGGCCTCTGCAGGAGCGATCATCACCACGTCGATGCTCCCCTTGTCGCCGACAGGGCAGCCGTGGCCGCAGCCGCGGCAATAGATGCAGGCCGGTCGGCCCCGATAAGGACGGGTGGGGATCGCCAACGAATTGGATGAAAGGGTGAGTCCCAGCCTGGCCGCCCCCGCGGCGATGTGCTGACTGGGGCAGCCGAGCGGATGCGCGGGCATGGGAAAGGGCTCCCGGGCTGGCTTGAAGGGGTTTCTGTGATCGCCGGCCACCCCCAGGAGCTGCTCGGCTTGCGCATAATAGGGTGCCAGTTCCTGATAGCTCAGCGGCCAATCGTCGGCGATCCCAAAGAGGCTCTTCATCGTGAAGGCATGCTCCGGAAATCGATGCGCTTCGGCCTGGTAGCGAAGGGTCGTCCCGCCGAGACCCGAAGCGCGGACATAATTGAGGGCCAGCCGCGGGTTCTGAACCACGGGGCTGCCGTGGAGCGTAGAGACGAGCCCCATGGCTCGTTTGCCCAGATACTGCGGTGGCGAAACATAGCTGTCGGGGTTCTGCGTGTCGAAGTGATCCCATCTTTCCCAGTTGTTTTGTCCCAGAGGGAAGTCTTCCAAAGGATCGTATCGTCGGCCCTGCTCCAGCAGCAGGACTTTCATCCCAGCCCGCGTCAGGCGATAGGCCACGGTTCCGCCGCCGGCGCCCGAACCGATAATGATGGCATCGTAAACTTCTTTCACAGGTATTCCGATGGATTGTGCGACCGGTTCAGGATCGGCAACGATGGTAATCCGGGTATCCCGTCAGCGGCGGGCCTTCATATCCCACCGCTTTCCAACCGATGGGGTCCGCATAAAAGAGAAGGAGAGCATCCTGCCTTAGCTCGGCAAAAAAGCGCGATGAGGAGATCTCCTCCAGAATATCGTCCCAAACAACGGTGTTTACCCCCGCATTCTGGATTTCTTTTCTGACCAAGGACAACCCTGCCGCATACCTCTGTTGTTTGGCGCGGTTCCGGGAGATGCGGGCAAGGAGCTTGCGGTGAAGCGCCGCCTCCCGGGCTCCCGGGGTGTCATCCGTCGGGATCAGTGCGTCCAAAAGGTGCCGCAGCATTTCGTCATCGGTGATGACGGTGTCCGGCTGGCCTGCAGCGGATGGTGTGAATACGAACAAACCGAAGCAGGCAAGGAGAAAAGATCTTCGGGTCATGGCAGGACAGGTTCCTTAGGTGTGCTTCGTGGTATTGGTCCTTGGAAATGCGACGGTGCACTGATATTAAAATAACCTGAAACCCCGAGGGATGTCAAAAAAATGCGGCTGACAGGAGGCCCCAAGATCGTGCCGCACGCGATTCCCGCACTCATCTGCAAGAATTCGTGTGGACACGGGGGGCGTTTCGGTGCGGGAGCCGTAGCGTAAGTGTATTCTTTCAATGACTGATAATATGGCTGAATAAGAATGGGACTTCATTGACAATATAGCCAGATATTTACGTTTTTTCTGTGAAATATGTCGATAAATTAGTGTAAAAGTTCATCTTATTTATAGAAACGCCCCTTTTCGCTAATCACCAATCCTTCAAACATCGTTTTATTTTTTTTTGATTTGGCCACAAAAACCCCTTGACAAGGTCTTTCCAAATTTATATATTAGCAACTCGTTATATGTACGGGAGCATATAACGTAGCTTTTTCCAGGTTACCATTCAGTCACTTATACTCAACCAAGTCATATCAACAGATGATCCTTTGACGGGATTTTCATATACTAACGCATTCGGGATCTGTAATATTTTCATATCGCCATACGTTTCCGCCTCCGGGTCGTGAAGGGTGATGTACCCTGCAATGGACTTGAAGAGCCTTCTCAATCAAAGAAAAGTAACTATTCTGGGCAGATGGTTTGACCTGATCGTCTCGTCCTACCCGTCGGATGCGTCCAGAATGCTCAAGAAGGAGGATCGTTTCGCCAATCCACTCGGCTCCACCATCTCCCGTGAAATCGAAACGCTTTTTGATGCCCTGTTGAGCGGGGCTGATGCCGAGCAGGTCAAGCCCTCGCTGGACCGTCTCCTTCGGATCAAGGCGGTTCAGGATTTCGCTCCGTCCGAAGCCATGGCGTTCATCTTCTCACTGAAGGAGGCGATTCGCACGCATCTGGCGACCGAACTGAGGGAAGACGGTATTGCCGACAGTCTGGTGCTCTTTGAGTCGCGCATCGATGCGCTTGCCCTCATGGGCTTCGATGTGTACATGAAATGCCGGGAAGCCATCTATCAGCTCAAGACGGATGAGTTGAAGCGACAAACCCACAAACTGCTCGAGAGAGCGAACCGGATGGGAGGCACGGCGCAAGGATAGGCAGTGGCCGTGCGTATATTCAAGAGGACCCTTCAAGGACCCCTGCGCGAGGTTATGCAATGAACGTAATGCTGCCCCTCTTTGCTGTCATCGCCCTGGTCGTGCTCGCCATTGTCGGCGTCAAGGGAGCGCACCTGAGCGGGCTCTTCGGTATCGTCATCCCCTATGCAGCCTTCGTGATCTTTCTGGGCGGCATGATTGCCCGGGTGATCGGGTGGGCCCGCTCACCGGTGCCCTTCAAGATTCCGTCGACCTGCGGCCAGCAGAAATCACTGCCGTGGATCAAAGCGGACAATCTGGAGACCCCCCACAATACCGCCGGCGTCATCGGTCGCATGGCTCTGGAAGTGTTCTTCTTCCGCTCTCTCTTCCGCAACACCCAGGCCGACTACAGCGGGGGGGAGCAGAAACTGGTCTACGGTTCGGAGAAATTCCTCTGGTTGGCGGGACTGGCCTTTCACTGGACGTTTCTCTACATCTTCCTGCGGCACCTGCGGTTCTTCTCGGAACCGATTCCCTTCTTCGTACCCTTTCTCGAGGGGCTCGACGGGTTGCTGCAGATCGGTGTGCCCCGGCTCTTCATGACGGATCTGGTCATTCTGGCGGCGGTGACCTTCTTGGTCGTACGGCGACTGATGCTGCCGCAGGTCCGTTACATTTCCTTGCCGGCCGACTTTTTCCCGCTCTTCCTCATTCTGGGGATCGCTATTTCGGGAATCCTGATGCGCTATTTCATCAAGGTCGATCTGGTGAGCGTGAAAGCGTTGACCATGAGCCTGGTCACGCTCAGCCCCCGGATGCCCGAGGGACCCATCGGTGCCGTGTTTTATGTCCATCTCTTTCTGATATGCGTGCTCTTTGCCTATTTCCCGTTCAGCAAGCTTGTCCATATGGGCGGTGTGTTTCTGAGCCCTACGAGAAACCAGACCAACAACAGCCGGGAGGTCCGCCATGTGAACCCCTGGAATTATCCGGTCAAGTATCATACGTACGAAGAGTACGAGGACGAGTTCCGTGAGGCCATGATCGGTGCCGGCCTTCCCGTTGAGAAGCAGGCCGCAACACCTTCTGAAACGGCAGAATAGAGGAATACATGATATGAGCAAGACGCCACCACCCGCTGAACTGGCCAAGATCAGTCATCAACCGCCCGAAACCCCCTGGATGGAGACCCCGGTGGAGTTTCGGCCCGGCACCTGGTGTTACAGCGGCAAACCCAAGGCGCTGGAAGCGCTGGGGTTGCCCAATGTGCGGGAGTGGTCGCCGCCGGACGAGGACTGGAAGCTGCCCGAAGGATGGCAGAAGATCATTTACGAAGGGTTCAAAGATCGGCTCAACAAGTACCGTTCTCTGAAAATCTTCATGGATATCTGCGTGCGCTGCGGTGCCTGCGCGGATAAGTGTCATTTCTTCCTCGGCACGGGGGATCCCAAGAACATGCCCGTGCTGCGCGCGGAGCTGCTTCGCTCGGTGTACCGCAAGGACTTCACCACGGCCGGTAAGATCCTGGGCCATTTCGCCGGCGCCCGGGAATTGACGGTAGATGTGCTCAAGGAGTGGTTCTACTATTTCTATCAGTGCACCGAGTGCCGCCGCTGCTCCGTTTTTTGCCCTTACGGCATCGACACGGCGGAGATCACCATGATGGCCCGGGAACTGCTGCACCTGGTGGGGGTCAACATCAACTGGATCCTGGAGCCCGCCTCGAACTGCTCCCGCACGGGCAATCACCTGGGCCTGCAGCCCCACACGTTACGGGACAGCATCGATTCGCTCTGCGAGGACATTGAAGATGTGACGGGTGTTCATATCGAGGTGCCCCTGAACAAAAAGGGGGCGGAGATTTTGTTTATCACGCCGTCGGCCGATGCCTTCGCGGACCCCGGCATCTATACTTTCATGGGATACATACTTCTCTTTGAGCACATCGGTCTCGACTACACCATGAGTACCTATGCTTCCGAGGGGGGCAATTTCGGGCTCTTCACCAACCAGGAGACCATGAAGAAGCTCAATGCCAAGATGTATGCCGAGGCCAAACGGCTCGGCGTCAAGTGGATCCTGGGCGGGGAGTGCGGTCACATGTGGCGGGTGATCCATCAGTATATGGATACCATGAACGGTCCCGCAGACTTCCTGGAAGCGCCGGTCTCTCCAATCACGGGAACGAAGTTCGAAAACGCCAAATCGACCAAGATGGTCCACATCACCGAATTCACGGCAGACCTGATCCAGCACAACAAACTCAAACTCGATCCCAGACGCAACGACCACCGGACGGTGTCCTTTCACGATTCCTGCAACCCCTCCCGGGCCATGGGGCTTTTCGAGGAGCCCCGATATATTCTCAAGAATGTGGTCAACAATTTCCACGAAATGCCGGAGAATGCCATCCGCGAGCAGACGTTCTGCTGCGGGAGCGGCACCGGCCTTAATACCGATGAGTATATGGAGATGCGAATGCGGGGCGGGTTTCCCCGGGCCAATGCCGTCAAGTATGTGCACGAGAAACACGGGGTCGACCTGCTCTCGTGTATCTGCGCCATCGACCGGGCCACCCTCTCCACCTTGATGCAGTACTGGATCCCCATGGTCGAGGTGGCCGGCGTTCACGAACTCGTAGGCAATGCCCTGGTCATGGAAGGGGAAGGCGAGCGCACCACCGATTTGAGGGAGGAGGATCTCGCAGACGTGGAGGGTGAAGAAGATGCTGTATGATGCCGGTAAGATCATTGCCGGGCTGGTCATTTTTGCCGCGTTCTTCACGGTACCCTTCTGGTACGGCAGCGACAAGACCTCGGAGATGCCGAAGCTGGAGTTGACCGCCAAGGCCAAACAGGCCGGGCAGTGCGTGGAGCCCAAGGAACAGATGCGGCAGAACCATATGCAGCTGCTCGACGACTGGCGGGACGCGGCCGTTCGGGATGGCAACCGAACCTACACCAACAGTGCCGGCAAGTCCTACACCGTAAGTCTGCAGAACACCTGCATGGACTGTCATGCCAATAAAGACAAATTCTGCGATCGCTGCCACGGCTATATGGGTGTCAGCGAGCTGTACTGTTGGGACTGCCATCTCGATCCGACCAAGGAGAAGAACCTATGGGCTTCGACAGACGGGAATTCATAAAGATCGCTGGACTCTCGGCGCTGGCCGGGCTGGGGAGCCGGGCGGCCTTTGAACTTCTCGGGCCGGGAGAACTCGAAGCCACCAGCGTCTCCTATGCGGCCAAGGAGAGTGCACTCACGGCCAAGCGCTGGGCCATGGTCATCGACATGGGCAAGTGCCTGCCCGAGGCGGGGTGCAAGGATTGCATGGAACGGTGTCACCGGATCCACAACGTGCCCGACTTCGGCAATCCCAAAGATGAAATCAAGTGGATCTGGAAGGAAGCCTTTGCCCACGCCTTTCCGGAGCAGGAGAGCGAGTATCTGGCCGAGCACCTTCATCACGAGCCCTTCGTGGTGCTGTGCAACCACTGCGCCCATCCCCCCTGCGTGCGGGTCTGCCCGACGAAGGCCACGTTCAAGCGCAAACAGGACGGGATCGTGACCATGGACATGCATCGCTGCATCGGCTGCCGCTTCTGTATGGCGGGTTGCCCCTACGGATCGCGAAGCTTCAACTGGCGCGACCCGCGAGGCAAGAACGCCCAGGGGGAGCCTTTCCTGAAAGAGATCAATCAAGAATACCCCACGCGAAACAAGGGTGTGGTGGAAAAGTGCAATTTCTGCGTGGAACGGCTGGCCGAGGGGAAGATTCCGGCCTGCGTCGAAGCCTGCCGGCACGGCGCGCTGGTCTTCGGGGACGTGGCCGATGAGCATTCCGAAGTGCGTCAGATACTTCGGGAGCACTACACCATCCGACGCAAACCGGAACTGGGTACGGATCCTTCTGTCTTCTATATTGTCTGAGGGGAAGCAACCATGCTTGAAAAGGCATTGCGCGGCAGTCGCGGCTACTGGCTTTGGATCGCCCTGCTCTTGGGCATCATCGGGGTGGGGTTCCTCTTCTATCTACAGCAGCTCCGAGACGGTCTGACCATCACCGGTATGGGCCGAGACGTCTCGTGGGGCTTCTATGTGGCGCAGTTCACCTATCTGGTCGGGGTGGCCGCGTCTGCAGTGATGCTGGTGATGCCGTACTATCTGCACGACTATAAGACGTTCGGAAAGATTGTGATCTTGGGTGAGTTTCTGGCAGTTTCCGCAGTGAGCATGTGCGTGCTATTTATCTTCGTCGATCTGGGCCAGCCCTTTCGAGTCATGAACGTCGTGCTCCATCCCACGCCCAATTCGGTCATGTTCTGGGACATGATCGTGCTGAGCGGTTATTTCCTGCTGAACATCATTATCGGCTGGGCCACCCTGGGGGCTGAGCGTAAAGGGGTGCAACCCGCTGGCTGGGTGAAACCGCTCATCTATCTGTCCATTCCCTGGGCGGTCAGTATTCATACCGTTACGGCTTTTCTCTATGCGGGGCTTCCGGGCAGACACCTGTGGCTAACGGCCATCATGGCGGCGCGCTTTCTCGCCTCGGCCTTCGCCTCGGGGCCGGCCCTGCTCATCATTCTCTGTCTGATTGTCCGGCGGGTGAGCCGATTCGATCCGGGCAAAGAAGCGATTCAGACCCTGGCCAAAATCGTGGCCTATGCCATGATCACCAATGTCTTCTTCCTGCTGCTGGAGTTCTTCACCGCCTTCTACAGCGGCATTCCGGGCCATATGCACTCGTTGCAGTATCTCTTCTTCGGGCTGGACGGGCATGGCAAGCTGGTGCCCTTCATGTGGACCTTCGTGGTGTTGGCGGCCGTGGGGATTGCCCTGCTACTCGTTCCGAAATGGCGCCGGCAGGAGAATCTGCTGGCCGCGGCCGCGGCGGCGGTGGTGGTGTCGACCTGGATCGACAAAGGCATGGGACTCGTCGTCGGCGGGTTCATCCCCAATCCCTTTGAGCGGGTCGTCGAGTATGCACCGACGGGTGCGGAGCTGCTGATCACACTGGGTGTGTGGGCCATCGGTTTTCTGATCTTGACGATTCTTTACAAAGTGGCCGTCGGCGTCAAGGAAGAGACGGCAGCATAAGGGCTTGGCGCGGGTCGAGGCCACGCGGACGTTGTTCGGGGGGAGCACCCCGTTTTATTAAACCCTGTTATTTAACACGGTATGGAGGGAATTGAACATGAGTGCTATCGAAGTAGGCGGCAAGAACATCGCGCTGGACGAGGACGGCTTCCTGGCCGACATCGGGGACTGGAATGAGGAGGTTGCACTGGCGCTGGCCAAGACCGAAAATGTCGACATGACCGACGCCCATTGGGAAGTAGTCAATTTCCTCAGGGACTACTACGCGGAATACAAGATTGCGCCCATGATCCGCATCCTGACCAAGGCCATCGGCAAGAAGCTCGGCAAAGAAAAGGGCAACACCAAATACCTCTATGAGCTTTATCCGGCGGGACCGGCCAAGCAGGCCTGCAAGATTGCCGGGCTCCCCAAACCGACGGGCTGCGTCTAAGCCGGACGGTACCGTCAGCGTTCTTTTGGCCGGCGGGGCGCCGGGTGTTCTTGGATGCAACGTCCCGGCAGCCGGCGGCATCACGGTTTCACAAGTGGTTATCCGGAGGGATCACTGATCTCAAGAGGGTGGTCCCTCCGATCCTGACCGCCTTGCCCGGCGGTGAGTTGAGGAGCAGAGATGACATTCGGAATTCTCGTTCAGGAGGGCCCTTACAATCATGAGGCCTCGGACAGTGCCTACCATTTTATTCAGGCGGCACTGGCCGAGGGGCATAAGATCACGGGCGTCTTCTTCTACAACGATGGCGTGACCAATACGACCAAGCTGATGGACATCCCTGCGGACGACCGTCATATCAGCAAGCGTTGGTCTGAACTGGGTGCCAAGGGCGTCCCGTTGATCGTCTGTGTCGCTGCGGCCAAGCGGCGTGGGATCAATTCAGACGTTCTGATCGACCATGCCCGTATCGACGGGCTGGGACAGCTCAGTGAACTCTGCATCGAATCGGACCGGCTGATCACTTTCGGGGACTGAGGGAATCCACAAGGAGTCGCCATCATATGGAAGAGCAAGCACCGAGAAAAATCATGTTTGTGAATCGGCGGGCGCCGCACGGGTCCATTTACGCCTACGAAGGCTTGGAAGTGGTCCTGATTTTCGGGGCCTACGACCAGGAAATCAGTGCCGCCTTTCTGGACGATGCCGTCTTTTCCCTCAAGAAAGGACAGGACACCTCGGAGCTGGGCGTGAAGGAGTTCTCCGCCACCTTCCGCGTGCTGGAGGCCTACGGTGTGGAAAATCGATATGTGGAGAAGGAATCTCTGGAGAAGCGCGGGTTGACGCCGGATGATCTGATCGTAGATGTGGAGGTGGTCGACGGCGCCACACTTCGCAAGGCCATGGGAGAACAGGATGTGCTGCTCCCGTTCTAGCGCCGAGTCCGCATTGGTTGAGGAGGAGATACCTTGCTTCACATCGTGAATAAGTCCCCTTTTTCGAATGGAAATCTGGACACCTGTCTTCGTATTGCCCAGGCCGATGATCCGATTCTGCTCATTGAGGACGGTGTCTTTGCGGTCAAGAAGGGCACGTCCCTTGAAGGACGGATGAAGGAGACCGTTGGGCGCCATCCTGTCTACGCGCTGCAGGCAGATCTCAAGGCCCGCGGGATCGAGGGGGTGGTCGACGGAGTGACGGTGTGTGATTATGCCGGTTTTGTCCGGCTCGTGGAGGAACACCGTCCTCACTCTTGGCTGTAGCCCGACATGAAAAGATCCCGGCAAGCGCTTGTGGAACTGCTGCGGGCCAGAAAGTATCCGGAAGTACTGGTGACGTTCGGCGCCCATCGCAAAACGGTTCGGTCGTTACGGTCCCTGCTCTACGCGGAAGAGGCGCTGGTCAAGTGGCGGACCGTGAGCATGTTTGGATGGCTTGCCGCCGAGCGACCCGATCTCATTGCACAGGAAGTGGACCGGCTGATCTGGTCCCTGAACGATGAAGCCGGAAGCATCGGGCGGGGCGCCCCTGAGTGTATCGGTGAGATCGGGCGGAACAACATCGGGCTCGTGCAGCACGGCGTAGACGTCGTCATCCACTATATCGAGGATCCCGAGACCTGCCGCCCGCCGAACCGCAACACGGAGATCCTCGTCGGTGTGCTGTGGGCCCTCGGACGACTCGGCGGGGGCAAACCGAAGCGGGTGCAAAAGGTCATGCCCGTGCTGCTCTCATTCACGGAGGACCCCGACGCGGCGGTTCGGGGCATGGCCGCCTGGAGCCTGGGGCAGATCGGTGGTGCCGACGCGACAGCGCGGCTGCAGGGGCTCACCGAGGATGCCGGCGTTACGCTGTTGTATGAAGACGAGCAACTCAACGAAAAGACGGTGGCCGCAATTGCCCGGGAAGCTTTGGCACATCTCAACCGGTGACGCAATGCCTGGGCCAGGCCGTTTTTAGATCTATAAAGGTTTTGGTTTGGTTATCATATGGAATTTCCCGGCGGTGTCGGGGAGCAATGAAAGGAGAAACCGAGCATGGCAGATCACAAATTAAGAGAGACGCCTCTTCTGGATGACCTGCAAAAGGGGCCGTGGCCGAGTTTCGTGACGGACATGAAGAAGATTGCCGAGAGAAAGCCCATGGTCAACGACCTGCTGGGGCAATTGGAGCTTTCCTACAAGGAGCGCGTCGGGCACTGGAAGCACGGCGGCCTCGTCGGCGTGATCGGATATGGCGGCGGTGTCATCGGCCGGTACTCCGACTCTCCCGACAAGTTCCCCGATGTCGCGCACTTTCACACCGTGCGCGTCAATCAGCCCTCAGGCTGGTTCTACACCTCTCAGGCGCTGCGAGACCTCTGCGATATCTGGGAGGCCCACGGATCGGGGATGACCAACATGCACGGCTCCACGGGAGACTGTGTCTTTCTGGGAACCACGTCGGAGGAGCTGGAGCCGATCTTCGCGAAACTGACCGAAAAAGGGTGGGACCTCGGGGGGTCTGGCTCGGACGTGAGAACGCCCAGTTGCTGCAATGCGATGGCCCGGTGCGAGTATGCCTGCTACGACGCCATGGATGTTTGCTACAACATCACCATGGAATACCAGGATGAGTTGCACCGTCCCGCCTTCCCCTACAAGTGGAAATTCAAGTTTGCCGGTTGTCCGAACGACTGCGTGGCGTCCATCGCCCGGTCGGACCTCTCGGTGATCGGAACCTGGCGGGACGACATCCGGATCGACCAGGCCGCGGTGAAGGCCTACGCGGACACCGGGATGGACATTCGTGCCGATGTCACCCGCAAGTGCCCGACAGCCTGCATGCGGTACGACGGCAAGGAAATTCACATCAACAACCGACAGTGTAACCGGTGCATGCACTGCATCAATGCCATGCCCAAGGCCCTGCGGCCCGGAAAGGACACAGGGGCGACGATTCTTATCGGCGGCAAGGCGCCCATCATCGAAGGGGCCCTGCTCTCGTCGGTTCTGGTCCCCTTCATGAAGATGGACAAGGACGACGATTACCAGGAGTTCAAGGACCTCATGGAGCGGATCTGGGAATTCTGGGATGAGCACGGTGTCAACCGCGAGCGGATCGGTGAGTGTATCGAGCGGGTCGGTCTCGGCAATTTCCTGGAAGCCATCGAGGTGGATCCCCAGCCTGAACATGTGAAGCACCCCCGGACCAATCCGTACATCTTCTACGAAGAGTATTTCGAGGATGACGGTACGGGTTAGTAGCGACATGTGAGACAGGCAGCGGCTCCATCATTCATCTGAAAAGTCAGAACCGATCAATAGGAGGTAAGAACCGATGGCAACACAACCGAGTGCACCGAGAAAGACAGATATTGGACCGCCCCACTATGAGCAGTTCCTCCATCCGGTTATCAAGAAGAACTATGGCCAGTGGAAATACCACGAGTACCTCAAGCCGGGCGTCATGGTCCATGTGGCAGAGAGCGGCGACAAGATCTATTCCATTCGCGTCGGATCACCCCGCCTCATTAGTGTGGACGTGATCCGCCTCTTCGCCGACCTGGCGGACAAGTACTGCGATGGGTTCCTCCGGTTCACCAGCCGGAACAATGTCGAGTTCCTCACGGACAAGGAGAAGAGCATCGAGCCCCTGATCAAGGACGTTGAGGCGCAGGGCTACCCCGTCGGCGGTACGGGCAACGCCATCTCCAACATCATCCATACCCAGGGATGGGTCCACTGCCATTCCGCCGCGACCGATGTGTCCGGTCTGGTCAAGGCGACCATGGATGAGCTCTATGAGTACTTCGTCGACATGAAGCTTCCCTACAAGCTGAAACTCGCGGCGGCCTGCTGCCTCAATATGTGCGGTGCTGTGCACTGCTCCGACATCGCCATCCTGGGGATCCACCGGAGACCGCCGAAAATCAAGGATGAGCAGGTCTCCCGGGTGTGCGAGATCCCGACGACCGTGTCGTCCTGCCCGACCGCGGCCATCCGGCCGACCACTGTCGAAGGCAAGCAGACCGTCAAGGTCGATGAGGACCGCTGTATGTTCTGTGCGAATTGCTACACCGTTTGTCCGGCCATGCCCATCGCCGATGCGTTGAATGACGGTGTGTCTCTCTGGGTGGGCGGTAAGGTGTCCAATGCCCGCTCGGAACCGATGTTTACCAAACTGGCCCATCCCTTCCTGCCGAACAATCCGCCCCGCTGTCGGCGAGTGGATCGAGCGGATTGGCTGGCCGAGGTTCTTTGATATGACCGGCTTCGAATTCACCAAATATCACATTGACGATTTCCGTCACGCCGGCGAGACCTTTGCACGCTCGGCGCAGATCAAATTCTAAGAGGAGGCCTGAGAAATGTCAGATGCCATGCCCACTGCCCAGATTGCGGACGAGATGTACAACATGGTCAAGGAATACGCCGGGAAGAAGCGATTCAAAGCGAGCGATTTGACCAAGGAGATCATCAGCAAGCACGGCGACAAGGTTAACAAGAAGGACTGTAAGGCCGCCATCCGGGAACTCATGGACTCAGGACGCTGTGTCTACGGTTACGCCGGGGGAAGCTTCAGCGCGCTGCCCGGTGAAGAAGGCGCTGCCAAGAGCGATTAAGCCAACCCGGGCGAACGCAGAGCCACTCCCGTCGGCCAGGGTGATGTTTCAGGCGGTCGGTCGCCTCCCGTTAGACGCGCCCGGCTGTCTTTTCCGCTGTTGTGCGGGAGGGGGACAACAGCGGAAAAGGTAGGCTCCTTGACCTTCGACTGTGACAAGCCGCAGGGGCCTGATGGGCCGTGCCGGCGGGTGCGAGGACGCGCTGTGGAGCACTTTCGGGCACCGGAGCCCAATCTGGAGAACATTCTAACAGCAACAGATAAGAAGGAGTATGTCCTATGGCGATCGTGGTGAGAAAGATAAAGCGAAAGATCGGGATTCGACGCGGCGGACGGGGCGCCGAGAGTTCCACCCTGAGACCTCAGTACACCTTCAAAACGCCGCCCTGCACGTACGCATGTCCCAGCGGCGAGGACATCCGGGGCTATCTGGTGAAGATCGCCCAGACGGACAACTATGCCTGGTCCCATGAGGAAGCCATTGAGGAAGCGTGGCACACGATCACCGACAAGAATCCTTTCCCCGCTGTCATGGGTCGGGTTTGCCCCCATCCCTGCGAAGCGGAGTGCAACCGCAAGGAGAAAGATCGGGCGGTGGGCATCAACAACATGGAACGTTTCATCGGGGATTATGGAATCGAGAACAAGCTGGCGCTGAAAAAGCTCAACGGCGACAGCCACGCGGAGAAGGTCGCCGTCATTGGGGCCGGTCCTTCAGGCCTTTCCTGTGCCTATCAGCTGGCGCGGCGGGGATACCCGGTCACGGTCTTTGAGATGTTTGACAAGGGCGGCGGGATGCTCCGCTTCGGCATCCCCATCTATCGGCTTCCCGATGATGTACTCGATGCGGAAATACAGAAGATTGCCGATCTCGGCGTTGGCATCAAGTACGACACGAAGATCGGGCGGGACATCAGTTTCGACGATCTGAAAAAAGAGTACCAAGCCATCTACGTCTCCATTGGCGCCCACACCGGATGGGACATGAATATCCCCGGAGAAGATGCGACCAATGTCTGGACCGGTGCGGATTTTCTCCACAGGATCAGTGCCGGGGAGAAAGTGGACATCGGCAACAAGGTGATTGTCATCGGCGGCGGGGACACGGCCATCGATGCGGCCATGACGTCTTTGCGGCTGGGTGCGGATGTGACCATCCTCTATCGGCGGACCCGCAATGAGATGCCCGCTATTGACCACGATATCGTCCTGGCCGAAGAGGAAAAGATCAACTTCGAATTCCTCGCCGCCCCCGTGGAAATCACCAAGGACGGCAACGGACGGGCCACGGCCATGACCTGTCTCCGCATGGAACTGGGAGAGCCCGATGCCTCCGGTCGGCGGCGCCCGGTGCCCATCGAAGGCTCAGAATTTACGGTAGAGACCACCGCGGTCATCTCGGCCATCGGCCAGGCCCCGGACTACGAAGGCTTGGAGCAGTTCAAGAACGATCGCGGCTGGATCAACGCGGACGATGAGGGCAAGACCGAGATGGACGGCGTGTGGGCCGGTGGCGACGTGACCATCGGGCTCGGCATTGCCACGGAGGCCATCGGCATCGGACGAAACACGGCTGCATCCATCCACGCGCACCTGCAGGGCAACGGTATCGAGAAGAATCCCGACTGGCCGGTGGTGCGCACGGACAAGATGAATCTGGGACACTATGTAACGCTGGAGCGGACGCAGGAGCGCTTCCTGCCACCGGAGGAGCGCAAGACAAACTTCAACGAGATCCGTTTTGCCCTGACGCAGGAGCAGGCCATCGAGGAGGCCAAGCGATGCATGAGCTGCGGCCGATGCTTCGATTGTGACAACTGCTTCACTTTCTGTTCCGACAGCGCGGTGAAGAAACTGTCCAAAGACCTGCCGTTCGGCGAGCACTACGAGTTTCACCTCGACACCTGTCAGGGGTGCAAGAAGTGTGCAGAGGAGTGCCCCTGCGGATTTATCGACATGCTCTAAATTGTCGACCGACCGACACCACCGGGGTTCGGGGCAGGTCCATGGATACATCCGTTCAAGGCCCAACGGATGCACCGAGGACTACGGGAGCATTTCGCCCGTTCTGACGGTCCTTAAGATCCGTCACCCTATTTGCGAATCGAAGCACCAAGGAGTCAGCATGGAAGAAATGACGTTCAACGAGATCATCAGCTACGCCAAGATTGCCGAGGACAATGCCAAGAAGTTCTACCTCGACGCAGCGGCCATTGCCCAACAACGAAATGTGAAGGAATTCCTCGAGTCCTTGGCGGCAGAGGAGCAGGCCCACAGCGATCGGCTCGAGGCCCTTCGCAGGGCCATTCACGAACGGGGTGTCGTCCCCCAGATGCATGAGGATGTCCGCAACCTGGGATATGCTGATTATATCGAGCCGGTGAGCCTGGACGCGGACGCCACCTACAAGGATGTCCTCGAGGTGGCCATGGCCAAGGAGAAGGAGGCCATCCAGAACTATGAGAGCTTCGCCCGTTACGTCGATGATGAAGAAGCACGCAAGCTCTTTGATCTTCTCGCCGAAGAAGAACGGCGGCACCTGAAACGGTTCGAAGAAGACTACGACGATCTTCAAAACCAGTATTATTAACCCCAATCCCGATTCGAGGTAGACGAACCATGTATGAAATTCTGAAAAAGACGGTCTGGCAGGAGCAGAAGCCGCGAATCACTGAGTTCCTTGTGCGGGCCCCGGAAATCGCTCGCGCCCACCAGGCGGGCCAATTTGTCATTCTGGTGGCCGACGAGCACGCCGAGCGCATTCCCCTGACGATTGCCGACAAAGATGTGGAGAAGGGAACCATCAACATTCTCTTCCAGGAGGTCGGCAAGTCGACCATGTGTCTTGGCATGCTCAAGGAGGGGGAAGAGATCCTGCACATTGCCGGTCCCCTCGGCAAGCCGACGCACATCGAGAAGTTCGGCACGGTGGTCTGTGTGGGCGGTGGTATCGGCATCGCGCCGGTCCATCCGATTGCGGAGGCCATGAAGGCGGCCGGCAACCAGGTGATCTCCATCCTGGGGGCCCGCTCGAAGGATCTGCTCATCTATGAGGAGCGGATGAAGGCCGCCAGCCACGACATTCGGATCACCACCGATGACGGATCCTATGGACGGCATGGGTTCGTGACGGATGAGTTGAAGGCCATGATCGAAGAGGAGAAGATTCCCATCGATTTGGTGGTGGTCATCGGCCCGCCCATCATGATGAAATTCGTCTGCAAGGTGACGGAGCCCCACAAGATCCAGACCTACGCCAGTTTGAACACGATTATGGTTGACGGCACCGGCATGTGCGGAGCCTGCCGGGTGACGGTGGGGGGCAAGACCAAGTTCGTCTGTGTCGACGGGCCGGAATTCGACGGGCATGCCGTTGACTTTGAAGAGATGATGATGCGCCAGCGGCAGTATCTGCCGGAGGAGAAGCTGGCCGTGGAGCTTTGCGAGAAACAGACCTGTCACAAGAGCTGAATGCTCTGACCATCCATTCTGCATGAGGATCGAAAACGATGAGTGAGGAGAAGCAAACCAAGGAAGCGCCCAAGCCGAAGCCGAAACGGCCCAAGATACCCCGGCAACCGATGCCCGAACAGGATGCCCACGCGCGTGCGAAGAACTTTGAGTCCGTCACCCTCGGGTACACCATGGAACAAGCCGTGGTGGAGGCCACCCGCTGCATCCAGTGCAAGAAGCCTTACTGTATCGGGGGTTGCCCCGTTGCCATCGATATTCCCGGTTTTATCCAGCTGGTCAAGGACAAGGAGTTCCTGAAGGCCGCACAGCTCGTGAAACGAACGAATCTGCTGCCCGCGGTTTGCGGCCGGGTCTGTCCACAGGAAGAACAGTGTGAAGCGGTCTGCGTGCTGGGCAAGAAACAGGATCCGGTGGCCATCGGCCGGTTGGAGCGCTTTGTGGCCGACTACGAAGCTGAACATGGTGAGATCCCACTGCCTGAGTTTCCACCGAAGACCGGTAAAAAGGTGGCCGTCGTGGGGGCCGGTCCGGGCGGACTGACTGTGGCCGGGGACCTCATTCAGCAGGGGCACGATGTAACCATCTTTGAGGCGCTCCACAAGGCCGGCGGCGTGTTGGTCTACGGTATTCCCGAGTTTCGACTTCCCAAAGCCATCGTGGAGCGGGAGGTGGAATATCTGCAGCGCCTGGGCGTCGAGCTGAAACTCAATCACGTCATCGGCAAGATCCGCACCATCGATCAACTCATGGAGGAGGATGGTTTTGATGCCGTTTTCATCGGCAGCGGTGCCGGCCTGCCGTGGTTCATGGACATTCCGGGTGAGAACCTCAACGGGGTCTTTTCGGCGAACGAATACCTGACCCGGAACAACCTGATGAAGGCCTTTGATTTCCCGTCCTACGACACGCCCATCAAGAAGTTCAAGAATGTGGCGGTCATCGGCGGCGGCAACGTCGCCATGGATTCCGTCCGGACGGCGCTCAGACTCGGTGCAGACAATGCCTATATCGTCTACCGTCGGGGCCGGGAGGAGATGCCCGCGCGGCAGGAAGAGATCGAACATGCGGAACACGAAGGTGTGAAGTTCAAGAACCTGACGGCCCCTGTACGTATCCTGGGGAATGACGAGGGGTGGGTCACCGCTCTGGAGTGCCTGGAGATGGAGCTGGGCGAGCCCGATGCCTCGGGCCGACGCCGTCCGATCCCCGTGAAGGGCTCCGAGTTCATTCTGGAGATGGACGCGGTCGTCATCGCGATCGGCACAAGTGCCAATCCGTTGATTGCGCAGACCACGCCCGATTTGAAGCTGAACCGTAAGGGCTATATCGAGGTCGAAAACGAGACAACCTGTCGCACCAGCAAGAAAGGCGTCTTCGCGGGCGGCGACATCGTCACCGGAAGTGCCACGGTGATTCTGGCCATGGGTGCCGGGCGCAACGCGGCCAATGCCATTCAGAATTATCTGCAGACCGGTGAATGGTGGTCGCCCAACGGGACGCCAGAGAACTGAGCCAGTCTGCTCAGCCCCGAGACTTCGGTGGCCCGGCTGGTGTGAGCAGCTCGTCCCGCTCCACAGCACCTTGCAACGTAAGATTGCTTCGCGGTTGGGCAACAAGATAGCACGCGTGACAACATCATCAGGTCAACGGAGAAAGGAGATCCCATGAGCTTTACGACTTTCAAAGATATCGTCACCTATGCTGTTGAAAAGGAGGCGGAGGCCATCCGGTTCTACACTGACGCCAGCCGTCAGGAAGAATATGCCGCCGCCAAGGGCACCTTTCTCGCCTTTGCCGAAGAGGAGAAGAAACACAAGGCTCTTTTTGAGAACCTCGACCCTCAGTTGGTGGCCAATTACAAATTTGGCAAGATTCCCGATCTCAAGCGAAGCGACTACATGGTTGAGACGGCGTACAGACCGGGGATGCCCTACGTGGACATCCTGCGTCTCGCGATGAAGCGCGAAGAGCATGCCAAGAAATTCTACGACGACTGTGTGGCACTCGTCGAGGGGGAAGACCAGAAGAAGCTCTTTCAGATGCTCTCCCAGGAGGAGTCCAAACACAAGCTCAAGCTGGAAACCATGTATGACGACGCCATGGCCAAGGCCGGTGATTAGGCCGGATATTGCATGAGCAAATCTACCGCCACGCCGCATACGTTGCTTTTAAGACCTCTCGTGACGATCACTTATGCAAGATCCGGGTTCGCGCAACGATGGCATCCCGCGGGGCCGGCGTTCGGGTTTACGCCGGCCTTTTTTTTCTGTGTGCGGCCAGCTCAAGCGCGACCAGCAGCGCTTCGTAGAGGCTGCCATCGCTTGCCTGACCGCTTCCCACCAGATCATAGGCCGTTCCGTGATCCACGGAAGTCCGGATGATCGGCAGCCCGAGCGTCACGTTGACCCCCCGATCGAAGGCGATCATTTTCAGTGGGATCAGCCCCTGGTCGTGGTACATGCAGACGATCACCTCGTAGGCCCCGTGGTATGCGTGATGAAAGAGGGTGTCCGGCGGTAGCGGCCCCGAGACGCTGAGGCCTGCCTGACGGGCCTGTGCCACGGCCGGCGCAATGAGCCGGTGCTCTTCATCCCCGAACAGTCCGCCTTCACCGGCGTGGGGGTTCAGTCCGGCCACGGCAATGCGGGGTGCGTCGAAGCCGAGGGCCTGCATGGCCTCGTGGGCCAGGCGGATTTTCTGGGAAATAGCCGCTGTCGAAAGGGCTCCCGGTACCTGCTGCAGCGACAGGTGCGTGGTCACGAGCACGACACGAATGGGCCCCCCCATGAGCATCATGCCGACCTCCCGGGCGCCTGTTTTTTCCGCCAGGATCTCCGTGTGCCCCGCGTAGCGATAACCGCCGAGATGAATGGCCTCCTTGTTGATGGGGGCCGTGACGATGGCCGCAACCCGCCGCTGCACGGCCCGCAACCCGCCGCTGCACGGCCAGATCGATGGCGGCCAGCAGATATTCGACGGCGGCCCGGCCGGCCTCGGCTGACGCTTTCCCCGGGCGATATGCCTTGGGGTCTATGTTCGCGAGATCGATGAGCCCCGCACACTTCGGGGTGCCAGAGAGATCCTGGGGGTCCTGAATCGGACGGCAGGGATTCGTTCTCCCCAGCAGACGGGCCGAGTGCTCCAGAACCGCCCCGCTGCCGATGACCACTGGCTGACAGGCCTCATAAACCTCCGGTCGCGCCAGAAGAGACAAGATAATTTCCGGGCCGACCCCCGCGGGGTCTCCCATGGTCAATGCAATAATCGGCGTTCTCACGGCTATTCCTACGTGTTTCAGTGAATCCGACAGTAACAGCCCGCTGGGCTCTCTGTCAACCGCAACAGACCCGTGATCAGTTGAGATTGCCACGGGCCGAGGCCGGTTTCGGGCTGCGCGCAAAACAGGGTGACCAGGCAGATTTAAGGGTTTGACAAAGCGGAAAAAGGTGATATAAGGTTTACTATTTCGTGTCCATCCGGAAATCAAGACGGACACGAATTAGTTTCCAATTTGGAAATGAGCAATTTTTTCGATGAGCCAGGCCGCACAAGGGTTTACGACGAGGCGTACTCATTGTACGTCGAGGAAGTAAGCCCGCGGAGAACGCAGCCCATCGGGAAAAGGGCCGTTTCCGGATGGAAACTAATTCGATGCTACGGGAGGGAGCACCCGCGTATCGGGAGGGGGAGGCGAATGGGATGAAGCGCAGTGAGCTCATGAAGCTGAAACGGGACGAGCTGTTAAAGTTGGCACGGCAGCAGGAGATCCGGGGACGCAGCCGGATGACCAAGGAGGAGTTGGTGGCCGCGCTCCTCCGCAAGAGCCGAGCTGTTCCGGTGTCCGGGCAGCCCGTGCGGGCGAAGAAAAAGAAATCCGTTCTTCGCGCGGAGGTTGTGGCCCATGCCCAGGTGTTGCGGGAGAGGGCACCCCGGACATTCCAGGAGGAGATCGAGCAGGGCCGCTTCGAGCTGGGAATCCGAGAGCCCGTTCGACCGGAAGCTGTCGGGCTGACTGAGGAGCCGCCATATGAGCTGCCGTCCAATTACGGCGAGAACCGTCTGGTGCTGATGGTGCGCGACCCCTACTGGCTGTACAGCTACTGGGAGATTCAGCCGGCGCACATCGCGGGGGCCCTGGACGAGAGGCATCTGTCCGGGCAGACCTACGAGACGGTGATCCGGGTTTACGCGGGTGACGAATCGACCTTCCAGGACGTCCAAGTGGAGGGCCTGAGCAACAACTGGTACATCAACATGGGGCGGCCTGACACGGAATTCTTTGCGGACTTTGGTGTATGCGTTGCGGGGGACTTTATTTCGTTGGCGCGATCCAACAGCGTCCGAACCCCCCGCGCCGGCATGTCCGACGTGATCGACGAAGAGTGGATGACCCTCGATGAAGAGGCCCAGATGATGTATGCCCTCTCCGGCGGGTTTCACATGGAGAGTCTCTGGGCGGGCTCCATGGGGATCAAAGAGTTGATGGAAAAACGTCTGGCCGCTGAGATTTCATCGGGGGCGGTCAGCAGTTTCTTCGGCAGCGGACGGTTCCGGGAGAAGCCGCGAGGGTTCTGGTATTATCTCGATGCGGAGCTCATTGTCTATGGTGCTACCGAGCCCGACGCCAAAGTGACTCTGCTGGGCCGGCCCGTGCAGCTCAGGCCCGACGGCACTTTTTCGGCCCGATTTGCCCTGCCCGACGGCAGGCAGGAGATCCCCGTCACCTTTGTCTCCGCGGATGAAGTGGACCATGTGGCCGTGATACCCAAGGTCACGCGCAAAACAGACATTGTGTAACTGCGAACCATCGATCCATCCCTGCCACTGCTCGGCAGATAGACTCCAGGCAAAGCGCTGCACAGGATCGTAAAGATGCCTCTATGGCGAGGGGCTCCGGCGGATTTGTCGGATGGCTGAGGTGTTTATGAGCAAGGGTTATCTGGCACTGGTACTGCATGCCCATCTGCCGTATGTACGGCACCCCGAGTACGATGACTTCCTGGAGGAGGACTGGTTCTTTGAGGCCATGACGGAGACCTACATTCCGCTGCTTCAGGTCTTCGACGGTCTCGTGCAGGACGGGGTCGAATTCCGCCTGACCATGACGCTCTCTCCGAGTTTGCTCTCCATGATGGCGGACCCCCTGCTGCAGGAGCGATATCTGCGCCATCTGAACAAACTGATCGATCTGGCTGAAAAAGAGGTTGCCCGGACCCGGTGGTTGCCCGAGTTCCAGCCGCTGGCCCAGATGTATTTCTATCGTTTTCATCAGGCCCGGGACTTCTTCGAAAACCGCCATGGACGCGACCTGGTGCAGGCCTTCAAAGCCTTCCAGGAGCGGGGGGTGCTGGAAATCATCACCTGCGGTGCCACCCATGGTTTCTTTCCCCTGATGGCGCTGTCCGCCAAGTCCGTGCACGCGCAGGTGCAGACGGCTTGCGAGCATTATGAAAAACTTTTTGGCCGGCGCCCCCGAGGGATCTGGCTTCCGGAGTGCGGTTTCACCCCCGGCATCGATGAAGTGCTCCGGGAGGCGGGGATTCGGTTCTTCTTTGCGGAGGCCCATGGGGTGCTGCACGCTTCGCCGCGGCCCAAGTACGGGGTTTTTGCGCCGATCATCACCCCCTCCGGCGTGGCGGCCTTCGGGCGGGATCTGGAGTCCTCCAAACAGGTCTGGAGTGCGGAGGAGGGCTATCCGGGAGATTATGACTATCGCGAGTTCTACCGCGACATCGGGTTCGATCTGGAGTATGATTACATCCGCCCCTTCTTGCACAGCGACGGGCATCGCATCAACACAGGGATCAAGTATCATCGGATCACCGGCCCCACGCCGTACAAGGCGCCCTACGATCCCCACCGGGCTCAGGAAAAAGCGGCCACCCATGCCGGCAACTTCATGTTTAATCGCGAGCGGCAGGCGGAATTTCTCTTTGACCGCATGGGCCGTAAACCGATCATCGTGGCCCCTTACGATGCAGAGCTCTTCGGGCACTGGTGGTATGAAGGGCCCGAGTGGATCAACATGCTCATTCGGAAAATGGTTCACGACCAGCAGGCCGTTCGCCTCACCACACCCTCCGAGTATCTCAGTGAAAATCCGCGGCTCCAGGTCTCCATGCCGTCCATGTCCAGTTGGGGCTACAAAGGCTACTGTGAAGTCTGGTTGGAGGGGAGCAATGACTGGATCTACCGCCACCTACACAAGGCTGCCGAGAGGATGTCCGAGCTGGCCGGTCGTTACGGCGGCACCAACGGCATCCGGCGGCGGGCCCTCAATCAGGCCGCCCGGGAACTCTTGTTGGCCCAGAGTTCCGACTGGGCCTTCATCATGAAGACAGGCACGATGGTGGAATACGCCGTCAAACGGACCAAGGATCATCTGCTCCGCTTCGACCGGCTCTACCGGGAGATCTCTGAAGACAGAATCGACGAGGGTGCCCTGACGCACCTCGAGTCCCTGGACAACATTTTTCCGGACATGAATTTTGAGCTATATAGGTAGGAGCGAAGGGGTCAAGGGGCCAAGGGTTCAAGGGTCCAAGTGGAGAAGACCAAAAAACTCACGGGGTCCAGCTCTTATCTGTCTGTATTTCGTGTTTGTATCTGCATTTCACTCGAACCCTTCGGTTTTCTTCTTATCCTTCACCACCCGGTAGCAGCGTGAGGCATCCCCCTTGCGCATCGCCCTGCCAGGTATTTCAAGGATTTCTACGACCAGTTCTCGATTGTAGAAATCAATTTCAATGCGATCGCCGCAGTGTACCGTTCTGCCAGCCCGAGCGGGATGACCGTTCACCCGAACGATCTGCTGATCGCAGACCTCCTTGGCGACGGAGCGCCGCTTGACGATCCGGGTCGTCTGCAGAAATTTGTCGAGGCGCATACCGCTGTCCTGGCTCATGGCCGCTCCTCTCCTCATTCGGGCTGCACAGCACCCCCGCCGCTCGCCGGGCAGGACTCTAACACAGCGTCGCCCTGGAACACAAGCGGGGCCCGCTGGACGTACGGAGCGTCGCGTGCCTCGCTTAATATAATTGTTGCCGCTTTCAGCGGCTATTAAAGCAAGGTATCTTGAGGTGTTGCGGTGCTCAAATCCTCAACGGATGAAAAACACGCCGCCGGTTTTGCGCTCCTCCCGCCTTGTCCTGCGAGAAAATAGAAGCAACCTGGCCGTTACGAATACGGAGCGTTTCACCCGTTGCCCGGGCGAAAAGTCCCGGTGGCAGCAGGGAGGTCACCATGCCGGTCATTGGTCTCACCGGGGGGATTGCCACCGGAAAGAGCCTGGTCAGCGATTATCTAAAGCAGCGGGGAATTCCGGTTATTGATGCGGACGAGCTGGCCCGGGAAGTGGTCCGAAAGAATCGTCCCGCCTATCGGGAAATCGTGGCCGCCTTCGGTCCCGCCATTCTCAAGAAAAACGGCACACTGGATCGCGCCCGGTTGGCAAACATGGTGTTCGACGCGCCCGAGCAGCGAAAGGTTCTGGAATCGATCGTCCACCCCCGGGTGTACGAAGCCGGATGGAAGAAGATACGTTCCCTGCTGGCAAAAGACCCGCACGCGCTGGTCGTCTTCTCGGTACCGCTGCTCTTTGAGACGGGGCACGAGGGGGCGGTCGACCTGACGGTCGTCGTCTACGCCGACGAAGGGGCGCAGGTTGAACGCCTCATGGCGCGCAACGGCCTGTGCGAGGCCGAAGCACGCAAGCGGCTCGCCGCCCAGATCTCCATCGAGCAAAAGCGCAAGGCAGCCGACTGGGTGATTGACAACCGGGGAAAACGTTCGGAAACCTACCGACAGGTGGACGAGATGCTCTCACGGCTTTGCGCCTAACGCCCCCCTCGCCATCTGAGTGCGCACGCCCTTCCGCTGGCCCGCACCGGCCGGTGCGAAGGAGGATGCTGTGCCGTAAACATCCGTTGCCGCAAGAAAAATTCTTTCCCCGCCGGTGCCCGGCGAGGCCGCTGACAGGACACCTCTGAGGTTGACTCCCATTCCGCAATCGATTAGAATGAAACCCCAGCCGAGGAGCGTCTATGCAGTGTCCCACCTGTGCCGGGAAAGTTGAGCGGGAGACCGTTTTGTGCCCCCGCTGTGTCCTGGCGGGGGGCGCCACAACCGCTTCCGAGCATGTCTGTGACGTCTTCCTCATGGGGGTTTCCAACCCTGCCTCCTATGACGGAGTCCTGGATTTTCTCCATCGCCATACCTTCTGGGACTCCCGTGACAAACTCATTGCCCGCCTCTCCGAGCATCCCGCGTTGCTGGTAAAGGAAATGCCCGAGGAGCGAGCCCAGAGACTCCGCGGGGCCTTGGAGGCTCTCGGCGGTATCGTGGAGCTCCGCCGACGGCGGATGATGGGTCGGGGGGTGGCGAAAAAGGTCGACCGGGAGTCGGTACCCCATGATCCCGGGCCAGTGCCTTCGCCGGCCGCCGGCGGCGGCGGAAAGCTCTTCTTGGCATTGTTGGTCGTCGCTGCGGCCATCGCGGGGTATTTCTTCCTCAGGGAATCCGGGACACCCCAGGGCGGTGTGGAGAAGGCCGTTCGAACGGTGACATCGCCCTTTGGTCTGGGCGCAGGGAAAAAGAAGGTCGCGACATCGAAAATGGCGGCACCCCAAGCGGTGGCGAACAGCCAGGCCCAGGAGGAGACGGCTGTGCAATTGAACAACGCAGGCGTGACACTGCTCAACGAGGGGCGGTTGGACGAGGCCATTCGCAGCTTCGAAGAGGCGTTGAAAGAACTCCCCGGCGAGTCGGTCGTCCTACAGAATCTGCATCGTGCCTGGGTGCAGCGCGGTTACCGTCAGCTGGACGACAAGCAATACGAGCAGGCCGTTCTTTCGTTCGAAGAGGCCGTGAAATTGCTGGATGACTCGCCTGAAGTCTACAAGCTCATGGGGATCGCAATCCTCAACCTGGCCGATGAGTCGGCCGCAGAACAGTACTTTAGGATCTATCTCGAGCGGGAGCCCAAGGATCCCGACGTGAACCGCATGCTGGGGGAGTTGTTGTACAAACAGAATCGTCTCAAGGAGGCCATGGAATATCTGAAGGCCTACCTCGCCGTCAACCCGGCAGATGCGCGCGTGCGGGAGATCCTCGAGAAGGTGGCGCGGGAGGCCGCCGTGGAGCAGGATTTTGAGACCCGGGCGGGAAAGCATTTCGATGTCCGTTATGATGGCGCGGAAAACATGGGTGCCGGATTCTTCGTGGTGCAGCTTCTGGAAGACGCGTATCAGCGCATCGGGGCCCAGTTGAACTACTATCCGTCGGAGAATATCACCACCATTCTTTACTCCGATGCAGATTTTCACGAGGTGACCCAGTCCCCCGACTGGGCCCTGGGGGTCTACGACGGCAAGATTCGGATTCCCATTGGCGGTCTGCAGGAGAAGACAGCTGCCCTGGAGGAAGTGGTGTTGCATGAATACACCCATGCACTGATCCATCAGCAAACCGGGGGGAAATGCCCGGCATGGCTCAACGAAGGATTGGCGCAGTATTTTGCAGGAGAATCCGATGCCCGCCACGAACAGAACATACGAGAGCTGCTGCAGGGTGCATCGGTGCCGCCGTTGAGACAATTGGAAGCCTCCTTTCTCGATCTGAACGCCCGCGCTGCCTCCAGGGCCTACACCGTCAGTTACACGCTGGTCGATTATATCATTGAAGAACACGGTGTATATGCCGTGCAGCGGCTTCTGTCCGAAGTGGCCAGAGACGGGGAGGCCGAAGCGGCCCTCATTACGGCGCTCGGCATGGACTATGGGGGAATTCAGGACGAATGGTTGGCCTACCTGGCGAGAAAATACCGGTAGTCGACCAGCCACTCCCGGTTGGTACGCGGACCACTTCCGCCTCGCGGGGCGCGCGCTGCAGAGATTTCAATGATCAGACGAAGCCTGAAAATTTTCTGGACTGCCTTTCCCTTCATCGTGTCAATCGCCCTCGATTTGCACCGGTTCATATTTTTCGGTCCGGGGCGGGACCGCACGTTTGAATTTCATGTAAGCCGCGCGCGCAAGCTCACACAGAAAATCGCCATGCTGGGTCCCTCCTTCATCAAGCTGACCCAGGTGCTCTCTACACGTTCGGACATACTGCCGCCCATTTACCTAGCGGAGCTCTCCAAGCTTCACGACGAAGTGCCCCCCATTTCCCTGGAAGCGGTCAAAGAGGTGATCAAAGCGGAATACCAGCGCCCCTTCGATGAAGTGTTTGAACAGTTCGAAGCACAGCCCCTGGCAGCAGCCTCGCTGGGCCAGGTACACCGGGCCCGGTATCACGGCATTGAGGTCGCCGTGAAGGTGCAGCGGCCCGGCATTCATGAACTGGTGGCCGACGACCTGAGTATCATTCAGGGGCTTCTGGGGATTCTCAACCGATTGTTCAATTCCTACCAGCTCCGTTCCCTGCAGGTGGTGGTAGACGAATTTTCGCGCACCATTTACGAAGAGATGGATTTCGAGCACGAGTCGCACAATATACGCCGTTTTCAGGAGCTCATGAAGGGCCGTCCCGACATCGTGATTCCCGAGTTCTTTCCGGAAGTGACGACGCCGAGGATCCTGGTGATTCGTTTCTATCACGGCATCAAGATCACCGAATTTGAGCAGCTCAAACAAGCCGGTATCAATATCGATCGGGTGTTGCGGCATCTCATTGAAATCTACGCAAAACAAATTCTCATGGATGGTGTGGTTCATGCCGATCCGCATCCCGGCAACATCCTGGTGACCCAGGATGAGAAGATCGTTCTCGTGGACTACGGACTGGTGGTGGAGCTCGATCACGAGACGCGCCATGAGCTGATCGAAACGACCATGGCCGGTGCGCGGCGGGATTTCGATCGGTTGATTGAAGGGTATTACAACCTGGGCATTGCCAACCGGGAAGTGAGCACCACCATACTCCGAGAGGCGGCAGAGACCATGTTTGATATTCTCTCCGAGGAGGGAATTACACAGCGGCGGGTCCAGGAGATCGCCTTTGAAGTGCTCGAGAGTTTCTACGCCTTTCCCTTCGAGCTGCCGAGCAATCTCGTTTATATCTTCAAGACGGCGGCCCTCGTGGAGGGCATCGGTACGCAATACCGCTATGATTTCAATGCCGTCAAGGACATCGTGCCGCTGGTCAAACAGATGCTGCGGGCGGAGCAGGAGCTCAATCCGTGTAAGCGAGTGGAGGAAGAGCTGAAGACGCTGCGAGGCCTCTATCGTGATGCCGTGGAGGTCCTGCGCACCCTTCGGCGGGAGGATCTTCGCTTCCGCATTCATCCCGTGAGCATCAGCCAGACTGAACGCTATGTGGCTCGTGTTTTCCGCCGAACCATCGTCGCCATGGCCGGCGTGATGATTGCCATTGTCGTCTCCATTCTCTATGTCTACAATCAGAATCTGCCCGTGCTGGTTGGCGGGCTGAGCGTTTCGGGTCTGATCCTGCTTGGCGTCATTGCCATTCCGATCTCCACGACCTACGGGTTCAATCTTTGGGTCGATGTGGGCAAGCGAAAGAAAAAGGGCAAGGGCCCCATGCCGGGACCGCCGCGCTAGAGCAGGCGAATCTGTCCGTGAGGGTGAAGGGGTGAAACGTTATTTGCAGTTCTTCGGGGCGCTGGCCGTCTTTCTGCTGATAGCGGTCGCGTCGGCCTGGGTGACACTCCGTTGGGTCACCGCGGAGAAGACAGTGAGCGTGCCGGACCTCGAGGGCCGGAACGTGGTGGCAGCACTCAAGGAAGTGGGGCAGCTTGGTCTGGACCTGCGGGTCATTCGGGAGGAATATCATCCGTCCGTGGCACGCCACGGAATCATTGCCCAGTACCCGCAGGCCGGCACGTCCCTCAAGATGGATCGTAACATCGAAGTGGTGATCAGTCTCGGGATGCGGGATATCGCCGTGCCCGACGTGCGGGGCCAGTCCATCCGCAAGGCGGAGCTGATTCTGAGCGAGAACGGCCTCTCGGTGGGACGGGTGACCCAAGTCTATGCGCCGGGGAGCGAAGAAAGGATGGTGCTCGCCCAGAACCCCTTGCCCTTGGCGGAACGGATTCAGGAGAATGCGGTGAACCTTCTGGTCAGCCTTGGCCCGCGACCCACCGCGTACCGCATGCCGGACCTGATCCGGATGGATTTCGACGCGGCCATGGCACTGCTCGAGTCGGCGGGCCTGAACGTCGGCAACGTTCATTATGAGCAGTATCCAGGGGTTGTGGGCAACCGGGTGATCAACCAGTCTCCAGCGGAGGGCTACCGGGTCAGCCGATCGTCGCCGGTCACGTTGGTGGTGAATCGGGAAGAGAGTTTTCCATCGGGGGCACCTCTGCTGCGCACGCCCTTTTCTTATAGGATTCCCTTCGGTTTTCGGGCGGTCCATGCCGATGTCATCGTGGAAGACCGGCAGGGGCGCCGACGCGTTTTCTCCGAGCGCAAACGGCCCGGGAGCCGCATCGATTTGATGCTTGAAACCCAAGGCGAGGCGGTGGTCGAGGTCTACCTGAACGGCCGGCTCGTGCAGTCCAGGGAATACCGGTAAAGGACGCAGGACCCGATTGACAAACCCCGGTGTCCGCAGTACCTTCCTGGCTACGATGAACACAGAAACCATAAGGAGGTGTTGTCATGGCAGGAGAAATTGCCTGGAAGACAGATCTTGCCGAAGCGCTTGCGGTGAGTGCCTCGGAGAACAAACCGATCCTGTTCGATTTTTTCAGTCCCCGTTGAGGCGGCTGCAACAAGATGGGTGCAGTTACGTACCCCAATCCGGAAGTGGCCGAATTCGTTTCGAGCCATTTTATCCCGCTCAAGCTCGACGGAACGAGCCAGATGAAGCATTTCAAAGAGTTCGATGTGCAGTGGACCCCCACGTTCATCATCTGCGATCCCAACCGCAAGGAGCACCACCGCGTGACGGGCTTTCTCGATCCGATGAATTTTCTCGGCGAGATGCAGCTGGGGCTTGCCAATCTAGCGTTTCATGCGGAGCATTACGGCGAGGCCGCTGACGCGTACCAGCGGATCGTGGCGCGCTATCCCGAAACTTCTGCAGCCCCGGCCGCAGTCTATTACTGCGGGGTCTGCCGCTACAAGGACTCGGGAGATCCCGTCCGCCTGAAGGAGGCCTTCCTGGAGTTAAAGGAGAAGTATCCCGGGAGTGACTGGGCGAAGAAGGCAGAAGTCTGGGGGGAATGAGCCGGTCCCACGGGGCCAGGCCGTGGCGATGGACATCTGCCAAGACACGGCGTGCGTGACGATCACTCATGCAATATCGGGGTTAAACCTTCGCGCCCAGGCGTAGGCGGTTTGCACCACCGACGATGGCCTCGAATTCGGTGCCGTCGTCGGGGAAGATGGCATAGCCGAATTTCAGACTCAGAGCGAGCTCGGCGAAGGGGGGATCGGACGCCTTCTTTCTCCGTCGGATGGCACGCGTCAGGCGGGTGCTGAGATCATGAATGTTCTCTGACGATTCGGGAAAAAGCATGGCAAACTTCTGCGGGCCGGTGCGGGCGAGGGTATCGTATTCACGGATGCTTTCCTTGAGCACATCGGCGATCTCCAGCACGATGTTGTTTCGAAGCTCCACATCGTATTTGGAGATGCCCGGGCGATGGTAACTCCAAAGCAGGGTGAGGAGGATGAAGCGGCGCTCGTGTCGTTTGGATCGGTTGATTTCGTTCTGGATCTCCCGCCGGAAGGCGGCCTCGTTGGGCAGGCCGGTCAGCTTGTCATAGTTGAGAAAGATCTGTGAGTGGCCCCGGCCCCGGGCGTTGACGATGGCTTTCTCCACAAAGTGAACAAACTTCTTGAAGATCTCCATGTCGTCTTCACTGAATGAGACGACGTGAAAGGCGCCTTTGGGAATCTTGTCGTAAATGGACAGGACGCCGTGGACGACGCCGTTGTCCATCAGCGGGAAGGACAGCACCGATTTCACCACCCGTCCAAACTGCTCGTACCCTTTGGCCTCACCCAGGTCATGGATATGCAGGGCGTGCTTGGACTGCTGTACTTTTGCACAGAGGGTCCCGTCGAGTTCGAGCACTTTGTCCTGAATCTCATCCTCCCACATGGCATAGGTTGAGCGCACCTTGAGCAGGCCGTCCCGCTCCCGGAGGCGAAGAACGCAGCCGTCGGCGTCCATGATCATGGCCGCTGACGGCGGGATGAGTTCGAGTAGCTTGTCCATGTCCATGATGGAGACGATGTTGATGCCGGCCTCGTTGATGGCCTCCAACCGCGTGGCCCGCAGGTTGGCGTGATCTTCTTTCTGCGCGCTGCTGATGGCGTGAGACAGGTGGCCGCCGACGTCCCGGAGGAAAGCCTCTTCTTCTTCGCTCAGACCCTGGGAGGAGACAAGCTGGATGTTCATGACGCCGGTGATTCGGCCGTCGGTAATAAGCGGGATCGACATGAACGTCTTGTTGGTACCGGTATCGATGGGTGGGTGTTCCTTCAGAACGACCACCTCCTGTTCACTGGCCGCCCAGCCGTCGATCCCCTCCTGAAGGCGAATCCGGTGGCCGAAGGACGGCGAGAAAGATTTCAGGCTGCTCGCCCGCAGGGTGAGCTCATGGCTGTCCGGGTCGAGTAGATAGATGGAGCAGACGGACTGGCTGAAATGCTCCGACAGCGCCCGGCAAACCCGCACAAGCTTCTCGCCCAGAGGCTGCGAGGCGCGCAGTTCGTCATTGAGCTGCTTCCAAATCCGAAAGGTCCGTGCGTCGCCCCGCAGGTTTTCGTATTCCTGGGATTTCAGCAGGATTTCGGCATCGAAGGCGGCCAGTTTGGTAATGAAGGCCAGGTCCTCTTCGTTGAACCCTTCCAGGTCCTCCAAGTTGTTGAGGTTGAGCACGCCCACCGTTTCGCCATTGATGGTCAAGGGAACGCAGAGTGCCGATTTGACATCCTCCCGCTTACGCAGGATTTTGAAGGTCCGGTCGTCGGCGCTGCCCGAGAGCAGCAGCGGTTTGCCTTCCCGGGCGACTTTCCCGGCGATGCCCTCGCCCAGGGGGCATCGAATATTCGGCACCACTTCCGGCGGGATCCCCTCGGCCACCTCCACTTTCAGCACCTGCTCTTCCGGGTCGAGCAGCATCAACGACCCATTGTCGGCGCCTGTCGATTCGATGGCCACTTTGAGGATCATTTCGGAGACCTGTTTCTTGTCCTTGGTCAGGTTCACGGCCTCAACGATTTCATTCAGGCTGGCCAGAAGTTTCGCGTGTCTCGAGCGGTCGGTCTCCGGAACTTCCCGACCCCGGTATTCCCACAGCAGGTGGGCGCTCAGGGCGCTGATGATCTCCGCGCTGCGGAAATCCTGTTTTTCCAAAAAGGACCGGGTACCGGGATCGGAGGAGGCGTCAATGATCAGATCGAGCTGCTCTTCTGCAATCAGGTCTTCCAGGTTGGCGCTGACCCGGATTTTGAATCTCCGGGCCAGTTGAAATCCGAGTTCATTCAGTTTAAAGACCAGGGCTTCACGGTTGCGATCCACAATGAGGTCGACGCCGACAGTGGGGTCTTTTTCGAGCAGCGGAAGGAGACTGAGCCCCTCTTTGTTTCCCCCGACGATGGCAATGCGTTTGACAGGTTTCATCTGACCGGCCTTTCATGACGATCACGGATGCAAGAGATGCGTCGGTGCCGTCATGGTTTACCAAATTGCTCGATGACCCCTTTCTCGAACAGCTCCTTGATCCCTTCACTGAAAGGGGAGCGGTTCAGGCCGATGGCTTTCGGGATCTTCTCCGGCGCGACCGGGGTCTGCTCTGCGGATTCGTCCAGGCGGCATGCCGATTCCATGATCAGTTTTGTCAGCGTATCGTAAATGGTGCGGACCTTGGATCCCACGTTGAGATGCACGAAGAAAATCCCTTCGTGAATGGCAAAGAGCTTCAGGATGGCATCCCGACCGATGTGCGTTCCGGCGACGGCATGGACGAGCTCACCCGCTTCGAAGTAAATCTGCCCCTGGGTTTGCGCCCCTTCAACCTGGATGACGGCCGTTTTGCGGCCCATATGAAAGAGCTGCGCCAGATCGATCAGACTGAGGTCCACCAGCTTACCCCGGATGGCTTCGTCCGGTTTCAAAGGGCGCTGACAGGTCTTTGCTGAACGGCGAAGCACCACGTGGATGCGGGCGGTCAGTTCCGTCTCGTCGAAGGGCTTCTCCAGGCAGTCCTCGGCCCCTGCCTCCAGTGCCGCCACTTTGAGGCGCACATCCGTTGCCGGTGTCAACAGGATAAAAGGGACTCCGCTGCCCTCCGGCCGTTGATGAACCCGCGCCATCAATTCGCGGCCTTCCATATCCGGCAGGCACGCGTCGCAAACAATCAGGTCCGGCTGATGCCTGATGGCAAGCCGCAGCGCGAGATCCCCATCACACGCGAAATGGACGATAAATCCGCTTTCGATAAGCATGTTCTTCAGCACCCTGAGTGCATTGACATCACTGTCAACGATCAGGATCTCTCTGTTGACGAACATGATGGAAATCTCGGCAAGAAGTGAGGATCTGCTTTTCAGCCTTCTGTTCATTCTATGAAGATTGTCTTGGATTGTCAATGAATTCAAGGCGATGCCCTGCGCGGGCAGCGCGGGAGGTACGCGGTGGGCCGCGCAAAAAAAAATAGCCATGGTGGGCAAATGAATGTATAATGAATTTAATTGTTTAGATCCATTTCCCGGTCCCCGTCACAGGGACGCAAGCCGCCAAATTCTTCATCGGTCTTGTGAGGTAAGGAATCATGTTTTCCAAGATATTCCTTGTCAGTGTTGTCGTCGCCGTGGCTCTCATCGGCTTCGTGGCGCCCGAGTGCCGGGCGGAAACCGAGATTCACCTCAAAGACGGCCGCGTCATCAAGGTCGACTCCTTCTGGCGTGAAGAAGGGATGGTAAAATACCAGTCCCGCGCGGGCATCGTGGGATTCTCCCTGAGTGATGTTGCACAGATCATCACGCCGGACATGGTGGCCTTCGATGAGACCCGCAACGCGGATACCATCGACGCCTACCAGCGCTTCGTGAAAAATTTCCCCAAGAGCGAGTTTACCGGGCAGGCGAAGGAGCGCATCATCGAACTTCAATTCGAAGAAGTCCGACGAATCGGTACGGCCCAGGTCTTTCTGGACTATGCCCAGCGCAACCCCAGCAGTCCATTCGTTCAGCAAGCGCGGAATCGGGCTGAGGAAATCACTTACGAGGATGCGGCGAGCCAGCCGGCCGCGGAGAAATACACCGAGTATCTGCGTTTGTTCCCCGAGGGCCGTCATGCTGCGGACGTTGCAGCGGCCCTTGAAAAGATGGAATACGAGGGAGTCATAAAGAGCGCGGATGTGGGGGCCATGGAGGCCTTCCTGGGGAAATATCCCGACACGCCCTATCGTGAGCAACTCACGCAAGCCATGGCGGAGCTGAACGCGGCCGCTCAGGCCCGGGCGCAGAAGAAGGCTGAGCTGGAGAAGAAGCGAAGAGAGCAGGCGGCCATTGAGAAAACGAAGAGCCGTAAGCTCTGGATCAGTGTCGGCGCCGGTCTTCTGGGTCTCGCGCTGATCGGGGCGGCGGTGATCTTTTTCCTGCGCCGGCGCACCCAGGAAGAGCCGGAAATCATCGACGAGGAGGTCGAGGACTTTCTTGGGGAGGCCGCAGCCGAGGGCCGGTCTCTGTCCGACTATGGGCCGGGGCGCTATGAGGATATTGTTGGGGTGGAGCGCGAGCCGGAGACGCTTGAGTTGCCCGACGGTCCTGCGAGCGAGCGCAACCCGGATGAGCCGATGGCCCTGCCAAATCCGGAGTGGGCCGACAAGAAGCCTCCGGAGCCGCCCGAGGATGATGGCTCGGTCTTCTTGAAAGCCGAGGATGCCCTGCGGGGAGAACCTTCTCCGGCACCGGCGGCCCCGAAGCCGGGGGTGCGGCAGGCCGGCGGCGCACCGGAGGCCCATCCCCCCTCTGCCGACGAGGTGATCGATCTGTCTGACGGGGATACCGATTTCAAGCTGGAACTGGAGGATATTCCGGAGGCTCCCAGCCCCGAGCAAGCCGCTGGTCCCGCCGCAGAGCCTGACAGCGTCGATCTCTCCGACGGTGACTTGCCTGATCTATTTGCCGACGAAGAAACCATCCGCCGGCGGGGCGGAGGAGGGTAGCCAGCCCCTTCGCCTGCCGCGAGGCCACTCTGTTGCACCTGTTGCGCCGCGGTGCCGTTTTGGATGCGAAAGAGCCCGCGCGAGCGGGCGCCCTTCCCGAATCCGCTTGACACCCCCTTGCCCGAAAAGTATCATCATCTCGTTCTGAATCCGAATCGCCTGGTTATCGACAGGCCCCGGATCGGCGGATGGATGAATCTGGGGGTAAGTTCGCGGGGGCGCGGTTTGGTTGTCCATCATCGATTTTAGGGAGTTCCCATGCAGAAAAAAGGCCCGTATCATGTCGCCGTGGCTGGTGCGACGGGTGCCGTAGGACGGGAAATCCTTGCCATCCTCGAAGAAAGAAACTTCCCGGTAGAAAGGCTGCATCTGCTGGCCTCCTCCCGTTCGGCCGGGATGCGGCTTCCCTTCGGCGGCAGCGAATACCCGGTGGAGGAGCTTCGGGAAGACTCCTTTCGGGGCGTCGACATTGCGCTTTTTTCGGCCGGCGCCGAGCGGAGCAAGACCTTCGCGCCCATCGCCGCGGAAAGCGGAGCGGTGGTGGTCGACAACAGCAGCGCTTTCCGAATGGACCCCGACGTGCCTCTGGTTGTTCCCGAGGTCAATACGCCGGCTCTAGCGAATCATCGGGGGATCATCGCCAACCCCAACTGCTCAACGATCCAGATGGTGGTGGCCCTGAAGCCGCTCCATGACGTGGCCCGGATCCAGCGGATCGTCGTCACCACCTTTCAGGCCGTGTCGGGCAGTGGGCAAGAAGCGATGGACGAACTCCTCGGTCAGGTGCGGGCGCTGTTGAGCTTTCAGGAAGTCATTCATGAAGTGTACCCCCATCAGATTGCGTTCAACTGCCTGCCACATATCGACGTCTTCTTCCCTAGCGGCTACTCCAAGGAGGAGATGAAGATGGTTCACGAGACGCGCAAGATCCTGAATGATGATCGGATCGGGGTCACGGCGACCACGGTTCGTGTGCCCGTATTTCGGTCCCATTCGGAGTCGATCAACATCGAGACGGAAAAGAAGATCACCGCCCTCGAGGCCCGAGAGCTCCTGGCGCGGGCAGAAGGGGTCTGCGTGCTGGACGATCCGGCGGACAACGTCTACCCCATGCCCATCGATGCGTCAGGCAAGGACGAGACATTTGTGGGACGCATCCGGGAAGACGAATCCATTCCCAATGGGCTCAACCTCTGGGTTGTCTCGGACAACCTGCGCAAGGGTGCTGCGCTCAATGCAGTGCAGATCGCGGAACGGTTGATACGATAGCAGCATATCGGGCGGCGAAGTGACACGGGTTCTTGTGGCTGCGCAAGGCGGCAGATGAGGGGCGCCATGTTTCCCAAAGGGGATATCCCGGCTATCCTGAAGAAGGCGTTGAGCCGCGGCGGCGATTACGGGGAGCTCTATTTCGAGACCGGACAACAGGTCGCCATCGCGCTCGAAGAGAGCCGGATCGAGAAAGTCGTCACCGGCACGGCCACCGGCGTAGGCCTTCGGGTGCTGATCGAGGGTCGCACGGTCTATGCCTACACGAACGATCTTTCCCCCAAATCGCTCCAGGCGTTGGCGGGCATCGTCAGTCGGGCCATACAGCAAGCGCCCCAGGAGAGAGTGACGATCCTCTCGGCGCTCACCTCCCCCGTCGATTTTCGGATTCAAATAGACCCAGCCTCAGTGGAGACGGAACAGAAGGTGGCCCAGGTCCTGGCCGCCGACGCGGCTGCACGCCGGGTCGATCCCCGAATCTGCCAGGTCAGTGTGGTCTATGCAGACAGCCGCAAGCAGGTGCTCATCGCAAATTCCCTTGGTGAGATGGCCGAGGACGACCGGGTCTCCCTCATGGGACGGGTGCAGGTATTGGCCCGACAGGGCGACACCTTGCAGACCGGTCTCGAGACCGCGGGAGGGGCCGTCGGCTTGGAGCTCTTCGACGCCGATCCGCTGGAAGCGGTGGCCACGCGAGCTGCCCGACGGTCGGTACTCATGCTGGATGCCGCTCCGGCGCCCGCCGGACGGATGCCGGTCATTCTCTCCGCCGAGGCGGGCGGTACGATGATCCACGAAGCAGTCGGCCACGGCCTGGAACTCGACCTGGCGCAGCAGGGCCTCTCTGTATACAGCGGGCGGATGGGAGATCAAATTGCCTCCCCAGCGATCACGGTGGTGGATGACGCCACGCTTCCAAACCGGCGCGGCTCCTTTCGATTTGACGATGAAGCGTCGGTGGCCCAGCGGACCGTTCTCATCGAGCAAGGTACGCTCAAGGCATACATGAACGACCGGCTCACGGCCGCAAAGGCAGGAGTCCCCCTGACGGGCAACGGCCGGCGCGAGTCCTACCGCTGCCGACCGATCCCCCGCATGACCAACACCATGATTCTGTCAGGTACCGAAGACCCCGCCGCCATTCTCGCGTCCACACCGACAGGGCTCTTTGTCGTTCGTATGGGAGGCGGTCAGGTCAACACGGTCAATGGCGACTTCGTGTTCGAAGTGAGCGAAGGGTACCGTATCGAGAACGGACAGGTGGGGGAGCCGGTGCGGGGGGCGACGTTGACGGGAAACGGTCCGGATGTGCTCATGCAGATCGACCGTGTGGGGCGTGATCTCGGTTTCGCCATCGGGACCTGCGGCAAAGACGGTCAGGGGGCGCCTGTTGCCGATGCCCAGCCGACCATTCGTATTCCGGACATCACTGTGGGGGGGCACGTCTGACAGATGGCAACCAAGGGCCGCTCGGGAGAAGCAAAGCATGCCGGCAAAAGGTCTGGAAGGCGAAGCGCCGGCAAAGGGGCGCGGCCGCGCCCGGGGGGAGGCCGTGCAGCGCAGACACCGTCGGGCGCGCAGCGCCCCGCGCCGGGGGTGGATCGACTTCAGTCCGAGTTCCTGGCAAACGTCTCCCATGAGTTCCGTACCCCCATGAACTCCATTCTGGGCTACACCAAGATGCTCCTGAAGGGGAGTTACGGCTACCTCAACGAACAGCAGCAGAAAAATCTGAGAAAGGTCTACGAAAACGCCCGACACCTCATGCGTCTCATCGATGACCTTCTGAATCTTTCCAATCTCGAACTCGGACGGATGGCCTTGGAGATGGCCCCGGTCAGCGTGAAGAAGGTCGTCCTCTCGTCTCTGGTCAGCGTGGAGCCCCTTCTGGTGGACCGGGTCCTGGAGGTGGAGCATGCGATCCCGCAGGACCTCCCCCCCGTGCTGGCGGATGAAGTGCGCATCAAGGAGGTCATCATCAATTTGCTCAACAATGCCATCAAGTACACCCCTGACCACGGCCGCGTCGTGATTGAGGCGGCCGCGCTCAGGGCATCGGACAACGAGAGCGTCAAGGTCGAGATCCTGGTCCGGGACAGCGGCATCGGGATCGCGCCGGCACATCACGAAGCCATCTTCGGCCAATTCTGTCAGCTCCAGGAACCGCAAGGGTCGGACTACCAGGGGGTGGGGCTCGGTCTCTATATCAGCCGCAAGCTCATAGAACTTCACGGAGGAAGTATCCGGGTCGACAGTAAGCCGGGGCAGGGCAGCACCTTCTCATTTATGCTTCGCGCGGTGCCCGACGTGGTGTGAAGGACCCCCGATGCCCGCCGGGCAGCCGCCATTGGGCGAAGCCCGCAATGACGCCGGAAGGCCGGCCTTATTTCAGCATAAAATAGAGTAAATAGTCTGAAATTTGTTTTTTTTAGGCTTTTTTAGGGCATTGAGGATCATTTCTGACGGCTGGGATTCTTGATATGATCATACTGTTTTGTTAACCTTATCGATGTCGTTTTGTTTGCCGAACAGGCAACCCTGAGGCAGACCATGGTTCGCTCTGACAGGAAAAGAGAAGTCCGCCATATTCTGGAGTATGCAGACGGGCGGGTGATCTGTTTCGACCAGTATTCGCAACGCATCGACGAGTATTTTGGGCCCAAAATCCAGATACTTCCCAAGCTCAAGAAAGTAGACCTGTCCGGAGTCAAGATCAGGCGGAAGGTGAGTGATGGAAAGGGTGCCCGGGGTGCCTGGGTTCCGGTGAGCGCCCGAGCCTTTCTGGAAGAAACCCGCAGCCCCGCGAGTGGGGAATCGGACAGCCGCTGAGAGATCAGCGGTTTTTTTTCGACGGCGCAGCACGGCCGGACGGTGCACCCGAGAGCGGTGCCGCAGACGCCGGTCTGCCGGGAACGGGAAGGGCGGAGACGAATGCAGGAAGAAGATGCAAAGCAGGCCGGCCCGTCCCGTCTGATGGAGATCGTCCCGAGTATCCTCGTCGTGGACGACAATCGGAACAATCTGGAACTCCTCTCAGACATCCTCAAACTCGAAGGCTACTACGTCCGCACAGCCGAGACCGGAGAAGCGGCACTGGCGCAGGTGGCGCGGGAGCGGCCCGACCTCATTCTACTCGATATCATGATGCCCAGCATCGACGGGTATGAGGTCTGCGACACGCTCAAGCGAGGGGCCGACACGCAGGACATTCCCATCATTCTGGTCAGTGCCAAGGGTTCCATCGAGGACACCATTAAGGGGCTCAGTCACGGCGCGGACGATTACATACGCAAGCCCTACAATGAGATGGAGCTCGTTGCCAGAGTCAAGGCAGCGCTCAAGATGAAGCATCTTCTGGATGAGGTCCGCCACACCAACCGGATGCTGTCCAATCAGAAGGAGCAGATCGACACCATTATCAACACCATGGGGGAGGGGCTCTTCTCTGTCAATCAGAACATGGAGATTGTCTTCTTCAATTCTGCCGCGGAGGAAATCACAGGGTACAATTTCCGTGAGGCCATCGGCGAGAAATGCATGCATATCTTTGATTGCCCCGACGCGGCAGAGTGCTGCAGCCCTGGTCCTGATTTCATGCCGATGCGGGACCAGAAAATTGTCCAGGAGTACCTGCTGACTCGCAAGGACGGCCGCCGAATTCCCATTCGCAAGAGCACCCGCTTCATCTTTGCAGCGGACGATGAGATCATCGGGCGCGTAGAGGTCTTTCAGGACATCACCAAGGAAAAAGAACTGGAACAGAAGAAGGCCGATTTCATCTCCATGGTCATTCACGATCTCAAGAATCCGCTGACCACCATCAAAATCTGCGACAAAATCGTCCTCAATGAAACGCGCCGGAACATCGACGCGGATCTCGTCCGCCTGCTGCAGAACATTGAAGCCAGCGCCGATCATCTCCTGAACCTGGTCAACGACCTGCTCGATATCTCCAAACTCGAGGCAGGCACGATGGAGTTCAACTGCCAGCGGATCGACATGAACGACATCATGGAAATATCGATCAATACCCAGCGGATGATCTCCCACACCAAGGAGATCGAGATCGAGAAGGAGTTCGCGGCCGAGCGTTACCCCATTCACGGCGACAAGGACTACCTGCTGCGGGTGATGATCAACCTCATCGGCAATGCCATCAAATTTACACCGAAGGGGGGCAAGATCCGGGTAACAGCGAAGGATGGGGTTCGGCTGGAACCAGGCGATCCTGGGACGCCGGAGCTGGAGGTGGCGCCCAAGGTGCTCCGGATCTCCATTGTGGACAACGGCACCGGCATCCCCGAGGAAGACCTTCCCACCATCTTCGAGAAGTATCGACGGGTGCGCGGCACCACCGACATAGAGGGCGCGGGTCTCGGGCTCTATATCGCGAAAGTCATTATCGAAGGACACGGCGGGCGCATCTGGGTTGCGAACAACTCCGATGAGGGCAGCACCTTCACGATCCTCCTGCCGGCCCTGCCGGAATGAACCGCCTTTTCCCTTGACGGTGGTGGGCATATCGAATAGAGTTTGCCTGCTCAGCAAGCGCACCCGCCACGGGCGTGCAGTCGCTGAAACCCTTCCCCCGCCTGCAGTCTTTGATGGAGGCCCCGTGACCGACAAGAAGATGACCTACAAGGACGCCGGCGTCGATATCGAAGCTGGTGACCGCTTCGTCGAAAAGATTGCGCCCCTGGTACGCAGCACCTTCGGCCCCGAGGTCATCACCGACATTGGTGGCTTTGGCGGGCTCTTTGCCCTGGAGCCCGGTCGGTACCGGGAACCGGTGCTCGTGTCGGGCACTGATGGCGTGGGGACGAAACTGAAGCTTGCCTTCCTGACCGGACGGCACGACAGTGTGGGCATCGATTTAGTGGCCATGTGCGTGAACGACATCCTGGTCTCCGGCGCCCGGCCTCTGTTCTTCCTCGATTACATGGCCAGCGGCAAGCTGGAAGTGGATCGGCAGGCCGATGTGGTGCGGGGGGTTGTCGCAGGGTGCCGGCAGGCGGGCTGTGCCCTCATCGGAGGCGAGACGGCCGAAATGCCTGACTTCTATACTGCAGGTGAATACGACCTTGCGGGCTTCGCCGTCGGCATTGTGGAACGCTCGGAAATGATCGACGGCACGAGCATTACGCCGGGGGACGCGCTGATCGGCATCGCCTCGAGCGGCCTGCACAGCAACGGTTATTCTCTGGTCCGCCGAGTGATCATCGACCGGTTGCAGATCCCGCTGGAGGAGACGGTGCCGCCCTTGAAGCGCCCCATGGGGGAAGTCCTCTTGGCGCCGACGCGCATCTATGTGCAAATGGTGCTGTCCCTTCTCCAGCGTTTTTCCATCAAAGGAATGGCCCACATTACGGGGGGCGGGTTGCCCGGGAACCTCCCGAGAATGCTTCCGAAGGAGACGGCCCTGCGCGTAACCACGAAGGGCTGGCCCGTGCCTGGAATCTTCACCTTTCTCGCCCGGAAAGGAAACATTCCGGAGCACGAGATGTTTCGCACCTTCAACATGGGGATCGGCTATGCCCTGGTGGTCGGTGCAGACCAGGCCGACGCTGTTCTGGCGGTTTTGAACGCAGGCGGTGAAAGGGCCTGGATGATTGGTGAGGTCTGTTCCGGGCAGGGGGAGGTGTTGCTGGTTTGAGCCGTTCAATTCGGTTGGGTGCCCTGGCCTCCGGGGGTGGATCCAATGTCCAATCCATCATCGACCAGATCGAGTCGCGCCGGCTCGACGCACAGATTGCCATCCTGTTGTCGGACAACCGCGGCGCGGGGGTTCTGAAGCGGGCCGAGCGGCACGGCATTCCCCGAGAGGTGATCGAGCCAAGTGCCTTTGAGACCCGCGCGGCCCACGACCAGGCTATGATGGACGCGCTGCGCCGGCACGATGTGGAACTGGTCATTCTGGCCGGATACATGCGGATTATCTCACCTGAGTTTGTGCAGGCCTTTCCCAACCGGATCATGAACATCCATCCCGCACTGCTGCCGGCTTTCCCCGGTGTGCACGTTCAGCAGAAGGCTGCGGCCTATGGGGTCCGCTTCTCAGGATGCACCGTCCACTTCGTCGATGAGGGAATGGACACGGGCCCCATCATCCTGCAGGCCGTCGTACCTGTGCTGCCCGGAGACACCGGAGAGACCCTGGGGGCCCGTATACTCAAGCAGGAGCATCGCATTTACCCCGAGGCCATCCGTCTCTATTCCGAGGGACGCGTCCGGGTCGTGGGGCGCCACGTGGTGATCTCCGATCATCGGATCGAGGGCGATCAGGTCCTGATCAACCCGCCGCTCGGCGAAACGGAGGCTTCCTGAGTCTGAGACGGCAGGGTCCGGTGAAAAGGCCTTTTCACATCTACGACGGCGCGGACCGTCCCGTCATTCATACCAACCAATATACGATTGTGGCCGCCGGCCGTTTCGGCCCAAAAGACCTCCGACTGCACATTTCGGCAAAGCGCGCCCTGCCTGCAAGAAAGTTCGAACCCGTGTTGGCGCGCGCATGGCAGGCGGCCGTGCAAGACGCGGCGGCGCACGAGCGCAATCTTTTCAACGGGAAACTCTTCAGTCTGCAGCAGGTTTGCCTGGGCGCCGGCGGGCTCCATCTATTGCTGGGCGAGACCGATTACCGGGAGCTGGTGGGTACGAATTACGCCCTGTCCGGGGGCGACAAGCCGCCCGAGGGGATGCCGCTGGCCGACGGACTCGCCGTCTGCGGGTCCGTGAGCACCGCCGACGGGTACATCCTTTTCGCACGACGCAGTGAGCAGGTCTACGCGGATCGGGGCAAACTGCACGTTTGCGGCGGCCACCCGGACCCGGACGCGCTGGTGGTGCCCGAGCAAATCTTGAGCGGTTGCAACCTGCTCTTTACCGCCATGGGGCAGGAACTGCAGGAGGAATTCCACCTCTCGTCCGATGCCGTGTCGGCGCTGCACTGCCTCGGGCTGATCCGCCATGGGCAGACCCGCAAACCGGAGCTGATCTTTGACGTTGCCGTCAGGCGGACGAAAGGGGAACTCCGGGAGCTCTGCGAAGGGGCGCCCGACAGGGACGAACACGGCGAACTCCTCTTCGTGCCTTCCGACGGTGGCGCACTTCGGGATTTTCTCGAAAGGCAATCCGGCGATTTCACGGTTCCCGGTCTGGCGGCCGCACTTTTTCACGGCATGGCCCGGGGGTTCTGGACACTGATGGGTTAGCCTACGGTTTCGAGGGATGGCGTACGTGACGCCGCCAGCAGCTATCTTGCAGGTCTGTTGGCCCTGGCGATCAAGATCCCGCCGGGACGTGGAGCACCTGCCCAGCGTGGAGGAAATTGCTCGACAACCCGTTTAGATTCTTGATGGTCTTCACGGAAGTGTTGTATTTCCTCGCAATGGACCAGAGCGTGTCTCCGCGACGGACACGGTAGCGGGTGAAGCCCGTCGAGGACGAAGCGACCTGCGTGGCGGAGCTGAACTTGGTGAGCGGATAGCGCAGAGGCACCTTCAGTTTCTGACCAACCCGGATCCGGGAGACGTTCCGGATACCGTTGAGCCGGGCGATCTTGCGGACGGAGGTCCGGTATTTGCGGGCGATTTGTGAGAGGGTCTCACCGTTTCGGACGCGATGGCGGGTGTAGGTCTGCACCATTACCTTGCATTGCGGAATCTCGTCCAGCTTGGCCATCAGCAGCTCCCCCGTTTGTGCCGGCACCCGCAAGGTGTAGCTGTAGTTGGGGGTCACCTTCTGGCGAAGTGCGGGGTTGAGCTCCTCCAGGGTCCGGGTGCTCACCTGGAGGGCCGCGGCGATGTCACTGAGCTTCATCTGCTTTTGCGTGCAGACTTCGTCAAAGGTGACAGGGGGGGCCTGCGCGAGATCATTGAAGCCATATTGTTCCGGGGCATTGATGATGTGCAGGGTGGCGAGTAGGCGCGGGACATACCGGGCCGTCTCTGAGGGCAGCATGGGGTAGAGGTCCCAGAAATTGTCGAGATAGTTGACCCGCTGTTGCCGGATGGCCCGCATGACGTTGCCTTCGCCGCAGTTGTAAGCCGCCAGGGCTGTTGTCCAGTCGCCGAACAGATCGTGCAGGGCCGTGAGGTATTCGATGGCGGCCCGGGTTGCTTCCTGAAAATCCATCCGCTCATCGATCCATTGGTCGCGCTTGAGGTTGAAACGCACCCCGGTGGACGAGATGAACTGCCAGATGCCCAGCGCTCGGGAGCGCGAAAAGGCCTTGTCCTTGTAGCCGCTTTCGATCAAGGGAAGCCACACCAGCTCCACCGGAAGCCCCGCCTGGCGGAGTTCCTCTTCGATGTAATCGCGGTAGCGCCCCGCGCGCCGGTAGGAATCGACGAAAAACGCTCGCTCCACGGTCTGAAAATTCCTGATTTCGCGTTCCACGTAGCGGTTCATGACGAGAGGAATGGCGCCGTTGTTGCCAACCTGGGATCCGCTGAGTCGGAACGCGTAGATCTCCTGGATACGCTTGGAGATCAGGAGCCGAAGGTCCTCCTTCTGCTGTGCGATGTTCGGGTCGCGGTCAGGGGGGATGCCGAGGATGGACGCGTAACTCTGGTCCAGGGCGGCCATGGTCTCTTCGATCAAGCCCTGTTCCCAGAGCTCCTGCGACTGCTGGTAATACTCCAGGGCCTCGTCAATGAGTGCCTGCTCCGAGACCTCTTCTGATTCAGCCGCCGTCTCGGGAACGTCTCGCTCCTCACCGTAATCCTCCGTCAGCGCGACCGGCTGCTTAGGGGCAGGCGGACTGATATGGGAACAGCCGGACATGACAAACCAGACGGACAACGCCAGGAGGAAGAAGAACGCGCGCTTCATAGGGGGCCCTCTTTCTTGAAGAATTATGTTCGACTGAAGTTGATGGTCTGAAACGAATTTATAGTTACATTGTGAAGTATTTCAGCTCAGATTTCAAGCATTAAGTTGAGTGTTGCGTGGATGCCCATGAAAAAAAAGGGATTACGCTGCGCGTGTCCCGCTTCTCTCACTACCTTGCCGTCTGCGACGGCTGCCACAGCAAGGTATCTTGGGGTCAAGGGGAGAGTGAAGGAAGACCATTGGAGCTGAAGGGGGTTTCCAGTTCAGCGTTTTGAAGTTCAGGGTTACCATTCAGCCTTTAGACTTCGGCCTTCAGCCTCTATAGCCTTTCCCGCTCTTCACTTCCAACACCCCCGCGCCGTTGATTTGACCATCGGCCAGCAGCTGCAGGGCCCGATTGGCCTCGTTGAGAGAGAAGGATTGGGTCTGGGGGCGAATGGGGATTTCCGCTGCAATCCGAAGCAGTGCCTCGCCGTCTGCTCTCGTGCTGTTCGTCACCGATCGGATGGTCCTTTCATGGTAGAGGTGCCTGCGGTAATCGAGCTGCGGAATGGCGGACATGGTGATGCCCGCCAGGGCGAGGGTGCCACCCTTGTCAAGGTGCTCCAGGGCCCGGGGAACGAGGTTCCCCGCAGGGGCAAAGATGATGGCGCTGTGCAGTTTGTGCGGCGGCGACTCTTCGGCCCGCCCGGTCCAGGCCGCACCCAGTCTTTCCGCCAGGCGGAGGTGCTCCCGGCCGCGGCTGAATACATAGGTCTCGCAGCCCAGGTGACGCGCGACCTGCAGCGTAATATGGGCGGATGCGCCGAAGCCGTAGAGGCCAAGGCGCTCACCGGGTTTCGCGCCGCTCAACCGCAGCGCCCGGTACCCGATAATGCCCGCACAAAGCAGGGGCGAAGCGTCCACGTCTGTAAAGACTTCGGGGATCTCGTAGGCGAACGCTTCCGGCACGACGGTCTGTTCGGCATAACCGCCATCGGTGTGATAGCCGGTGAAGCGCGCTGCTTCGCAGAGATTCTCCGAGCCTGCGGCACAGAACCGGCAGCTGCCGCAGGCCCAGTGAAGCCAGGCCACTCCCACCCGGTCACCGAGGCCAAAGCGCTCAGCACTGTCCCCGGCGGCATCCACGACGCCCACCACCTGGTGGCCGGGAATCAACGGCAGACGGGGCAGAGCAAGATCGCCAACCACCGTGTGCACGTCGGTGTGACAGATCCCGCAGGTGTGGACCCGGACGCGGATCTGCCCGGGCCCCGGTGACGGGTCCTGGCAAGAGGCCAATCGCAACGGACTCTGTTCCACCGGTTTCGGGCCGTCAAGAACGAGGGCTTTCATGATCAATGCGAGGGCCAGGACGCGGTGTCCAGAGACGTCCACCGCCCTTCCGTCCGCCGGATAAGATCGGGCCAGATGACGTCCGCGGCCTTGTCGTAGAGCGTGACGGTATCTCCGGGAAAAATGTGCCAGTCTCCCCGCAACACTTCAGTTTCCAGCTGGCCCGCCGCCCATCCCGCGTAACCAGCATAGACGCGAAAGCGTTCCCCGGGGTCTGTGGCTGTGGCCATTTCGGTAAGCAGGTCGGCACTGACGCTGACGTAGATATCCGCAAAGACGTGTTGCGAGCCCCCCCGTCGGCGATGCGTTTGAATCAGCATCTGCAAGAGAGTGAGTTCGACGGGGCCGCCGATGTGCAGGGGATCTTCGTGCTGCTTCAACCCTTCCAAATCGGGCCAGACGGTGGACAGCGCCACCTCAGTGGGGCGGTTGATGATCAGGCCGGCCGCGCCGGTCGCGCCGTATTCGACGAGCAGGACCACCGTTTGGGAAAATCTCGGGTCGCCGAGCCCCCGGCTGGCAACCAGGAACTTCCCTTTGGTGAGCTGTGTCGAAGGCGGGTAGCTGGGGGCGGCCGGCAGGGGAAGGCCCGGCTCGGGGGGCGTCGGTTGCGTGGGTGCGGAAAGGGCGCCCCCCGTCGGAAAAACTCCTGACAGCGTCACGAGGAGGAGTGCGCATAGCATGGCTGTGAGCACGGTGCCCGCTCGGGGGGACCGCCTTTTCGCCACAACGGCATCGACCATGCCTTTCAATCTCTTCCGGCGCTTCCTCACGCATCTAAACTACTCCCAAAACCAGCACAGAGTCAAGCAAGCAGCGCGTCCGTTGACAGGGATCTCCGGCACCGGCTTTTGAGAAGCATCGACCGGGCGGCTCGCTTTTGCCTTGACTTGCCCAGGCGTCCCCCCTAATATAGGATCGTTTCACAGAAGGGGAATAGGGCTTGTTTGAGATTTTTCTGCTGATCATCAGCGCTGTTCTGGTCAACAACTTCGTGCTGGCTCGGTTTCTGGGGATCTGCCCATTCTTGGGGGTCTCCAAGAAGGTGGAGACCTCACTGGGGATGGGGATGGCCGTGGTCTTTGTCATGACCGTGGCATCGGTGGTCACCTATTTCATCCAGCGCTTCCTCTTGGCACCGTACGACATCGAGTACCTGCGCACCATCGCCTTTATTCTGGTCATTGCATCGCTGGTGCAGTTTGTGGAGATGGTGATTCAAAAAACCAGCCCGGCCCTCTACAGCTCCCTCGGTATTTTTCTGCCTCTCATCACCACGAACTGCGCAGTCCTCGGTGTGGCCATCCTTAACATCCAGAAGGACTACAGCTTTGTGGAAACCACCGTTTTCGGATTTGCCGCGTCCCTCGGTTTTACGCTGGCCCTCATCCTATTTGCGGGCTTGCGGGAGCGGGTGGCGCTCTCGCGCGTTCCCGAGACCTTCAAGGGAACCCCCATCGGCCTGATTACGGCAGGTCTTCTCTCGCTGGCCTTCATGGGATTTGCTGGTCTCGTGAAATAGAGCCGCCCCGTGTGGGATGGGAGGTGCCGTGCGACCGCTGCCGACGGGAGATTGAAAGAGTCGGATTCACAAGGAGTTGATCAACCCCATGATTGAAGCCATTCTAAGTTTAGGCGGGCTCGGCGTACTGGCGAGCTTTAGTTTGGGTGTGGCCTCGAAGAAGTTTGCCGTCCAGGTTGACCCCAAGGTCGAAGCGATTTCCGATGCACTGCCCGGTGCCAACTGCGGGGCCTGCGGTTTTCCGGGCTGCAGTGGCATGGCGGAGGCCATGGCCAAGGGAAACGCCGCCGTTACGGGATGCCCCGTCGGGGGCAGCGAGGCGGTGCAGCTGATTGCTGAAATCCTCGGTGTGGAGGCGACCACCCGGGAACCGGTGGTGGCCCGGCTGCTTTGCAAAGGGGGACGCCGGGAGGCCTCGGAGAAGTTCCGATACCACGGGGTGTCGGATTGCCGCGCAGCGGCGCTGATCGCCGGCGGGAGCAAGTCCTGCGGGTACGGATGTCTTGGCTTCGGGACCTGCCAACGCTCGTGCCCCTTCGATGCCATCGTCATGAGCCCTGACGGGCTGCCGATCATCGATCCCGACAAGTGCACCAGCTGCGGCAATTGTGTGGCCGCCTGTCCCAAGGATATCATTCAGATTCTCCCCCTCAACCAGAAGGTCACGGTGCTGTGCAGCTCCCATGACAAAGGGGCGGTGGTCAAGAAGAAGTGCACCGTTGGCTGTATCGGCTGTACCCTGTGCAAGAAGGCGTGCCCCTTTGAAGCCATTGAGATGGACCGCCTGCTGGCCCGGATTCTGCCAGAGAAATGCACGCAGTGCGGGCTCTGCGTGGCCAAGTGTCCCACCAAGGTGATCGAGGATCAGCTGGCGGGGCTTCATCCCCTCGCCGTCATCGGCGAGACGTGCAATGGATGCACCGACTGTGTGAAGGTCTGTCCCGTGGAGGCCATCCGGGGCGAAGCGGGGAAACTCCATCTGGTCGATCCGGCCAAATGTGTGGGCTGTCGGGCCTGCGTGGCGGCCTGCCCCATCGACGTCATTGAGATGGTACCCCGAGTCGGCAAGGCAGCGGAAAAAGTCTCAGGTTAGCTTACGACGTCCCGCGCTCGCTGCTCCGGCAGAAACAGATTGGGCACCTGTGTGCAGAAAAGGGTCTCGCCCTCGATCCCCTGCTCCACCCAGATTTTCCCGCCGTGCAGCGCCACGATCTCGCGGCAGAGACTGAGGCGGTAGCGCATGTTCCGATCAACATCTCCGATCTCCTCCCGCGCGGCAAAAATCTGCGCCACCTGTTCGAACGGCACCTGCCGGCTGTGAAAGAGAATCTCCACCTTCTGCGCATGGGCCAACGGTAGAATCCCGATGCGGACGGCGTGGTCACGTTCGCTCATCTGTATGGCCTGGTGAATCAGGTTGAAGTAGACCTGCTTCATCCTGCCCGGGTCGACGTAGACCGTTCGCAGGCGTCCCGGCGGCTGCACCCGGATGGCGATGCCTCGGCTGCGGGCCATGGGCTGGAGGTTGCGGGCACACTTGTCCACGATGGGGTGCAGTTCCGCCTCGACCTTCTGAATCGTCGCCTGATCGGTGTCCACCACGGCCAGGTCGAGCAGGTCGGCGATGATCTCCTGAACGATTTCACCCTGGCTGCAGATCGATTCAACGAGACGCCGCTGCTCCCCGGAGAGGGCCACATTCTTGTCTTTCAGGAGCATTTTGGAGGTTCCGGTGAGGATCGTCAGCGGGGTTTCCAGATCCTGAGAGATGATCTTGAGCAGATCGTTGTGGATTCGGGAGAGCTCCTCGAGCTTCTCGCTCTTGGCGTGCAGTGTCCGCAGGGTCTCTGCCAGCACGTCGTTGAGCGCCCGGGTTTCCTTGCGGGCCCGGCTGATGTTCAGGGCTGTCATCACCGAGTGGCGCAGTTTGGCCAGATCCACCGGCTTGAGGAGATAATCGTAGGCCCCCTCCTTCAGGGTGGAGATGACCTTTTCCATGTCCTCCCGGTGCCGACCGGTGAGCATGATGACCGGCAGGTCTGGATAGCCCTGGTTGACCCTCTGCAGCAGTTCGAAGCCGTTCATCACCGGCATTTCGAAATCGGTGATCACCAGATCGACGGGCTCAGCGCCAATCCGATCGAGGCCCTCCCGTCCGTTGCCCGCCGTGAGAATCTGGAACCCTTCAAATTCGAGAAGGTCTTGGAGCACCTGGACCGATTTCGGGTCATCTTCGACGATCAGGATCCTGGCTCTCCTTCTGCTGGCCATGGGGCTCTCCGTTGATCTTATTGGGGAACCATAACACAGTTTTCGAAGCCTGCAAAGTTTCTCAGAGGGATGCCCAGTCCCGGAAAACGGGACAGTGCACGCCCGTTGCCCCGCGGTGAAGGCTCACGCAATTTTTTCGCAATTTGTGCTTGACAAGGATATAAGGCTGGTCTAATATTCGGATCCGCAAGCATACGGAACCTGAAAGCGAACCAAGGGATACACCACTCT
>CAMYMF010000028.1 GCA_947259355.1 uncultured Nitrospirota bacterium | reverse complement strand
GAAACGGGCATTGAGCCGGCAGTGGCCCACGATGCCTACCTCATCAACATTGCGTCCCCTGATCCGAAGAAACGGGCCGTTTCCAAGGCAGCCCTCTTGGACGAAATGGAGCGGGCCGAGGCCTTGGCGCTTCCTTATCTGGTGATGCACCCCGGCGCGCATATGGGGGCCGGTGAAGCGCAAGGTCTTGCACAGATTGTGCGTTCCGTGGATGAGCTGCACGAAAAGACCCGGGGGTTCCGGATGAAGATTCTACTGGAGACGACGGCGGGGCAGGGGACAAACCTCGGGTACCGCTTTGAGCAGATTCAAGAAATGATAGCGTCCTGTGCCGAACCGGAGCGCCTTGGCGTCTGTGTTGACACCTGCCACATTTTTGCGGCGGGCTACGACATCCGGCAGCGGGAGGCTTATGTCGAAACGATGGATCATCTCTTCAGCGTCTTCGACGCCGAGCAGATTCTCTGCATCCACGTCAACGATTCTCTAAAAGCTTTGGCCAGCCGTGTCGATCGGCACGCGCATATCGGGAAAGGGGAAATAGGTTTGGAGGCTTTCCGGTGCCTCATGAACGACCCCCGTTTCAACGACATTCCCAAGATCCTCGAAACCCCAAAGGGCGACAACGACGAGATGGATCGGAAGAATCTCGACGTGCTCCTAAGCCTGACGAAAGAGTCTGGGGCCACCTGGTAGGCCCGCCGCGAAAATAAAAGGGGACACCCCCAGGGGTGTCCCCTTTTCAATGCACACCGACGTTCAATACGTTAGGCGGCCTTGATCCCCTTTTTGGAAACCTCGATAGGGATCTTTTTCGCCTTGACCCCCTCCTTCACCGGCGCCGTGATGGTCAGGACGCCATCTTCAAAGGAGGCATGCACTTTGTCCGCTTCCACACCCTCGGGGATCGTGAGGACTCTCTCGAACGCGCCATAGCGCATCTCACGCACCATGTAATGCTCCTTCTCGACGTTCTTGTCCTCTTTGCGCTCGCCTCTCAGGGTCAGGCGGTTCCCGGTGATGTTGATCTCCACCTCCTTGGGGGCGATCCCCGGCAGCGCGGCTTTCACATAGAACTTGTCGTCCTTCGTGTAGCACTCCAGTTCCGGATAGTCACCGACGTCGCGGAACCAGTGTCCGAAGCCCCTCATTTCTCCGAAGGACCTTCTGAACAGCTCATCCACGTCTCGGTGCAGATGACTCAGTTCGCGGAACGGATCCCAACGTGTCAAACCTTTCATAACGGATCACCTCTCCTTTCTCGCGGTGGTTGATGTTCCACCGACTCTTCTTTTTTACGGTGAAAATATAATCCCACCCCCGGGGGCTGTCAAGGGGTGGTTCGCAATTTAATAATTGTTGTTTTTCAATAGGTTACACGGGGCTCGGATCCTGCCTCCACGCCCTGGGGCGCGTGCGATTTCATCAGGATGTGCTATAGTCAAAACAGCGTGTTGAAACGAGTTGTCACAGTTCTGATGAGGAGAGAAATACCATGCAGGCCAATGCGAAAACGGCCCTTGTTGTGATCGATATGCTCAACGATTTCATCAGCAAAGACGCGCCCCTCCGGGTGCCGGACGCAGAGAAGATCGTCCCGGCGGTGGCCCGTCGGATTGAGCAGGCCCGTGCGGCCGGGGACGCCATCATTTACGTCTGCGATGGCCACGACCCCGATGATGCGGAATTCAACCTTTGGCCACCCCATGCCGTGCACGGAACGCCCGGCGCTACCGTGATCGATGCGCTCGCCCCGCAGCCGCAGGATCTGGTCATCCGAAAGCAACGGTTTTCCGGTTTCTATCAGAGTGAGCTGGAGGCCGCTTTGAGGGAACTGGGTATTTCACATCTTCAGGTGACTGGGACAGTCACCAACATCTGTGTGCTCTATACGGTGGCCGACGCGCGGGCCCGGGGCTATGACGTGACCGTTTTTCGGGATGCTGTAGCCGGTCTCGATCCGGAAGACCATCGCTTCGCCCTGCGGCAGATGGAAACGGTTCTGGGTGCACGGGTGGTTTAGCGCAGCCTTCCAGACACTCAAGAGGCGTGGCGTTGGGGGGAGAGGGAGCGGCATGACACGAAAACGATTTCATTCGGCCACCGACGAAGAGATCCGCCAGGGGAAAGTCACCGACGTTTACTTTGAGCGGACCCTTGCCGTCTTGCAGGCGAAGAAGGTCCGCAAACCGGTACGGGCCGAGTTCATTGCCAAGAAATTCCCCGAGGAGCAGCGATGGGCCGTGTTCGCGGGGATCGAGGAGTGCATCTCGCTGCTGTCTGGTCTACCGCTCAGCGTGCGCGCCCTGGACGAAGGGGCCATCTTTTATCCTCTGGAGCCGGTGTTGGAAGTGGCCGGCGAATACACGGACTTTGCGCTTTTTGAGACGGCGCTTCTTGGCATGATCTGCCAGGCATCGGGCATCGCCACGCGCGCCGCGCAGTGCCGCCGGGCCGCTGATGAACGCCCGCTGATCAGCTTCGGTGCCCGCCGAATGCACCCGGCGGTGGCCCCCATGATCGAGCGGAGTGCATATATCGGGGGGTGCGACGGGGTTGCCGTGGGTCTGAGCGCGGAGCTGATCGGTGCCGAACCAGTGGGCACCATGCCCCATGCTCTGGTGTTGGTCATGGGTGGCACCGTGGCCGCCACCGAGGCCTTTCATGAAGTCATCAGCCGAAAGGTCAATCGGGTCTCCCTGATCGACACCTTTGACGACGAGAAGTTCGCCGCCCTCTCGGTGGCCGATGCGCTGGGCAAGGATCTCTTTGCCGTGCGGCTCGACACGCCGAGTTCCCGTCGGGGCGACATGCTTGAGATTTTGCGGGAGGTTCGGTGGGAGCTGGATCTGCGAGGCCACAAAGACGTGAAACTATTCGTCAGCGGTGGGTTGGACGATGAGGCGATCACGCAGCTCAATCCCGTGGCCGATGCCTATGGCGTTGGCACCTTCATCAGCAACGCGCCGGTCATTGACTTTTCCATGGACATCATCGAGGTGGACGGGGTACCATTGGCGAAACGGGGCAAGTGGTCCGGTGCAAAGCGCGTGGTCCTGTGCCCCAGCTGCAGGCGGCGACAGATCCTGCCGCTGTCGGACTCCACTGAGAAGTGCAACTGCGGCGGGGCACTGCGTGATCTGCTTCAGCCCCTTCTCGAGGCGGGGGCAACCCTCCGCAGCCTCCCGGCGCCGCACGACATCCGGCAGTTTGTCCTCCGGCAACTCGCGGGGTTGTCCTGACGGATGGCGCCCCGCCGTGTTGTTGCATGCACGCGCCTTTTTTGCCAGGGATGTGCTGATTTGTCACATGCGATTCTTTCTTCTATCTTAACGGCCCCGACGGGCTTGCGGCAAGGTCCTGATGGCACTGTTGGAACTGCAGGTTGATGAGATTTTCCATATCGAGGACGGGCTGAGCGCCATTCGACGGGAGATCGCGAAGAACAGATCGATCGATCTAATTAATATCCCCCTGAAGCTCATCCGGCGGTGGCGTCCCCAACTCGCAGGCAAGCAGGTCACCCTCTACAACAACCTCGTCGAGGGACTGCCCGAGGATCTGCGGGATCTGGGCAGGGAGGTGTTTACCGCCGTAGAAATGAAGGGGACCTTTTTCGGTGAAGTCATCGAGAAGGGTGAAATCTTCGTCAAGAACAGGATCTTCAATGTCTGGTATCGAAAGGACACGCTCCACAATATCGGCAGCATCACTTACCGCCGGTGCGTGAAGTGTATCCAGAATATGCACCGTGACATCCTGTTGAAGGACGAGATGCCCGTGCTGAACATCATGACCCTCTTCGACGCCGAACAGGGGATGCGCGCGATTTTCGATGCGGTGGAGAAATCCTCCAGGGTACGGATGGTGAACCTGCCCAAATCTTTGCTGCGCAAGATCGTCACCTATCTGGAAACGAATGATGTCAAGATCCTCTGTGCCGAGATGAGCGGCCATGCCCGGGGGGTTTCCAATCACCATCATACGCGGGTCTCCGGGGGGCTGCTCAAGGTCTATTCCCGATACAAAGGGAAGAAGATCAAGAGCGGCGGCATTGCACTGGATAAGAGCTTTTTCAATGTCGACTACCTCGACGATAAAATCTACATGATTCGCAGCATCGTCTGGCCGCGGTGCCCCGCGTGTATGACCGATTTCTATGAGCTGGGCTGGCGGGCCTCGAAACGGATCCGTTGACAGCCCGTGCACCGGTAACGGCGCCTGCCCAAATCCTTCACTTCTCAAGATCCTGCCGACGGGCCCCGTCATTGACAAAGTTTTCTCGATCCCCTATCATCTCCGGGCATCTTGAACCGGCACCGTCGCCGGATGAAATCGGCAGGAGGGCCCCTGTGGCCGGCATGACGCCGCTGATGCGGCAGTATACCCGAATCAAAGCCCAGTACCAGCACGCCATTCTCTTCTTCCGGATGGGAGATTTCTACGAGATGTTCAACGAGGATGCCACCGTCGCATCCAGGGTGCTGCAGATTGCCCTGACCAAACGGGGCAAGTCCGAAGGGATGGATATCCCCCTTTGCGGTTTTCCCCACCACGCGGCGGAGCCTTACATCGCCAAACTGATCCGGCAGGGCTATACCGTTGCAGTTTGCGAGCAGGTGGAGGATCCGAAAAAAGCCAAGGGAATCGTCAAGCGGGAAGTGGTCCGGGTTGTAACGCCTGGCACGGTCCTGGAGGAAGGACTGCTGGAGGCTCGGGAGAACCACTATCTGGCAGCCTGGGTCTCCGGCGACGGCGGTGTGGGGCTCTCCCTGCTCGATCTGAGCACCGGGGAATTCCTTTTGACCGAGAGCCCGGGGGACCCACCGGTGCAGTTCCTGGTCAACCGATTCGGCATTTTCGAGCCGCGAGAGATGATTGTGCCCGAGCAAATGCGGGACGCTCCCCTGTTGCGGGAGATTACCCGGGAGTACCCCGCTCTTCCCGTCCAATTCCTGGACGGCTGGGCTTTCGAAGCCTCGGAGGCTTACAGGAAATTGACGGAGCATTTCCGAACCGCTTCCCTGCAGGGGTTCGGCTGCGCCGAGGCGGGTCCCGGTGTGTCGGCCGCGGGCGCCCTGCTCCGTTATGTCGAAGAGACCCAGAAGGGCTCGGTGTCGCACATCCGGGGGCTGCGCACGCTGCGGGAAGGGGACCGGATGTTCCTCGACGCGTCGACCGTGCGCAACCTGGAGCTGGTGCGCAGCAGTGTGGACGGCGGCAAGCGGGGATCCCTTCTCGGTGTGCTCGACCGGACGCAAACCGCCATGGGGGGGCGCACCCTCCGGAGCCACCTGCTCAGTCCCTATGTAGACCGTGACAGCATTGTTGCCCGACAGGACGGCGTCGCAGCGCTCCTGGAAGCCCCCTCCGTGCTGGACGATCTCCGGGAAAACCTCGAGCGGGTCTATGACATGGAACGGCTCATTGGTCGGGTGACTCTCGGTGTGGCCGGTCCCAGGGACCTGATTGCGCTCGGGGCCTCGCTTGCTGTCTTGCCGGCGATCCGTTCCCGGCTGCGTGGTTTCGAGGCGCCATTGCTGACGACCCTGCAGGATCAGATCGATGAGCTTCAGGATGTCTGCCGGCTGATCGAGGAGGCCATCTTCGAGGATCCCCCGCTGAGCGTCCGGGAGGGACGGGTGATTCGCGACGGCTACTCGGAGGCACTCGATGAGCTCCGCAGCATCGGGCGCGAAGGCAAGAACTGGATCGCCCGCCTGGAGAACCACGAGCGGGAGCGCACAGGAATCGGCAATCTGAAAGTGAAGTACAACAAGGTGTTCGGCTACTACATTGAAGTCACCAAGGCAAATCTCGGCGACGTTCCGGAGGATTATGTCCGCAAGCAGACCCTGGTGAACGCCGAACGTTTCATCACCCCCGAATTGAAGGAGTACGAGGCAAAAGTTTTGGGGGCGGAGGATCGGATCGTCGAATTGGAGGCGGAACTGTTCCAGGGGGTTCGTAAGACGGTGGGCGCGGAAGCGCCCCGGGTGCAGCAAACGGCGGCGGCCCTGGCTGAGCTCGATGTGCTGGCAGCATTGGCCGATGCGACGCGAGAGCACCGCTATGTTCGTCCGCTGGTCTTTGAGGGGAGCGGGCTGGTTATACGGGAAGGGCGTCATCCGGTGCTGGATGCGCTGGAGACGGCGGAGCCCTTTGTCCCCAACGACACGCTGCTCGACACCGACGACAACAGGCTCCTGATCATCACCGGTCCCAATATGGCCGGCAAATCGACCTACATGCGCCAGGTGGCCCTCATCGTTCTCATGGCTCAGATGGGAAGCTTCGTGCCGGCGGCGGACGCGGAAATCGGCCTTGTCGACCGGATCTTCACGCGGGTCGGCGCTTCGGACGCGCTGGTGCGGGGACAGAGCACCTTCATGGTGGAGATGAACGAAACGGCCAATATTCTACATCATGCCACGGAGAAAAGCCTCATTATCCTCGATGAAATCGGGCGTGGCACGAGTACCTTCGACGGCATCAGTATTGCTTGGGCCGTGGGCGAGTTTCTCCACAACCAGACAAAGGCCCGGACCCTATTTGCGACGCACTACCATGAGTTGACCGAACTGGCGCTCACCCTGCCCGGGGTGCGCAACTACAACATCGCAGTGAAAGAGTGGAACGATGAGGTTATCTTCCTCCGCAAGATTGTAGAGGGCGGCGCCGACAAGAGCTACGGCATACAGGTTGCCCGACTCGCAGGTCTGCCTCCGGTGGTCATCGATCGGGCACGGCAGGTTTTGGACAATCTGGAGAGAAGTGAGCTCGACGAGGCGGGCGAGCCGGTCATCGCCCATTCCGATGAAACGGTGCCCTGGGCTCCGCAGCTCGAGCTCTTTTCGGCCCGTCCCCACCCCGTCCTCGAGGAGATTCGCGAGCTCGACGTCCACAAGATGACGCCCCTGGACGCGTTGAACCGAATGGCAGAGCTGAAAAAGAGAATGGAGGGGTTGTCGGGATGAAGCAGGCGGGAATCCCCGTCTGGGGACGTTCCAGGGGAAAGGAGCCGGTCCGTGATGGATGATCTGTCAAAACTGGCGCACCTGCTCGGCCACTGGATCGAGCACAATGCCTCTCACGAGGCGACGTACCGGGTCTGGATCGAGAGGGCGGAAAAAGCGGGGCGCCCCGAGGTGGCGCAGAAGGTACGGGAATCGATGGCGCATTCGGAGCGGATGAGCCGCTGTTTCGAAGAGGCGCTCCATCTGTTGAAGGGAAATGAGAATGTGTGAGACCAATTTTTACGTGTGGCGGGACGGCGAGGAAGAACTCTTCATGGAGAGTATCGATCTCATTCGCCCCGAAGGGGAGACGATTGTGGTGCGGGACATCTTTGGGGAGGAGAAAAGACTCCGGGCCCGGTTTCGAGAAACCCGTTTGTCGAAGCATCGCATCGTTTTTGAAGCGCTTCCGGAAGGCTAGCCCGAATATTGCATGAGTCGCCCTCATGCAACATCCAAGCTGAAAAAATTCGGGGCCCTTCACCAAGAGGAGGGGGAAGTGAAGGGCCCCTTTATACCTCGCGTGCCGCCAGAAACGACAGAGGAGGACTCACCGCTTCCGGCGGTAGAGGACGAGATATAGCCTTTAAGATCACCTATCCATTTTTCCGACGGGTCCGCTCATCTCAGGGCCGCAGCCCCGGTGGTGACGCGAAAGGCAGCGGGCCCTTCGTCGACCCGTCATGCCTGTACCGCGCCGCGGGCTTTCCGCCACCCCTCCTCATGAAGCCTGCGCTCCCGCACGAGACTCCATTCTCGAATCTCCTTGAGATATCCCTGCATGTCGCGGGACGCCAACTCGGCCAGTTGCTCCTTCTCCGCGTTGGCCTTCTCAAGATCGTTTGGGGTGAAGCCCTGCCAAGAGCTGAAGCCCCCGTCAAAAACGGCCTCCGGCGTTATCTGGGCGCCCGAGAGGCCTAGTTTCTCGGCATGGAGCCGAACCACGTCCATATCGTACGCAATAATCCACCCATTGTCCCGCAACATCCGGCCTGCATCAAATTCGGCATGCGGACTGCACGCGGGGCAATGAACGTTTTCTACGGTCTCTTCCGGCAGTATGGAATTGATGTGGTGTAGCCGGGCGTTTTCCTTTCCGCACTGGCATCGTATCTCAAAAGCTGTACACATCTTTGCCTCCTCTTTTATTCCCCCTTTAAAAACAATGCCTTAAATATCTAATACTAATTACATCAACTTGGTCTTATTTTATACCGAAAACCGGGGCGTTTGTCAAGGGGGACCAGAAAAAATATTGACTGAGGGGGGGGGCCGTGTTACCGTCGCCCCGTTTCTCTGGGGCCACAGAGGCCCTTTCTCGTCAGGAGCAGGGTGTTCCATGAAACCAAGTCGAGATCATCTCAAACGGACCCGAGTTTACCTCATTCGTCATGGGCAGGTTGAAAACCACGAGGCGGGCGCCTACAACGGCCAAGTAGATGTTCCCATCACCGACACCGGTCGGCAGCAGATGCGAACGGTGCTTGAACGTCTTCAGGACCAGACGATTCAGGCCGTCTATTGCAGCGATCTTCGTAGAACGGTGGAGGGTGCCCAAATCATTGCAGCGGGCTTCCAGTTGCACTACCAGGCGCTCCCTGGGATCCGGGAACGCAACTTCGGCGATTGGGAGGGTCTGACATACGAGCAAATCGGGAAAGACTATCCTGAGCTCTTTGATTTCTGGCGAAAGGACGTCACCGAAGTGCGCCCACCGGGCGGCGGAGAGAACTCCTTCGATCTCGCTGAGAGGGTGATGGCAACCTATCTCCCGCTGGTCGATGAACATGCCGACGAGACGATTGTGGTGGTGGCCCACGGCGGGGTAAACCGTATCATTCTGGCGCACGCCATGCGCCTGGAAATTCGCTACATGTTTCGGGTCGATCAGCGGTTCGGCTGTTTGAACTGGATCGACTACTACAGTGACGGCTTTGCCCATGTGCGGCTGATAAACGGCTAAGGGCAATGCCCGGCGAACATTTGCCGCGATCCCGGACCAGCCGGGAGCAAACGCTTCGCAGGTGAACAGATGCGCTTCTGGTATCTCCCATCTCCCATCTCCTCCCTCCGCAGCCCAACAGAGCAGGCCATGGCCGCACCGTTTGACGCATGGACCGTCCCTTTCAGCTCCCCAGGCTAATTTGACAAGCCTTGGGACGCCCGGTATTTTTAAAAGTTAATGACAGTCGATTCTTTGCGTTGATCCGGAGGCGTACACGGGGCACTGGGGCGCCAACTTCCGGCTCAATTAGGGACGGAAGCCATGAGTTTTGGGCAGCCCCTGCAAGAACCCCGCCGCAGCGAAGCGGCAATGCTTCGCAAGATCGAGGCACTCAAACGTCTGGAAGAGGCGCACCGCCGGGACAAGGAGAAACTGCAGCGAAACTACGACACCCAAGCGGTCATCACTGGGTTGCTCCAGCTCTCGCTGGAGGAGATGCCGTTGAGGGAGCTGCTGGGACGCGCCCTGAAACTCCTTCTTTCCATCGAGTGGCTCACCTTCGAGTCGAGAGGAAGTATCTTTATCGTTGACGACGATGACCCCCGGGTCCTGGTCATGATGGCGCACAACGGGATTGGTCAGTCGCTGCAAAAGGCCTGCGCCCGTATTCCCTTCGGCAAATGCCTCTGCGGTCAGGCAGCTTCCTCGGGCAAGATCCTCCATGTGGGTTCCCTCGACGCCCGCCACAAGAAACGCTACCGGAACATGGCGCCCCACGGGCATTACTGCGCGCCCATTGTCTACGGCCATCGCGTCCTGGGCGTGATCAACGTCTTTGTCAGAGCGGGCCATGTGCGCGATGCGCACGAAGAGGTATTCCTTCGGTCCATGGCCAACACGCTCGCAGGGATTATCGTCCGGCGCAAAACGGAGGAAGCGCTCCGGCGAAGCCGGAAACAGCTCCAGGATATCACCGCCGGTCTGGGCGAAGGTGTTTATGTGCTCGATGCCCGGCGGCGTTTGACTTTCATGAATCCGGAGGCGGAGCGGCTCCTCGGCTGGACGGAAACAGAGCTGCTCCACCGGGAGGTCCACGACTTGATGCACGGACGCAAAGCAGACGGACGGTCCATCGCCGCCGACGCCTGCCCCGTGAACCAGGTGATTCTTTCGGGCGAAGAATTCCGGACGGAAGACGACGTGTTCATTCGCAAAGACGGCTCGCTCCTCCCCGTGGCTTTTGTGAGCACCCCCATTGTGGAAGGGCGCAGGGTTGTCGGCTCCATTACGGCCTTCCGGGACATTTCGGAAAAAAAGAAAATGGAAAAGGAACTGCTCAAGGTGCGGCGGCTAGAGTCGGTGGGCGCGCTGGCAGACGGCATCGCCCACGATTTCAACAATCTGCTGACCGCCATCTGGGGCAATTTAGCCCTCGCCAAGATGTACTCCCGGGGTGAGGACGAGATGGTTCAGGAACGTCTGCAGGAAGCAGAAGACGCGGCGCGGCGGGCCAAGGATCTGACACAGCAGCTGCTTGTCTTCGCCCGGGGCGGCGCACCCGTGAAGCGAACGGTTTCCCTGCCGAAACTGATTCAGCGGGCGGTCGCCCTGGCCCTGACCGGCACGGATGTGCGCTACACGTTGGATGCACCGGAGGATCTCTATCGGGTGCAAGTCGATGAAGCGCAGATCAGCCAGGTCATCCATCATCTCGCGCTCAATGCCCATGAGGCCATGGCACGGCAAGGCGAGATTGCCGTTCGGTGCAGCAATGTGGTGGTCGACGGCAAGAGCCGCCTTCCGTTGGCGGCAGGCGAATACATCTCGATTACCATGCAGGATGGCGGCGCTGGTATCTCGAAGAAAAACCTGCCGTTGATTTTCGATCCTTTCTTTTCCACCAAGGAAAAGAGGAGTGGACTCGGACTGGCCACGGCGTACGCGATCGTCAGCCGGCACGGCGGACATATTACAGCTGCGTCCAAACGGGGTGTCGGTACGACGATGACGCTCTATCTTCCGGCGGCGCTTCGCGCGCCTGCGGCGGATGCGGAGGGGGTTGTGCCTGCCACAAGGCAAAAGCGGATCCTCGTCATGGACGATGACGCCATGGTGCGCACCGTGGCCGGAATGATGTTGAGCCGGCTCGGCTACGAAGTTGAGTTTGCCACGAATGGTGAAGATGCCGTGGAGGTCTATCGGCAGGCCGGAGAGCGGGGGGTACCGTTCGGGGCGGTGATCGTCGATCTCACTGTGGCCGACGGCATGGGAGGGCAGGAGGCCCTCAAGGCCCTGCAGGCCATCGATCCGGAGGTCAAAGCCATTGCCTCCAGCGGCTACTCGAGCAGCCCCATCATGGTCGACTACCGGCAACACGGTTTTCAGGGTGTCCTGCCCAAGCCATATCAGATCATCGAGATGGGTGAAGTACTCAAATCCGTCCTCGGCGGGCGGGCCGCGTAGCCCAGATCAATCCAATCCAGTGAGTTTGCCCAGACAACAGAACGGAAAGCCAAGAGGAGAGGGCACGCGTCGATGGTGCTCCGTGCGGATAGATCTTGCCCCGTCCGACGTCGATGCGGTGAGCGATCTCGCCCTCGGCCTGGGTGCGTTGGCCGTGAGCGAGGGGCCGCCCCCGCGGCGTCGGGACGAACGGGAAACCCGAGGCTTGCCGCAGGTCGCTCTTTCGGTGCTGCTGCCGCCAGCGGTGGTTCCGGAGGAACTCCTTTCGAAAATTGCGGAGATCCTGGCATGGAGCGACCCCGTTGGCTTTCAGACGCATTGGATCTCAGAGCAGGATTGGGTCCGGGTCAGCCGCGACCAGTTTCGCCCCATGGCCGTGGGCCCAAGGCTCTGGGTCGTTCCGAGCTGGCACCGTCCGCCGCCGGCTCCGGCGATCTCTCTCGTCGTCGACCCGGGGCTGGCCTTCGGCACGGGTGAGCACCCGACCACCCGGCTCTGCCTGGCGTGGCTTGACAGGGTCGTGCGGGGCGGCGAAAGGGTCCTTGATTTCGGCTGTGGCTCGGGCATTCTCGCCATTGCCGCCATGAAACTAGGGGCCCGCATGGCTCTGGGAATCGATATCGATCCGGAGGCCTTGGCGGTAAGTGCCGCCAACGCCCGACGCAATGGTGTGCATCTTACCCTTTGCCTTCCTGGGCAAGCCCCGCCGTTTGCGGCCGATCTCGTGACGGCGAATATCCTGGCCAACCCCCTGGTGGAACTTGCTCCGACGCTGGCCGGGCGGACCCGGCCCGGAGGACGGATCGCTCTCTCCGGCATTCTCGAGACCCAGAGTGCTGACGTGGGTCGTGCGTACGCGCCGTGGTTTGATCTGGCGCCGCTCCGGCAGGAGAGCGGATGGGTCTTGCTCACCGGCAGGAGGCGCTGAAACAGATGCGTTGGCGAAAGCTTCATCCCTGGCGGGTGCCCACCGCCGAAGCGGCAGCAATTCAGGAGATGTTGCGCAAACGACTGGTGCTGAAGAAGCGTCCTGCCGTCATCCGCCGGGTCGCGGGAGCGGATGTGGCTTTCAGCCGCGCCTCACAACGTCTCTACGCTGCGGTGCTTGTCTTTTCCTTCCCCGAACTTGAACTTCTGGAGAGCCGATCAAGCCGGCGCCAGGTGGCCTACCCCTATCTTCCCGGACTGTTAACCTTCCGGGAGGCGCCGGTACTATTGCAGACGTTTGAGAAGGTGACACGCAGCCCCGATCTGGTGGTCTTTGACGGTCAGGGAATCGCCCATCCCCGCGCCATGGGGCTGGCCTCTCATGTTGGTATTCTGCTCAATCTGCCGACCATCGGCTGCGCCAAAAGGCGGTTGGTCGGAGTCCACTCCCCTGTGGCCGAGCGCAGGGGCTCCGTCAGCCTTCTTCGGAAGGACAACGTCGTGATCGGGGCGGCGGTGCGGACCCGGGAGAAGGTCAAACCGGTCTACGTCTCTCCAGGTCACCGGATGGACCTGAAGGGTGCAGTCGAATTGATTCTCGCCCTGTGCCGCGGCTATCGGCTCCCCGAGCCAACCCGTCAGGCCCACCTCGCCGTGAACCGCCTCCGTCGGGCCGGTCCCTGAGGCGAGAGCGCCACTGTTGACGGTTTCGGGATATCTGTGATAGGTTGTGCGCCACCCAATACCGAAGCAAGGAGAACATCGTGTATGAATTGAGCGTGACCAGCCGCTTCGCCGCGGCCCATCAGCTGCGAAACTACAAGGGGCGGTGCGAGAATCTGCACGGCCATAACTGGAAGATCGAAGCCGCGGTGGCAGTCACCGAGCTTGACGAGATCGGCCTCGGTATTGATTTTACCGAACTCAAGGCAGCCCTCCATGAAGTGCTCGAAGCGCTGGACCACAAGATGCTCAATGAGCTGTCCATGTTTCAGAAGGACAACCCTTCTTCCGAAAACATTGCCCGGTGGATCTTCGAGTCCCTCTCGAAGCGGCTCAACAACGATCGGGTGACGGTGAGCCGAGTCACGACGTGGGAATCCGATGAGGCTCGGGCTACCTATCAGCCGGGGTGACCGACGGACAGAGGCATTTCTCGTTTTTCTGGAAGCGATGGTGGGTGGTTGTGAAGGATGCCGCGCAGATTGTCCTGCTCTCGGGCGGTCTCGATTCAGTCGTGAATCTTGCGCTCGCCCTGCAAAAGGGCAGCGTGTCCCTCGCGTTGACTTTTGATTACGGCCAGCGCGCGCGGGCGCAGGAAACGAAAGCGGCTGGCCGGATCAGCGCTTTCTATACCATTCGCCATCGGGTGGTTTCTTTGCCCTGGATGGCGGCCTTGGGCGGCGCGGCTATTCTGGAGCAGCGGAGCTTGCCCCCACGGGTCTGCCCACAGGATCTCGACGATCCTATCCGAAGCGCCGAGAGCGCACGCGCGGTCTGGGTGCCCAATCGCAATGGCGTCTTTGTGCAGATTGCGGCCGCGTATGCCGAGGCGGAACAGGCCGACTGGGTGGTCGCCGGGTTCAACCGTGAAGAGGCCGCAAGCTTTCCCGACAATTCCGGCGATTTCCTCGAAACGGTGAACGCGGCACTGCGATACTCAACGCGAACGGGGGTGCGTGTACGAAGCTTTACACTGGACATGGACAAAGTGCAGATTGTAAGGACCGGTCTCGAACTGGGGGTCCCGCTGGAAGATGTTTGGAGCTGCTATCTGGGGGGAGAGAGGATGTGCGGTCAATGCGAATCGTGCCGGAGGTTCCAGCGGGCCGTCGCCGGCACCCGCATCGAAGAGATCGTCAAAGAGAGGTTCGCGCCATGACTGGCGGGCGGTGTCAGCCGTCGGAGACCCGCACCTTGATTAACTTGAGGAAGGTGCGATCGAAGTCGTTGATCTCCGCCGTCAGAGGGCCGGTCTCTTCAGGAGTCTGGTCTGCGTCACCGGGCTTGCCCCCGCCGATCTTCAGCAGATGGGAGACGAGATAGTTGGGGGAGAGTTCGTCCAACTCAACTTCGTCGATCTCGTCCGGCTCCAGTTGGTCCAGGCGCGTGAAGGCAGCCAGCACGATGTCGATCCGGTAACCTTCGTCCTCGATCTGGTTCAGCGCCTCCTGGATCAGGGCATTGTCGGTGTAAACTTCGCCGATGGCTCTGATCAGATGCTCGGCCAAAAGCTTGATGCGCTCTTCATGGTCCATAGGATGTCCCCCGAGCGGTTTTGGATTCCCTTCCCTCTATCTGAATTCAAACCTGTTGTCAAGTTTTTTCTAGATGCCTTTTTGACATCTTGAGTGTTTGTGCACTGCGTGGTGCGAAAGTAAGGTTGCGCGAACCCTGAGGGAGGCTCTGAGAAGGCGTTTCTGCGGCGGGAAACGCGACGCACTGCCCGCCCGAATACCTTGACAGGGCGAAGGGGCGAAATGTATAGTACGCTGATTTCGAGACGAGCCGCACCGGTTCGCCGGCGTGGCGAGAATCACCGCCGGTTTCGGAGAGGATGGCAGGGTGTCGAAGGGTGACGCAAACAATAGTGACAAGCTTCTCGACAAGGTGTACGATCCCAGGCGCACCGAAGCGAAGTGGTATGCCTATTGGACCGAGCAGGGTTACTTTCGCGGCGCACTCCAAGAAGATCGTCCCTTCTTCTCGATTGTCATTCCACCGCCCAATGTGACGGGTTCCCTGCACATGGGCCACGCCTTGAACAACACATTGCAGGATATTCTGATCCGCTGGCGCCGAATGGCAGAGTGCAATACCCTCTGGATGCCGGGCACCGACCATGCAGGGATCGCAACGCAGAATGTGGTGGAGCGCGAGCTTGCGGCGAAGGGGGAAGACCGCCACCAGCTCGGTCGGGACGCCTTTGTCGAGCGCGTCTGGCAGTGGCGGGATGAGTATGGCGGGGTTATCATCAACCAGCTCAAGCGTCTCGGGGCATCGTGCGACTGGAGCCGCGAGCGCTTCACCATGGACGAGGGGCTCTCAGCGGCCGTGCGGGAGGTCTTCGTCCGGCTCTATGAAGAAGGGCTCATCTATCGCGACCACTACATCATCAACTGGTGTCCCCGCTGCCATACGGCCCTGTCCGATGTGGAAGTGGAGCATGAAGAGACGGCGGGGCACCTCTACCACATTCGCTATCCCCTCATCGGCGAGGCCGGCTCACTCACCGTGGCGACGACACGCCCGGAGACGATGCTTGGCGACACGGCCCTCGCCGTCAACCCGGAGGATGAGCGCTACCGAGCGCTGGTCGACAAAAAGGCGCGCCTGCCGATCCTGGAGCGGGAACTGACCATCATTGCGGACGATTATGTAGACCGCACCTTCGGCACCGGGGTGCTCAAGATCACACCGGCCCACGATCCAAACGACTTCGAGGTGGGGCTTCGTCATAACCTGCCCCAGGTCAATGTGATGGACCAGGATGCCCGGATGAACGAGGCGGCGGGTCCGTATACCGGCCTGGACCGCTATGCCTGCCGCAAGTCCCTCGTGAGGGATCTCAAAAAGGCGGGGCTGCTGGAAAAAGTGGAACCCCATCAGCATGCCGTCGGTCACTGTTACCGCTGCAAGACCGTGGTGGAGCCCGTCCTTTCGCTGCAGTGGTTCGTGCGGATGAAAGAACTGGCCGAGCCGGCGGTGCATGCGGTGGAAGAAGGCCGGGTCCGTTTCGTGCCTGGGGGATGGCAGAACACCTATTTCGAATGGATGCGCAACATCCGGGACTGGTGCATCTCCCGGCAGATCTGGTGGGGGCACCGGATTCCCGCCTGGTACTGCGACGCCTGTGCCGGCGTAACGGTGAGCCGGGAGGATCCCGATGGCTGCGTGCAGTGCGGCAGCGGCGAGATCCGGCAGGAAACGGACGTCCTCGATACCTGGTTTTCCTCTGCACTCTGGCCATTTTCCACCCTCGGGTGGCCTGAAGAGACGCCGGAGCTCAAGCATTACTACCCGACGTCCGTGCTGGTCACCGGCTTTGACATCATCTTCTTCTGGGTGGCGCGCATGATCATGATGGGGTGCAAATTCATGGGGGAGGTGCCCTTTCGAGACGTCTACATCCACGCGTTGGTGCGGGATGCCGAAGGACAGAAGATGTCCAAGTCCAAGGGAAACGTCATCGATCCGTTGACCATGATTGATGCCTACGGGACCGACGCCTTCCGGTTCACCCTGACGGCCTTCGCTGCCCAGGGGCGGGACGTTCGACTTTCGGAAGAGCGGATCGAGGGATACCGTAACTTCTGTAACAAGATCTGGAATGCCGCCCGGTTTGCACTGATGCATCTCGGTCATGAGGTCGGGACCCCTGCGGGGGAGCCCGAACTCCAGGATCGCTGGATTCTCAGCCGGCTGAACCGTGCGACGACGGAGGTCACGGAGGCCCTCGGGGCTTACCGGTTCAACGAAGCAGCCTCGACGCTCTACCAGTTCTTCTGGCACGAGTTCTGTGACTGGTATCTGGAGTTGATCAAGGAGCGCCTCTACGGGACCAGTCCGGAACGCAAGCAGGCGGCGCGGTACTATCTGCTGCGGGTTCTCGAAGAAAGCCTCCGGCTTCTGCACCCCGTCATGCCCTTCATTACCGAAGAAATTTATCAGCATCTGCCGTCCCACGGGGAGAGCATCATGACGGCTCCCTATCCGGCAGCCGATCGCAACCGAGAGGATCGGGACGCCGAGGAACAGATGGCCTCGGTCATGGAGGCGGTCACCCTGATTCGCAACATCCGGGGTGAGATGAACATTCCCCCGTCGAAACCGTTGCGCGCCCTGATCCGGGCCCGGGACGGTCGGACTGCCCGCATTCTCTCCGAGCAGCGTGCTGACATACTCGGGCTGACCCGCAGTGAGGAGATTGAGGTGGGAACGGACCTCGCCCGTCCGCCCGCGTCGGCCATGGCAGTCAGTGATCTGGTGGAGGTGTTCGTCCCGCTGGGAGGTCTGATCGATTTCGAAGAGGAGCGCGCCCGTTTGTTGAAGAGTCTCAAAAAGGTTCAGAGCGAAATGAGCGCCGTGTCGCGCAAGCTTGCCAACGAGAACTTCATCCAGAAAGCCCCGGCGGAGGTCGTCGAAAAGGAGCGGCAGCGACGGGAGGACCTCCGGAGCAAGACGCAGAAGATAGAAGCCGGACTCCAGGCTCTGAGTTGAGTCCCTACCGTGCCTACGGCGTCAGGTGCCGCCGCAGGTGGAAACGCCAGCCGACGATGCTCCAAGATGAGACACGAGACACGATCCGCGCGGCCCTTGCAGAGGACCTCGGTCCCGGGGACCTGACGACCGAGGCCATCATCGGGCCGGACGTGCCGGGGCGGGCGGCCGTGCTCGCGCGCGAAGCCCTGGTGCTTGCCGGCCTGACGATCGCCGGGGAAACCTTCGCGGCGGTTGACGGGACGCTGCAGTTTCACGAAGAATTCCGAGACGGCGCGTGCGTCCCGGCGGGTGCGTGCATCGCCCGCATCGAAGGCAGTGCAGCCTCCATCCTCAAGGCAGAGCGGGTGGCCCTGAACTTTCTGCAGCATCTTTCGGGTGTGGCCACGCAGACGGCCGCATTTGTGGCGCGTGTCTCCGACCTGCCCGTACAGATTCTCGACACCCGCAAGACCCTGCCGGGTCTGCGGCGCCTCGAGAAGTATGCCGTGCGCATGGGGGGCGGCACCAATCATCGCATGGGGCTCCACGACGCTGTGCTGGTCAAGGACAACCATATCGCCGTGGCCGGTGGCATTGCAGCGGCCGTTGCAAAGGTGCGTGCGTGCGTCCCGGGGGACATCCCCATCGAAGTGGAAGTGACCAGCCTCGGGGAGGTCCGCCAGGCTCTGGAAGCCGGGGCCGAACTCATTCTGCTGGACAACATGGATCTCGACACCATGGCCCAGGCGGTACGGCTCATTGACAACCGGGCCCTCAGCGAAGCGTCGGGGAACATCGGGCTCGAAAACGTCCGGGCGGTGGCGCAAACAGGTGTGGACCGGATTTCCATCGGCGCACTCACCCATTCGGTACGGGCCGTGGACCTATCCCTGGAGATGGTCTTGTGAGAAGAGATGGACAGTGTGGCCGTTACACGAAGGACCGATGTCGACGAGGCCGAAGCGATGAACACGAATCGATCCGATAAGCTCGATCGCGGCGCGGCCGACCTCCTGGCACTGATGCGGCGCGAGCCGGGTCGGGTGGTCTCCGGCGCGTCGCTCAGCCGCGAGCTCGGCGTGTCCCGCACGGCCGTTTGGAAGCGTGTGAATCGACTGCGGGCCCTGGGGTACGGCATTGAGTCGACCCAGTCCGCAGGGTATCGTTTTGTCGGCGCGCCGGACACCCCGTTGGCGGAGGAGGTGCAGTTAGATCTGGCCACGGACCTTATCGGCCGCGACGTCTGCTACCGTCCGAGCATCGATTCGACCAATGCCCTGGCGGTGGAGATGGCCCGAAAGGGGGCGGCCGAAGGTACCGTGGTTGTCGCAGACAGACAAATCCTAGGTCGCGGGAGGCTGGGGCGCTCCTGGGTGTCGCCCGCGGGGTGCAATCTCTATGTCTCCATCTTGCTCCGTCCGCCCATGGCCCCCGCCGCGATCCCACAGATTACGTTGATGACGGCCGTGTCCCTCCAGGCGGTACTCTCACAGAGCGCTGCACTGCCTGTGCGCATCAAGTGGCCCAACGATCTGTGGGTTGGGAAGCGGAAAATCGGGGGGATTCTGACCGAAATGGCATCAGAGATGGACCAAATCCGTTACGTCGTGGTCGGCTTCGGGGTGAATGTGAACCTCACGGCCGACGCCCTACCCGAGCAGCTGCAGCACACGGCCACGTCACTCTCCTTGGAAACGGGGAGGACCTGGCCGCGGGTGCCGCTGCTTCGCTCAATATTGCGGGCCCTGGATGAGGATTACGCTTCTTTTTGCCGGGAGGGCTTCGCACCGTTTCGAAGCCGTTTCATCCAAGAGTCCATGACCCTGGGCCGACGGATACGGGTGAGGACGCCGGAAGGAGAAACGGCCGGCCGCGCGCTGGACATCACCGAACAGGGGGCGCTGAGAATCAGACGGGATGATGGCTCCACCCTGGACATCCTGAGCGGGGAGGTGACCGTCCTGCCTGAGAGCCCGGCGGGCGAGCAGCGCAGGGCGGGTATCAGGCTGAACGCCGATCGCCTGTGTGTAGAGGTGCAAGCATGCTTCTGGCTATCGATATTGGAAACACCCACACGGTGCTGGGGCTTTTCTCGGGGGCCGAACTGACCGGGCACTGGCGGATCCATACCGTTCGGGAGTCGACGGCCGATGAGTACGGTGTCGTCATTCGCGAACTGCTGCGGGGCGGTTCGGGCCGGCGACAGATCCCGTCGGCCGTCATTATTGCCAGTGTGGTGCCCCCGCTGGACTCGGTGATGCGGGAGATGTGTCGGAGCTATTTTGGTCTCCGACCGGTCTTCGTGACCCCGGAGAATCTGCCCGGACTGCGGGTGCGATACCATGAGCCTTCAGACGTGGGCGCCGACCGGGTGGTGAATGCGGTGGCCGCGCTGGCCGCCCACGCACCGCCCCTGGTAATCGTCGACTTCGGCACGGCCACCACCTTCGACGTGATCAATGCCGAGGGCGAATACGCGGGCGGGGCCATCGTGCCCGGCATCGGCATCTCGCTGAAAGCGCTCTTCACGCACGCTGCACGCCTTCCGCCGGTCGATCTGGTCTGTCCCCCCCATGCGGTCGGTCAGAGCACAGAGGAGAGTATTCAATCGGGCGTGCTCTATGGTTACGCGAGTCTGGTGGAAGGCATGCTGGATCGGATCAGCCGCGAGGCCGGGGAACCGGCGGCCATTCTAGCCACCGGGGGGTTCGCGCCGCTCCTGGCCCAGGTGATTCGGGCGCCCCTGGTGGTCGACACGGATCTGACCCTGAGAGGGCTCCGCCTGGCGCATGATCTCCTGACGGGCCGGCGCTGACGCCCTTTGCCGCTTTCCCTTGACCCCTCTTTTGCTCCTGTGATACAGATAAACGTAGGGTTCAATCCGGCCACAGGGTGGTGTCATGAAACCCGCACATACCGACAAGAAGTCGATTCTCATCGTCGACGATGAGCTGCACGTTCGAGACGGCCTCGCGGAGATCCTTCAGCACGAAGGCTTTTACGTGGAGACCGCGAAAGACGGCAAAGAAGCCCTCTCGCTCTCAGTGAACAAGAAGTTCGACCTGATGATCTCCGACATCAAGATGCCCGAAATGGACGGCATGCAGCTGCTCGATGAGATGCAGAAGGTCAATCCCGCCATCCGGGTGATCATGGTCACGGCCTTCGGCGATGTGCAAACCTATCTCAAGTCGATGCAGCTGGGGGCCCACGAGTACATCAACAAACCGATCCGGATTCAAGAGCTCAAACGGGTGATCTCCACCATCATGGAGCAGTCATGATCGGCCCCATTCCCCCCTGTCGGCGGTGCGGGTAAGGAATGGTGCCCCCGGCTTTTCTCGGTCGAAACCGTTCTCTGCCGTTCTTGGCGTGGTTCCGCAAAACCTTTCAGCGTCTTCCCCTCCAGGCATGGCGCGGCCTTCTGGCTTCCCTTCTGATGCTGGTAGGCTGTCTGCCGCCGCCGTTGCAGGCGCCCACGACGCCGCGCGATAAAGGGCCGGTACCCCGCGTGCTCGGTGCTCAGGTAACCCTCTTCGACTCGCCAAGCTACGACGCGCTCGGTCGATCGCTGGATGAAATGCGCGCCGCGGGGGTGAACACCCTCTTCTTCCGGGTTTTTCAGAACCGGGGGGATCGCTCGCACGGTTTCGTGCGGAGTCAAACGCGCGTCGGGGTGTATTTCGACACCGATGAGGCACCGGTCGTTGCCGATGCGCTGGGCCGTGTCTGCGCGATGGCCCATGCCCGGGGGCTTCGCGTCTTTGCCTGGATGACAACCCGGCAGTGTGGCTGGCTGCTCGAGAAGCGCCCGGAACTCGCCGGATGGCGGTTCGATCCCGTCCGTAGAGACATCGTCCGGACGGCCGGGCTGGATCTGTTTCATCCGGAGGTGATCGAGTATCTGCAGCGCCTTTTTGCCGATCTCGCGCGCCATCCCATCGACGGCGTGCTGTTCCAGGACGATCTGGTGCTTCGCCACACCGAGGGGCTCGGACCGGCAGCGCAGCGGCAATACCGGCAGCGCTTCGGTCACGGGCTCACCCCCGAGCGCCTCTTTGGCCGGCGGGCGGGGCGCCTCGTCTACCGGGAAGAATTCTGGCGCTGGGCCGTCTGGAAGAACGAGCAAATCCTCCGGGTCATCGATGCCTTGATCGACAGCGCTGCCCAGCGGCGCGCCGGACTGTACTGGGCTCTGAACGGTTATTATGAATCGGTCACCCAGCCCCGCGAAGGCTTGGCCTGGTATGCGCAGGATCTGCGCCGCGCCCTACGCGGGCGCATCGATTACCTCTGCATCATGGCCTATCACCGGCAGATCATGGAGGAAATGGCGCTTCCCTACGAAGAAACCCTGGCCTACCTCGCCGGCATGACCCGCACCGCCATCGGAATGGCCGAGCATCCCCACCGCATCATCATGAAAGTGCAGAGCCTCGATTGGCACACGGAAAGCCCCTTGCCGGCGGCCGAGCTGTCACAGGTGTTCCACGCCGTGGGGGCGGGCGGCGAAACGGGCCTCGTTTATGTGCGCGGGAAAAACCCGCCGCCTCTGGCACCGGTGCGCAGCGTTTACCAACGCTAGAAATAGAAAGACAAGGTTGGACGGCTCTTTCTGGTCGGGAAAGTCCTTTCTCTTCATCGGGTTAGAAGATCCATGCTGCAAATTAAAAAAATCCATTTAAATCTTGACATTGCACGTTTTGCCTTATAGACTGGGATTAACTTAACCACCATAACCCATCGATTATGAAGAGAATAAGCTTGCGGTTGTCTCGCCACCTTCCGACGGTAGTGCTCTCTCTCCTCCTGCTCTCTCTGTCTGCGCGGCAAGCGCAGGCAAAGCCCACCGCGGAGCAGCTCTATCAGACCGTGAAAAAAGACTATCTGGCGTTGATGAAATCTCCCCGCCTGAAGAAGTATCGCGATCAATGGGAGAAGGTTATCTACGGCTTTGAAGCGGTGGCGAATCGCTACCCCCGCTCGGCGCGGGCCGACGATGCGCTATACAACGCAGGCATGATTACCCTGAAATTGAGGAAGGTCTCTCTGGCGATGCGGGATGCCGACAAGGCTCTGGCGTTCTTCGGTCGTCTGGCCCGAGAATATCCGAAGAGCCGGTATGCCGATGACGCCCAATACATGATGGGTGAGATTTACCGTCTCATCAAGAAGTCCGATGACGATGCGTATCGCTCCTATGCTCTCGTGCCGGAGCGGTTTCCCCGGGGGGATATGGCGCCGAAAGCCCGAAGACGTCTGGCCGAGCTGCCCGTCCCACGGGGAGCGATTCCCCAGATCGTCTCCTCTGCGCGGGCTTCGGTAAAGAAAGCTCCTGAGAAACGCTCGCGCGGCGTCGCCGAAGCTGCGGTTCCACCAAAGGAGGCCCAGATTCTCGGCATACGCCACTGGGTAGGAACGGACTATGTGCGGGTGGTCGTCGATCTCGACCAGGCAGTGACATTTGAGAAACACGATCTTTCCAATCCGGACCGCATCTACCTGAGCCTGAAGAATACGCGCCTGTCGGCCGATCTGGAGCGCGAGTCGATTGAGATTTCCAATGGCCTGGTCCACGGGATTCGGACGGGACAGTACCGGCCGGACACGGCGCGGGTGGTCCTGGACTTACACCGGCCCCAGAACGTGACGGTTTTTCCCCTGCAGGCTCCCAACCGCATCGTCATCGACGTGGCCGGTGAGAATTCGGTTCTGGAGAAGCTGGCCAGGATCCGGGCGGAGGCGAAAAGTCGCACGAGTGGATCGCCCACGCTCTCTGAGCAGTTCGGCATGAAGATCCGCAAGGTGGTGATTGACGCGGGGCATGGCGGCAAGGACCCGGGTTGCATCAGCAGAAGCGGACTCATGGAGAAGGACGTGACCCTCGACATCGCCCGGCGGCTGCGTGCCAGTCTGGAGGACGAACTCGGTCTGGAAGTGATCATGACGCGCACGAAGGACGTCTTCATTCCCCTGGAGGAGCGCCCGGAGATTGCCAATCGGGAAAAGGCGGACCTGTTCATCTCCATCCACGTCAATGCAGCGGAGAACCGCAAATTGCGGGGGGTGGAGACTTGGTTCCTCGATCTGGCCGCGTCACACCGTGGCAAACAGGTGGCGGCACGGGAAAACCGCTATTCTCGAAAGGCAGTGAGTGATCTGGAAAAGATCCTCAACGATCTGCTGCTGAGCAACAAGACCGAGGAGTCGACCCGCCTGGCCGATACCCTGCAGGCAGCCCTGACGGCCAACCTCCAGGCCAGGTACCGCAACGTCAAGAGTCTCGGCGTCAAGGGGGCCCCCTTCATGGTGTTGCAGGGAGCGAAAATGCCGAGCGTTCTGGTTGAGGTGTCGTTCATGACCAATCCCACCGAGGAAAAGCGGCTGAAGAACCCACGGTACCGCCAGACCATTGCACAGGGACTCTTCAAAGGTGTGTCCCACTTCATGAAATCACCGGAGTACGCTTACAGCAAGTAAAGCCCTCTTTCCCCTTACGCCTGTTGCACCCTTCGATTTCGTTTGCAGCCGGGACGGCCATGGTCTATTCTGGGAACCCCATGGTGCGCAATATTAAACTGACCATCGAGTACGACGGCTCCGCCTATCACGGCTGGCAAATACAGCCCAACGGCATCACCATTCAGGAAACGCTGGAAAGTACATTGGCGCGGCTCACCGGGCACCGGCCAAAGGTGATCGGAGCCGGGCGCACGGACGCGGGCGTCCATGCCGAGGGCCAGGTGGCGCATTTCAAGACGGAAAGCACCCTGGAGTGTTCCGCAGTGCAGCGGGGGTTGAACGCACTCTTGCCGGGTGATATAGTCATTGCTGCGGCTCAGGAGGTGGCTCTTGAGTTTCATGCGCGCTTCAGTGCTCGGGGCAAGACCTATCGCTATGTGATCCTGAATCGGCGGCATCCGAGCGCTTTTGCCCGGGATCGGTGCTGGCATATTCCTCACCCTCTGGATGTGGTTGCTATGCAGGCCGCGGCGGGAGCGTTGCGCGGCCGGCACGACTTCTCGGCCTTTCAGGCCTCCGATTGCTGTGCCGGGCATCCCCGCCGGGAGATTCGAATGCTCGAGATCCAGCAGGCCGATGGCCAGAAAGCCGATGGATGGATCCACTGTGTGGTGTCGGCCGATGCCTTTTTGAAACACATGGTGCGCAACATCGTGGGAACGCTGGTCGACGTGGGCCGCGGCCGGTGGAGCCCCGAGAAGGTGGCGGAGATCCTGCAGGGGCGCGATCGGACACGGGCCGGACAGACCGCACCCGGCAGAGGTCTCTTTCTCGTCTCCGTGAACTATCCCTGAGGGCGCGACGCACTGATTCTGAGGCCGTGTGGTGCTGCGACTTCTCGGGGGAAGATATGGCGAGATCGGCAGAACATATTCTGGTGGTGGACGATGAGGAGGATATCCTGCATCTGGTCCGCTACAATCTCGAACGGGGAGGCTACCGGGTCCGCTGCGCCGGCGACGGGGATCAGGCCCTCGCAGAGGCGCGGCGAGAGCCGCCCGATCTTATTCTCCTCGATTTGATGCTCCCGGGATTGAACGGCCTTGAAGTCTGTCGCCTCTTGAAGCAAGATTCGAAAACAGATCGCATACCCATCGTCATGCTGACGGCCAAGGGGGAGGAGCAGGACGTGGTGAAAGGGCTCGACGCGGGTGCGGACGATTATGTCGTGAAACCCTTCAGCCCGCGGATTCTTCTCTCCCGTGTCAAGGCGGTGCTGCGCCGTGTGCGGCGGGAGATGGCCCCGGAGGATGCGGTGATTCAGATCCGGGATTTGGTGATACATCCCGGAAGGCATGAGGTTATTGTCCGGGGCAAACCGGTGGAACTGACCCTGACGGAGTTCAATCTGCTCCACCTGCTGGCCCGCAGGCCGGGATGGGTGCTGACCCGATACCAGATTGTTGATGCCATCCGGGGTGCCGACTATCCGGTGACGGAGCGATCCGTCGACGTGCAGGTCGTGGGGCTTCGCAAGAAACTGGGCCCCAGCGGCAAAGATATTGAGACGGTCCGCGGTGTCGGCTACCGCTTTAAACCTTGAGCGGGCTGCCCCCGGCCAGGCCTTCTCGGTGCTGCAGGACAAAGTATGCCGTTTCAGAAAAGACTCATCAAACATCTCTATCCCATCCATCTTCTCCTCATTGGTGGGGCCCTGACAGCTTTCGGCATTTATGCCCATATCTCACTGAAGGGATTCTACCTGCAGCAGGCTGAAGAAGACCTGTTGGCCAGGGCCCGTTTCGTGGAAAGTCAGGTGACGGACCGCTGGGTTGAGGCCGATCCAGCGGACCTCGACCAATACTGCAAGGACCTGGGTTCGAAGACGGGGACCCGTATCACCCTCATCCTGCCCGACGGCAAAGTCATCGGCGATTCCGACGAGGAGATTCGCTTGATGGACAATCATGCCTTTCGCCCGGAGATCAAGGAGGCCCTCGCCGGTCGCCGGGGAGGCTCCATTCGTTACAGTCGCACCCTGCAGCAGCGGATGATGTACGTTGCGGTGCCGGTGCGCGAGGATGACCGCATCATCGGGGTCGTGCGGACGGCCCTTCCCGTGACGGCCATGGATGTGGTGTTGGGCCGGATGCGTTGGCGCGTCTTTGCCGGCGCCGTCATCATTGCGTTGCTGACGGCGACGCTGGGTTTCATGGCCTACCGCCGTGTCCGCCGACCCATGAAAGAGATGAAACTGGGCGCCCAGCGATTCGCCGCCGGTCAACTCGATTATCGCCTCGCCGTTCCCGACGCAGGCCACATCGGCGGTCTGGCCGTGGCGCTCAACGACATGGCGTCACAGCTCAAAGAGCGCATCGAAACCGTCGTGCGGCAGCGCAGTGAACAGGAAGCCCTCCTTTCGGGGATGGTGGAGAGTGTCCTGGCCGTCGATCTGACGGGAAGGCTCCTGAGTATGAACCGCGCGGCCGAAAAGATGTTTGGCCTGACAGCCGCCTCGGCCAAGGGGCGAATGCTTCAGGAGATCGTGCGAAACCAGGATCTGCAGAATTTCCTGAAGCGGGCCTTGGAGTCCCAGCAGACCATCGAAGAGGAAGTGGTCCTCTTCACGCAAGAGGAGCAGTATCTGCAGGCCCACGGAAGCCTTCTGCGAGACGGGCGGGGAAAGACCGTCGGGGTGCTGATCGTCTTGAATGATATCACCCGTCTGAAACGCCTCGAAAACGTGCGGCGGGACTTCTTTGCCAACGTGTCGCACGAACTGAGAACTCCGATTACGTCCATCAAAGCGGCGGTGGAGACCCTGCGC
>CAMYMF010000027.1 GCA_947259355.1 uncultured Nitrospirota bacterium | reverse complement strand
CGGTGCTGACGATCGGCGAGGACTACTCGCCGGAGGCCGCGGAGAAGATCAGTGGTGTCCCCGCCGAGGAAATTCGGCGTATTGCGAAGGAATTCGCCACCACCAAACCGGCCACGACCATCTCCACCGGCGGCGTCACGAAACATGCCAACGGCGTCCAGTCCGAACGGTGTGTGGCCTTGCTCAATATCATCACCGGCAATATCGACGTCAAAGGGAGCTATTGCCTCCCCAAAGCTTACACCTTCAGCGAGCCCGAGCCGGTGCCGCCCATCCCCCCGCGAAAGAGCCGTCTCTCGGGCTTCGGCAACTATCCTCTGGCCATGACCGAGCTCCACCACATGGTCTTGCCCATGATCAAGCAAGGCCATCAGCGGGTCCGAGTCTACATGACCTACCAGCACAATCCGGCCTACTCACATCCCGAGGGGATGCTGATCCAACAGATTCTCAAAGACGAGGACCTCATTCCATTCCATGTGGCCATTGACTCTGCCATGACCGAATCGGCCTATCTTGCCGATCTCGTGCTTCCGTCTTCGACTTTCGTGGAACGGACGGAACTCGAATCGCCACCCGCCTTTGAAATGGTCCCCTTCGTCTCGCTGCGCCAGCCGATGATCCCACCTCGCGGGGAGTCGGTTGCCATCACGGACATGCTGATCGAACTGGCACGCCGGCTCGGCGGGGATGTGGCCAAGTATTTTAACTTCACTTCCGAGGAGTATCTGCGGCACAGGATTACGGGCATTGCCCCTCTCGAGAAAGCCGGCGGTCTAGACTATCTGAAGAAACATGGTGTGTTCTACGACCATGATGCGCCGCCGCAATACGAGGCCTACATTAACCAGGGATTTAACACGGCCTCCGGTAAGATCGAGATCTATTCGAAGCAACTGGAAGAGCAGGGGTTTCACCCCCTTCCCATCTACGACCCCATCCCGACCCATCAAGCCCTGCGGGCGGGAGAGCTTCACCTGGTCACACACCAGTGGATGGTGCACACCCATGACCGGACCGCCAACTGTATGTGGCTCTCGGAAATTATTCACGACAATCCCATCTACATCAACAGCGAAACGGCCAAAAGTTTGAACGTGCGCAATCGGGACCGCGTCAGGGTCATCTCCAAGGTCGGCGAGATTCAGACCCACGTGCAGGTCGTTGAAGGAATCCATCCCAAGGTGGTCGCCATTGGGGACAGCTGCGGTCACTGGCAATTCGGGCGCGTCGCACAGGCCAAGCGTTTCAAGAGCCAGGATCCCAACAGCAAGCTTCTGTGGTGGGGCACAGGGAAACACGGCTGGTTCGCCAAGGCGACGGGGGCGGGCCACGGCGTCCATCCCAAACCAATCATCCCCATCATGAGTGATCCCATCGGGGGCGGTCAGTGTTGGATGGATACCAAGGTCCGCATCAAGAAGGTGTAGATCATGATCCAGGAAACGCCGTCGGGAGGCGAAGCCACCGAACGCAGCACCGTCTACGCCCTGCTCTCCCGGGCATATCTGGAAGAGCCGGACGTCGCGCTGATTCGCTATTTCCGAAGCGATACTGTTCAGCAGATCCTGGCGACCCTCGACCTCTCGCTGGGGAGCGATTTCCTAACGCAGCCCGAAGCCGCGCTGCGGGAGGCCCTGGCCCGCGACTATGCACAGCTGTTCCTGGCACCCCCGGAGCATATTCCGCCGTACCAGTCATACTTCGTGGGCGGCCTGCACGAACCGGAGGAAACTTTCGAGCCCCGCCTTCAGGGAAAGGCGTCCCAGGAGGTAGCGGCTTTTTACCGCGAGCACGGGCTGGTCTTCCCGGAGCACAGCACCGCTTTCCCGGACCACATAGGCGTCGAATTGGAGGCCCTGCGATGGCTCTCGGAGTTGGAGGCCGCTGCGGCGTCCCGGGGGGAGGGCGCACAGGTGTTGCGTTGCCGACAGACGGCAGGAGCCTTTCTCAGAGACCACGTCCTACGCTGGGTTCCGGCCTTCTGTGAGGCCGTTCTCGGGAAGAGCCCGTCGCCCTTCTATGTCGTGCTGGCTCAGCTGACACGCGCTTTTATTGAATCGGAGCTTGAAGAACTCACGCCCTGCCATGTAACACAGGAGGAAGTGCGTCCATGAACATCAAGAAGATCAGACCGTGGAAAGTTGTCCTGGGAACCCTGGTGCTCATGAGTATCCCGTCGCTCTTCGTCTTTTCGCTGGAGCGATACACCACGTCCGACGAAGATTACTGCATGACCTGCCACTATAAAATGTGGGGCAGCGATTTCCTGGTTCACTCGAATATTCACCCCGATTCGGTCCGCTGCCCGGAATGCCATGCCGACCATAAGGAGATTATTCCCAAGGATTATTCCGCCCATGGTGAGCGGATCGACCCCAACTGCGTCCGGTGCCACAAGGAGATCTTCAAGAAGGAAGACATGGAAGGCTTCAAGTACAATGTGATGAACATCTACATGCCGCACAAATTTCATCTGCAGGAAGTGGGCGCGCTCTGCACGGATTGCCACTTCAATATCAAACATGACAAATTCCGTCCCATCACGAACCGGCCGAGAATGGAAGTCTGTTTCGAATGCCATGACGAGGAAACCACGAACTGCTCCAAGTGCCATCAGCGGGGTGCCAGTGAAGTGCTTGCCTCCCTGCCGACGACAAAGCGGATCGAAAGAAGCACCTGCGAACAGTGCCACGAAGGCTTTGCAGCAAAGCCGATCACCTTTTATGGTGTCGCCTACCCGCACGAAAAACATCTGCAGCAGGGGCTGGACTGTCAGGAATGCCATTCCAATGCCGTTATCCACGGACAAATCATCAAGAGCCGGGAGGAGTGCATGCAGTGTCACCACCAGCGCGACGACAGGGGCTGTGTCGCGTGCCACGACTTTGAAGACGGCTTCCGGCATGGCGTCTCTCTGACGTCCGTACCGGGAGAGCCTGACCCCATGGCCGAGATCGTCTCCTGTGATGTCTGCCATTCGGGCATCGGTGACGGTCATTCCCGGGCGGCCGTTCTGGAATCCTGCAGCCTGTGCCATGAAGAGCCGGGCTTCACCGATCATGTCGATGCGGTGCAGAAGCGAACGCGAGAGCAGATACGCGACTTGGAAGCCCGCCTCGAAACAAGCCGCCGGATTGCGGAAGGACTCGAAGCCGATGGCCGGCAGGAAGCGCTGCCGCTACTGGAAAAGACAGAGGGCATCCTCACGACGCTGAAAGCTGACCGAAGCGTCGGCTTTCACAACGCCGGCTACGCCGCTCAACTGGTCGGCGAAGCAGCACAAGCCGTGGAGAGAATCCACGCCATGCAGCAGGCCCTCGCGGGGAAGGAATAAGCTTTTCTTGAATATCCCCGGCTGAGCCGAGCTGGGTGCACGACAGCGCACCTCTGCGCCCGAGGGCCGAGGATCCGCCGGCATAGCAGATGGAAATATTCCCTATGGGGGCCGACGGGGAACTGCTTCAGGCCGAGCTCGACAGCTGCCTTTTTGTCACCTATCGAATTGCCCGCATTATCAAAGGGTTGAGCAAATGGCGCAGTTCTTGTGCCAAATTGCCCCAAAACCTCCTCACACGGGTCCACCCCCAAACGCTTGAATCCCACACGGAACCTTTATTTATCAACAGGTTGCACTATCAAATACCCTCGGACTCTGGATGGCACCACATTTGCTATGAAACTGTGTAGGACGTGCGCCCACAAGGGCCTGCGTAAACCGAAAACGGAGTCGCCATTTTTCCGGAACCCATGCGTGAGGAATACACTCCCACAAAACGAAGCGGTCGCAGCATTTTGATCATCGATGACGACCGGGAGATGGGAGCGCTGATCCGTAAAGTGCTCCGTCGAGAGAACTACAGGGTGCAGGTGGCGCACAGCGGCCAAGAGGGCATCCTGATGCTGCGACGGCAATCCTTTGACCTGATCATCAGCGACCTCCGGATGCCCGGCATCTCAGGCATCGAACTGATCCGCACTGCGAAGAAGATCGCCCCCGAAACACCGCTGATTCTGATCACCGCCTTCGGCGACATCCAGACCTACCTCGAAGCACTCGGAGCCGGTGCCTTCGACTATATCAACAAACCTCTGAAGATGCGCGACCTGCGCCACTCCATCCGCAAGGCACTGGTCTCCACGGGCGGTGACGCCTGAGCCCTGCCGCGCCCGTCTGTGCCCGCCGCCCCGGGGCCTCTGCCCGCCGGTGCTTGCCATTTCTTTCGCCTGTGGTATAGTCGGAACGGCAGGGCGAAAGAGAGCTGCCTTGTACGAACGTTCCATGTAAAGGATGGTAGGCATGTTGCCCGAACGGCTGCAGAAGTTCGAATCGCTGATTCTGAAAAACCGCGAGCACCTCATCCGATCGGTGTTGAAAATCGACAGTGAGATCCACGCCCTCGTCGACGAAAAGCCGATGGAATACAATGAACGGGGGCTCGACGAGGCCGCCATCCAGACCCTGGCCGGGCTCGATTACCGTCAGCGCAAAGAACTTTCGGAAATTGAGCAGGCCCTGGGGAGAATCAGCATCGGGACCTACGGCATCTGTGTAGGGTGCGGGAACGACATTTCCGAAGACCGACTCATGGCGTTGCCCTACACCAAGATCTGCAAATTCTGCGCTCGAAAGGACTCCCATCGGGGACTCAACGCGTGATCCTTGATGCGCAAGCCCTCCAGCCCGCGGCCCTGCCGGCTCGGGCATATCCCGCCCTGCGAAAGGACCACCGTTGCAAGAGGCCATGTTGTATCAGAGGCTGAAGGACTATCAGGTCCTGTGCAACCTCTGCAATCACCGCTGTCGTATTCAAGAATCGAAACGGGGCATCTGTGCCGTGCGGGAAAACCGCGGCGGTCGGCTCATCTCTCTGGTCTACGGAAAGCTCATCTCCCGTGCCGTCGACCCCATCGAGAAGAAACCACTCTTTCATTTCCTGCCGGGCTCGACCTCCTACTCCGTCGCCACTGTCGGATGCAACTTTCACTGTCATCACTGCCAAAATGCCGAGATTGCCCAGTTGCCCCGGGACCACAATCTGATCGTCGGCGACGACGTGGCACCCGCGGAGATCGTCGCGGACGCGCTTCGACGGCGCTGTGGGAGCATTTCGTATACCTATACTGAACCCACCATCTTCTTCGAGTATGCCCATGACACGGCGCAGCTGGCACAGGAAGCGGGGCTGCAGAACGTGTTTGTGAGCAACGGCTACATGACGGAAGAGGCCGTCGAACGGATGGCCCCGTGGCTGCACGCCATCAACATCGACCTGAAAGGTTCTGAATCGTTTTACCGAGAGATCTGCGGCGCACATCTGGCGCCGGTGATGGAGAATATCCGACGGATACACGCCAAGGGCATCTGGGTCGAGGTCACGACACTGGTGATCCCTTCCCTGAACGATGACCCCAAGACCCTGGAGCATTTGGCCGACTCCCTCGCAGCCATCAGCTGTGACATTCCGTGGCATATCAGCGCCTTTCATCCGTCCTATCGTATGCGCGACAAGCCCCGACCACCGGCGGAAACAATCCGGCGGACCCGGGAGATTGGCCTCGCCGCGGGCCTGCGTCACGTCTTCGTGGGAAACCTGCCCGGCGAACAGGGAGAAAGCACTTACTGCCATGCCTGCGGCACCTGTCTAATCGAGCGGACAGGGTACCATATTGTCAGGAATCGTGTGGCTTACGGCAACTGTCCGGATTGCGAAACACCCGTCGCGGGCGTCTGGCATCCTGCAGCATAGGAGGGGCTGCGTCTTCGGGGGGCGCAGCACGCCGCGACACGGAAGGCTCAAACCGGAAGCAGTGGTGACGATGATGACGAAGCGAAACGATTACCGTTCTCTGCGGGAACAGATGGTCCAATCCCAGCTGATGCCGCGCAGGATTCGCGATGGGCGGACCCTGGGCGCCATGGGACGCGTCCCCCGGGAGGCCTTCGTCCCCGAGAAGTACCGGCACAGTGCCTACGACGATCGTCCGCTGCCCATTGGAGAGGACCAGACGATCTCGCAGCCCTACATGGTGGCCCTGATGACAGAGGCGCTGGAGCTCAGCGGCGGCGAAACGGTCCTGGAGATTGGGACGGGATCGGGATATCAGACAGCCGTCCTAGCGGAAATGGCGACGCGCGTCGTCTCCATCGAGCGAATCAGTACCCTGGCGGAACGGGCGCGCGCGGTGCTTCAACAGCTCGGCTACACCAACGTGACCGTTCTCGTGGGTGATGGAACGCGGGGCTGCGCAGAGCACGCACCCTTCGACGCCATCATCGTTACCGCGGGCTCGCCCGGCGTGCCGGTCTCGCTGAAGGAACAGCTGGCCGACGGGGGCCGGCTGGTCATCCCCGTGGGCAGCCGGGGCTACCAGGAACTCAACCGGATCCGTCGGCGGGGAAACGATTTCATCACCGAGAATCTGGGCGGGTGTGTCTTCGTCCCTCTCATCGGTGTGCAGGGCTGGGAGTGGCACTGACGAGGGCACCGGCGAACTTGTCCCCCGCCGGGACAGCCGATATACTACCAGGTAGGAAGTGCGCCGCGTCGCGTATCCGACGGAGCCAGACGGAGATGAATAAAGAAGAGCAGATCTATGAAACGCTCGATCATACGGCCGATATTGCCGTGCGCGTCCGGGGCAACACCCTGGCGCAGCTCTTCGAACGCGCAGCTTTTGCGCTCTTCGACACCCTGGTGGAGCTCAATGGCGTGGCGGAGAGCGAGGAGACACAGATCGAGGTGGAGGGTGCAGACCTGGCGGAGCTGATGGTGACCTGGTTGAATCAGCTTCTCTTTCTCTGGGAGTCCCGGCTGTTGCTCTTCAAACGATTTGAGGTCAACGGGCCGAGCGACACTCGCCTCACCGCTCGCGCATGGGGCGAAACGTATGACGACACGCGGCACACCGTGCTGACGGAAATCAAAGCGGCAACCTACCACCAGCTCCGGGTGGAAAAAGGGCCCGGCGGCTGGCATGCTCAGATCGTGTTTGACACATAGCCCCCAAGGTGTACGCGAGCATCTATGCAGAGGGCTATGGGGAGCCTCCACCTATGGAACGTCATGAGCTGAAGAAGATCCACGACAACCTTTATGAAATACCGAAGACGGGCCAGATGAGAGTGCCGGGCCGGATCTTTGCCGACGAAGGGCTGCTTCGCACCATTCTCTCCGATCAAAGCCCAGAGCAGGTCCGCAACGTGGCGACCCTCCCGGGTATTCTTTCCTACTCGCTGGCCATGCCGGACATGCACTGGGGTTACGGCTTTCCCATCGGTGGGGTCGCCGCCACCGACGTCGAAACGGGGGTCATCTCCCCGGGGGGCGTGGGCTACGATATCAACATCGCATTCGGGAACTCGTGGGAGCCCTCTTTACGAACATTCCCTGCGGCGTGGGATCCCGCAACGCCATTCAGAAATTGTCCCTGTCTGATCTGGACCGGGTTCTTGTGGAAGGCGCGGCCTGGGCCGTGCGGAACGGATTCGGGAGCCCCGACGACCTGGAGCATACCGAGGAGTCGGGGGCACTGCCGGGCGCGCGGCCCGACAAGGTCAGCGAGCGCGCGCGGGAAAGGGGACGCGCCCAACTCGGCACCTTGGGCTCGGGCAATCACTTTCTGGAAGTGCAGCGCGTAGATGAGATCTTCGATGCCGCGGTGGCCGAGGCGTTTGGGCTCCGGGAGGGCCACGTCACCATCATGATCCATTCGGGCTCCCGGGGGCTCGGCTATCAGGTCTGTGACGACTACCTCAAGGTCATGGCCCGTGCCTCGGAAAAGTACGGATTCTCCCTGCCCGACCGGCAGCTGGCCTGCGCGCCGGTCACGTCCCCGGAAGGCCAAGACTATTTCGGGGCCATGGCCTGCGCCGCGAATTTCGCCTGGGCCAACCGGCAGATCATGATGCACCTGAGCACAGAAACTTTTCTGAAAACCCTGCAGATCAGTCCTCGGGACCTGGGGGCAAGACTGGTCTACGACGTCTGCCACAACATCGCAAAGTTCGAAGAACACACCGTGGACGGAAAGAACCGGATGGTCTGTGTCCACCGCAAGGGCGCCACACGGGCCTATCCTCCAGGACACCCCCTGGTGCCCCGGGCGTACCGCGCGGTGGGACAACCGGTCCTGATCCCGGGCGACATGGGGCGCGCCTCCTACGTGTCAGTCGGTACGCAGGCGGCCATGGAGGAAACGTTCGGCTCCACCTGCCACGGTGCGGGCCGGGTCCTTTCCCGTCACAAGGCCATCAAGGCCGCGAAGGGGCGGGCCATCTATCGGGAGCTGGAGGATCAGGGGATCATCGCCAGGTCCCGTGGCAAAAAGACCATGGCCGAAGAGATGCCCGAAGCCTATAAAGACATCAACAACGTCGTGCAGGTCATGCACGATGCCGGCATCGCCCGCAAGGTGGCCCGACTTAAACCGCTCGGTGTCATAAAAGGTTAGTTCGCTTCGCCCGGATATGGCATGAGTCAATCTATTGCGGGGTCGGGTATCGCGCTGGGGTCGTGCCTTTGCCCGAAAGAACCTCCGCAATCCGCTCGAGATCTCCCGTCACGGGACAGGGCGGGAGACTCTGCAGAAAATAGCGGCCGTAAGACCGGGTGGTCATCCGCCGGTCCAGGATGGACAGAACCCCGCGGTCTTTTTTGCTTCGGATCAGGCGGCCGAAGCCCTGTTTCAGAGCGATGGCAGCCTCCGGAAGCTGGAACTCATAGAAGGGGTTCCCTCCCTGCCGGCGAATGGCTTCGATCCGAGCCGCCACCACCGGCTCCGCAGGGGAGGCAAAGGGAAGTTTGTCGATGATCACGCAGGAGAGCGCTTCCCCGGGCACATCAATTCCCTGCCAGAAGGAACGGGTCGCCAAGAGCACCGAATGGGTCTCCTCCCGAAACCGGGCGAGCAACGCCTCCCTGGAAGCATCCCCTTGTTTGAGAATCTCGTAATCGCCATGAAGCCGGAGCAGGGCGTGAACCTCTTCCAATCGGCGAATGCTGGTGAAGAGCACTAAGGCCCGCCCCTGTGTCTTGTGGAGAATGCGGCCAATTTCCGCGGCCGCTTCCAAACCGAAGGCTGCATTGTTTGGATCGTGCTTCATGGCAGGGAGGTAGAGCAGCGCCTGGGTCCGGGTATCAAAGGGAGAGGACAGCATCAGTTCACGGGCTGCCCCAAGCCCCAGGCGTTTCTTGATGAACGCGAAGTTGCCGCCCGTGGCCAGTGTGGCCGACGTGAGTATCGTGCTCGAAGTGCGCGCAAAAACCCCGCTCGCCAGCGGCTGGGACACGTCGATGGGCGATGCATGGAGAAAAACACCCCGCCCCCTGATCTCACACCAGCGTACATAGGTGGGGTCCTCGTCGCTGAGGATCAGCTGCAGCTCCCGGCTGAGTTCCCCCGCGCGGCGCGCACAAGCGGTCAGCGCCTCCGGTCCAGCCGGAAGCGCGGACAACACGCTCGCGAGCTGGCCCAGCATCCGAACCAGCGCCGTCCCCTGGGAGCCGACCAGACCGTCGAGGTGCTTCGTTTCGAGAAGATAGCGTTCCGCGTCTCCCGCGAAGCGCGAAAAGAAGCCGTCCGTCGCGGCTTCGATCTGGGCGCATATCTTTACAATGTCCCGCTGCTGTTTCGACTCGCCCTGAGTCCGTAACCCGTGACGGGTGTCGCGCACCAGCTCGTCCAACCGATAGGTGCTCACCCGAAAACCGAAATGATGGGTGGCCACCTCTTCCACCATGTGCGCCTCGTCAAAGACCACCGCACGGTAATCCGGCATCACTTCCCCGTAGCCTCGCTCCCGCAGGGCCAGATCTGCAAAAAAGAGGTGATGGTTGACGATGACGATATCGGCCTTGGCAGCCTGTCGCCGCATGGCGGTGATAAAACAGCGCCCCGAATCGGGACACTTGGCACCGACACAGGTCTCGGAGCCGGCATGGATTTGCCGCCAAAGGGAAGCGGATTCGTTCACGCCGGAGAGTTCCGCCACATCCCCCGTGTCGGTCTCCTGAGCCCAACGGGCAATCTCCCGCAGGCGCACCGGGTCATCGGCCTGCTCCAGGAGGCCCAGAGACTGGACGTTTTCGAAACGATTCCAGCAGAGGTAGTTGGACCGTCCCTTCATGCAAGCCACGGGAAAATCCCCTTCGAGCGCACGGCGAAGCAGCGGCACATCTTTGTGGAAGAGCTGCTCCTGAAGGGCCTTGGTGCCGGTGGAGATGACCACCCGCTGTCCGGACAGAACGGCCGGCGTGAGGTAGGCCAGGGTCTTGCCTGTCCCCGTTCCCGCCTCCACGAGCAGATGCGTTTTCTCCCGAAGCCCCTGGAAGACGGCCTCGCCCATCTCCCGCTGCTGGGCACGCGGTTCGTAACCGATCAGAATTCGGGACAAACATCCGCCCGCATCGAAAATATCCTTCAACACGTCGGTATCCGACATTGGTTCTCCTTTTTCCGGGGCAGAATAACACAATTCCCCATGGGCGGCAACAGGCCCCCTCTCGGAGCCCTGCGCCGAAAGGTGGGGGCGTCCGTTGCCCCACGGCGCCGCCCCCTTTCGATAAAATTTCATATTATTTACAACCAGTTAACGCCGGCAAGGGGCGGCGCACGGCGGGGGCTCGCGCCACCCGGCGGAGGCGACACGGCCCTCCGGCAGCAAAGAGCACTTGCAAAAAGCACTTCATTGAAGAATCTTCTTGACATGGCCAAAGAATCTGTTTATCATGCAGAGTTTAATATCCGGATTCGCGCGAGCATCCGGAGCGAAAACGAAAATCATGAGAGAGGCATGATCCGAGGCAGACCGTAACCCCCGCCTTCCGAGCCACTGAGCCACGCGTTTTCTTTCGGATTCATCTCACACAAGTCGCATAACAATCGATGAGACTGTTCCTGTTCCGATGGACCGTTTCGGGTGCAAAGGGATACGAATTGAGAGAGGGTCAAGAACCATGAAACCAGACGGACGCACATTGAGAAATATCGGCATCAGTGCCCACATTGACTCGGGCAAAACCACGCTGACAGAGCGCATCCTTTATTATACCAACCGCATTCACGCCATCCACGATGTGAAGGGCAAGGACGGTGTCGGCGCCACCATGGATTCCATGGAACTGGAAAAGGAGCGCGGGATCACCATTGCCTCGGCGGCAACTTACTTTGAGTGGAAGGGCAGCTTCGTCAATATCATCGACACCCCCGGTCACGTGGACTTCACCATCGAAGTGGAGCGTGCCCTGCGGGTTCTCGACGGCGCCGTCCTGGTGCTCTGTTCCGTCGGCGGCGTGCAGTCCCAGTCCATCACCGTCGACCGCCAGATGCGCCGCTACAATGTGCCCCGCATTGCCTTCATTAACAAGTGCGATCGCTCCGGCGCCAACCCCGACCGTGTAATCCGTCAACTGCGGGAAAAACTGAATCACAACGCCGTGGCCATGCAGATGCCCATCGGACTGGAGGCGGACCTCAAAGGCGTGGTGGACCTGGTGACCATGAAAGCCTACTATTTCGACGGCGCCAACGGTGAAAGCGTGCGCGTCGAGGAGATTCCCGAGGGGCTAAAAGCGGAAGCCCATGCGCGGCGGGAAGTAATGCTTGATACCGTCTCCATGTTCTCCGACGAGTTGACCGAGGCCATTCTGGAAGAGACCGTGACTGAAGCGCTCATTCATGATGCCGTGCGACGGGGCACGCTTGCACTGGAGCTGACCCCCGTTTTCATGGGATCGGCCTACAAGAACAAGGGCGTGCAGAACCTGCTCGATTCGGTGGTCCACTACCTTCCGGATCCGGAGGACGTCACCAACGTCGCGCTCGACCTCGACCAGGAAGAGAAGGAAATAACCCTCAGCCATTCGCCGGACGATCCGACGGTGGCCCTGGCATTCAAATTGGAGGATGGGCGCTACGGGCAGCTCACCTATATCCGTATCTATCAGGGAAGCCTCGGCAAGGGCGATACCCTCTACAACACCCGAACGGGCAAGAAACTGAAAGTGGGCCGTTTGGTGCGGATGCATGCCGACAACATGGAAGAGATTGAAAAGGCCCCCAGCGGTGACATTGTGGCCCTCTTCGGCGTCGAGTGTGCCTCGGGCGACACCTTTACCTCAGGCGATCTCAATTACGCCATGACATCCATGCATGTCCCGGCCCCGGTGATCAGTCTCACGGTCACACCGGAGGACAACAAGTCCCAGGTCAACATGTCCAAGGCCCTGAACCGCTTCACCAAAGAAGACCCGACTTTCCGCAACTACGTCGATGCGGAAAGCGGCGAAACCGTCATCTCCGGCATGGGAGAGCTGCACCTGGAGGTCTACGTAGAGCGGATGCGCCGGGAGTACGGCGCCACCGTGCAGACGGGCATGCCCCAGGTGGCCTATCGGGAAACCATCTCCCGGCGGGCGGAATTTAATTACACCCACAAGAAGCAGACTGGCGGCTCCGGGCAGTACGGCCGGGTGGCTGGTTTTATGGAACCCCTGGCTGAGGGAGACTACGAATTCGTTGATGAGATCAAGGGCGGTGTCATCCCCACCGAATTCATCCCGTCCTGCGACAAGGGCTTCAAGGCATGTCTCGCCGAGGGCAGTGTCATCGGCTTTCCCATCACCGGAATCCGGATCACCATCAACGATGGGACCGCGCATTCCGTCGACTCCTCCGACGTCGCTTTCCAGCAGGCCGCCATCGGCGCCTTCCGGGAAGCGTACAGCAAGGCCAAACCGGCCATTCTGGAGCCCATCATGAAGGTGGCCGTGGAGGGACCGTCTGAGTTTCAGGGGGCGATCCTGGCCACCCTGAATCAGCGGCGGGGTATGATCTCCGGCGTAAGCGAAGACGGCAATTTCTCCGTGGTGGAGGCGGAGGTACCGCTGGCGGAGATGTTTGGATACTCCACAGCGCTCCGTTCCGCCACCCAGGGCAAAGCCGAATTCACCATGGAGTTTGCCAGGTACCGGGACGTGCCCCAGAGTGTATCCGAGGAGCTCATCAAGAAATACGAGGAGCAGAAAAAAACAGCATAGCTTCCACGGGCGCTCTGTGGTAGTCTAATTCGGTGCCGCTCTATTGACTTGCTTCAGGGGAACCTGTCGAAGGGGCAGCCGGGTCATGCTCAAACAGGAATTCATCTTGAGAAGTCCCATGAGAATATTGCAGAAAGCCACCAAAGGCGGCCTGGGAGTGGGCAATCTGGGGGTCTTCATGGCCCGTGCAGGTGTGGGCAAGACGGCCTGCCTGATTCACGTGGCCCTGGACAGCCTCTTCAAGAAGCAGAAGGTGGTCCACGCGGGCATCGGCGAGTCGATGGAGAAGATTCAGGTCTGGTACGATGAAATCCTGGTCGATCTCTGCAAAGACTTCAAGATAGATGATCCGCGCAAGCTGCGCGGTGAGATCGAAAGAGGTCGAGTGATTCTGGCGTACACGCCCGAGACCTTCACCGTCAAGAAGCTCGCCAAGGATCTCGGCGACCTGGCCACCAGCGGCGGCTTCGTTCCGCAGGTCCTGCTCATCGACGGATTCGATTTTGAAAAGGAAGAGGCCGCCTGGGACACGCTGGCCGCATTCCGCCATCTGGCTCAGGAACAGCAGCTGGAGATCTGGTTCTCGGCGCAGACCCACCGGGAATCGAACGTCCGCAACGAGCGGGGCATCCCGGCGCCGTGCCACGAAGTGGACGATCTCTTCTCCGTGATCATTTTTCTCGAGCCCCGGAACGGATCGATCCATCTGAAACTGCTCAAAGACCACGACTACGCAGTCTCTCAGGATCTGCCTATTCGGCTCAATCCGAACACCCTGCTGCTGATGGACGGGTGAGTGCCGGGCCCCGGCTCCCAGTGCCCGTCACTCGGGCCATAAGGAGACCCTCTTGTTTCTCAAAAAGCGGCCTTTCTGTTCGCACTGCGGCAAACCGATGGATGAGCAGCGGATTCTGCCGGCCTACATCACCCACGGCCTCGACTGGGGTCTCGATTTTCTCTGGGTCTGCATGAACGACGACTGCCCTCTCTATATCAACGGCTGGACGAACATGGCAGAGAAGTATGGCCAGCTCGATTCGATCCGTTACATGGTGCAACCCGACACGGGAGAAGCGGGGATCCTCCCCGTGGTGCAACGACCCCGTCCCGATTTCCGGGAAGACAGCTCAAGCCGCCATTCCGACGGCACTTCAGGGCAAACCAATCCGGGCTAACGAAACGTCCGGCGCGCCTCAGCACAACGTCTCAAAAAAGCCTCGCGCTCCGCGTCAAATCCGAAACCGCGACACTCAGAAAGCTCTCGCTGATCCGGTGGGGCAGGTCGATGGGCGTACAGCCGCCGAGCTGCCAGGACGGATCGGAAAGACCGAAGCGCGTCCCGCAGTGCGCGCAGCAGATCTCCTCCCCGTCCACCCGAAAACCTTTGCGGTATTTGCTGCACGTATAGCATGCGTCCAGTGAGACGTGCAGTTTTCCCGTGCGGTCCGTCCGGATGAGGAAATTGATGTTCTTCCCCCCCTGTCGATAGGTGAAAAAATGGGCCGTGCCGTCGCGCACGCCCGCGAGGGGGATCCGCACGTGGGAGCCCTCGGCCGCAACGAGCGTATGGGTCGGCGCCTGTCGGCAGGCGCTCATCAGCAGGAGCAGCATCAAAATGCACAAGAGTCTTGCCGTCTGTGCCATCTAAAAATAACCATCCAGTGTAAAGCTTGAAAAAACGATGGGCCACGTGGCGATCGCCGCAAAGATCCCCACCGCGGCCACGGACAGCACAATCCATTTGCGCTGCAGCCCATCGATCGTTGTCCCCACCGACGCCTTTCCCCGAAGCATTTCCGAAACGCCCGTCATGGTGCCAAAGAAGCTGCCCGCAAAAAGAGTCCCGTAAAGCGCATACCCCAGGTAGTGATAGTTGCCCTGAAAAATGTCGAAGGGACAATGGTGGGTCGGTATCTCATAGAAGTACAGCGAGATGAAAGAGACCACCGCCGTCAGGGAAACCGGAAGCACCAGGAGCGACAGACCGGCAAACAGATACCGCCACGTGCCGGTGCGGCGTCTAAGCGCGAAGATCCCCGCCGCCAGAAAGAGCGCCAAAAGCCCGTAAAAGGCCATCATGGTGGGGCGAATGGCGACGGACGAGAGGCTGCTCGCCAGTCCCCCGCCGGATTCGCTGAACAGGGCGCCGCAGCGCGACGTGATGATGTTCGGCTTCAAACCGAGGAAATAGCGAAGTTGCAGCCCTGTGCTGAGAAACACCAGCGGCAGGAGAAACAGCACGCCGGCGAATTTGAACCGGGTCAGCGGATAATCGGCTTGCCGCTGGTCGATCACGTTCACGGCAATCCAGATGGCCGAGAGAAAGAGGACGGCCAGTTTCGCATAGAGCGCCGCCCAGCCGACGGGGTTGGCGTTCAGCGACCCCGTTGCACACATGGCCCCCACGAAGATCGCATGGAGGCTGTCCACCGTGTGAATGAACAGAAGCGACGAAAGAATCTCGAAACCGAGGACGTAATTCATGAGGGTCGATGTGAGATAGGTTTTGCGCTCGAGCTGCAGCTGCCTCTCGGAGCTGCTCGTCATATCCCAGCGGCGCAGCACGGCCACCCCCATGACGGCGCTGTAGAGCACCATGGCCGCGACGAAGCAGGCGCCCATGATCAGAGCCACAATACCTGGATGGAGAATCATACAGGACCCTTTTGCGCGAACGCCACTATGGCATCCATGTCCGTCATGAGAGGTACCCCAGGCCCCCTCCTATGCGGGAACAATCCTTCCGTCCCGCATCTCGATCACCTGCTGGACAAAGGCCCGATCGTACACCAGGGGATCATGGGTGGCAATGACGACCGTCTTGCCCTCTCCGTGGAGTCGTCGCAAAATACCGATGAGTTCCTCAGACAGGGTCGTGTCGAGATGGGCCGTGGGCTCATCGGCGAGCACAACCTCGCAATCGTTGATCAACGCCCGACCGATGGCCACCCGCTGCTGCTCCCCGCCGGAGAGCCCCTGGACCGCAAAGTGCTTCCGTGCAGACAAACCGAGATCGTCCACGACCCCCTCGGCCCGTCGCCTGATTTCACCGAGGGGCATCTGTGTCGGATAGAGCGGCAACATGACATTTTCCAGGACACTGATGCCGGCAATCAGGTGAAAGTGCTGAAAGATGAAGCCGAATGTCTTGCGCCGCACCTCGGTGAGAAAGCGTTCCGGCAATTTCGCCACATCCCGCTCACCCACAACAATCCGCCCCGCCGTGGGACGGCTCATGCAGCCCATCAGACCGAGGAGCGAGGTCTTACCCGATCCGCTGGGGCCCTTGAGGACCGACAGACTCCCCCGGGGGATCTCCAGGGAGACATCCCGGACGGCAACCACTTCATTCGGTTTGCCCTTGTTGAAAATCTTCGTGACCTGCTCCAGGTGCAGCACCGCGTCTAGCCTCTCATGACAATGTCTGGATCGGTGATGGCCGTCTTCCACGAAGGCACGATGGTGGCCGCAATGTAGGGAAGCACTGTTAAAAAGATCAGTACGAATATTTGATAAGGATCAATGGTCGGCCGCAGGCGGAACTCGGGGAAGATCACGGACCACCCCTTGAGCGCAGGGGCAAAAACCGACGCCCCGAAAAAGAAGACATGCAGGTAGGCGGCAATGAGACCGGTCAGAAAAGAGACCAGTGACAGCACCGCCCCCTCCCAGAACTTCAATGCCAGAATGTCCGACGTCTCCCACCCGATGGCCTTGAGAATCCCGATCTCCTTCTTTTCCTCCGCACTCAGGCCGGTGGCCTTGTCCCAGGCGAGAATTCCGAAGGCCACCAGGGCCCCCACGAATGTGAGAATGACCAGGCCGCTGCGCCAGCTGAAGAGGGTCTCGTAAGTCCGCAGGATCTCCGTGCGAGTGATGGGCCGCAACTCGGGGAAGCGGTACTTGATCTTCTTCGCCACATTGGCGACCTCCGACGGGTTGAAGACCTGCACCACGATATCGGTGGCCATGTCGGGGCGTATGTCGAAGATTTCCCGGATGTCCTCCGGTGCAATCAGCATGAGGTCATTTGTCAGTAGCGTGGATGGATCGGTGAACACGCCGACCACCTGGAAGCGATAGAGTTCCCCGTTGGCACCCATGATCGGTACGATGCCGTTCAATCCTGTGAGGCGCGCCTCGGCCACGCCCTGGCCCAGGACACAAACACCCCGCTGCCCCGCCTCGATAAACGCGCCCCGGACCAGCTGCAGGGTGCTGCGCGGTGAGCCCGTCGCGCCCATGATGGTATAGTTCGCGCCCGTGGAGACATCGTAATAATAGCCCCAGTATCGGGGAAGCACGCGACCCACGCCGGGAATCCCGGCGATTTCATCGCCGTACCGGAGCGCGGTCAAGTCATGACGGCCGCCGGCAATCTTATGGACGATCAGCTCCGGCGCCCCCTCCAGGATCGCCAAGGACTCCGCCTTGAAGGCGTGGGTCAGAAAGAGGATCGAGGCGAGGATAAAGACGACAAAAGAAAAGACAGCCACGATCCCGAGGTTCTTAAACTTGCGGCGGAGCAGGGACGAAAGCACAAACTCCAGTATCTTGAGATGTTTACTCATGGGCGCCCCTCCGCTCGGCAAAGGGCGGCGCCAGAATGGAGCCCGAAGGAAAGTGCTCGATGGCTGACGGGTAATCCTGAAAGGGGCTGAAGAGGTCGGCCTGGGAGGGATGACGGGCATAGGTCGCCTCCGACCAGATGGCCAGATCAGTGAGCATCAACTCTGCGGCCATCTCCTGCAGCAGGACAACTTCGGGAGCCGACCGGTTGAACCGGAACAGCCCCAGCCCGTAGAGACAGAGCAGGGTTGCCAACTCCACGGCAATAAGGGCCAGAAAGATACGGTACTTGGTCATCGATATTCCCCTCGGGCGCCCGACAGGGTCCGATGGACCCGCGCGTTTCGAGACGGGCCCTTCTCAGCAAGAGAGCCACGGGGACGCTGCGCTACCATCGACCCTTGCCGATATTTCGCGCCTTACCTTTTCCTTCCAGGAATGTCCGACGGCGTCATCTCCTCAAAGGAGATCATTCTTTTGCCGCCGTGGTCCTTCATGAAGGTCTGGGCATGGGCCTCACCGGCGACGGGGACCAGTTCATGCCCCATGGGCCCGAGCACGTCGCTGCCCGTAATGAAGGTGACCGCCGCAACGTCCATGAGGCGGGCGGTGTAGAATTCGGTGACGTAAACATGGGCCACGTCGGCCTTCGTCTTCTGCCGGGTGTATTTTGGCATCTCAAAGAGATAGCGAAAGAGATCTTTCGGGCCGTCAAAGAAAGCCTGGCTGCCGTCGGAGAATTCAATGACTGCCACCCAGTGGGGGTAGGGTGCCACAAACATGCCGCAGACCGGACACCGGTCCTTCTTCCCCGGTGCTGCGGGCTCGTGCCCGAAGACGGGAGTGCCAAGCCACAGGGTGAGCACCGCCGCAAGTGTCGCGACGACCCATCGTCTCGATTTCATGATAGACTCCTTTGTGCTTCTCTTCTGCGCGCCGCGGACCGGTCATCCTCTCCGAGCCTCCCGGAGCACGATCCATACCGTCTCGGCGCTAATAGCGTGGAAAGCGTCTCTTGAAATTAACCATCACACTGGCGAAATAGCCGCCCCCCAGTTGGACCCGCTCCCCGCTCCCCATCCGGTCATGATTCAGATCCTCATAGAGCGGGATCCCGCCGGAGAGACGGAGATTGAAGTTGCCTCCCAGCGCTGTCAGGAACCGCCACTCGGCAATGGCTGTCAGGGCACTGCGAAATCCGCCGGTGTTGCCGATCTTGGACCCGTTCAGTTCGTTCTTTCCCCGGTCCACACCATCCACCTCCAATCCCAGCATCAGATTATAGTTGGGCGTGTAATGTAGTGCCGCCCCGACGCGCGCGACATCACCGAACTGGTAATCGTAGTCATTCTCCAATTTCGCGGTATAGCTTGTCAAGAAGTGAAACCAGAGATGTCCATGACGATGGGTGTAGAGCAAGCCGCCGGTAAAACCGAAGGCCTCAGTGCCAAGCTGGAGACCGGGCATGCTGAGAAACGCGCCATCGAAATCGCCCGTCGGTACCGTCACGCCGCCCAGCAGCGAGAAGAAGTTGCGGTAGTAACTGTCCTTCCAGAGGTTGTATCGTAGAGACACCTCCGTATCGGCGAGACCCGAGTGCCGGCGCTTCCGTGTCACGGCGCCGCCCATCTGGTACATCTCCATTTCCTTTTCCAGATAGGCCCCGTTCAGACTGAGTGTCAGACGATCAGTCAGCCCATAGTTCAGCATCAGCATCTCACCCCGGGACGTCATCTTTCGGGGCCCCATCATCTGCGTGGGCCGTCTCACAAAGTCTTGAGGATCCTCCGAGTCGGACCCGATCTGCACATCATCCATGACCATCTTCATGGATCCCAGACCGACGCCAAAGGCCCCCCGGGGCGGCAGCACCGCGGGTTTGATGCGCGTCGGGTTCGTCATCCCCATGGGGGAGATGATACTGAGGGCCTGGGTGAAATCAATCACCTCGCCCCCTTCCTGCTCTCGGAAGGCCCGGGCCTCCTCGGGGCTTTCAAAAGCGATGATATTGGGAATCATATCGGGAATCACCCGACTCCCGATGACATAGGTGGCCTGCGCCGCCGGCGTAAAGTCACCGGTGGGCCAGTCATGGACCTGCAGGGTCAAGAAGGCCCCCGGCCCCCCCGCATCCTGTACGATACGGAGCATGCAGGCCACACCGCAGGTATGGGCACGCCGACCGTCCCGGCGCACCAGTTGCGCGGCGGTCGTAGCGTAGTCATCGGTATACATACCACAGACCTGACAGCTGTGGCGGGCACCTCCATCGTCTCCCAGAGCCGCATGCGGCAGGAGCAGCCAAATAAACGCAAGAAGAATCAAGCCGCTCTTCACAAAACCCTCCTCTTCCGAAAGATCGGACGGGGGAACCACGACGCCGCAACCATCCACACGCAGGGCCGCCCCGGCAATATTAATCATCGACAAATCAAATCAAGGAACCGCCCGACATGAAAATCAGGCAGAGAAGAGAGGTGTTTGAGGTGGTCTCTCAAAGAGCTGGACAAAAAGGCTACCAGGACAGATGGGCGGCTGCTCCGGGAGCCGGGTTTCGGGCCCCGGCGGCTCGACTGTGTAGGCCGTCTGCGGCAGGCAGGGTGCCTGTCCGGTCACTTTGGCCGTAGCACTGCCGGTATCGCAGATATTGATACTGGCCAGGACGGCATCTCCCTGTTGGGCGGGGATCCATTGCAGTGATTCCGTGAAGCTGCACAGGAGAGTCACAGCCAACAGCCAGGTAATGCATTGCCGGACCAACCGTCTGCAACGGTATCTCGGGTGCATCCTACGGGCGGTACATCGGGATCGTTTCATGAGAGTACCGTTGCACGGACTTCGATGGGTCCGCTTTTCTCGAAGGTCAGAATCAGGGTCACCTTTGTTTCGTGTTCTTCCGGAAACCCGGTGAACATGATATGCAGTCCACCCCGTTTAAGGGCGGTCGTCTCACGGGCGGGAATGGCAATCTCTTTGACCATGGTCATCTTGCCGCCGACGACATCGTGCAACTCCACGTAGACCGACGGGTACTCCTTGATCAGGCAGGCGAGCAGCCTGTCGTCGCCGGATCCTTCATTGATGACGAACATGAAGGAAGAAGCGCTTCCCTTGATGGCATCGGAGACCTGCACCGTTGCCCCTTTGACCACAAGCCGCGGGGTTCGGTCCGCGGAGCACGCGACACCCCCGCAGAGCAGCAGAAGCAACGGGAGCACCCGTCGTACATCCCTCAGGCCTCTCAAATGGTGACGCATGCCAGATCCAAGCTAGTTTCCGGATGGAAACTAATTCGTGTCCCTTTTAATTCCCGGATGGATCCACGCTAAACTTCGTGTTCCAGAACACCGTGGCTCATCCGGCAACGTTTTCTGCACTCCGCTGCAATCTCCGAGCTGTGGGTGACGATGACGAAACTGATCCCCTTCTCCCGGTTTAGTTGGTGAAACAGTTTGAGGATGTCCGCCTCCGTCTCCTCATCAAGATCCCCCGTCGGCTCGTCGGCGAGAATCAGTCGCGGTTCATTGATCAATGCTCTCGCAATGGCCACCCGACGCTGCTGTCCACCCGAGAGCTCCCCGGGAAATGCATGGCGTTTGTCGGCCAGGCCCAAAGCATCCAGATACTCTTCGGCACGCCGGTGGTGATTGGCCCCGCCCTCAGCGGCGAAGATACGCGGCAGCAGGACGTTCTCCATGGCCGTCAAGACAGGCAGAAGGCTGGCAAATTGGAACATGAAGCCGATCTTGCGGTTGCGGTACTCCGACAGATCCGCATCATCCAGCTTGCAGATGTCCGTGCCGTCTACGACAATACTGCCCGACGTCGGTTTGAGAATGCCCCCGATCATGGAGATGAGCGTGGTCTTTCCGGAGCCCGAATGTCCGACGACGGCGAGGAGATCCCCCTTTTCGATGGTGAGTGAGAGGTTTTGTACCGCGATAATCTCTTCACCTCCCACCGTGTAGACCTTGCTCAGGTTCGATATCTCTACCTGCGACAAAGGAGTGATCCTTTCATCGACACATGGGGCTCCAGTCGTTTGATCCGATTGATGGGTCCGAGAGCCCCGGCAATGCAGATGCCGGTCCCCACGAGGATGCTGGCCACACCGATCACACTCTGCTGCAGCAGATAGGCCGGCAACGGTCGGAAGGAGAGGACGGGCACGGACAGATCCCGAAGTAGAGCGAAACTCTTCGTCAAGGACATGAAGAGATAGGTCCCCAGCGCCGTGCCGATGAGGCTTCCCAAAACACCGACCAGCACCACCTCGAGGATGAAGAGCCGCACAATATGGGACTCACTGGCGCCCACGGCCCGCATGATGCCGATTTCACTGGCCCGTTCGTTGGCAATGGCCGAAAAAATAGCCCAGACGAGAAAGACCGTCAGGATGGCCCCCATCACCGTTGAGAGAACAAAGATCTTATTGATGTCGCTCAGTTTACGCAACAATTCCGAGCCCATTTCCCGCCGTGTCACCACATCGACTTCGATGATGTTCCCCTCCACGTCCAACCCCACGTGATAGGGGTCGACATCGCGGCCGATCTTGGCAAAAATGATGGAGATCTGATCTTTCTTCAGGGGTGAGCTGCCGCCCGCCACGATCTCCTGCAGATCCGTTTCGGTCATGAAGATAGCATTGTCCAGACCCGTCCCCGTTCGCTCCAGGACCCCGACGATCTTGAAGCGTTTGTTGAACATGGTTTTTTCCACCTCCAAGAGCTCGAGACCGAGATTCTCGTAGGTCTCGATGCCCGCAATGGCTTCCCCCGGTCCGAGAGCCCGCCCGATGGAATTCTGAAGCCACGGCTTCACGATAAAGTCCGTGTCCTGGTCAAAGGCAATAATCTGGGCCTCGGCCACATCACAACAGAGGCCGGTGATAGTCTCGAGATAGGTCTGATAGGTGGCCGACTCAATCCCTTCGATCTCCTGGACCCGCGGAAGGATCTCCTTGGGCATATAAAAGGACTTCTGCTTGGACTCGAGAAGAAATTCCTGTGCAAAATCTCTGGCCCCCACTGGAACAATGAGCAGATCGGCACCGAGTCGGTCCGAGGCCTTTTCGATGGTGGCGCTGACGCTGACGGTAAAGAAGGTCGCAAAAATGAGCAGCGCCACCAGGATGGCAATGGCCGACACCAGCACCGTCGTACGGAATGCGTTCCGCTTAAGGTTTCTGAGCGCGACGGCCAGTTTACCGAATTTCGTCGGACGGGTCTTTGTAGTCATGTCTGTGCGAATTCCCCCAAAAGCAGGCCCTAGGATCAGAAGCGGATCATCGGGAACGGGCAGAGCCACCCCCGTTACCGGGGGTGGCTCGCAGAAACAAGCAACGCTTCAGGGGCGAAGCCCTGGAGGTTGTAGCCGTGTGGTTTCCTAGTTCCAGTTGGCGTCCAGGCCGCAGAGCACCGCCTTCTTGAAGCCCATACCCATCCCGCCGTGGCAGGCCTGGCAGACCGAGGCGGTCTTGCCAACGACTTTCCGACTATCAATGTCGTAGAGCTGGAGGACCCCATCGACGGTGTCCTTGCCATCCTTATCCTTGGCCGACTCCCGCAGCGTGAGTAAAGCATACTTGCCGTCAGGTGTGGGAAGTATATCGTGGCTAGCGCCGGCGATGTCGGTAATCTCATCCAACGGCTTCAGCGTCGCTGCATCGACCAAGTAGGCCCGATCCGCGGCCGCCTGAAGGATGTGCTTGCCATCCGGCGTAAAACTCTGTCGGAAGGTAATGGTCTTGCCCGGGGTCCCGGTCAGCTCGCCTTCGGCCAACCGCTTGATCTGCCCATTCTCCAGTGCCGCCATGTCCAGCATGATCATCTTGGTCTTGCCGCTCCAGCCCTTGTAACCCGCAGGCGTCACGTTGAAAGTCAACAGAAATTTGGTCATGTCCGGATTATTGGTCCCGTGAACGAAGGTGTAGGTCCCGGGCTTGTAACCGAGTTGGCTCATGTAGACGCGGTGTTTTAGCTCCATGGTCTTCTTGTCGCGAATGTCGATATAGCCTTCGTTTGCCATGGAGACAGGAATGTAGGAATGCTTCGACTGACCGGAGCCACAGTAGTTGGCCCCTGCCTGATCCTTGTTGACCCGGTCCGGCATGGGGAAGGCCACATCCATCAAGACCTCACCGGTCTTCAGATTCGCTTTTCCCGAATGGAGGTTTCCGTCGGGATCTAGTTTATAGGTGGACCAGTAGGTCACGTCGCGGTCATTCACGTCGATGCGCGTATCGTGAATGGGATGGCTCTTTTTCGGACCGATCACCACGCGATCCAGCCCGTTGACCTTAATGGGATGAACGCTGTCATTGGGGTCAATCGTCAGATCCACGGCGGCATAGTGTCCACCCATGCCGGCCACATAGACCGTGCCGGAATACGTGCCTTTGGCGGCCACAACCACATCGGTGTTCGTACTGACCGTTGACGAGGCGAGATAAGCACCAATAACGAGCATCGCCAGTACTGCAATAAGACCCATTTTCTTCATTACACACCCCCTTGTTACTTGTTATTGATCAAAATTCCTTCGTGCAACAAACGATAATTCGATGCCCCTGATCACCTCCTTTCACTCCTCCTCTTTTCTCAAAGTCGACTATTTGACCACGGTGAAGCGCTCCGTGGTCTCGTTATATACCACCAGCACAAACCAGAGAGCCAGCAACCCCAGGGAGATCGCCAGGGTCCAGAACCACCCCCCCATCTCTCTGGGCATATAGAATTGCGAGCCCAGTTTCGTCATGTAGGTTCCCGGTTTGGACATGTCCATGTGAAGCTGTAGAATATCCCACTTGATCAGCAGCGCCTTCCACCAGGAACTGGTCCAGGCGAAAAAGAAGAGCGCGATCCAGAGTTTAATATGCCCCTCGGCCGCTCGCCAGAGCGCGCCGCTCGCGCACCCACCGGCGGCGATCATGCCGATGCCGAAGATGATCCCCCCCAGGAGTGACCCGGACCAGAACACGGGGGTCAGGGCATCGTAGTAGGACTTGGAACCGTTGTAGATGAGCAGGGCGTTTCCCAGTATCCCGATGAGGAGCATCAGCAGGGCCGCCTTCGTCATCGACCCGTCTCCCGTCATGAGCGGATCCCGAAATACCCGGGAAAAGCAGAATCGCGACCGGTGCAGCACCACACCGAAGGCCATTCCGATGAGGATCACCCCGCCGAGAAACTTCATCCCTTCCTCCGCCCCGGTAAGATAACGGTATGCCCAGTAAATGGCGGCGGCATAGACGAGCAATCCCAGAAAGGGCTTGTAGGTGCCTTTACTGGAGCCCGAATAGGACTGCAGGTTCTTACGGCCCCACATGATATGTTCCATCTCCCACCAGAGAATCTTGACCCCGATGGCCGCACCGACGATCATCCCGGCGGCCATGCCCCAACCTGAAAAGTTGAAGGCCGTCACCGGTGAGATGAACCCACCCACATTGCATCCCATGGCCATGGTGGCACCGATCCCCATGAGTGTGCCGCCAATGACGCCCTTGACCATCTCCAGCAGCGGCGGAATTCGGAACGAAAACTGCCGGGACATGAGCGCGGCGGCGAAGGAGCCGAAGATGAGGCCCAGACTCATGAGGGACGTAGAGTTGTGTAGCGGCGACTCGGGTTTGTCCGAGACCCCGAGGAGTTTGGAGATCCCCGTGAAGTAATTGAGCCAATCGCCCCAGTTGGCCAGACCACCTTGAACGCCCCAGGTCCTGCCCCAGGCAAAGACCACGACGATCAGCAATCCCAGCAGGATCCCACTCGTATACGCCGGCCATTCATCGACGAACACCTTGTCATAATGGCTCTTCAGTGATTTTACCCACGCCATCTAGTTAACCTCCCCATTCAAACATCCCATCACCTTCACACGTCTGCCCCGGGGGTCCCTATTCAGGAGCGCGCGACGGTCATGGCATCGATCGTTCAACCCTCCCGGACGCGACGCGACGCCCGGGTCTTTCTCGACAGATCTGCCACCAGCTGCCCGGCATCGTTTCGGCTCAAGTGCACGGGGGTCAGCGGTTTTCGGGCTGGACCCGAGAGATACCCGCCTCGTTGGTCATAGCGACTCCCGTGGCAGGGGCAGTCAAAGACCGCTTCGCCGGCATTCCACCGAATCCTGCATCCCAGATGGGAGCACTCGGCCTTCACGGCAAAGAGCCCTGCGCTGTCCCGGAGCACGAAGATGCCTTCTCTCAGCGTCACACTCCCCGGCGGAAAGTCGGCGGGAGTTCCCAAGACAAAGCGGGTCGGAATGGTTTCAACGGGACCTGCCGACAGATAGGACCGCACGATGCCCGAAAGACCGATTGCCGACAGGACAGCGGCCGAAATCCCGCTGAGACGGATGAAACGCCGCCGGGTGAGACCCGTTGCGTCCGTCGCGCCAGCAGTCAGCCTCGCCCCGGGGCGACAGCCGCTTCGGCAGCGCCCCGTCGCCACGCCCGGCAGGGCTTCCGTCGATGCTGTCCGAGGCTTGCCTGACACCTTGAGCATATTCTGAGAGAGGTATCGGCTCATCCAAGGGGCGCCCGTGTTCCCCATGCGGCGTGCCTAAGCGCCATGGCACATCCGGCCCCCTGGCCCCTCGGCCCCGGGGTGCGGAACACAGGCTTTCAATCAACAAATCGTTTGAGGTGGTTGGATAACGCGAACCCCCACCCGAAGACGTGCCCGTGTGATCACGTCCACCCTATTTTTCGCAAGACCCGGGGGGGGCGTTGCGGACATCTCGTTGAACAGTCTCGCCTATTTGCTAGCGGCTCCATAAACGGCGGAGCGCTTCTCGAAATCATCGGGATGGCACGCGGAGCAGCTCTTCTTGGTATCGGCCAGCGGGTTGATTATCCCCTCATGGGCCTGCTCCTTGGTGGTCGCCGTGGTACTCCCCCCGTGGCAAAAGACACAAAAATCGGCAAAGGAATGCTGGGTGTGGTGCAGTCCCTTCGATTCGACCTTCATCTCCCCCTTGATCTCGTGGCACTTCTTACAGGACGAGGCCGCCGCGCCGCAAGAGCTCTGCGATGTATCGGGAAAGGCCCAGAATGCCAATGCCGCCAGAACAAATGTAACCATCAATACCTTCGAAAAGAGTGCTGCCTTCATGCTTCTCCCCCTTGGTTCAGATAAAATGGGTCAAGAAATCAGGAAAACGCCCCGGCCCTCCTGCCGGACGCTTCAAAATAAGCCGCGGGATTATACAAAAATGAGTCAAACCCGTCAATCAAAACAAATGACAACGAATTGTGTCGCTCCACGACTTCCCTTAAGCGGTGACGCTCGACTGCGCCTCACCCGGAGGGTCCATGGATCCACTGGACAAGAATGGTCATTAGTCTTAAAGCAAGATCCATACCAAATCAGTAGGAAAAGCACTGCTCACCACCCCTCCTATTCATAACAGATTGATTTTAAATATGCTTTTCGCGAAATGCTTCCCATGCCGTGGCGTTGAGTACGCTCGTTCTTCGGGGCGCTCTGGCAGAGCCCTCTTCGACGGTGTTCGATATAAGGAGAAAAAACAGCGAGTTACTTTTTTGTGACATAAATGTTATTCACAGGTGAATCTGGGACAAATATGCTACATTATACTTCCCAAATGAATGTAACGATTCAGCAACAGGTACGGTCGAGGGGAGACCCATATTCAGCGCTCATGTCTGTTTGTCAGGAAAATCCCACCGAATTGTCTGGGACACAGACAAGAGTGAAGCATAAGTGTGTCAATACGGCAAAAACGGAAACGGGTGTCATAAAAAGACTACATGCTTTTCGAGAATAGCGGCACCATCGCCGAGAGGCGTCGTTCCATCCACCCCAACCAATCGTGCATACAGTGCAATGCCGATGCAATGAAATGCACGATTTCCCGCAAAAAGAACGATGATGAGGCGGACGAGCCGATTGGAATAGCGGCCCCCGTCATGGAAAGAGAGTCTGCACTGTGATCAGGGTGGTTGCGTTCCAGAGACCGTGGAGCAGCATAGGCGCTGCCAGAGACTGGGTATGATAGTAGACGAAACAGAGCATCATGCCGATGGCAAAGAGACCGGGAACCATGACGAAGTCGAAATGCATGAGGCTAAAGAGCAGAGAACTCAGTACCATCCCGGCGGCCGTACCCAACGTTGCGCGAAAAGCGTTGAAGAGAAACCCCCGGAAGAAGATCTCCTCGAAGACCGGTGCCAGGACCGCCACGGTCATGAAAAACAAGAGCTTCTCACCCGCTGTGGTCGCCTCCATGATAAGGGGAATCAAGGGGTTACTGCTCACCGGGGGTCTGCCCATGACCCAAGACGACAGGGAGAGGACCCCCAGCACCAGTGGCAGGGTGGCCGCGTACCCGCCGAATCCCCACGCGGCCGCGTGCCGGGCCGTCCCGTCGCCCAAGGCGCCCCCCATTCGGTGGAAAGAGTCGAAAAGACGCCCCGGGAAAAAGAACCGCTGGAGAATGATAAGGCCCGCCAGGGCTTGCAACAAATAGAGCAATGGGACGGCACTTCCCGGCGAAAGACCCAGACCTTCCGAACCCGCCACAAGCGGGGCCAGCAGCCAGGCGGCGCCCGAGAGCAGACAGAAGAACAGGAGAAAGAGAAAATAGCCGTCCAGCCCGTTCCAGTCGGCCCGCGAGAGGAGCTGTTCGCGCCGCGGAACACCCCGGGGGCGAACAACCAGGAAATAGCGACCCCACAGGAAAAGACCCGTTACAGCAGCCCCCCCGACAATCAGGCCAAGACGCCCCAGCCTCGTGACGGCCGCAGACGCGTGTGATCGCAGGCGGGCTTTCAATTCCGCCGCGCCGCTCGGATCGCTTCGGCGTTCCTCGTCATGGATGAGCGCCCTCAGACTGAACCAGCTCTCCCCCATTATTTCGATGAAACGCGCACGGTCTAACGGCTCGCTGCCATCATGATCGCGGTAAATCGCCCGCATGAGCCTCGCGAGGTCCGGATCGGGTATTTCCAGAAGTCGAGCGACCTCTGCCTCTTCGCCCGCCGGGGGATCGTAGCCACCCGCTTCCACCTGCAAGATTGCATTCTCCGCCTGCAGGACAGCATCTCCAGGGCTTCGGGACGCCTCGACGTTCAATCGCGCTGCCAGTTGGTGTAGTCTTTCCTGCAGCAACGACGGATCGATAACGGAAGAGAGCTCCAGGGTGTAGAGATCGAGCAGAATGAGACGAACCGCTAGGGGGTCGGCCCTTTCTTGGCGGCCTGCGTCACGGGGGGCCGACGAGGCAGCATAGAGCGACCCAATGAGCACAGGGGTCATCAGAACAGACAGGAGCATCTTAGCGGATCTGGAGAGGCGGCCCATCCCCGCATTATAGGGGCCCAGACAGGACGACACAACCTGTTTATCCGGCTGGCCCTTACTTTGGAACCGTTCTTTCTGCCGGCCGCAACCTATTGAAAAGGTTGGCTATTGCGACGTGTCGGAATTCCTTACAGCCATAAGTAGCTGTTTTTATTGTTTTTTAGCCGCTCTGTAGGAGTATTCCTGCAGATGTGTAGGATATCTTTATAATTTATTCCTTCCGTGAGCCAGCATTTCTGCGGAACAAATAGCTATAAATCATAGAAAACAAGGCCTTATAAACGTGGCATTCATATTGCATAATTTGGCTGTGTATTTGAAATTTGACCAGTAATAAACAATATTAGGTCAATATATTCAAATCAGCTGCTTTTTAGTCCATATTTGGATTATTTATATGTTAAACAGTTATAAGAAAAAGATATTTATTAATATTATGAACTTTAACCTTGATAAAGCCTTTAAAGAGCATCAGAGACTTTCAAAAACTATTTATTAAGTAACTATAGGCTCTTTTGGTCTAGATTTGTTAGATAGTTTTTCAAATTTGAAACAGACACTTGGAGATTATAGGAAATTAGCTGACAGGAGATCGATGATAAATGGACGAAAAGGCACTTTTTCATTCTATTATTACATCTAACTTTGATAAACTGCAAAAAATATCGATTTCCGGTGTTTCATCAACAGCCTGGCGAGAGGTCTTCGATGCCCTCCCGGATGTCATCACGGTCCATGACCGATCTTTCAACATCGTGGCCGCCAACGCAGCAGCACAGCGCCAACTCCAGCTCCCGTCCACACGCCATTCTCGGATGAAATGCTACCGATATTACCATGGCACCGAATGCATGAAGCAGGGCTGTCCGGGCTATCAATGCCTTCAAACCGGTCAGCCCGCAGTGCTTGAAAGCTTCGAGCCCAAGCTGGACAAGTTCGTTGAAATCAGGGCCATTCCTCATATAGATTCTCTTGGCCGGATTCGCGGCGTCCTGCATGTGGTGCGGGATATCACTCGCTGGAAAACGTCGGAGGAGAAGCTGGCGGCGTCGGGCGAGCAGCTGCGCAACCTCACTGCGCACCTCGAGTCGGTGCGGGAAGAGGAAAGAAAACATATCGCCCGAGAGATTCACGACGAATTGGGCCAGGCCCTGACCGCGCTGAAAATGGATCTCTTCTGGCTCGGCAAGCGACTGCCCGAAGCGAATGCCGCTGTCCACGACAAAACCCGATCCATGCTGAATCTTCTTGAAGAAACCGCCCGGTCGGTACAGCGCATTGCCTGCGAGTTGCGCCCGGGGCTGCTGGATGATCTGGGTCTTCAAGCGGCCATGGAATGGCAGGCCCAGGAGTTCGAGGAGCGGACCGGGATCCCATGCGAAGTCTCCCTCTACTCGGGCAACGGCAGCCTCGACCAGGAACGGGCGACAACGGTATTCAGGATCTTCCAGGAAACACTGACCAACGTCATTCGCCATGCCGAGGCAACCCGGGTTCAGGTGACGCTGGAAAAGCAGGAGGGCGACCTGGTGATGTCGGTGCAGGACAACGGAAAGGGTATCCGCGAGAGGCAGATCACCCACCCCAAGTCATTGGGATTGATCGGCATACGTGAGCGGATCCGCCGTTGGGGAGGCACTGTCACTATACGGGGCAGATCCGATGAAGGAACAACGGTAAGGGTCAGCATCCCTCTCGCTTTGCGGTAGAGCGACTTCATCGACCCGCCGGGCAGAATCAGCACGAGGCGTCCCAGGAAGCCGGTGAAACGGTCCTTTCCCGACGGGACGTCTTGAAAACATAGAAACCAAGGAGAGCGGTTGTTATGATACGGATGCTCATTGCAGATGATCACGCCATTGTAAGGGAAGGGCTCAAGCAGGTCCTCGTGGAGATAGACGAAGGTGTCGAAATCGACGAGGCCGCCAACGGCCAGGACGTTCTGGGCAAGGTCTGGGAAAAGGATTATGACCTGGTGGTACTGGACATCGCCATGCCGGGCCGCAGCGGGCTGGACATCATCAAACAGCTCAAAAGTGAAAGACCCGATCTCAACATCCTCGTCCTCAGCATGCACCCTGAAGAGCAGTATGCCGTTCGCATGCTCAAAGCCGGCGCTTCCGGCTATCTGACGAAGCGGTGCACCCTGAACGAACTGCTCGAAGCAGTCAGAAAGGTCTCGGCCGGCATGAAATATGTCAGCTCATCGCTTCTGGAAAAACTGGCCTCGCACCTCGACCGGCGGGAAGAAAGACCAGTCCTGGAACGACTCTCGGACCGGGAGTACGAAGTCATGTGTCTCATCGCTTCCGGCAAGACGGTCAAAGAGATCGCCGATGAGCTAACCTTGAGCATCAAGACCATCAGCACTTACCGCACCCGCCTCTTGGAAAAACTCGGCCTGAGCAACAATGCTCAGATCACCCAGTATTCCATACAAAACCGGCTCATTGAACCGGTCTTCTGGAGAATCCGGGATTGAGCCACTCGGGCCAGCAAACAGGACGCGGGAACAGACGATGCGGAAACTGATCTTTCCATTCGTGCTTTGCATGATGGTCGGGCTCTATACCGCACCAAGCGCTGCACAACTCAACAGGCTCAATGAGCCCGGCAGCCTGCTCGCCTACCCGCTCATCGACAACATCTATGGTGCGACCATCGTCAATATAGCCAACTGGGGCAGCGTGGACGCCATCCTGGAATGCTACATGATCACCCACGGTATTGACGGCACCATCGATGACAAGCAGGACTTCGTGATCAAGCTGACACCGAAGGAGCAATTCGTCTGGATCACCACGCAGGCCTACAATCAGCGAGGCAACCAGATCCGGGATTTCGCCAACCGCAAGGGATACCTCTTTTGCTTTGCCATCGACAATGTCTACGACCAGCGCGAAATCGCCTACGACAAGCTCAAGGGCGACGCCACCCTGCTCGACCTCGGCAATGCCCGCGCCTTCAATTACATGGCCATCGCCCATCAGGTGGGAACGGTCGGGCCGAACGGCGATCGCATCCTGAACCTGGACGGCAGCGAGTACACCATGGTGTCGAGCCAGATCATGTTCGAAGGCCTCGCGGAATTCCCGGGCTCCATTCACGGCACCCTGGCCGTGGCCAGCCCCGGTATCGATTTCATCAACTCCATTCAGCCGGCCTTCGACATCCATCTCTTCTGCTGGAACGAGGTGGAGACCAAGTTCAGCCGGCTCCTTGCCTTCAAGGATTTTGAACAGTACGACCTCACGGAGGACCTGCACCTCGACATCTACAGCATCTTCACCCTGGGCTGGCACTGTGCCACCACAGCCACCAAGCCGCTCTGGGCCGTCTTCCGCCAGGATCTGGGGCGGGTCTATGGCTGGGGCGGCAACGTCCACCAGGAGCCCCTGGCCGGTGTCCCCGCCATGATCGTGCTGCCACAGCTGCCGGTCCAGTAGATCGTCCCTCCGCCGGCATCTAGGAACCACCGACACCCTTTTCGGCCTTGTCATGCCCCGCCGCAAAACCCGCCCACTTGGAGCGTAGGGCGGCTGACATTGCGGTAAACCGATCCCTTACGCATTGGTTGAAATCTCCCCTTTCTGAATGAATCGTTTTATATCTCTGCTTTTCTTCAGATAAGTCTTATCGCCCATACCGGCACAACCGTGGTGCGGCCCCCGGAGAGAATCTGCATGACGACAGCTGGCGACAGGCCGTCTGACAAAGCAAGTCAACCATCAATAGACGCACACGGTGCAGGCCTGGCGGCATAATATTACAAATTATCAATAAGTTATTGCTCAATGACGGGGCCCGTTCGAAAGCGCCGCGAGACGCAGGGACCCGTGGATTACGCCCCCCCTGTAGGACCAAATCCGACAAAAAAAGACAGGTCCGTCCTACACAAAAAAAAGCCGCAGTCCTATTTCAATTTGCCGATTTTAGGCTATTATTAGCCAATATTCGGGCTTTTCAAGAGCTCGAACGGATTTCGCTGGAGAGGACGTATCACAACAACCGGGTAAAACATCTCCCAAATCCGTCTCACCAGGCGGTCGGATGAACACCCAAGAGAACCCAAGGAGGTAACACTCATGAGAAAACTGATTTTCCTACTCATCCTTTGCATGACGATCGGTCTTTTTGCTGCACCGAGCCATGCGCAGCCGGCTCTTAGCGATCTCAATGAGCCGGGCGCAATCCTTGTCTATCCCTTGATTGACAACATCCACGGCGTCACCATCGTCAACATCGCCAACACCAGCTCTGACGCCCAGATCCTGGAGTGCTACATGGTCACCCACGGCCCCGACGGCGGCATCGATGAAAAGAAGGACTTCCTCATCTTTCTATCACCCAAGGAGAAGTTCGTCTGGATGACCAACAACCCCATGGACAAGACCCTCAAAGGGAGCCGAACCCAGATCCAGGATTTTGACAAACGCAAGGGCTACATGTTCTGCTACACCATCGTCGATCAGTACACGCAGAACGAAGGGTGTAAGGCAAACGGCAACCCTGCCTTCGGTCCCGAGTGCAACGTCTTCAAAGGCGACGCCACCCTCATCGACCTGGGCAACGCCCGCTCCTTCAACTACAACGCCCTCCCCCATCAGGTCGAGATCGCGATTACCACCGCTGACCGCGAACTCAACCTGGACGGCCTCGAGTACAGCGCGGCACCGAGCCAGATCATGTTCGAAGGTCTGGCCGAGGTTACGGGCTCCATTTATGGGACCCTGGCCGTGGCCAGCCCCGGCAGTAAGGATGGTATTAAACCCGGGGTTTCCGATTACGATTTCGTCGAATCGAGACAGCCCGACTTCGATATCAACGTCTACTGCTGGAACGAAGTCGAGACCAAGTTCAGCCGGCATCTCGAGTTCAAGGATTTCGAGCAGTATGATCTGACCGACGACTTGCAGCTCGATATCGCAAGCATTTTCACCCTCGGATTTCATTGCGCCACCACGAGCACCCATCCTCTCTGGGCGGTCTTCCACCAGAATCTGGGCCGGGTTTTCGCCTGGGGCGGCAACGTCTTCCAGCATCCGGACTCGGGCGTGGCGGCCAAGATCGTCCTGCCCGACGTTCCTGTGCAGTAGTTGAGCTTTGTTCGCCGTGCACCGGCGAACAATAGATGACGCCCCGGCATCAGCCCGGCGCATTCGGCCACCTCTCCGCGACGCACCTGTGAATCAAAAAGCTGCTCCCACGGCGAATTCACGATGCAACCGGCCGGATCCCGGGCGAATGCCGGGGCGCCTCAGACACGGCAAACCCTTTGTTTTGAGCCATCCTAACGATTGACAGACCGTCAATTCTTTAATTCCAACCAAAGCCTTCCCCCTGGCCCTGCCACCCACAAAACGGACTTGTAGGAGAATTTCCCACAAAAAAAATCTGGGAATTTCTACATTAAAATCAGACAAAATACGACTGTATAATATTTTATTTACCCTATTATCTTTGTATATCTGTAGAATAATCTTTTTTTAATTGTTTTTCGCATGAAAGAAGGTGCAATCAAGTACGCAAAGGGGGCAATGGGAGTCTTTCCGGAACAAGGCAGTCACGCACAAAACGCAGAGAATCTGCAAACCTTTGAAGGAGGTAAATGAGCCATGAGAAAACTGATACTCGCACTGGTTGTCTGCATGACGCTCGGTCTCTTCGCCGCACCGAGTTATGCAGGAAGTCTCAACAACCTCAACGAGCCGGGCAGCCTGCTGGCCTACCCGCTCATTGACAACATCAACGGCATCACCATCGTCAACATCGCCAACACCTGCACCACCCGAGAGGTCGTGGAGTGCTACATGATCACCCACGGACCTGGCGGCGGTATCGATGAGAAGAAGGACTTCGTCGTCAATCTGACGCCGAAAGAAAAATTCGTCTGGATGAGCAGCCAGCCCTACAACAAGGGGCAGAACCAGGTCCAGGGCTTCAACGGCCGCAAGGGTTACATGTTCTGCTTCATGATC
>CAMYMF010000026.1 GCA_947259355.1 uncultured Nitrospirota bacterium | reverse complement strand
GATTTCGTCGAGCTCCGCCTGGCCCATAATACTGCGCAGCGTCGTCTGGGAGAGCTGAGAGGTGGCATAGAGATAGTCTTCGACCTCCACGACCGCCTTGTCGGCCTGGAGCACCCGGAAATAGAGCACCGCGTTGACTTTGATGGAGACGTTGTCCCGGGTGATGACGTCCTGGGGCTCCACATCCATGGCGACGGTCCGGAGCGAGACGCGCATCATCCGGTCAATCACGGGGATCAGGATGATGAGGCCGGGGCCCTTGACGGCCAGAAGGCGACCGAGTCGGAACACCACGGCCCGATCATATTCCCGCACCACCTTGATGGCCGAAGCGAGGAAGAAAACAATCAGTGCAAGGATGGGAAGAATCATCGGCATGGTATGCTCTCCTTCTCGTGAATTGCGGGCGGACGGTTTGGCCGCTCGCCCGGTGAGCCGGGCGCACTGCGTCCCGCAGTATTAAGATTTCTTCGGACGAACATCGAGGGTCAGGCCGTCCAGACCGACCACTTCGACTTTCGCACCCTTTTCGATTCTCTCGGAACTCTTTGCCCGCCAGATCTCGCTGTGCAGAAAAACGCTTCCCTCCGGATCGATGGTGGTTTGTGCTTCTCCCGTCTCGCCGATGAGCGCTTCGGGCCCGCTGGCGCGACGTTTACGGTGCACCCGGACCGCCAGGCCGATGACAAAAAGGAAGAACAGAGCGGTCAACGCCACCGTGGGCAGAATCACCGCCAGGGAAATTCTCAGGTAGGGCTGGGGTGATTCAATCAGGAGAAAGGAGCCGAGAATCATGGCGATGACGCCGCCGATGGAGAGGATGCCATGGCTGACGACCATGATTTCCGCAATGAACAAGATGATGGCCAGGATGATGAGCAGCAGCCCCGCATAGTTGATCGGCAGGGATTGAAAGGCATAGAAGGCGAGGATCAGACAGATGCCGCCGACGACGCCGGGCAGAATGGCGCCCGGATTGGAGAGTTCGAAGAACAGCCCGTAGAAGCCGAGGATCATCAGGATGTAGGCCACGTTCGGGTTGGTGATGGTGTCCAGAATGCGGTAGCGCAGGCCCTTGGCCAGCTCAGTGACGGCCAAGTCCTTTGTCCTCAGGGTGATTTCCTTGCCAGAGAGGGTGATCTTACGGCCGTCGATCTTTGCAAGCAGAGCGGGCACATCCGCGGCAATGAGGTCGATCACCTGCTTTTCCAGGGCCTCGTCGGACGTGATGGAGACGCTTTCCCGCACCGCGGCCTCGGCCCACTCCTCGTTACGGCCACGCTGCTTTGCGATGGAGCGGGCAAAGGCGGCGAAATCATTCTCCACCTTCTTGGCCATCTCCTCGTCCATGGACTGCCCGCCCAGGTTCACCGGGTGGGCGGCGCCGATATGGGTGCCGGGGGCCATGGCGGCCACATGGCCTGCCAGGGTAATGAAGACCCCTGCGGACGCGGCCCGCGCCCCTTCGGGCGCCACATAAACCACCACGGGGACGTCCGAGGCGAGCATCCGCTTCACCATCTCCCGCATCGATTCGCCAAGCCCGCCGGGTGTGTCGAGCTTCAGGATGAAACACTCGGCCTCAGTCTCCTCGGCCTTTTCGATGGCTTTGATGACAAACTCCATGGCGACGGGGTTGATCACCCCATCGATTTCTGCAAGGAGCGCGCTTCGCCCCCCTTCCGAACCGGAAGCCAGGGAGAGGGCACACCCTGCCAGGAGTACTGCCATCGCCAGGAATCGTCGGACCATCGGGTTCATCTCCGCATAGGGGCATGCCCGTCTTCTGGAGCGCCGCCCCACCTGACACGATATATACTGTAAAAGCCGGTATTTGTCTATTCGAATGCGGCCTGTTGCAACGGCACGGTTTCTGTTGACTTCAAGGCTACGCTTTGTCAAGATGGGGGCTGTTTGCAAAATTCCTACAGCAATGTGAGAGCCCATACCTGCCGATCCGTTGAGGGGGAGGAGCCGCGGTGCCATTGCCGGTGCGCACCAGTCTAGCCCAGGCCTGGAAAAAGGCGCTGCTCCAGCGCATAGAGCAGATGAAAATGACGGAGCATACCTTCGTCATTCTGGTGGCAATTGTGATCGGACTACTGGCGGGATTCGGCGCCATCGGGGTTCGATTCCTCATTCGGTTCTTTCAGGGCCTGTTCTTCGGTCCCGGATTGAATCTGCTGGAACTGGCCCAGTCCCTGCCCTGGTACCGCAAGATCCTGATTCCCGCCGTCGGTGGGCTGATCGTCGGTCCCATCATTCACTATTTTGCCAAGGAAGCCAAGGGACACGGCGTGCCCGAAGTGATGGAGGCCGTGGTCATCCGGGACGGTATCATCCGTCCGCGCGTGGCGCTGATCAAGGCCCTCGCGTCGTCACTCACCATCGGAACGGGCGGATCGGTCGGTCGGGAAGGGCCCGTCGTACAGATCGGCTCCAGCATCGGATCGACCATCGGTCAGCTGCTCATGGTCTCGGGGCGTCGCCTGCGGACCTTTGTCGCCTGCGGAGCCGCCGCGGGCATCGCCGCCGCATTCAACGCGCCCATTGCGGGCGCGCTCTTCTCGGTGGAGATTATCCTTGGGGACTTCGGACTGACGCGTTTCAGCCCCATCGTGATTTCCTCGGTGGTGGCGACCGTTGTCTCTCGGCATTACCTGGGCGATTTCGCAGCCTTCGAAGTGCCCACCTATGAGCTGGTCAGCCCCTTTGAACTCGTCGGCTATTTTGCGCTCGGCCTCTTTTGCGGCGTGATCGCTTTGGCCTTCATCCGGGTTCTTTACTTCTCCGAGGATTTTTTCGAACGGGCCCGGATCAGCGATGTCATCAAGCCCGCCATCGGCGGTCTGATCATCGGCGTACTGGCCCTGGGGGTTCCCCATATTTACGGGGTCGGGTACGACACCATCAATCTGGCGCTCCACGGGCAGCTCGCCTGGTGGCTCCTCTTCCTGCTGATCTTTCTCAAGGTGGCTGCCACTTCGGTGACGCTTGGGTCCGGCGGGTCGGGGGGCGTTTTCGCTCCGTCGCTCTTTATCGGTGCCATGGCCGGCGGGTTTTTCGGATCGGTGGTGCATCAGCTCTTTCCGGCGGCCACCGCAACCTCCGGTGCCTATGCCCTGGTAGGGATGGGCGCCGTGGTGTCGGGTGCAACCCATGCACCCATCACGGCCATCCTCATCATCTTTGAGCTGACCAACGACTACAAGATCATTTTGCCGCTCATGATTGCTTGTATCAGCAGTTCCCTTTTGGCCAACAAGCTAGAGAAGGAGTCGATCTACACGCTGAAACTCTCCCTGCGGGGGATCAATATCTTCGAAGGCAAGGAGATGAACGTGCTGCGCAGACTCCACGTGAGCGACGTGCTGGAGCCGGTCAACACCATTCCTGAGGATTACCCCTTCAGCAGCCTGGTTGACCTGATGACCCGGTCCAAGGAGAGCACCTTCTATGTGGTCCGGGGGGATAACCGTTTCGTCGGAACCATTCGCCTCAAGGATCTCTCCCTGATCTTGAAGGATCTGGAGAACCTGAAGGACCTGCTGGTGGCACGGGATCTGGTTTCAGACTCAGTGCCCACACTGCATCCCGAGGACAACCTGGACCACGCCATGCATCTTTTCGGGACCAACGACAGGGATGAACTGCCGGTGCGAGACGCGTCGGACCCGGGTTTGCTGCTGGGGCGTGTTCGTGAGACACGCGTGATCGATGCGTACAACAGCGAACTTTTCAAACGGGACACCTTGACGGAGATTCGAGACGGCATCGGTCGCATCGATCAGGCGCCCATGCAGACGTTGGCCGATGGGTTCGCCCTGGTGGAGATGAGCGCGCCCGTGGCCTTTGTTGGGAAAGACCTGAAGGCCCTGGCGCTGCGACAGCGCTACGGGGTGCAGGTATACATGATCAAGAAGAAGGATCCCGGCGGCGCGGGCGGCGAGCAGATGATCGAAGTCGTGCCGCAGCCAGACACCGTGATCGAGCGGGGCGACCTGCTGCTGCTGGCCGGTCGGGAAGAGGTGCTGAAGAAACTGAAAAACCTGTGAGGGCCGCTGCCTCTGAACAGGGTTTGCCGTGGGGGCGCAGGATCACCACCGCAGGCACCGGCTGCAGGAAACCGTATCGGGTGCGTTGATGAAAGAGAGGCGGACAGGGCTGGATCGGCGCAGTGGTGTCGATCGACGCTCAGGCATCGATCGGCGCGCCTATGCGGCCGCAGGCTATTACACGCCCCAGCGCCAGAAATTGGATCGGCGGCGCGGGGAGCGGCGACAGGGTGAGCGCCGGAATGCCGCCACGGTCCCTCGCGGGTGAATCGTGATTGGTACCGCACGGTGAGCACCCCTGCTTGCGGGCAAGGCAGTGCGCGTCATCGTGCCTGTGGGAACACCGGCGGACGGTTCGCCGGGCGCCCGATCACTCTGGGTTGCCGACCTGTTCCGGTTTGACGATCCGGAACCGTCCCACGCCTTCTTCCGCTTCCACCAGTTTGAAGAATTCGCAGGTCATGCAGGAAAGCTGCTTGTCGGCGTAGGATCCCTGCACTTCTCCGCCGCAGAAGGTGCCGGCGACGGCCCAGCAGATCCGCCCGCCGTTTTTCCCCTCGTTGATGCCTTCGCAGCCGCTGTCGATGGCCGCGGGGCAGACGCCCATCTCATGCACCTTCTCGCCGTTCTCTTCCCGGCCGCATTTCTTGAACTCCCAGCAATTTTGTTTCAGACTCATCCTCTTCCTCCTCGTCGGCCCGAATGGTGTCCATCAACCCCCTTATCGTCATGAACGGTTGCGACCTTGAGGAAAAAAACAGCCACAAACCGAAGACGGGCACTGGTCTATGAGAAAGCTCTTCGCGAAGTCCTGGTGTGCTCCCTAAATTATAACAATGGCCCCTGGAGTGCACAACAAAAAGGCAGTGCTCGGCCTTTCCTTTGACGGCACGATCTGTTAAGATATCGGCTTGAATTCTGTCCAGGACGGCCGGTGAGGGGATAGCAGATCGGTGTCGGCTCAATTTCTCGACAAGAAGCGTTTGGAGGATCTGGAAGAGGCGCGGCTCGCGGTGTATGCCATGAAGAGCCGTCTCGCGACCCGCCGGCGTAAGATACGTACCGAAGGGAGGCGCCACGACTACCGCCTGGAATTCCAGCGGGACCGTGATCGAATCATTCACAGCCGGGCCTTTCGACGACTCAAACACAAGACCCAGGTTTTCGTCTCGACCGAGGGCGACCATCAGCGAACGCGCCTGACCCATACGCTGGAGGTTGCCCAGATTGCACGCACCATCTGCCGGGCTTTGTCGCTCAACGAGGATCTGGCCGAAGCCATTGCGCTGGGTCACGATCTGGGCCATACCCCCTTCGGCCATGTTGGTGAAGAGGTGCTGCACGGCATTATGTCCGGGCGGGACAACCTCGACGGCCTGCTCGATTTCGATGGACTCGGCTCCCCCGGTGGTTTCAAACACAATACACAGAGCCTGCGGGTGGTCGACATCCTGGAGCGGCGCTATCTGGATGAGGGACTGAATCTGACCGAGGAGACCCGTTTCGGGATCGTGCGGCACACCTCTGTCCCGGCTGACGTGTGCTACCACCCCTTCGAGTCGGAGCGCTTCCGGATGGAGAGCCCGCTGTTTCTGGAAGGGCAGGTGGTGGGCGTTTCCGACGAGATTGCGCAGCAGGCCCACGATATGGAAGACGGTCTGCGCATCGGTCTGGTGAATCTGAAGACCATTGAGCGTCTCGATCTCATGGAAGAGGTTATCCGTAGGATCCTGCCGGATTACCAGGCCACCCGGCGCTCCTTTCACCGTCAGAACATGCTGGTGCGGGGAACCATCCATTTTCTTGTGACTGATCTGCTGCTGCAGAGTGCGAAGAATATCGAGGCCTGGGCGCAAGACGCCGCGGTCCGCACAACGGAGAACTACTACACAAAGCTCCAGGAAATCCCGCCCGGGTTGGTTGCCTTCTCGGACAAGGGCGGTGCGCTCTTTCGCAAACTGAAGGCCTTTGTCTATCGGGAAATCATCAACAGCTTTCAGGTCAACCGCATGGACGGCCGGGCCATACTCTTTGTCCGGAATCTGTTCAAAGCCTACTACACCAATCCGAGGCAGCTGCAGGATTGGGCGCTGCTGCGTTACGCCCACAGCCGACGGGAGCCCTATCTGCGGGATGTGCCTTTGCCCGATGTGCCGGAGGCGATCCGGGCGCTTCAGCGCCAATCCGATTTCCTGCGCCTCATTTGTGACCACATCGCAGGCATGAGCGATCGCTTCGCCATGGAGGAGTTCAACAAGCTCTGTCTGCCCACCGCCACCTTGTGAGTTCCGACAGCGCCTCCAAAATCCTTGGGGCCTCAGCACGATGAGTCCTGTTGTAAAGTAGGTGTTGACGCTCCACGGCCCATCTGTTAGATTGTGGCACGTTTGTCAGCGGCCGTCATTTCAGGGGGAACGTCCCATGTGAGGGGTTGCGTGCGCGTGGCAAAGGGCTTCAAATCGGGATACGTGGCGCTCATCGGCCGGCCCAACGTCGGCAAGTCGACCCTGATGAACAGAATCCTGGGAGAGAAGCTCTCCATCGTCACGGACAAACCCCAGACGACCCGCAACAGGATTCTCGGGATCAAGACGACCCCCCGATCCCAGATTCTCTTTTTCGATACACCGGGCGTGCATAAGGGCCGCCATCGACTCAACGAGATCATGGTCAACAGCGCGCTCGCTTCCCTGCAAGATGCTGACCTGATCCTCTTTCTGATCGAACCGGTCACCGGCATCAGCGAAGATGAAGGCTTTATCTTAAAGAAGCTGAATGAAGTAATAAGCCCTATCTATTTGATAATAAATAAGATTGATTCTTTAAAAAAAGATCAAATTCTTCCGGTAATTGAGGCCTATCGGGGCCGACTCTCTTTCAAGGAAGTTGTGCCTCTTTCGGCGTTGCGGGGAGACGGGGTTGATCTGCTCGAGGAGATGATTGTCCGGGCCCTTCCAGAGGGGCCTCCCTTTTTCCCGCCGGAGAGCATCACCGATGTCTCGCAGCGCTTCATGATCGCCGAGATGATACGGGAGAAGATCATCCGCAGAACGCATCGGGAGATTCCTTACGCGGCAACGGTGGTGGTGGAGGCGGTGAAGCGGCGGGAGAGCGGAGGGCTGACCGACGTGGAAGCGGTCATCTATGTGGAAAAGGACTCGCAGAAGGGGATCCTCATCGGCCGTCGAGGCGACATGCTCAAGGAAATCGGCTCACTCGTCCGACCCGAAATCGAGTCCTTTCTGAACAGCAAGGTGTTCCTGCGGCTTTGGGTGAAGGTGCGAAAGGACTGGCGCAGCCAGGTCGGTGCCCTTCGGGAGTTCGGTTTTCAGTAGACAAATTCGACGGCGCGCATTATCGGGAGGCGGTGGCCCCCGAGCCAACGGTCACGGCCATGCACACCAAGAAATTCGACATCACTTTGAAGTCGGTCAAACGGTATCTGGAAAGAAGTGCCAACCTGAACATCATCCGGATCCTGGACAAGACCCACCCTGCGGACATTGCCCACCTTTTCAGGCATCTCTCTGTGGAGGACAAGAAGAAACTCTTCCGGATCGTCCGAGCCAATGATTCCCTCGCGGCCGACGTGCTCAGCGAAATGGGAGAGCCCCAGTGGGATGAACTCGTTGCGGATCTCGATGCGCAGGCGGCCTCCGATATTGTACAGGAGATGGAATCGGACGTGGCTGCCGATTTTCTCGGAGTTCTGGAAGAGGAGAAGGCCCAGGAGATTCTGAAACTGATGACGGATGACGAAGGCGCCCGGGAAGTCCGCATGCTCCTCGACTACGACGAAGACACGGCCGGGGGGATCATGAATCCCGAGGTCTTCGCCGTGGACGAGCGCGTCACCGTGGCCGAGGCCATCGACCGGATCCGTCAGTCGGAAGAATTTGAGATGGTCTTCTATCTTTACGTCATCGACCATCACCGCCATCTGCTGGGCGTGATTTCGTTGCGTCAGCTCATCACGAGCCCGCCCGACCGGCCGCTTCGGCAGATCATGAATCCCGAGCCCGTCTACGTGACCGTGGAGACGGATCAGGAGGAAGTGGCGAGGGAGGTGGAGAAGTACGGTCTGCTGGCCATTCCCGTGGTGGATGCGGAGCATCGGCTCATGGGAATGGTGACAGTGGACGATGTCATCGAGGTCATCCGGGAAGAGGCCACGGAGGATCTCTACAAGATGGCGGGGACCGACGACGAGGAGATTACCAGCAAATCGGCCTTCAAGATCGCCCGGATCCGGTTCCCCTGGCTGACGGCCACGCTCCTGGCGGGCATCCTCAATTCCTATCTTATCAACTCCTTTCAGGACGCGCTCCACAAGGTGATCGCGCTGGCGGCCTTCGTCCCGGTCATTCTCGGCATGGGCGGGAACATCGGAGGCCAGTCGGCGGTCATCGTGGTGCGGGGCATGGCTCTGGGGCGGATTGATACGGGACATCTCTTCCCGGTGATGTTCAAGGAGCTGCGAGTGGGGATGCTGCTTGGGTTCATCTACGGGAATCTGCTCGGTCTGCTGGCCTACTATTCCTTTGAGACGCCACCGCTTCTCGGCGTGGTGGTGGGGCTGTCCATCTGTGCCTCCATGCTGTTTGCCGTTCTCATCGGTGTGATGTATCCCATGTTGTTCAAGCGCGTCGGCATCGATCCGGCGGTGGCCACCCATCCTTTCGTCACGACATCGACCGATCTGATGGGGATCGTCATATACTTTACCATTGCCCGGGCCTTGATCGCCTGAGCCCGCCGGCCAAGGGATGCCGGCTGGAGGCCATGCCCCATGCCCCTTTACGATTCGGAAGCGGTGGTGCTGCGGACGGTTGATTTCAGAGAGGCCGATAGGATTGTGACCTTTCTCACCCCGGGGCACGGCAGGCTCTCAGGGCTTGCCCGGGGGGCGAAACGTCTGCGGAGCCGTTTCGGCGCCTCCCTGGAGGTGCTGACCCATGGCCGGCTTGTCTATTTCGATCGGCAGGGAAAGAATCTCATCGGCATCAATCACTTCGATGTGCTGCACTCCTTCCAGGGCATCCGCGAGGATCTGCTCCGGTCGGCCTCGTCCCAGTATCTGGCCGAATTGGCTCTCCATTTCGTGCCGGAACGGCAGGCCGCGCCCGAATGTTTCGGGCTGCTCGTGGCTGCCCTCGGACAGATGGAGGCGGCCAAAGGTCCCGAAGCCCTCCTCCGGATCTTTGAAATCCAGTTTCTGGCGCTTCTCGGGTACGCGCCGCGTCTGGATGCCTGCGTGTCGTGCGGCCGCAAGGCGGCGGCTTACGGCTTCTCATCGAAACAGGGGGGACTCGTCTGTGGCGGTTGCGGCGGTGCGTCGAAAGATCTGGCGTCCGTCTCTCGCGGTGCCGTTCATTTCTGGCGCAAAGCCTCCGAGCTTTCCCGTGAGCGGATCGGGCGGGTTGCGCTGGACCGGCGGCTCAACGGTGAGCTGAAGCGGGTTTTACACGGCTATCTCCTCTATCTGCTCGGACGCGAAATCCGCTCCTTCACCTTCTTGGAGCGGCTGCGCAGAGAATTCGGGCAGGTGCGGGCAGCACGCTAACCGGGGGAGAGAGACGATGAAAAAGGCTTCCCTCATCACACTGACCACTGACTTTGGACTGCAGGACCCTTTCGTGGGGATCATGAAGGGGGTGATCTTCTCTATCAGTCCCGGTGCCACGGTGGTGGATCTTTCCCATGAGATAGAACGCCATCACGTGGAGGAGGCCCTCTATACCGTCGGGTATGCTTACCCCTATTTCCCCGAGGGGACCATTCACCTGATTGTGGTGGACCCCGGTGTGGGGACGGGGCGTCGGCCGCTGCTCGCCGAAAGCGAGGGGGGCTGCTTCCTGGCGCCGGACAACGGCGTGCTTTCCTTCCTTTTTGACCGTCAAGCACCCTGCACCGTCCGGGCCATCACATCACGGGAACATATGCGCCCGGAAGTCAGCCGCACGTTCCATGGGCGCGACATTTTTGCGCCCGCCGCGGCCTGGCTCTCCCGGGGGGTGAAGCCGGAGCAGCTGGGAGCGGTCGTAAGCGACTACACCCGATTGAACATTCCTCAACTGCTGATTTCTGAGCATGGGATCCGGGGGGAGATCATTCATGTGGATCGCTTCGGCAATCTCATCACGAATATTCAGCAGATGCATCTCGAGCCCTTGATGGCGTCGGGGCGGGAACTCATTGCCGAAACCCGGGGCAAGCAAATCCGCGGATTCTACACCGCCTATGCCGAGAACCGAAGCGACCAGGCCGGCATGATCATCAACAGTTTCAATCTGCTGGAGATCTTCTGCTACAAGGAGAGCGCCGCGGAGAAAACGGGGCTGCAGCGAGGCGACCGCCTGCACCTGCTCTTGGATTCTTAGGCGCCGTCCGGGCGCCGCGGGCTCGCGAAAACACCCTTGTCTGCCCCTTGGGAAAGTGGTACAAATGGTCCCTATGAAGGAAAAGACCGTTTATCTAAAAAGCTTCGGCTGTCAGATGAATGACGCCGACTCCGAGCAGTACCTCGGCATCCTGGGCCGGGCCGGATACAAACCGACCGACACGCCGGACGGGGCCGACCTGATCCTGCTCAACACGTGCGCCATCCGGGCGAAGGCCGAGCAGAAGGTCTTCAGTGAGCTGGGACGTCTGCGGGAGTACAAGCTCCGGGACCCGTCCGTGAAGATCGGGGTGGCCGGGTGTGTCGCCCAGTCTATGGGGAAGGGGATCTTGAGCCGGGAGCCGGCGGTCGACTTTGTATTGGGGACGGGCAGCGCGGGGGACCTCCCGGAGATGATCCGGCAAGCTGAAACGGGGCGCAGGGCCACCTCCCTCTTGGCGAAAAGGGAATTCGATCTCGACACCGCGCGCCTGGAGTCGGTGCGGACCAGTCTCTATCACGCCTATGTGCCGATCATCTACGGTTGTGACAACCACTGTGCCTACTGCGTGGTACCCGGCGTGCGTGGTCCCGAGCGGAGTCGGCCCCTGGAGGGGGTTCTTCGTGAAATAGGGGACTTGGCCGAGCGGGGGTATCGGGAGATCACACTGCTCGGGCAAAACGTGAATTCTTACGGCAAGAAAGACAATGAAAACATAATGTTCTCTGATTTACTTCATGCTGTTTGTAAGATTCCTGGAATTGACAGGATCCGGTTCGTAACCAGCCACCCCGGGGATCTGTCGGAAGAGGTGGTGCATACCATGGCATCGCTGGGGCCGATCTGCGAGGCGCTCCATCTTCCCGTGCAATCAGGCTCGGACCGGATTCTGTCGGCCATGCGGCGGGGCTACACCCGTGCCCACTACCTCCAACGCATTGCCCTGCTGCGCGAGGCGATGCCGGGGATCGCCCTGAGCACCGACATCATTGTCGGGTTTCCGGGCGAGAGCGATGGCGATTTTGAGGAGACCCTCTCGTTGATTGGCGACGTCGGTTTTGACAGCCTCTTTGGCTTTGTCTTTTCGCCCCGTCCCGGGACCCCTGCGTCAGAGCTGCCCCGCCGGGTACAGGAGACGGTCGCTCAACGACGGCTGCAGGCGGTCCTCGACCTTCAGCGGGAAATTTCCGCCCGCCGGAACAACGCTCTCGTCGGCTCGCTCGTCGAGATTTTAGTGGAGGGGCGCAACCCGAGGGATCCGCAGGGTCTGACCGGCCGGACGCGCACCAACAAAATCGTTCATTTTCAGGGAGATGTTTCCCTCACGGGGACCCTGGTGGCGGTGCGGATCACTGAGGGCCGCCCGAACTGTCTCATCGGGGTTCAGCCCTGACGCGTGCAATATACGGGCTTGGGAGTCGAAGGGATTTGTCGCACAGCAGGGAGCCGCAGGGGGTGGATGGGTGGTTTGCTATCCCCCGGTATTATCTGCCGCCCATTCTCTATGCGGGGCTCATTTTCTATCTCTCTTCCCGCTCCTTCGAGAATGTCTCTCTCGCCCACGGCCTCGACAAGGGGGTGCACCTGATCGTCTATGCGGGGCTCGGCTATCTCGTGCTGCGCGCCCTGCATCGTTTCGAGCAACGACCGAGGATCTATCTCTGGGCGGTCTGCCTCGTTTTTCTCTACGGCCTCTCCGATGAGCTGCACCAGCGGATGGTGCCGGGCCGGACTTTCGAGATACTGGACCTGCTGGTCGACGGCTTGGGGGGGATCCTCGCGGCGGTTGTCTGCCGGGTGGCCGAGCATGTCGGCCGACCTCTCTGGTTTTAACGGTATGGACAAGCCTCACTGGACTGAAAAGCGTCAGTTCCGACGGGTGCCGACCGACTCGCTGGCTCGGTACCGGATTGTAAGCGGGCGGGATCCGGGGCACGTGTCACAAGTCTTGACAGGCACCGTGGCCAATGTGGGCGGCGGGGGTGTCCTCCTTCAGGTGGACGGCCTGACGAGCAGCGGGCTCCATATTTCCTTCGATGACGACGTGGACGTGCAGAACTGGGTGGCCGTGGAGTTTCAGCTCCCCTCCGGGGGGGCACCCATCCGGGCCATGGCTCGGGTCGCCTGGTATCAGCGTGGGGTGACGGCCGGCGGGTCGCTCTATGATGTGGGTCTCCAGTTCGAGGAGATCCGCCCCGAAGACCGACAGAGGATTCTCGACTACGTGACACGCGAGAGGCCGGGCTGAGCCTGTTTTGGCTTCTCTGCGACCCTGCCCTTCACTTCTTTCCGAGCAGAGCGTCAAAAATCCTACAACAATTTCTTGAACTATCCACATCTTTTTGTTAAATTAGGAATATTTCTGGCAAGATCCGGGCGAGGGCCTCCCAGCAATCTGGACCACGGGAGGCCGCCCATTTCCTGAACGCAAGCGAACAGTACTGCATGAGCCCCGACGCCGGCTGAGACTGCCCCTGGCTGACCCGGGGCCGGGTTATGCCCCTTGGACAAGCGGATTATCACCGATTACATCAAACCGAAAGTCCTCGAAGGAGTTCTCCAGCGGCAGGCCTCTCTTTTCAGGACCCGCTTTCGTCTCCTCGATCCGGCGGGAGCACTGCTCCTTGAAGTAGCCCCCCAGGCGGGGTGGCCGTCCGGGCCGGAGGAATCGGCGAGCACCCCCCTGGCCGTGCGCGATCAGCCGTTGGGAACCTTGGCGGCAGATGTGACGGACGCGCTTCCCAAAGGGCATCTTCACCTGGCGCTGGAGACCTGCGGAGCCCACCTGTGCGACCTCGCGCTGTGCGAAATCAAACTCGACAGCATGTCGGAGGAACTGCTTCAGAACTACAAGGTCCTCAATCTCTTCTACAATGTCAGCCATGCCCTGGTGAACATCCTGAATGTACGAAAAGTCTGCGAGGTCATCCTGGATCGGATTGTCTCGACGATCGGCATCACCAAGGCCTCGGTGCTGCTCCTGGATGAGAGCCGCGAATACCTCAATGTCGTCGCCCACCAGGGACTGCCGGAAGGGGAGGTGCGCCATCAGCGTCTCGCCCTGACGGATAGCGTCTGCCGCGATGTGATTCTGAAGGCCAAACCGCTCTTCATCCAGAACATAGATCATTATCCCGATCTCAAGAAAAGGTCCCGGGGAACTTACCGCTCGAAATCGTTTGTGTCGGTGCCCATTCTCAAGAGCGGCCGCCCTCACAGCCTGGAGGTCCTGGGGGTGATCAATATTGCCGACAAGAGCTCGGGTGATCCGTTCTACTCGGGGGACATGAAACTGATTATCGCGTTGACATCGCTGGCGGCCATGTCCATTGAAAACGCCGTCTACTTTGAGGCGGTGGCCCGCAGCAAGGAAGTCTGGGAGGGAACCTTCGACGCCATCACCGACTCGGTGGCTATTCTTGACAGGAACTACCAGCTGCTCAAGCTCAACAAGGCCTATGATGCGCTGGGGCTGCCTGCCACGCGGGAGGTGCTGCTTCACCAGACCTGCTATCGGGCCTTCTATCAGCGCGAAACGATCTGCCCCGACTGTCCCGTCACGGAGACCCTGGCCAATGGCAAGCCCGCTTACGCAGAGAAGGCCATCGGCGGCAAGATCTTCCGACAATGGACCTATCCCATGCTGGACGAAGCGGGGCGCACGGCGTCGGTCGTCATGTACACCCGCGACGTTACCAATCTGAAGAAGCTGCAGGAGCGGCTCACCCAATCGGAGCGAATGGCCTCCATCGGGCAGATCGCCGCGGGGGTGGCCCATGAGATTCGCAATCCTCTCAGTTCCATTGTGACGGCCGTGGATGTGCTCTCGTCCGGAGGCAGCACGGCCAAAGAGGACTTCTTCACTCTAACGGAGGTCATCCGCGTCGAAGCCAATCGTCTCAATGACATCATCACCGAATTTCTCCTTTACGCGGCCCCCCAGCCCCCGGTGTTCTCGGCCAACCGCCTCAACGAAATCGTGGCGGAGGTGATCCGGATGATGGGCTCTGCCGCGGAAAAGCAGAACGTGGAAATCGTCACCGAACTGGACCCCGCTGTGGGACTGTCCTCCTTCGATGGCGATAAGATCAAGCAGGTCATCTGGAATCTCGGACTCAACGGCATCGAGGCCATGACCTCCGGCGGGCGGTTGACCGTGGCCACGCGACGGATCGACGACGCCCAGGAACTTCGCGTCCGGGATGACGGGCACGGGATCGGCGTCGAGTACCGGCGAAAGATATTCGATCCATTCTTCACCACCAAAGCGAGAGGCACCGGTTTGGGTCTCTCCGTGGTGAGTCGGATCGTGGAAGGCCACCGGGGCACCATCGATCTGACGGCGGCCCCCGGCGGCGGGACGGAATTCGTGGTGACCCTTCCCTGCGAGATCCCGGCGGCGGCAAATCCACCCAAAGATCACCGAATGGGGTTGAGAGACTATGAGCAGAATCTTACTGGTCGATGACGATCAGAGCGCGCGGGTGACCCTCTCCATTGCGCTGAAGGGCGAAGGCTTTGCGGTGGATATGGTCGACCAGGGTGAAGCGGTGCTCCGGCGGCTGACGGAGGATGCGTACGACTGGGTGATTTCGGATATCCAGATGCCGGAGCTTAACGGTATTGAACTCGTCCACCGGATCAAGGCGAAACACCCACGCGTCCGCATCGCCCTGATCAGTGCCTACCGATGTGAAGAGGATCTGCAAGGGCTGGCGGTGGAGGGGTTCCTGGAGAAGCCCATTGATATCGAGAAACTCTGTCACCTGCTGCACCACGGAAAGCTCCCGCAGGGGTCGGACTTTGCCTCCCGAGTTCAGCGGTGGGGCGGCGCGCTGGGAACGGAAGCGCCGGCCCCGCGCGAGGTGATTCGGTTTCGGAACGCCTCGGATAAGGAAGCCTTCGAACGGCGCACCTTTGATTTCTACGAGCTGCTGGAAAAGAAGGTGCAGGAGCGCACCCAAGAGCTCCTGGAGAAGCAGCGGAATCTGGAAGCGGCTTACGGGGCCCTGCGGGAGACGAAGGGCTTTCTGGAACACCTCATCAACGCCACACCCGACTGTGTTGTGGCAACCGACGCGCACGGGACCGTGCTCAGCTTCAACCGGACGGCGGAACGTGCCTACGGTTATGGAGCCCAGGAAATGATCGGGCGAAACATTGCCCACCTGCGCGCTCCGGCGGCCCAGGCGTCCCTGCCTGCCATGTACGAAACGACGCTGCAGGTGGGGAGATGGCGGGGGGAGTCGGAAGGGGTCCGAAAAGACGGCAGCACCTTTCCCCTCTCCGTCATGACATCCCGGGTCCTGGACGAATCGGGACAGGTCATTGCGATTCTGGAGATGTCCCGGGACATGACGGAGGCCAAACGGATGGAGCAGCAATTGCTCTATGCGGAAAAACTGAGCGTGTTGGGGCAGCTCGCGCCGAAGATCGCCCATGAGATCAACAACCCTCTCCACGTGGTTTCCGCAAACGCCCAATTGGGGCTTCTCATGTTGGGCGATAAGGAGAAAGTACAGGCCTGCCTGGAAAAGGTGCTGAGCGAAACGACGCGTATCGAACATCTCACCCGGCAGTTGATGGACGTGGCCCGCCCCACGGAACTGCACATGCGCCCCCTGTCGGGGCAGGAGCTGCTGGAAAATGCCATTACCTTTCTAAGCGATGTCGGCGAGATCAAGCGTCTCGAAGTATGCCGGCACTATGCCGACGGGCTGCCGCCACTTCACGGGGACCAGGCGCAATTGGAGCAGGCCCTGCGCAATCTGATCCTCAATGCGTCCCAAGCCATGGAGGGGGAGAAGAAGAAACGGCTCTCCGTCGGGACGGGACTGACGACGGACGGGGCTTTCGTGGAGATTCGTATCGCCGACACGGGCTGCGGTATCGCCGGGAAGAGTATCGAGCGGATCTATGAACCTTTTTTCACAACGAAAGACAAGGGCAAGGGCAACGGGCTGGGAATGCCCATCGTGAAGGGCATCGTGGAGCGGCACGGGGGGTACATGGAGGTGGAGAGCACCCTCGGTGTCGGCACGGTATTCCATATCTATCTGCCGGCCCATGGCGCAGAAGGGGAAATGGCCGCTGGCGCGCCGGTGCAGGACGAACAGTGCCGGCCTCACTGACGGAGGCGGGGCGCGCGGTACGCCGGGCGTCAAGATCTCCCGGTAGAAATGGTTGCTTGGAGGAAGCAGATGAGCGAAGAGAGAATTCTGGTTGTGGACGATGAACCGGGTGCCATCGATGTGCTGGTCAATGTCCTGAAGAAAGAGAAATATCAGGTGACCACCGCAAAGGACGGGGAGGAAGCGCTGGGGATCCTGCGGGAGTCGAGTTTTCATCTCGTGTTGACCGATTTGAACATGCCCAAAGTGGACGGGCTGGAAGTGCTGCGCGGCGCCAAACAGATCAACGGGGGCACGCTCTGCATCGTCTTGACCGGATGCGGAACCGTCGACAACGCAGTGGCCGCCATGAAGAGCGGGGCCTATGACTACATCACGAAACCCTTCAAGATCGACGAGCTGATCCTGTCGGTGAAGCGGGCGCTGGAATATCAAGGTCTGAAAAGAGAGAACCGCCATCTCAAGCGTCTGGTCAGCAGCGGATACCGCGCCGACAATTTTGTCGGCGACAGCGAAGGGATGCGGCGCGTATTCAGCCTGATCGAGAAGGTCTCCGACACGGACACCACTGTCCTGATTCAGGGAGAAAGCGGCACCGGCAAGGAACTGGTGGCCCGTGCTGTGCATCTGCACAGCCAACGCTCAGAGGGGCCCTTTGTGCCGATCAACTGTGCCGCCATTCCCAGGGACCTGTTGGAAAGCGAACTCTTCGGCCATGTCAAGGGGGCCTTCACCGGGGCGACCCTCTCGCGGCCAGGACGGTTCGAAATGGCCGACGGCGGCACGCTCTTCCTGGATGAGATTGCCGAGATGCCCCCGGAACTGCAGGTCAAGCTCTTGCGGGTGCTGCAGGATCAGAAGTTCGAACGGATTGGCGGCACGAAGACGATCCAGGTCAACGTGCGCATTCTGGCGGCGACCAACAAGGACCTGGAAAAGCAGACCGCGGCGGGGCGATTCCGGGAGGACCTCTATTACCGGCTCAACGTCATTCCCATTCACCTCCCCCCTCTGCGCGAGCGCCTCTCTGACATCCCGCTGCTGATCCGACACTTTCAGCAGCGGTTCAATCGGGACAAGAAGCGGCCCGTCAAGCAATTCTCGAAAGAGGCCATGCAGTGCCTCACCAGTTACCCCTGGGCAGGCAACGTTCGGGAGCTGGAGAACCTGGTCGAGCGGATGACGATTTTGGTCGACGCCGACGTGGTGTGCCCCGAGGATCTTCCTGAGAAATTCCATGCCCCGCTGAAACCGGCCGCCATGCACACGCTGGAGTTACCTGCCCAGGGCATACGACTGAACGATGCCGTCGAGGATTTCGAAAACACCCTGATCATCAAGGCCATGAAGCGAGCCGGTGGCGTCAAGAGCAAGGCCGCCCGACTGCTCGACCTGAACCGCACGACTCTTGTCGAGAAGATCAAGAAGAAAAACCTCGACGGATGGAGCAGTGCCGGGCTGCATTGAGGCACTCCCCTTCGGGTTCTGTGCCACGTCAAAGGAATGGCGAGTGAAGATTCTTTTTGACAAGAGAGGCGGCGGCGGTTGGTTGCAACGCCATCCGACACACGCAACCTGCGGCGCCGGCCGACCCGTCTGCTTTTCCTAACACGCTGAAAACAAATCCTAAATTCCTCTCTTCATTTTTTCGCCTCACGGTTTCATAAACCATCACCTCCTTGGCACACTATTTGCTCTGTTCCCTGTGACGAGTGCTTGAGGAGCGTGCCATGTCTGCCTGTCGTTTGCTTCGCATCGGGTATCTCATTCTCTGTATCCTGTTCGGCTGCGCGGCCAGTGCTCTGGCCTCGGACGCCGGTGACGGGAGCGTTTCGTCCGTCTTTGAACGGTCCGAGATAGAGTCTGCTGCCATCGATCGGCTCTCCATGGCTTTCGGGCACTACCGTATCGGGCAATATGCCGAGGCAGCGGCGCTGTTGGAGACCTTTCTGGCAGGGGCGCCGGCGCCCTCCGACGAAGAGGCCGCCCGATTTCTACTCGGCGATTGTTATTTTGGTGCGTTTGACCGGACGCCAACCGGGAACAGTCAGCTGGCCCTCGATGCCTACCGCAGTGGGGTCCGCCAATTCCCGGACTCTCCCCTCGCGGCGAAGGCCATCTTCCGCATGGCCGAGATTCATTACCGGCGGGGAGATTATTTGAAAGCCGTCTTTCTGTCGAGAAAGGCCTCCCGAGAACATCCAGACTCTGCCGTGACCCCGTGGGCGCTCCACCTGCACGGAAAGGGGCTGCTGGCAGCCAAGAAAAACGCCGCGGCCCTGCATGTGTTGGCAGACGTCGCTCGGAAGTACCCCAAGCACCCCGTGGTCATGGCTGTCAAAACATCCCTGGTGTCTTATCACATGGAACGGGGTGACGACGCTTCGGCCCTCGCCCAGGTGGGGGATCTGCCCCGGCAGGCCCTGACCAGCCATCGGGAACTGGCCGGTGTTTATGGTGAGCTCCTGGTGCGCATCCAGCGCACCCGGGAGGCCCGAGAGGTCCTGCACCTCCTGATCAACCGCTATCCCGACGACGCCCGGACGCCCCGCTGGATGGCCCTGCTGGGCGACGCCTATCGGGCCGATGGGAAAAGAAAGGAAGCCATGAAGGTCTACTATGAGTTGAAGACCCGTTTTCCCCAAGGGGAAGCATCCGTGACGGCGCAGGCGGGCATTCTCGATCTGCGCCTGGCGGAGGGCGGCGCCCGGGCATTCGATCAGGTGGACAGGGCCTACGGCAGGCTTGTGGCCGAGACGGGCGGGACCTTTGAAGGACTCGCACTTGCCAGATGGGCGAACATGCTGTTTCGTACAGAACACTACGGGCGCGCAGTGGCAGCGTATCAACACTTTCTGGCTGATTTCCGGGATAGCCGCTATTTTCGACAAATGACCGAGGACTATGGGCGAGCCTTGCCTGCCTACCTGGCGCGCCTCTACGAACAACAGGACTTCCCCAGAATTCTCGAAGTTGCACAGACGCACCGGGCGGCTTTGAGCGGGGAGGTGTGGAGCCCCGAAGTGGGTTGGCTCCTGGCGGAGAGCCATCGACGGATGTCCTTCTATCGTGGCGCCCTTCGCAGCCTCGACCGCCTCCAGCGGGAAGACCCGGGCGTCCTTCGAGACGATACCTTTGTCGCCCGGCTCGGGGAAGCTTACCTCGCCCTCGGTGAGTTCGAGGCGGCCCGCGAAACCCTGAGGGGTTTCGCGAAACGTTTTCCCAAGAGCCGACACGGAGCGAACGTCCATGCCATGCGGGCATCTATGGCCTTCCTGGAAGGAGACGATGCGCAGGCTGCGCGCAACGCCCGGATGTCCCTGCGCGGAAAAGGACCGGAGCAGCCCGACGCAACCCGCTTTCTGCTGGCCGCTGCCCACTGGCGGCAGGGTGAACGGGAGGCGTCCTTGGCACAGTTCAGGCAAGCCCTGCCGCCCGCCGAAGCTGCCAAAGGAGAAACGCTCCCCCCCGCAGTCTCCGGTCCCGCACGGTTTGCCGTGGCCGATCTGCTCTACGAACTGGGCCGGCACCGCGCGGCACTCGCGGCCTATCACGCGGCCGTGGAGGCCCTTCCAGACGATCGCAACGTGCCGTGGGCCCGGTACCGCATGGGTCGCATTCAGTGGCGCCTGGATCGCGAGGCGGAAGCGCTCAAAACGTTTGAGGCCATGGGTACGGTCACCGATGAGACGCTCGCGTTGCTCGTGGAGGACGCCAAAGAAGAGCTCCGATGGCAACAGAGCCATGGCAGCCGCCCGTAGCTTGGAGACAGAATAGCATGTGTGATGCTGCACGACTGGCAGACGCCTTTGAGGCTTTTCATCAAACGTCCCTTCAATTGAAGGAGGCCTACCGGAAGCTGGAGACGCGGGTTGCCGTCTTGACGGAGGAGCTCGACGGCAAGACCCAGGCCCTGGAGCAGACCCTGTTGGAGAAACACGCGGCACAGACTTATCTGAAAAGAATCTTGGAAAATCTCTCGACGGGGGTCCTGATTCTGGATCTTGAGGGCCGGGTCGTACTGGCGAACGCTGAGGCGGAGAAGCTCGCTGGCGGGCCGCTGCCGGGACTGAAAGCAGATCAGTGGATCGCCGCCCTGGGAGTGGCTGCCTTGTGCGAGCCCCCGCGGTCTGCGCTGGAGCCGCTCCTCAACGGGCTGCACGATCAGACGGTTCTCCTCCCGGCGGACGGCGGGCGAAGCATTCATATCGATGCCACGGTTCTGAGAAGCCAAGCGGTCGGCAGACTCGGCGGGATCCTTCTGCTGCAGGATGTCACCCGCATCCGGCAGCTGGAGCAGCGGGCCGAGCGAAAGAGCCGGCTCTCTGCCATGGGTGAGATGTCCGCCCATGTCGCCCACGAAATTCGAAATCCCCTCGGTAGCATCGAACTCTTCGCATCCATTCTTCGCAGGGAACTGGCGCAGGAGCCAGAGCGCCGGGACCTGGCTGAGCGGATCCTCACGGGGGTCCGTAGTCTGAACCACATGGTCGGCAATCTGCTCCACTACACCCGGCCCGTCCGTCCGTCGTGCCGGCCTGTATCCGTCCGGGGTGTCCTGCAGGAGTCCGTGCAGTTCGCGGAACAGGCACTGCAGCAGAAGGGCATCCGCTGTTCGGGGCACCACGAAGGCGACGACGTGGCGACCCTCAGTGACGCAGAGCTGCTCAAGCAGGTGTTCATGAACCTCATGCTCAATGCGGCCCAGGCCATGTCCGACGGTGGGGAGCTCAAGGTCTCATCAGCCGTCGGCGACGGTGAGGTGGCCTACCATTTTGCCGACACGGGCAAGGGCATTTCCCGGGAGGCCCTCCCCCGGATCTTTACCCCCTTTTACAGTGGTCGGGAGAAGGGGACCGGTCTCGGATTGGCCATCGTACAGAACATCGTCGATACGCTGGGTGGTCGCATCGACGTTCAGAGTCGAGAGAACACAGGGAGCATCTTTACGGTGATCCTCCCCCTCGAGGTGCCACCGGCCGACGCGCGCTGCGCGGCCACCGTACAGAGAGGTAGATACTGATGCCCCTGCTTTGTGGAGAAAAGGGATGAGCGACGCCTGCATATACGTTGTGGACGACGACGCAGAGATGCGCGCGGCCGTGACGGAAGCGCTTCTGCGTAGCGGGTTTCGGGTTCGCACGTTTGCGGGAGGCGCCGAGCTGCTTGCAGCCTTTGAGCCCGTCGTCGGCGCAGTGGTCGTCACCGACGTCCGGATGCCGGGCATGTCCGGTTTCGCGCTGCTGAAACGGCTCCAGGCGCTCTCGCCGGGGGTTCCTGTGGTGGTCATGACGGCATACGGAACCGTACAGGATGCCGTGGAGGCCATGAAAGAGGGTGCCTTCGATTACCTCGTCAAGCCCTTTTCCCTGCACGACCTTGAGGCCGTCGTAAGGCGTGCCGTGAGTCTCAGCGGCGGCGGCCCCAAGCGCTTCGGCGCGCGGGCTCATCCCACAGGCTCGCGGGAGCGAACCTTTGTCACCCGGGACAGGGTCATGCAGAAGATCCTGCGCTATCTTGAAGAAATCGCACCCAGTCCGTCCACCGTTCTGGTGCAGGGTGAGAGCGGCACCGGTAAAGAGCTGATTGCCAGGTTTATTCACCGAAACAGTCCGGCCGGGGCGGAGCCTTTTCTCGCAGTGAACTGCGCGGCCATACCGGAGGGACTCCTGGAGAGTGAACTCTTCGGACATGAGAAAGGGGCCTTCAGTGGTGCCACGTCGCGCAAACTTGGCAAGTTCGAACGGGCCGGTGGCGGGACGCTGCTGCTCGATGAGGTCGGAGAGATGCCCGTCGCCCTGCAGGCCAAACTGCTACGGGTGCTGCAGGAAAAAGAGATCGAACGGCTCGGGGGCTCCGGGCCCATCCCCATCGCGGCGCGAATCATTGCAACCACCAATCGGGACTTGTCCCAGGCCGTGACGCAGGGACGATTCCGACAGGATCTCTTCTTCCGACTGAACGTGGTTCCCGTGAGGATCCCGCCGCTGCGGGAGCGGCCCACGGACATCCAGCCGCTGGCCGAACATTTTCTGCGACGTTTTTCGCGCCGGGAGGGGAAGCGGATTGCGGGGATGACCGACGAAGCGCTCGCGCTGCTCACGGCGCGCCCCTATCCGGGTAATGTGCGGGAGCTTGAAAACCTCATGGAGCGTGCTGTGCTGCTTTGCCGCGACGATCACGTGGCGCCAGAGCACCTAACAGCCCTCGAGCCGGTTGCGGTTTCAGGAGCCGGGCTGGATGTTGGCAACGGAGGAACCATGCGGGACATGGAGCAATCCCTCATTCTGCAGACCCTGCAGAACGTTCAGGGGAACCGCACGCGGGCCTCGGCGCGCCTGGGCATCAGCCTGCGCACCCTGCGCAACAAGTTGGCCGAGTATCGCAAGCAGGGCATTACGGTGCCGCCCTACGACCCGGGGGGCTCCTCCCGGGCGAAGGGGGCCTCCCTCAGGTGTTCGGGGAGGTAGGCGAGTTCTGCCCAGTGGGGTAGAAACTGCCCACTGCCGCTGTCGAGCGGGTCCCCTGGGGCGTACACGCATCGAACGCCCTGCCGTCGGAAAGGGCCGTGCGGCAAGGGCCCGCAGGCCCGAACCCTTCCCGGGAGGCGCGGGGAATCCTAGGTCGGCTCCGTGGCATGGGCTTTGCAACGTGCCCACCGGGGCGAAAGGAGGCGTGTATGCCTGATACGAATACCGGGGCGTGGCAGGTGCTGCAGCGGGCCATCGCCCTGCACGCACAGCGGCACCACCTGATTGTGTCCAATCTGGCCAATGCCGAAACCCCCGGCTACCGGGCGGTGAAACTGCCTTTCGAAAATGTCCTGCAGGAGATGGTACGTCGGCAGGGGGAGCCCCCGCTGAGCATCACGCAGGCCGGTCATCTCTCCGGTGCCGAGCCCAGTCAAGGTGCGGCGCCGCAGGTGGTGGTCCGGACGGGCGGTGGGGGTCGCGACGGCAACACGGTGAACAGCGATCAGGAGCTCGTGGATCTCTCAGTCAACCAGGTCCAGTACAATGCCAGTGTGGAGGTCCTCACCCGGATGTTCAAGCTTCTGGACTACGCCATCGACGAAGGAGGAAAGTAGCATGGATCTTTTCAGTGCCATGAATATCAGCGCATCGGGACTGGCCGCCCAGCGGGACCGGATGAATGTTATTTCCAGCAACCTGGCCAACATGCACACGACCCGGACGCCTGAGGGCGGGCCGTACCGGCGAAAGAGTGTTGTCTTCGAGGCGCACACTGTTGCGCCGTCGTTTCAGCAGGTCCTGCAAGACCGCATTGGACAGCATGCGAAGGCGGTGCGTGTCAGCGGTATCGTGCAGAGCAGCAAGCCGCCGGTCAGCGTCTTTGACCCGTCGCACCCGGATGCCGGTCCCGATGGCTACGTCTTGCTCCCGCCGATCGATTTGATGTCGGAAATGGTAGACATGATTTCGGCGTCCCGTGCGTTCGAAGCGAACATTACGGCCGTCGCAGCCTCCAAGAACATGGCCTCCAAGGCGCTGGAGATCGGCCGGTAGGGTATCTGACGACGAAGGCTCCGCAGCGGGGCCGGGAGGAAAGCGCTATGAAAGAGATGGGAATTCAGGGAGTTGGGACGCCGGTGGCGCGGGCCTTGCAAGGTGCAAAACCCACGGAGGGGGCGTCCCAGACCGACTTCGGGACCTTGCTGGAGAAGACGGTGGGGGAAGTGGAACGACTACAACAGGAAGCCGCGCACGCGGCCAAGGAGATGGCCTCCGGTGAGACGGAGGGTATTCATGAAACGATGATCGCGCTGAAGAAGGCGGAGCTCTCCTTTAAAATGATGATGCAGGTGCGCAACAAGATCGTCAAGGCCTACGAAGAGGTCATGCGGATGCAGGTGTAGCCGTCGCTCGTGCGCCACACAGGCTAGCCCGACTATTGCATGAGCAAATCTATTGCGAGGCCGGATAAGGCGCCGTAAGCGGCGTTACAGAAGAATTTCCTGACTTCGAAATATTGCAATATGTCTTCAGCCAGAAAATTCTCTGTGCCTTGCCTACGGCGCTTCTTCGGCCCCTCATCACGATCACTCATGCAATATTCGGGCTAGGGAGAAAAGATAAATGGCTGCCAGGCTCAAACAGTTTGTCGCAGACTTGAGTGCATTGCCGCCGGTGCAGAAGGTGTTGCTCATTGGGGTGGTAGGGACTGCGTTGGCGGGTGTGCTCTTGTTTCTGATTTCGGTGCAGCGGCCTTCCTATGTGCTCCTTTACTCGGGGCTCAGCTCGGAGGATGCAGCGGCAGTCGTCGATGCAATCCAATCCGACAAGGTGCCTTACCGGATTGAGGGCGGCGGGAACATTCTGGTGCCTGCGGACAAGGTGTATGAGGTGCGGATGCAGCTCGCCGGCAAAGGCCTGCCCCGCGAAGGGATTGGTTTCGAGATTTTTGACAAGGTGCAGATCGGCACGACCGAATTCGTCCAGAAGATGAACTATCGCCGCGCCCTGGAGGGAGAACTGGCCCGGACCGTCTCCCAGGTACGGGGGGTCGACCGCAGCCGCGTGCATCTTTCCATCCCGGAGGAGACGGTCTTTCTGGAGGACCGTCAGGAAACCTCGGCCTCGGTCTTCTTGAAACTGGGGCCCGGCGTGCAGCTGCATCCCAAGCAGGTGCAGGGCATCATCTACCTGGTCTCGGGGGCCGTCGAGGGGCTGCAGCCCGAACACGTGACCGTCATGGATACCCTCGGGCGTGTGCTCAACGGTCCACGGGACAAGACCTTTGCAGCGGGGCTTTCGAGCGGCCAGACGGAGTTTCAGCAGCGTTTTGAAGGCAACCTGCAGAAAAGCATCGAGACCATGCTGGAGAAAGTGATCGGCCAGGGCAAAGTGGTGGCGCAGGTCCGGGGGAGCTTCAACTTCGAACAGGTGGAAAAGACGGAGGAACTCTATGACCCGAATGTCACGGCTGTGCGCAGCGAGCAGACCAGCAAGGAGAAGTCCAACGGAACCAGCGGTGTGGCGGCGGGCGTTCCCGGCACGGCCTCCAACATTCCGGGGGAAGGCGGCGGTGCCGTGCCCGGGGCCGCGAGCAACAACTTCCAGAGACAGAACGAGACCCTCAATTACGAAATCAACAAGGTAACCCGTCACGTGGTGGAGCCGGTGGGGCGGCTGGAAAAGCTGTCCGTGGCGGTTCTGGTGGACGGGACCTACCAGGGCGCAGGCGAGAGCGACGAGAAGACCTACGTGCCTCGTACGGAAGAGGAACTGAGTAAGTATGAAACCCTGGTGAAGGGGATCGTAGGCTTCGACGAAGCCCGGGGGGACCAGGTCCATGTCGAGAACATCCCCTTCGAGACGGACCTGAAGGGAGACTGGTTTGAGACAGAAGGATCGGGAGGCTTTGTCACGCCGTTGATGATTGTGCTGTTGCGTTACGGTCTGGTTGCCCTCTTCGGAGTCCTCTTTCTGCTCTTCCTGGTCAAGCCTCTCATCTCGTGGCTGACCACTCAACCGAGCGGTCCAGCGGGCTTTCCGGCGACGGTGGCCGAATTGGAGACGGCCCTGAAAGGCCAGCGCCTGCCCGGCGTAAGCAGTGATCCGCGAGAGATGCGCACCGCCGCGCAGAAGCTCGTCCATGAGGATCCTGCCTTGGCGACCACGCTGGTGCGGGAGTGGTTGAATGAACAGAGGTAGCGGCCATGCTCGATAAGATGTCCGGTCCGGAAAAAGCGGCCATTCTCGTGCTTGCCCTTGGTGAGAGTTTTGCCACCCAGCTCATACAGAATCTCGCAAGCCATGAAGTGCACCGCCTGGGTGCGCTCATGACCCGCACGCGGGATTTCTCTCTCGACGAGGTCGATGCGGTGATCGCGGAATACCACCGGCGGGCCCATCAGAGCAAAGAAGGCATTCCCGTGGTCGGCGAGGACTATGTGAAACGGCTGATCGTGAATGCCCTGGGAGAAGAGAAGGCTCGCCCCATCGTTGAGAAGCTCACCTCCAAGACCCCCCATCAGGTGGACCTGACCTTCATTCGGGAGATCGAGCCGAGGCATTTGGTCAACTTCATCAAATTCGAGCACCCCCAGACCATCGCCCTCATCATGTCGTATTTCTCCACGGCCCAGGCGGCGGAAGCGCTGACGCTACTGCCTGACAAGCTGCGAGCGGAGGTCATGATGCGCATGGCCAATCTTGACACGGTCGATAGCAACATGGTCGGCGAAATCGCCGGCGCCATCGAACGGGAAGTGCGGCTCGCCACGGGCACGGCGCGCAGCCACAAGGTGAGCGGACTGCAGACGGTGGCGGAGATCATGAACAATCTGGACAAAGCCGTGGCCGGAGAAATCTTCGACTTCCTGGAACAAAAGGACAGCCAGCTGTCCGAGGGGATCCGGGAGCTCATGTTTGTCTTTGAGGACCTCGTGGGAATCGATGACCGTGGCCTCCAGGCCATCCTGAAGAATGTGGACAATGACACGCTGACTCTGGCGCTGAGGACCGCGGGGGATCAGATTAAAGAGAAGATATTCCGAAACATGTCCAGTCGCGCGGCGCAGATGATCGAGGAAGAGATCGAGGTCATGGGCCCGGTGCGGATCAGCGAAGTGGAACAGGCCCAGAAAGAGATCGCCTCCGTGGCGCGCAAACTGGAAGAGAGCGGGGAGATCGTCATGGCCCGCGGTGAAGGAGAGGTGGTTGTCTAAGATTTTCAAGAACGGAGCGGACGCGTTTGAAACGTGGAGCCCCGACGAGGTCCGTGAGACCCCGCGGCCCGTCGGACGGCGGGAGGGGGACCGGGAGGCTGTTTTCGAAGCCACGGGATTCCGTTTGGGCATGGAGGCCTGTACCGAGGGGCGCTCCGTGGAGGAAATCATCGGAGAAGCGAAACAGCGGGCCGATGAGATTGCGCGGGAAGCCTATGAGCAGGGCTTTGCCCAGGGCGAAGCGGCGGGATTTGAATTCGGAAACAAGAAGGCCGAGTCCGTCGCGCAGGAGTTCCTCAGCGTTGTCACCGAAGTACGCAATCTGCGGCGGGAGGCGTTGGCGCAGGCAGAGCGGCAGGCCGTGATGTTGGCCATGCACATTGCCGAGAAAGTTATCGCCCACGAAATCAGCCTGCAGGAGGAGACCATCCTCCACGTGGCCCGTGCCGCCCTGCAGCTGGCGGCGGGGCAGGACCGGATCCGCATTGTGCTGCACCCCGACGACCATGCTTTTTGGGTCAACTGCGGTGAGGGGCTGCCCGGCCAACTGGCGGGCATGTCCGAAGTAACTCTGGAGACGGATCCCCAGATTCGCCGAGGCGGCTGTCTCATCCAGACCGAATTCGGAGAGATTAACGCCGAAGTAGAACGGAAAATAGCCTTGGTCTTCGAGGCCCTCACGGATGAGCTGTCCCAGGCGTCGGCGGGTGAGTGAGCGGACGGGGGGCGGTATGATGCAGGTAGAATCCAGACATGATTGATCTTTCACCTTATATCGAGGCCGTGGGGCGGGTGGAGCCGGTGCAGTGGCACGGTCGGGTGACGCGCATCACCGGCCTGTTGATCGAAGCCAACGGGCCCTATGTGCCTCTCGGAGGGCTGTGCGAAATCCATCCCGCCGGGGCGGCCCCCCTTCTGGCGGAGGCGGTGGGGTTCCGGGACCGGAAGATCCTACTCATGCCCTACGGCGCAAGTGTGGGCATCGGCCCCGGCGACCGGGTGACGCGCCGGTCGGCGGCCGCGACGGTGCCGGTGGGTCCGCAATTTCTCGGGCGTGTCATCGACGGCTTCGCCCGGGCGGTGGATGACGGTCCCCCCATTGCACCCGGGCCGTCCTATCCGCTTCAGGCGCCGCCGCCCGAGGCTCTGAGCCGGCGACGCATCTGCGAGCCGCTGGATCTGGGGATTCGGGCCATCAACGGGTTGCTGACCTGTGGCAAGGGGCAGCGTATCGGGATTCTTGCAGGAAGCGGGGTGGGCAAGAGTGTGCTTCTCGGCATGATCGCCCAGCGAACTACGGCGGATGTCAATGTCATCGCCTTGCTCGGCGAGCGGGGCCGGGAGGTGCGGGAGTTCATCGAGCAGGATCTCGGGCCCAAGGGCCTCGAGCGATCCGTGGTGATTGTCGCCACCAGCGATCAACCGGCCCTGGTGCGGGCGAACGGCGCACTCGTCGCCACCGCGATCTCCGAGTATTTCCGCGATCAGGGGGCGCAGGTCCTGTTGATGATGGACTCCGTCACGCGCGTGGGGATGGCACTGCGGGAAATCGGGCTGTCGATCGGGGAACCCCCTGCGACAAAGGGCTACCCACCGTCGGTCTTTGCCTCGCTGGCGCGACTGATGGAGCGGACGGGTACCGCCAGCCGTGGGAGTATCTCCGCGC
>CAMYMF010000025.1 GCA_947259355.1 uncultured Nitrospirota bacterium | reverse complement strand
CAGCCCGGCGACAGCGGCCAGCAGATGCTCCACGGTGCGAATACGAACACCGTTCTTTTCCAGCACGGTCCCCCGCTCGACCTGCACGACATTGTGCACGCTGGCCTGCACTTCCGGTGCACCATCAAGGTCGACGCCCCCTTGCGCCGACGACAGCGCCAACCCATCGACCACAATCTCCGAGTCCCACTGCAGCACACCGGGAGAGGTTCCAGTCAGGGTGGTGTTGCCACCCAGAGTACCGGAAACGGAGACGTCTGCCCTGCCGACACCCAGGGGCACCAGCAGATCCTTCTGCAGCCTCTCCAGGGCGAGGCCGTCGGTGCGCACCTCGGCCTCCACGGCCACCCGATCGGGTGCCACAGAGGTGAGCGTGCCCTGTACTCCGATCGACCGAAGGAGCTTTGCGCCACCGGTATCGGTCTGGGAGGTTTCGGGGGCACTGGTGCTGAGAAGGGCGATCCTCTCCATGCCGCCGGAAAACACAAAAGCGGCCGTTTTCTTCTTGTCCGTCTGGGCGTGGAAGCTGAACCCGCCGCTCAGGGTCCGCGCGGCAAGGTGCACCACCACTTCGCCGTCTTCGATGACAAGGCGGTCCAGATTCAGCGGGAAAGACAGCCCCGCTCCCCCAGGCGGACCCCCGGTGGCTTTTTCGGGGCGCAGAAAAAGCTTCGGGTTTCTCAGCGTCAGCGAATCGACACGTCCTTGGCGCAGCCCTTCAAGACTGAGGCCCACCGCCGTATAGGGAAGCGACATGCGTGCCGCACCGGGATCCGATTCCCCACCGATCCTGAGGTCCCGAATGACGAGCACAGAGCGATCCTGCAGCTCCAAGGAACCGATCCGGACGTCCGACTGGAATCGGCGGGCCAATACCGAATCCAGCAGTTCAAGGAAGTGGGGGCTCTTGAGAAACCAGAAAAGGAAACCGACAAGCGCGAGAACGCAGAAGAAGCCGAGGGCTGCGCCCACCAGGCACGCCCGCTTCGGACCGGATCGAACTTTCTCTGAGCTCTCCACCCCACTCACCCCGTCAGTTGGGATATGGCATGAGGGATCGTCCAAAGCGGCCCGGTGGTACTGAAGAGACCACCGGCGAGGCGCGGATAATGAACCCGCTGACAACCTATCGGGCTACTTCGAAGTCCCAAAAACCTTCTGCAACGCCGCTTGTGGCAGCCCAGCCGAGCGCGTCATGGATGGTCTCACGTACCAAAGTATCCCGGTTCGATCACAAAGAGCGGCGCAGTTCCACAGAGGCGCGGCATGCTGACGACCCCGTTCATCCATTGGGTCAACAGCGGGGAGCACTCCTTGAGGTCGTGCATCTGAGCAAGGCGGAAGGAGCGGCATGGGACGCCGCCCGTGATGGGCGCGGTGTCAGAAGATAGCGGCCAGACGATCATATGATTTGCGCAGACGGGTCGCGGTGGTCAGGAGCATTCCCTTGAGCAGCTGGATACCGAGGGTCGGGTGGGTCTCGATGAGCTCGTCGAATTTCTCTTTGCGCAACACCACCAGTGCCACCTCCTCCAGCGCTTTGGCCGTAGTCGCCGCAGGGCGGCCGTCCAGAATGGACAACTCCCCCGCAATGGCCCCTTGGCTGAAGACACCAACCACCACTTCCTTTCCTTTGAACTCAGTCTGCTTCTTGATTTCCACCCGTCCCGACATGATGAAGAAGACGCAGCCCGACGGCTCCCCTTCCCGCCACAGCATATCGCCCGCTGCGGCCTGTGCACATTCGAAATAGCCGCCGATCTTCGCGAGATCCTCCTCGGCGAAAAACCGAAAGGAGCTCAGCTCATTCTTCATACGGACGCAGACGGCCGGTGTCACCGACTTCATTTGGCCCCCTCCACGTTCACAGGGTTTCGAAGCTCACGGATTTTCTCTTCCATCTTTGCGAGGAGACCGGAGATACCTTCCTTCTGAACGATTTCCCGATAACTGCTGCGGAAATTGCTGATGAGACTGATCTCTTCCACCACCACATCATAGACGCGCCAGCCATCGGACCTCAGGACGAGCTTATAGCTGACGGGGATGTCCGCCGTTTTCGAACGGATGATCGTGTCGACCACCGCCCGTTTGTCTCGGACGGCCTCCTGCACATAGCTAACCTCTTCGTCCGAGTAGGCATCGATCCGGCGCAAATAGGTCTCTTCCAGAAGCTCTGAGAAGAGCGCAACGAATCGCTGCTGTTCCACCGAAGAGGCCTTGCGCCAGTTGGTGGAAAGGGTGCTTTGGGACATGGCCCGGAAATCGAACTTTTGCCGCACCACGGCGCTGATCTTCTCCCGCTTGGCAGTACTCTCCAACTGACCGTCCCGCAGGATGGTAATGATTTCATCGACAGTCAGTCGCACCTGCTCCAGGGGTGCAGTAGTACTTGACGCAACCGAAAGCGATCCCAGCACGACAGAGACGCACAGCAAGAAACGATAGGCCTTTTCTTTCATCTCTCCGCTCCTTCCGTCACTCGGCTGCACAAGATGGCTTCCCCGAAATGGTGATATTTTACCACAGGTCGCCCCTGCCGCACAATTGGTGCTCCCATCGTGCGGCATCTGTCATTTTCTTATCAGCCCCTCCCGCCGTTGGGTATAGGCATTGCGGATGGTCACGTAGGGATCCAAGGCCTCCTCTTTGATCGATTCATAGGTGTCCTTGTCGAGGGACGTGGCGTTGATCGTGTCCACTGCTTTGATCCCGAACCGCTCCCAGGCTTTGATATGGAAATAGTAGACCGGATCCAGGAAGCCGTCCACCAGGCTGCCCAGACCATCCCGCAGGTTGGTGGGGCCGAAAAAGGGCCACACCATGTAAAACCCGCCGCCCGCCCCGTAGTGCCCCAGCGTCTGGCCGAAATCCTCGTCCTTGCGCGAGAGACCCGCGACGGCACGTGCCGGGTCGAACAGTCCGAGAATCCCGATGGTGCTATTCATCACGAAACGCACTAATTCGCGGGCCCCGTCCTGAAACTTGAATTGCAGGAGGCTGTTCACGAGTCGCCCCGGTGTATACAAATTGGAAAAGAAGTTGGAGACGGAGACCCGGGCCGGCTCCGGGACCACACGGTAGGCACGGGCCACCGGTTTGAGAAGATAAAAATAGAATTTGTCATTGAACCAGAAGATGCCCCGATTGAACGGCTCAATGGGATCGAAGGCCCGGACCTCCTCTTCCTCCTCGAAGATGAACTCGTCCAGGGGCTCCGACTGCTCCGACGACAGGGGAGCCATCTCGGGGCCCTCTGCAGCAACGGGGGCAGTCAACACGAAGCACAGGAGAACGGGAAGCAGACACGGCACAAAATGTTTCATCGGCGAAGTCCCCTTGTTGACTATTTCTCGAACATATACTTGCTCACCAGTTGTTCCAGATTGATCGCGGACTCGGTCTCCACGATTTCCCCGCCCGACGGGATGTTCTCCTCCGAACCGCCCGGTGAAATGTCCACATAACGGTCACCGATGATGCCGGCCGTTCGGATGGATGCAATGCTGTCCTCCTGCAACGCGACCCCCCGGTGAATGCCCAGCTTCACCACGGCCTCGTAGTTTTCAGGATCGAGGGTGATGGCCGAGACCTTCCCGACGCGCACACCGCCGATTTCAACGGTGGCCCCCGCCTTCAATCCTGACACCGAGGCAAAGCGGGCCGTCACCGGGTAGCTGTCGTCCCCGAAAAGCTTCACATCGCCCAGTTTGACGGAGAGATACGCGAAACAGAGAAAACCCAGCACCACAAACACACCGACAGCCACCTCAACATTAAATCTCTTCATAGAGACCTCTCTCCTCTTTTTCGCTTGAGTAAATGGGCCCCATGGTTGTTTCCACAAAGGCCCGGATGTGGGGATTGTCCGACAGCTGAAACGCATCGGGGGTCAGGCAGCCCTGGATCTCCCCTTCGGCCAGCAGGGCGACGTAGTCTGAGAGTTTGAATATCTTGGGTACGTCATGGCTCACGATCACTGCAGTATACTTGAGTTCCGCCTGGGTCCGATAAAAGAGCCGATAGATCTCATTGCTCTTGTTCACATCGAGACCGGTTGTCGGCTCGTCAAAGAAGACGATCTTCGGGTTCAGCACCAGCGCCCTCGCGAGGCCGACCCTCTTTTTCATGCCGCCGCTGAGCTGCGCCGGGTATTTCTCCCCTGTGCCGTCAAGATCCATCATGGCCAACTTCTGTTCGACGTTCGCCCGGATCTCCTCCTCCGTCGCCTCTGTGCGCTCTCGAAGCGGCAGGGCCACATTGTCGTAGACCGTCATGGAATCAAAGAGCGCAACGTTCTGAAAGAGGACCCCGAAACCCATGCGAACTTTCTTCAACTCACGCCGGCGGATGGTTGCCAGATCGCGCCCAAACACAATGACCCTGCCGCGATCGGGTTTTACCAGACCGAGCATATGCTTGAGGACCACGCTCTTGCCCTGTCCACTGGCCCCGACAATGACGGTCGTGGTGCCTTCCCGGACGGAAAGGTTCACCCCGTGGAGAACCTTCTGGGCGCCGAAATGCTTCTCCACACCGATCAGCTCGATGACGCGCTTCGGCTCCACGTTGTCCATAGCCCTCTCCGGATGCTCTGCGTTGCATTACAGCAGAATGGCACTGATCAGATAATCCCAGACGAGAACGGTGACCGATGCCGTTACGACGGCACTGGTGGTCGTGCGGCTCACCCCCTCCGCGCCGAATCCGCCGTTGCGTTCGAACTGCAGATAATACCCCTTGGCGGCCGATATCCAGATAATCAGCAGACCGAAAACCAGCGATTTGACGAGTCCCATCTCAATGTCCTGCCAGACCACGCTGGCATACATTCCCTGAAAATAGGTCCCCTCGTTGACGCCAAGGAGGGAGACGCCGACCAGAAAGCCGCCGAAAATGCCGATCACATCGAAGACGAAGGTTAACAGGGGCAAGGAGAAAATGGCGGCTACAAACTTCGGCGCCATGAGGTATTTATACGGGTCAATGGCCATACACTCCAGGGCGTCTATCTGCTCCGAATTCCGCATAATGCCGATCTCCGCGCAAATGGCTGAGCCTGCCCGGCCGATGACCATGAGGGCCGTCAGGACCGGTCCGAGTTCACGGATGAGACTGAGAGCCACCGCAGAGCCCAGAAGCCCCTCCGATCCAAACTTGCGCAGGGTGTAATAGCCCTGCAGCCCGAGGACCATTCCCGTAAAAGCGCCGGTAAAGAGGATCACGAACAGAGATCGTGCCCCGATGAAATGGATCTGCTTCACGATGGCTTGCGGCTTGTAGGGTGGGATCAGAAGGCTGATCAGGCAGAAGACGAGAAAGACACCCATCCGTCCTGCCTGTTCCAGGAAGTAGAGGCATTCGTCCCCCACCTTTTCCAATGCCTTCCGCATAAATCCTGACGATCAGGCAACATGCGATCGGGCCGCAACCCTGCACGTTGTCCCATAATGAGAGAGTTTGAAAATGATCTCCGCACGCCGCAGAAGCGGGAGGGGCCCCTTCCGGTAAAGACCCGATCAACATAGCATCGGCCGGGCAATGGTGTCAACCGTCGATCGGGAACGTGGGGCACTTCTGTCCGGAGGCCTGGGCTGGAATCTGCAGGGATTTCGTTGTCTCAGGCCGTGTAGGAGCCGGAGGCCACACCCCCCCCCTCGCCGGTCCAGTTCGTGTGGAAGAACTCACCTCGAGGTCTGTCGACGCGCTCATAGGTGTGGGCACCGAAATAGTCTCGTTGGGCCTGTAGGAGGTTGGCCGGCAAGCGGTCTCGACGATAGCCGTCATAGAAGGCCAAGGCGCTGAACATGGCGGGCAGGGGCAGCCCTTGCGAGGCGCCCCGTGCCGCCACACGTCGCCACGCTCCCTGCGCCGCCTGAACCTGGTCCCGGAAATAGGGGTCAACCAGGAGGTTCGGCAAATCGGGGTTGCCGTCGAAGGCTGCCTTGATCTTGTCCAGAAAGGCCGCCCGGATGATGCACCCTTCCCGCCACATGAGGGCGATACCGCCGTAGTTGAGGTGCCAGCCATAGGCCTCAGAGGCCGCGCGAAACAACATGTAGCCCTGCGCATAAGAGATGATTTTCGAGGCATACAGGGCTTCCCGGATATCCGAAATCCAGTTGGCCCGGTCGCCGCCGGATGTAACCGTCGGTCCCGCCAGGATCCCAGCGGCGGCCACACGCTCCTCTTTCAGGGCGGAGAGAAACCTGGCAAAGACCGCCTCGGCAATCAGGGTCAACGGAATACCCGACTCGAGGGCGGCCATGGCCGTCCATTTGCCCGTACCCTTCTGCCCGGCACGATCGAGGATCTTGTCGACCATGGGTGTACCGTCCGTATCCCGGTAGGCCAGAATGTCCGCCGTGATTTCGATGAGAAAGGAGTTGAGCTTGTCCCGGTTCCATTCGGAGAAAACGGCGCTGATCTCCTCGGGGGCCATCCCCAGGTCGAAGCGCATCAGATCGTAAGCCTCGCAGATGAGCTGCATGTCGCCGTATTCGATTCCGTTGTGGACCATCTTTACGAAATGACCGGCGCCGCTCTCACCGACCCAGTCGCAGCAGGGGGTGCCGTCGGCCACCTTCGCGGCAATACTCTGAAAGATTTCGCGCATGTGGGGCCACGCGGCCTTGGAGCCTCCCGGCATCAGGGACGGACCGCGGCGCGCACCCTCCTCTCCACCGGAAACCCCGCAGCCAATGTAGAGCAGACCCTTCGATTCGAGATACGCGGCCACCCGCATGGAATCCTTATAGTTGGCATTTCCGCCGTCGATGACGATGTCCCCGGCGTCCAGGTGACGGAGCAGCTCTTCCACCACGAGATCGACCGGCTTGCCTGCCTTGATCATCAGCATCACCCGCCGGGGCGATTTGAGCCTCCCGGTAAGTTCTGCAATACTGTGCGCGCCGATGACGCGAGTTCCTGCGGCACTCCCCTCAAGAAAGGCATCCACCTTGGAGGTGGTTCTGTTGTAAACAGCCACGGTGTGCCCGTGATCATTCATGTTGAGCACGAGGTTCTGCCCCATGACCCCCAGTCCGATCAGACCGATATCGGCTTTTTGGCTCATAGCGTCTTGCCCCTCCCTGGTGTGCTGGACCCGCCGCGTTCGGTGGGCTTCCGCCGGCTCACGCCCCCGCGACGGTGGTCCGGATTTTGGTCTCAGTGGTGAGCGTCCGATGCACCGGACAACGCTCAGCAATTTCACTCAGGCGCACCACCTGCTCCTCTGTCAGCTCCCCCCGAAATACTATCTCACGCTCAATGATATCCACCCGCGAAGTCGGTTTGCTCTCGCAATCCCCGCAGTCGCGCGCGTGAATCTTGTGCGTGCTCAGCCGGACCTCCACGGCACCCAGCGGCCACCCTTTGCGCTCGGCATACATGTGCAAAGTCATCACCGTGCAGGCTCCCAGCGCACTGAGCAGAAGGTCGTAGGGATTGGGACCGGTGTCTTCGCCCACGCCCAGCGGCTCGTCGGCCACAAACTGATGAGGGCCGGCGAAGATCTCCACCTGGACTCCTTTCGAACTGCGTGCAATCACACTCATGAATCCCCTCCCTTGTTCTTCAGCTGTTCTTCAGCGGCCCCGCAGGGCTCGCGCTCACAAACACCGGTGCCGCAGCCATCGGGATGAAGCAGCGCGGGCCGCTGGGTGCCACCCGAAAAGAGAGACCCCTTCAGCGCACCCGCGACAAGGCGTTCACCGACCAGTCATAGTCGAGGTAATCGACCCGGTAGTCCCCGGAAACCAGGAAGTCCCGCGCGGGTGGTGCCACGAACGGGGCAATAAGCGGCACGGCGCCGCGCCCGCCGTCCGGGAAACTCCTGTCGTCAAACTTGAATATCTGGGAGAACAAGACCCGTCCCCCCTCCCGATCCACCCGGAGACCCCTCTTGTCATCGCTCAGAAAGCGGCGGGCCTGCGCGGCGAGCTGCTCATGAACAGCCGCGCCCCGGTAGGCTCGCGTATGGATCTCGGGACAGCTCAACGAGGCGCAGACGATCCCGAAGTGGGTCATGGGCTCTTGCAACTGCTCGATGAGGATGTCGTGTTCGATCTCGCCCAGGCTGTATTCCCGGCCACCGACGGTGATGATCTTCTTGCCCCAGGGGTGGCGGAGCCAGTGGATCTTGGAACTGCGAATGCTGTCCACCGGGTAGTGGTCCACGATCATCTTGATCGCCCCCACATTGTAGACATTCATCCAGAAGGCGATTTTTTCGTCCCGATCCTTCAGGATGTCGGGATCAACGGTCGCCAAACGGGAGAGGACCCGTTCATAGAGGGAATCTGGTGCCGCGCGGGAGGCAACGATACCGTCATAATCGACGACATTGACGGTGTATGGCCCAATCCGTCTGTCCGGCATTACATATCGGTCGAGGAATTCCTGATAGAGAGACTCCTCAGCGGGCGCGACGTTTCCAGCATCCGAAGCCCACAGGCCTGCTGTCACACCCGCGATGAGCAGGATCGCCTTTGCCAAGGGAGTCAACCGCATGATGCACTCCCGACAGTGGCCATCACCCGAGTTCCATCGCCCGCTGTATACCCGAGAATCATGGCATCTCCTGAACGTTTCGGTATCGCGTTCGCACCAGGGACATGAGCTTCTTCGTCGCAATGGGGAACAGGCCCAGCAGAATGAATGAGAGAATCAGGGTGGGCGACAGAATGCCCGACAGGGAGTCGATCTTCCCCAGTTCCTTGCCGGCATTCACATAGACAATGGTTCCGGCCAGCATGCCCACCTGAGAGACCCAGAAGAAGGTTCTGAGCGGCATGCGCGTCAGCCCCATGAGCAGGTTGATCACAAAAAATGGAATGGCCGGGATCAACCGCATGGTGAACAGATAAAAGGCGCCCTCCTTGCGGACGCCCTCATTGACAGCAGAGAGCTTGTCTCCGAATTTTCCCTGCACCCAGTCGCGCAGAAGAAAGCGTGCCACGACACAGGCCAGGGTCGCCCCGATGGTGCTGGCGAAAGAGACGATCACGGTCCCGACAAGCAGTCCAAATAAAGCGCCGCCTGCCAGGGTCAGCACAGCAGCACCCGGCAGAGAGAGGGCGGTCACGCAGACATACAAGAGCATGTAGACGGCAATCACACGAACGGGATGCTCTCCATAGAGGGACTGAAAGCGGGCCTGAGATTCCTTGATGTACGCCAGTGTGAAATACTGGCCGAGATCGAAGATGAAGAACCCTGCCATCACGGCAGCGATTCCCCCCACGATCACCAGGCGTTTGATCATCTTTCTGTCCATGCCGTATCGCTTCCTCTGGACCGGTACCCGCCCCCTCGATTTGCCCCTTTTCGGCACTTTTTTTGACTATACATGGCCGAAGGAGCCTTGGCAAATTGGGACGCTCCGGCTACACGGGGTGATTTGCTGCCCCGCGCCATCTCGGGCAACCCATGCGCACCAAGACTCCTCGGATTGACGGTGTAGGCCATCATCCCGGTGTCGGGGCGTCTTGGATCCGGGCGCAGGCCGCAACGGATCGGATGGAGCAATTGCTTCACGCCCCGGCCAAACGCAGGCACAGAAGTGGTCCGCGGCGAGATGTGTGCCGGGAATTCCTGAAAAGAGATGCGTTATTATTTTGGGGGAGAATAAACGGAGAAAACCGGCTTCGGGATGTTGCGCCACCGGCCGTTGATCTCACCGGGCGGGCCATGTCATGTGCGGGGTCGCCGTTAAACCTGTGATTCGGTGGGACGATGCTTCTTGGCGTCCTTGGACTCGTAGAGACGGCGATCCGCCACCTGGACCATGTCGTCCATGGTGGCAACTCCCTGGGCGGGGTAGGTCGCGATGCCGCAGCTGACGGCCACGTCATGTCCCTGCAGGAACTCGAAGGCGTGTGCCTGCATGGCTTCGCAGACACGGTTGACTTCCGCCTGTGCACCCTCAAAACCTGTTTGTGGGAGGATCACGGCGAATTCATCCCCGCCGTACCGGGCAACGAAGTCGCTTTTGCGGGTACTGTTTCTGAGGAGCAGCGCCAGTTCCCGCAGTGCACTGTCGCCCACTTTATGTCCGAAAGTGTCATTAATCACCTTGAAGTTGTCCACATCGATCATGATGAGCGACAGGGGCTCCTCATAGCGTTCTGAACGGCTGAATTCCTGCTCCAGTCGTCGGTAAAAGTGGCGATGGTTGTAAACACCGGTCAGACCATCCGTCGTGGCCAGACGTTCCAGGTCGAGGTTGGCCATCTCCATGTTCTCAAAGAGGGCTGCATTCAACAACGCGTTGGCCGCAGCATTCGTAACAATCTGACAAAAACGGATTTCACGCTTCTCAAAAGGGCGTCCACCCCGTGCTGTGCGCAGCAGGATCGTACCGATAACATTCTGCTTCATCACGAGAGGCAGTACGAGGAGCGCCTGCACGCCGACCTGATCGAGGATTTCTCGAACCGGTGCCACCACCGCGTCTGCCTGCGTATCATTGATGGCCACCACCTTGCGCGAATTGAGGACTTTTTGGATTTCAGGGTATTTCTGAAGATCAATGGCCAGCTCGGTCACCTCGGGATCTTCACTCGAAGCAACCACCACCCCCCGATTGCCTACCGGGTCCACCCGGACGATGGAGCAGCGGCTCACCTCGATCACTTCCGAGATCTTCTTGACAATCGTAAAGAGAACCTTCTTCGAGTCTAGCGTTGAGGTAATGGCGTTGGTGATGTCCAGAATGGCAAACAAATCCCGCTTCTCCTGCTCCTGCTCCTGAAGCCGTTGGCGAAGCCGCAGCAGAGATCGCACTTTCACCCGGAGCTCTCTTCCGTCGAAGGGATGCGTCAGATAGTCGTCGGCGCCGATCTCGAGGCAGCGGTAAACCGCTTCTTTTTCGCCATCCCTGCAGACGAGCAACACAGGAAGCTGTGCCAATCGGCCATCTCTTTTCAACACGCTGCAGATTTCAACCCCTTCGGCACGGAAGCCGTCCAGATCCAGGACCACAAGATCAGGCGCCAGCTCGAGTATCGCCTTGGGAATCGCCGACGCCCCGGCCGGTCGGCAGACCGTGTAGCCAGCGTCTTCGAGCGCAGCCCGGGGCATCTCATCCGCACCATCCGGGCGGCCCAGCACGACAATTATGCCCTTGTCTGTCATGGAACTTCTCGCAATGATGGTGGGTTTTTGTATGGTACTACTATCAAGGTACTACTATAACAAATGTTCCCGGGAAGTTATACACGAAAATCCTTCCCGTACGGGCTTTGACACTTCGTTGGCGCCAAACAACCAACATGCTGATGATCTGCTTGTAAAAGGTGCCAGAGAAAAAGTTCCTCGCACTGGCTCACGTCTCCGCTCTGGGTCGGATAAATCTCATCGGACGGCTTTGGGCGGTGCAATCACTCGTCCGGCCGGTTTCGCGTCCGGCGGGTCCTTCTCATCGGTCCGGGCTCCCGGTTTCACTCTGCCGCGCGATTCGGTGACATCGCCGGCGAGGAGCTTCTCAATGAAGGCCTTCAGCGGCGGCACGGCATAGTTCGGTATATCGTCGAATTCGATGGCCATCCCCGGCGGTTTCGTTGACAGACCCTCCTGGGAGGTCTTCTGATAGATGACCGCGCCGGTCAGCGCGAGCAGGCCCTCTTTGCCCAGTGAAAAGGTCACCTTCACCGGGGTGCCGGGCTCGAGAGGCTCTTCCGTCTGAATGAAAATGCCACGCTCCGAGAGACTCTCTGCCCTGAACTGCCGCGACACGCCTCCGCTGCGAAGGATGACCTGTTCGAAATAGGGACTCCGCAGACACCTCCTCCCCGGTCGGAACGGGGAGAACAGTGCCTCTTCGATGACCGCATGGAGGTTGTCCAAGTCGATGGGTTTCTTGAGATAAGCCGAAGTTCCGAGTTGATCCATCTCTTTGAGCGTCTCCTCGCTCTCTTCCACGGATGCGATTACCACCGGCAAATGGGCCGAGCCATTGTTCTCTTTCAGTTTCTTGAGCATCGCCCGTCCGTCCATCACGGGCATGGACAGATCGAGGATCAGCAGATCCGGCGCCTCCCGTTGCACCCGCTTGAGACCCTCCAGTCCGTTCGGGGCCGAACAAACGTCAAAACCCATCCGTTTCAGGACGATCTCCATGAACATGATGGTGGACGTACTGTCGTCCACGACGAGAATCTTCTTTCTGGCAAAGGACATCTGCTTCCTCCGTCTGTCCTGCTTCAATCTGGATTGAGAAAATGGGTGCGAGTCGGCAGCCCCGATGGCAGTGCAGAACCGGCCGTTATTATCTTAAATTATAACGCCACTCCCCCTTCACGGACAACCCAAAACCGAGCCGGCGCAGATGTTCGGCGTCATCCGTTTGCCAGGGCGTCCCCCCAAAGTTATACTGTAGAGTTTAGACAGAATTCTGTCTGCGTTTGGCAATGATGAGCGGATACGAGCAACGCATCAGAAGAAGTGTGGCGCTCCTTCAGGAGGCTTCGACCGTTACGGCCTTTTCCGGTGCGGGGATTTCGACCGAGTCCGGTTTATCCGACTTCCGAAGTCCCGGCGGCGTGTGGGATCGCTACCGGGTCGTCACATACCAGGAATTCCTGGCCAGCGCGGAAGCCCGGAAAGAATACTGGCGGATGAAGCATGCCCTGTTCGACGAGCTCAAGCATGCAAGACCCAATCGGGCCCATCGGGCCTTGGCGGCGCTGGAACGGGCGGGAAAGCTGGAACACCTGATCACCCAAAACATCGACGGCCTCCATCAGGAGGCCGGAAACGCTCCGGAGCGTGTCGTCGAGCTTCACGGCACCAACCGGAAAGCACTCTGTCTGGACTGCGGCAAAGCTTGGCCCATCGAGCAGATCGATGCAATACTGGAAGCCGTCGGATTTGACCCCCCATGCGATGCGTGCGGGGGTCCTGTTAAGCCGGCCACGGTCTCCTTCGGTCAGGCCATGCCCGAAACCGAGATGCTCCGGGCCTGTGCCCAGGCCGCCGGATGCGACCTGCTGCTCATGCTGGGGTCTTCGCTGCAGGTGGAGCCGGCCGCCTCCATTCCCCGTTTGGCCCACAGCGAGGGTGCGAGGCTCATCTTCGTCAACCGCACGGAAACCCCGCAGGATCACCTGGCGACCGTTCTGTTTCGGGAAGACATCGGCCAGGTGCTCCACGATCTGGTGGCGCGATTCGGCGCGCCCCCGTGGGAAGGCTCCTAGCCCGAATCATTTCACGTGCAGTTCGACCACGTCCCTGTCCTGCAGGGGGTAGTCCCGCTGGACCCGCTGTCCATCGAACCGGGCCGAGCCCCAGATGCAGGCATATTGCAAACCGGTGACAAAATCCTTGTGAATCATGCCGGCCAGTTCGAGCACGGTGGCGCCCACCGCGAGGGTAAAGGGCTTGTCCATTTCGGCTTCTTTGCCGGGTTCCTTGGCATAGACCCGGATCACCTGCGAGTTCTCGAAGACGACACGTCCCATCTCCTCCAGGCCTTCGCCATTTTTGCACGAAACGGCTACCAGAGGGAATCGGTCGGTCCATTGGCTCCGCAGCGCATCGACGGCCACCGCGGCCCCCGGCAGATCGCGCTTGTTGGCCACAAGGATCAGCGGCTTTCCGGGTTTTTCACTCCGGTCTCCCCGCCACGCCACCCCACCACCCCTGAGGGGTATCTTCCATGCCGTCACCTGATCGATCAACAGCTCGGCCTGCGCAATCGGATCGTCGGACAGATCGATGACCACGAGGAGGATGTCGGTGATCCGAAGAATCCCTGAAACGGGACCGTCCGTCGATTCGTTGCCGATGGGCGGAAGATCCACGAGCTGAAACTGAATGTCCTCGAAGGGCATCATCCCACAAAGCGGCAGTACGGTTGACATGGGATAATCGGCGATCACCGGATGGGCGTTGGTCACGGCGGCCAGCAGAGAGGATTTCCCCGAGTTGGGCAGGCCGACGAGGGCGATTTGGGCGGCGCCTTGGCGCTCCACTGTAAAGAGATCCCGACCGCCGGTCTTCTTCTTTCGGGTTGCCTCCTCGCGCAGCCTGGAGAGTCGCTTTCGCAGACCGGCCCGGAGTTTGTCCGTTCCCTTGTGTTTCGGCACCGTGGAGATCAGCGCTTCCAGGGCTGTGATCTTCTCCGGCGTCCCGGAGGCCTGCCGGTAACGCTTGTCGGCTTCGAAGTATTCTGGTGGAAGATTGGTCGGCATGAAAGAGACTATACCACACCGGTGGCTTCTTTCACGCGCGCGTGCGGGGAACGCACGAGGGTCATGGGGAGCACGGCACGCAACGCCGAAAGAAAAAACCCGGCGCCTGACGATCAGGCCCCGGGTGGCGGTGCGAAATGACCGGCCCCGCTCCTTCAGCAGGGCGGCACCGGTCTGAGAACAAGGGTTGGTTTACTTCTTGTGGCACTCGTTGCATTTCACGGGGGCGCTCTTCCCGGAAGCATTCTGCTCCTTGTGACATCCCTGGCATCGCTTGTGCATGGCATCCTTGTAGCTGGGGGCCTCTGCGGCAGCTGCCGCGTGACACTCGGAGCAGGCCTTCAGGGCCGTCTCCCCTTCCTTCTCCGTGTGATGGCAGGTGGTGCATTTGCCTTCTACACGCTCCTGGTGTTTGTGATGCTGAAACTCAATGGGGGCCATGGCTTTCTTGACCTTGTCGATACTGATGACTTCCGGCCCCTGAGCAGCCATGGCCACAGCAACCAATCCAAAGATGGCGATCAGTGCAATTGCGACTTGCTTCATTTTTTTTCCTCCCAAATCGATTTAGAACGTGCTCCCGGAAATCTGCACCATGCACCCCCAAGATTCCAGATCGGAGCCATTGTCAAAGGCGACTATAATAATGAAATGACAAAGAATTTCAATAGCAAAGTGCCGGGGGGGAGCAAAAAAACCGATGGGGCCAGCCCAGCCACTCGTTCAGAGGGTCCTGCACAAGCCCTGAAACGTGTAAAATCAGAGAGATAGGAAGATGAAACTCCTGGCTTGGGCCGCGGGAATTGCCGCCGGTGACCCGCTGTGGCACAGTGATGCCATGATTGAGATCGACGGCAGTCATGGGGAGGGCGGCGGCCAGATTCTCCGCACGTCCTTGAGTCTCTCAGCCGTGCTGCGGCGTCCCTTCCGCATCAAGAACGTCCGCCGGGCAAGAAGTAAGCCGGGGCTCCGGCCGCAGCATCTGGCTGCCGTGCATGCACTCACCGAAATCACCGGCGCCAGCGTTTCGGGCGATGGGCTTGGATCGACACGGCTTCAGTTCGAGCCCGGCGCGATCCGCACTGGCCGTTTCGCCTTCGAGATCACCACGGCAGGTTCGCTGTCGCTGCTGCTCCAGGCGGTGCTGCCGCCGCTCGTTTTCGCACAGGGCCCCTCACAGATTGCGTTAACCGGCGGCACGCATGTCCCCTTCAGCCCCACGTATCACTATCTCGCGGAGATCTTCTGCCCCTTTCTGCGGCGTCTCGGGATCGTTGTCTCCATGGATCTGCAGCACTACGGGTTTTACCCCAGGGGCGGCGGACGGGTCTCGGTCACGGTAGCCCCCGGCGCCATCCTCCAGCCCATCCACCTGACGGAAACAGGCGCGCTGCGCAGCATCCGGGGGCTCAGCGCCGTCGCCAACCTCCCGATGCATATCGCTGCACGGCAGCGCCAGGCGTGCCTCCAGAACCTTGCCCGTCACGGGTATTCGGCTGACCTGGAATCGAAGGCCGTTGAAGCCCCCGGGCCGGGGAGCTTTCTTTTTCTGAAGATCGAAAGGAACACGGGCATGGCGGGCTTCAGCGCACTGGGTGCCCGTCGTAAAAGGGCGGAGGCCGTGGGCATGGAGGCGGCGGAGCAGGCAATAGCGCATCTCGCGACCGGTGCCTGTCTGGACCCTCATCTGGCTGATCAGATCGTCCCCTATCTCGCCATGGCACCGGGCACTTCCCTGTTTACCACCTCTCGCATCTCAGAACATCTGCTCACCAATCTCTGGACGACCCAACGGTTTGTTGATCTGGCTTACACGGTGAACGGCAGGCAAGGCGGGCCGGGCACGATCGAAATCAAACCCGCACCGGCCGAATAAACGGGGAACGATACGCGAGAGCCCCCTGGGTACCCCCCCGTGGGCGGCGTCGCCCCATCGTTGCCAAGGTCTAACTCCGGAGTTGACGCTCCCGCTTCTGCTCGTGGGCAATCAGCGCGGCCACATCGGTCAACTGCTCGGCAAACATCTCGATCAGATCATCCATGGCCAGAATCCCCGCCAGGGCGCCTCTCTGATCGACCACCGGCATGCGGCGGACACCTTTGCTGCGCATCCGTTTGACTGTGTCCCACACACTGTCGTCCTCCCGCGCGGTGAGCAGATCAAAACTCATGGCATCGCCCACGTCCACGGCATCGGCATCCACGTCGGTGGCCAAGATCTCGATGACCACGTCACGATCGGTGAGGATGCCGACGGGATACCGCTGCTGATTGCGCTCCTCCACAACCACGATGTCACCGACATGGAATTCGCGCATCAGCCGCGCAGCCTCCCGGATAGAACCCTCTTTGGCCATGACGACCACTTCACGATTACAGATTTCTCCGACATTCATGGAAACCTCCCGGGCGGTCCTGTGCACACGGTCCCTATCGATTTGCTTCTAGGCTGCCCCTCCCCTCGACTTTGACGGCGCTGGCCTGGGGCCCGGCATCGCCTGGCACCTCCGTGAACTGCACCTTCGTACCGATTTTGAGTTGATCGAAGTCTGCATTGACCAAGCTGTTCCTGTGAAAGTAGATGTCCCGTCCCTCCAACGTCTCAATCCGCCCGTACCCCTCTTCCGGAACCAGATGGGAGACACGGCCCGACGGCGGAGCTTCGTGCGTTTTCAACTGACCCTGGCGACGCCGGATATGGCTCTCCAGCTGCCGGCAGGCTGCGTTGAAGGCATCTTTGGCTGCGATATAGACATCGGAATGCTCGGGCCGCCGCTCCCGGGAGCGATTGGCCACCAACTCGCCGTCCCGGACCGATAAATCGACCTTGACGTTGAAGACGCCCCCTTTCTGATGGTGCCTGTGCGGCGCCTCCACCACCACCCGGCAGCTGGTGATCTCATTGTCGAAACGTTCCAGTTTCCTGGCCCGTTGCCGAATTTTCTCCTCCAAGGCCTCCGATGGATCCACATTACGGAACGTAATCTGCAGCGGTATCTTCATCGCGCAAACCTCCTGTACTCTGTTTCGGTTAGCTTCGTTGACGGAGAGGCGATTTCACCTGTCAGGATCGGGGTCGACGAGATGGACATAAGCGTCCTTTCGGCATGATTCCTGCCTATAAAATAGCGCAGGACTTCCAATGTTTCAAGTACCCCCCACAGGAAGTAAGACGTGGGCGGCAACGCCGCCCAGCCTGCAGAGCGGCGAGATGGGGCACGCTTGTCCGGAGAAGACCGAGAGCGTCTTCTATCATAATTTCAATATTTTACAGCCGAACAGGAGGGCCGCAGCCTCCCCGTGCGCTTGCGTTTTGCGGGCCACTGCCCTATCCTCGAGCCACTCAGGCGTCCGCTGGCGGTCTCGCGGAGCAGGCGGTGCAGCCCACATGAAGTCAACCGTGGGCTCTAGTGGATCCCGGCGCCCTGGCCGATCTCTCAGCGACCGTCAGGAGGTTCAGGATGATCGAGGGGGTCTTGCGCTTCATGGCGTACACCGCAGCAGGATGCATACTGCTGCTCCCTTGCTTCGTCGCAGGCCCGGCGTCCGCCGACGAAGTTCCGAAACTGCTCTACCTTCTGGTAGAAGATGACAAGCTCATTGCATCCAATATTCATCTGAGCCGCTTTGACGAAATGAGGCTGGGTGCGGATGAACCGATCGTGGAGAAGTCGGTGGCCGATGCGGTGGCCGTCGTGGTGACAACGAAAAGATTCATTGCATACAGTGCATTCACGGGGGCTTGGCGTCCCCTGCGTCTGCGGCCAGAGGAGAAACTGGTGACACTGGAGGCAGAGGACTTCTCCGTGCTTGTCATGACCTCCGAGCGGCTCCTGAACTTCAACGGCAGAAGCGGTATCTGGGCGCAGACGGAGAGATAGGCACCCGGCGGGGAAGACCGGCAGCCCCTGAGTGTACCGTACCCGTGCCCCTCTGCGCCGGGCATTCTTGACAAAAGCCCCCAATCCTGCTAGTTTTGTGCGCAATTTGCGTCTACAGCCGCCCGCCACAATCCTTGCACAGAGCTGTTATGGAACCAGAGACCAACACAACCGTGCGCAAAATAGTGATTGCCCTGCTGCTGCTCCTAATGGGACTTGGCGTGTACGCCTATATTGATCGGGAGCGGGTGAGCCGGTGGTTTGCCGGGGACGTTATTGAGAGTGAAGTCGAGCGGGAGACGCAACTTCTCGAAGAGAAGATAGCCAGTCTTGAGGGTGAGGTGGCAAACCTGAAGGAGGAGCTGGATACAGAAAGCGCCCTTCAGAAGATCCCGGGGGCGCGACTGGAAGAAGCTTTCGGCGTCGCACCCGACACCGCGACTGGGGAGAAGCCGGGGCAACCCGCCTTCCCGTGGGACACGGCGATCACCGGTAAAGACCGAAAGGAGATCCTCCGTGAGAGATTGATCCGTTTCTGCGCCTACCTCGACAGCAGGGATTATGTGGCCGCGTACGGTTTAAAGGGCGGCATTTACGAGCATTTTCAGAGGCTGGTTCCTACCCTCTTCGCGAAACCACCGGCGGTGGTTCGCGAAACGGATGATCTGCTGCGGGTGCTGCAGAACAGCGCACACTTCTACCGGGTCCTCGGTAAACAGAATGTTTACCTTATCCGGGACATTCTTCGGAATGAGCGGGACCTCATGGAACCGATCCTGGGGATTGTCTACCAGGTCATTGAATCCGGGCGGCTCCCCCCGTCCGGGGCGCAGGGTGAGAAAGCGGGCGTGCAGATTCCGCTGAGCGGCGCCTATGAATATGCTGCGTTCCTCCTGAACACTTTGGGAGGCAGCTCCTACCTCATCCGGAGAGACTCCCGGGTCCGGATGTTAAGCCAGTATTACGCGCTGCGCATCCTGGACACGGCCGAACAGCGCCGGCTCAACAAGTGGGGGCTGGACATCCGCCGACCGCTCGACAACCTCATCTCGGACATGCAGGGCACGTCGACTCTTGTCCAGAAACGGACCTACCTGAGAACCCTCCGAACCATGCAAAAGCGCTATGCCGAACAGTACGGCGGCTGGCCTGAGGGCCCGGTCCGCCCCAGGGGGTGAAGCGTCATTAGAAAATGCGCGCGATGCGGTCGTAGGTTTTCCGCAGACGGGTGGTGGTCGCCACGAAGATGTGCTTCAGGAGCTTTAATCCCAGCATGGGATGGATAGAGACGAGGCGTTCAAAATCACAGCTGTGCAGCAGGGCCAGATCGGAGGCATCCATGGCTTCGGCCGTCACCGATCGGGGGTTATCCGTCAGCAGACAGAGCTCGCCCACCACGGAGCCGCCCTCGTAGAAACCGACGATGACGTTTTTCCCTTCGAATTCCGTTCTCTTTTTGATGCAGATCCGTCCCGACAGGATAAAGGCGGCGTAGTTGTCATCACGCCCTTCATGCCACAGGATTTCCCCCGAAGCAACCCGGCGCCTGTCGCAGAACTCGATAAAATTCTGAAATTCCTCGTCCGTGAGGGTTTGGAAGAAGCGAAAGGCTTCTCGCATCCGCGCACCGAGGGCACCGGTCGATTCCATGGCAGCCTGCCTCCTCAGGAGTGTCCTCTTTCAAGAGCGGGGGTCGCGCTACTGCGCTATCCTACAAGCTCCTTGGCCGCAGTGCAAGGAAAAACCTCCCGGGCCGGCGCAAAACCACGGCCCCGATATGGCATGGGTGATCGTCATGCCATATCGGGGCCGTGCGAACAGAACAAAGGTATTAGCGTGCGGAACGTGACTACCGGGCCGCCACGTCTTTCTGATGGCAACCGGTGCATTTGGTGGGCGCATTCTTACCGTCGGCAACCATTTTCTTATGGCAGCCCTGGCAGTTCTTGTGCATGGCTGTTTTGTAATCGGGCGCGTCGGTGCCCTGACCGTGACAAGCACCGCAGGCTTGCACCGCCTCCCCGGCCTTCGTGGTGTGATGGCAGTCGGCACACTGCACCCCTTCATGATTCTGGTGAGCGTGGTGCTTGAACGACACGGGCGGAAATTTCTTCTGAATCTGGTTGATGACGATGATCTCCGCACCCTTGTCAGCCCCCGCCAGGGATGCCGCCAAAACCGTGGCAAAAACAACCGTCAGCGCCATTGTGATAAGCTTTCTCATGATGCCTCCTCCTTTGATTCTCCAAAAAACCTGTGTCAAATAGTTTCTGAAGATAAGACTCCCCGGTCCCGGCTGTAGTACTGATCTTCGGTCTGCAACCTGCGGATCCGCGGGGCAGAGGGAACGAAATCCTCCAGTGTCACCTCCTTTCGTAAAAGGTACGATGGAGACCGCGGGCGCTTTTCCCACACGATATCCCGCACTCGCTTGATTCTGAACATCGTTCGTGACCCTGTTGCCGTGGCCGGATCTGCCGCTTGCCAGCCCGCTGCTACGGACAGGAAAGCGTCGGCACCTCCCATATACGAATATTCACATCAGCGCAAATGCAATAAGTATGCCCACCGAAGCCGGAGCTCTCTAACTTGTTGTGAAACAAGGCAAAAGAACCCCAACGGACCGCTTGGAGGCTGTCCCACTTCCGGGACAGATTGCCTCGCCAAGGACACTGCTTAACCAAGAATACCTATTATTTCATGTGGTTACATAGTCTGGGCAATGTGGGATGGGTGATATGAAAACGCAACATCGAAACCCAAGATCGTGGCGCAACAACGACAGGCCATTCAGATGACGGAGGGATCTTCAGCGGACCTGTTGATAGGTGAAATAGGCGTGGCAGGCGCCTTCCGAGGAAACCATGCAGGCCCCCATGGGATTGCCGGGCGTGCACGCCCGGCCGAAGGCCGGGCATTGCGTTGGTTCCTGCCTGCCCCGGAGGATCTCTCCGCAGATGCAGACCCGGTGATCGTTGACAGGCGCCACGGGCAGCCTGTCGGCCAAGCGCACTTCCGCATCAAGACAACCATACTCGGGCTTGAGTGCCAGTCCGCTTGCGGGAATCTCCCCCAGCCCGCGCCAGCGAAAGCTGTCGCGCACCGTGAAGTATTGGGAGACCAGTGCCTGGGCTTTCCGGTTTCCCTCCGGTCGGACGGCGCGGGTGTACTGAATCGCCACCTCAGCCCGCCCCGCCGCCCTTTGCTCCAGGATCATCTGGACACTCTGTAGCATATCGACCGGCTCAAAACCGGAGACGACCACGGGGACCCGATGGCGTTCGCACAGGTCGCGGTAGATGCCCGTACCCGTGATAGCCGTAACGTGTCCAGGGGCAATGAAAGCCTCAATGGCAACGTCCTCTGCATCCATGACGGCATCGAGGGCCGGCGGGACGAGGACGTGATTCATATGGATCAGAACATTCTCCGTGTGGCGCTCGAGCACGGTCTGCACCAAGGCGGCTGTCAGGGGAGCTGTGGTCTCGAATCCGATCGCGAAATAGACGACTTGTTTTTCGGGCGCGTCCGCTGCGATCTTCACCACGTCCATGGGCGAGTAGACCATCCGGATGTCCCGCCCCCCCGCCCGTTCGCGAATCAGCGAACTCGACGAACCGGGCACCCGCATCATGTCCGCCAGCGTGACGAGTACCACGTCGTCACACCGTGCCAGCGCAATGGCTTGGTCGATCCTCTCCTTCGGAATGATGCAGACCGGGCACCCCGGCCCGTGCACAAAGCGGATCGCCGTCGGCAGCAACTGGTTCCGTCCGTAGCGCATGATCACATGGGTGTGCCCACCGCAGACCTCCATGACGCTGAGCGGGCCGGGCCGCATATCAGCGATGGCCGCAGCCAGGGCCTCGATCTTGCGGACGTCTCTGAATTCTCGAAACCATTCGAATGTGGATGCCAAGGAAAAGACCTCCTGGATTCGTCCCGGCAGCTCAGCCCCGGAGTTGCTGCACCGCCCGCTCGATGTAGTCGAGCCACTCGGAGAGCCCGTCGCCCGATCGGGCAGAGAGCTGGATGACCTCCAGAGAGGGGCGGATGACGCGCGCGTCCCGCATGGCGCGGTCCGTATCAAAGTCCGTATGGGGCAACTGGTCCATCTTCGTGATGAGCATGACGTCCGCGTGTTTGAACGCGATGGGATATTTGGCGGGTTTGTCGTCCCCCTCGGTTGTGGATAGCAGCACCACGTTGCGATGGGTGCCCAGTTCATAGGTGGCTGGACAGACGAGATTCCCCACATTTTCGACGAAGAGAAGGTCCAGCGCCTCCAGTGGAAAGTGGTGCAGCGCCCCCTGGAGCATGAAAGCATCCAGGTGGCAGGTCTGGCCGGTCACGATCTGATGGACGGGGACCCCGGTGCTGCGGATCCGCTCGGCGTCCCGATCGGTCTCCAGGTCCCCCTCGATCACCCCCACTGAGAGGCGGTCCCGCAGCCGGGCGATGGTTTTTTCCAGGAGCAGGGTCTTGCCGGACCCGGGCGAGCTCATGAGGTTCATGCCCAGGATACCGTGTTCCTCCAGAATCTCCCGGTTGGCACGGGCTCTGGACGTATTCGACGCGAGAACGTTCTTCTGCACTTCGATGATCTTCCGGCCCGAGCCGGCACTGCATCCGCAATCCTGACACATAGACTTCAGTCTCCTTTGCGAGTCACCATGTCCGTGTTCTCCAACATGCCGCCGTAATATGCCTGGCCCAGTGAGAGGCCCCCGTCATTGGGTGGGACGGCTCTCTGATGATAGACGCGAAAGCCCGCCTCTTTCAATCGCTGCAGCACCATAGCACACAATGGAGCGTTCTGGAAGACGCCTCCTGAGAGGCAGACCACCTCCCGCCCCACGCGCACGGCCGCATCGTGTGCGATGGCGACCAGCGTATTGAGAAAGCGCGTGGGAGCGCCTCCCCGATCCTTGTCATCCAGGAGCTCCCGAAAGAGCGTCCGCCAGTCGATCTCGTGGCCGTCCTGTGCGGGCTCGATGGCATAGGTATAGTGATCGGTGACGTCCAGATCGTAACAGTCTTCGAGCATCATGGCCGCCTGCGCCTCATACGTGCAGACCTGGATCAGGCCTGTCAACGAGGCGACGGCGTCGAAGAGGCGTCCCGCGGACGCACAAAGGGGCGCGTGCAACTGACGGCGCCACGCTGTCCATAGAACGGCCCGTTCTGCAGGCGCAAAGGCCGTGACCGGCGGTAGATCCATTTCGAGGCTTTCTTCGCCGAAGAGATCGAAGAGAATCGACAGGGCCGCGCGCCTCGGTTCCCGAACAGCCCGCTCCCCCCCGAGCAACCGCAAGGGCCGCAGGTGCAGGGCGCGCTCGCTCTGACTCAGATCGCAGGCGAGCACCTCGCCGCCCCAGAGGCTCCCGTCGGCCCCATACCCCGTGCCATCCCAGGCAATGCCTGTCACGGGCTCTTGCAGCCCGTGCTCAGCCATACAAGAGAGAATGTGGGCATAGTGGTGCTGCAGGGCCACTCGTGCACCACCGATCTGCGCCTGCGCCCAACGGGTTGTTTCGTAACGGGGATGCAAATCGTGGACGATGAGCTCCGGCTTGAACTGATAAAGGGCACAGAGATCCCCGAGGGCCTCTTCGAAATGGGCCAGGCTCTCGGGACTGTCCATATCTCCGATGTGCTGGCTCAGAACGATCTGGTCTTCGAAACCAATTGCAAAGCTGTTCTTCAGGTGCCCCCCCACGGCCAGAACACGCCGTTTCAGGCGCCACGGGAGCACAACGGGCAGGGAGACATAGCCTCGGGACCGGCGAATGAGCTGGCGCGCGCCCCCGACTTGTTTGACGACCGAATCATCACAGCGCCGGTGGATCGGGCGATCGTGCAGGAGCAGGGCGTCGCAGAGAGGGCCGAGGCGTACCACCGCTTCCTCGTTGTCCTTCACGATGGGCTCCTCCGACAGATTGCCCGATGTGGCCACCACCGGCCGATGGAGCCCGTCGAGAATCAGGTGATGCAGGGGGGAATAGGGCAGGAAGGCGCCGATCGTCTGGAGGCCGGGTGACACGGCGCGCAGCAGCCGTCCCTTCTTCCGTATCAGGACCACCGGCCTCTCCTGGGAGAGGAGCAACGCCTCTTCCGCAGCGTCGGGGGCGGTGAAGGTGCGCAGCTGCCGCAGATCCCGGAACATGACGGCAAAGGGCTTTGCCGAGCGACCCTTGCGGGCCCGGAGTTGCCGCACCACGTCTTCGCCGGTGGCATCGCAGATGAGGTGAAACCCGCCCACGCCCTTGACCGCCACAATGCCGCCTCCTGCGATGGTGTCGAGCAATTCGCGCACGGCGGCCTCGCCCCGGGCCGTCGGGATACCCGCCATGTCGGTCAGCCAGACGGCTGGTCCGCACCGGGGACACGCATTGGGCTGGGCGTGATACCGCCGGTCCGCCGGTGCGTCATATTCCGCCTGGCAATGGGGACACATGCGAAAGCCTTTCATGGTCGTATGGCGACGGTCGTAGGGAAGCCCCTCGATCAGAGTGAAGCGAGGGCCGCAATTGGTGCAGTTAATGAAGGGGTAACGGTACCGCCGATCCCGGGGGTCCCGCAGTTCCCGGGCGCAGTCCGTACAGATCGACATGTCGGGCAGCAGTACGGCCGCTCGCGCACCATCGGCTGCGCTTGGTTGGATCTCGAATTCCCCATAGCCGGCGGCGGCAAGCCGGGCCGTTTCCCAATGGGTGATTGTTGCCAGGGGCGGCGTGTCGCTTTGGAGTTCGTGGAGAAAACGGTCTACCCGCTCCTGGTCGCCTTCCACTTCGATGAGAACACCCGCGGGGTTGTTGCTGACGAAACCGTTCAACCCAAGACGCCGGGCCGTGCGGTAGACGAAGGGACGGAAACCCACTCCCTGGACTGCTCCTTTTACATGGAGTTTAAGTCGGACCATCGGTCACTTCCATTTCGAGACGTTCCAGCACCAGCGCGTCCCCTTCACGGGCCTCCACATTCAGAGAACTGCACTGGGGACACTTGAACCGCACGGTGTCTGTCGTACTGATCTGTCTGCAGTCCCGGCAGGTCAGCTCCAGCGGGCTTGTCTCGATGACAAGCTCTGCGGCCTCCGCCACGCTGCGCGCCTTGAACGTGTCGAAGGCCGTCTTGAGCAGATGGGGAACGACTCCGGCCAAGGGCCCCACCCGCAGCACGACCCGGCTCACCGACTCGGCCTCCTCGCGGGCGGCATGCGCCTCAATGGCATCCATGAGACTTTGGACGATGGAGAATTCGTGCATGGTATTAGCAGATTCTCGGAAGGATTTCCCCCGACGGAGGATCCATGATGCGGCGGGTATTGTAGGGGCTCCGCAGGACCACCCGCGGGCGTCCGGAGGCAAGCACTGTCCCGATGATGCAGCTCCCCGCTCCCGCACTCTGGGACTGGAGCGCCTCGAGAGCCGCCTCGGCGTCAGCGGCATGGACGGCCAGCACCAATCGCCCCTCCGAAGCCAGGTGTGTCGGTTCGATGCCGAGCAGTTCGCATGCGCCCCGCACGGCGTCGTGCACCGGCACGGCCTCTTCCGCCACTTCGATCTCCACGCCGGATTGGCGCGCCCACTCATTGAGCAGAGCCGCCAGCCCGCCGCGGGTCGGATCCCGCATCGCGTGCACCCGGGCCCCCGCATCGAGAACGTTTGCCACCAGCGGCCACAGGGAGGCGCAGTCGCTCTCCAAATCCAGCTGAAAATCGATTCCCTCCCGGCTCGCCAGAATGCAGGCCCCGTGATCACCGACGGTGCCGGAGACAATGATCGTATCGCCCGGGGCAACGGCCGAAGCCGAAAGCCCGTCACACACGAGTTCCCCAACCCCCGCCGTGTTGATGACGATCCCCTTGAGGTCGCCCCGGGGCATGACCTTGGTATCGCCGGTGGCTACGGTGAGGGCCGATAGCGAGGCCTCCTGGGCCATGCTGCGCACAATGCTCTCCAGCGCTTTTACGTGAAAGCCTTCTTCGATGATGAATCCGGCGGAGAGGAACCGGGGCTTGGCCCCCATGACGCAGAGGTCGTTCACGGTCCCCGCGACGGCCAGTTTCCCGATGTCGCCGCCCCGGAAAAAGGGGGGATCGACGGTAAAGGAGTCGGTGGTGAACGCGATTCGATCGGCAGACCAGGGCAGTACGGCAGCGTCTTCGAGCGCGTTCAGGGCATCGTTGGAAAAATGCTTCTGAAACACCTCTCGGATGAGTGTCGAGGTCTCTTCTCCACCGCCACCATGGGCCAGGAGCACTTTCTGGATTGCATCTGAAGCAGAATGCCAGTTCAAAGTGCCGGCATTGTACAACAACGGCGGGAAATTAGGAAGCCGATTCTTTGGCCCGAAGGCTGCGCCGATCCTTGAACCGTTTCAGCCGAAAATAGGCCTCCCGCTCCCGCTCCCCCAGGTACTGGGCAATCGTCTTGATACTACGCTGCAGGCGCGGCAGGACCCGCTCCTCCAGGACCCGGGTGCGGCGGGTCAGTCGGACGATTTCATCGCCCAGCCGCTTGAGCTTGTTCTCGAAGGCGGCAAGTTGAAGCAGAGCATCCGCAGTCTTTTCAAAGAGATGGATCGATTCTTCCAGATGGGGCGTGGTCGCCGTGTAGTCATAATGCCGCTCCGAGGGCTGGCGGATCACCGATTCCCCCACGGAGATATCCCGGTACTTCACACCCATCAGGTTTTTCGATTGGACCTGCAGCGCCACGTCCCGCTGGCTGATCCCGGCGATCGATTCAATACTCTCGCGACCCTCGTGGCCCAGACTCAGGTGCAGCCCGTCCAGTGCCGCCCCGTAGTCCCGGCGGATCCCCGGTCGCGATTGGAGAAAGGGGCGTGAGGAGGCAATCAGTTCGCGGATCAGCGCCTGGCGTCGCGCTTTGAGAATCCCGACACTGCCAGTGACGGCCCGGCGGCGCTCTTTGAGCTGAAGCAGGTTGGTTCGGGTGGGGTGGATCATGGCGCCTCCAGCCCGTGTCGCCTCAGGACGGAGAGCCCGGCGTCCAGGGTCTCCTCAATGGATCGTCGCTGCTGCCCCTGATGGACAAACTCCCGTTCAAAGGCCTCGGCGAAATCGAGCATTCCCTGGTCCTTTTCGCTCATCCCCTCCCGACCGACGATGGTCTCCAGATTGCGCAGATCTCGACCTTTGGCGTAGTGTTTGTAAAGCAGGTTGGCCACCCCCCGGTGATCGGCGCGGGTCCGTCCCTCCCCGATGCCGCGCTGCATGAGCCGGGAGAGGCTCGGCAGAACGTCCATGGGGGGGAAGATCCCCTTCTGGTGGAGTTCCCGACTGAGCACCAGTTGTCCTTCGGTGATATAACCGGTGAGGTCGGGAATGGGATGGGTGATGTCGTCCTCCGGCATGGTCACCACAGGGAGCATGGTCACCGACCCGGCGCGCCCCTGAATGCGCCCCGCCCGTTCGAAGAGCGACGCTAAATCGGAATACATGTAGCCGGGATACCCACGCCGCCCGGGCAGCTCCTCCCGGGCGGTGGAGACCTCCCGGAGGGCGTCGCAATAGTTGGTCATGTCGGTGATGACCACGAGCACATCCATCGCCCGCTCAAACGCGAGGTACTCCGCCGCTGTCAGGCCGAAACGGGGCGCCAGAAGGCGCTCGACTACGGCATCATTGGCCAGATTGATGAAAGCCATAAAGCGGGTGCGCATCGCCTCCAGGGTCTGCATATAATACGCGTATTCATGATGGGTCAACCCCAGGGCGACAAAAATGACGACGAAATCCTTGTCCGCACCCTCATTGCTGCGCGCGACCATGCGGGCGGAGCGCAGAATGCCCGAGGCCATTTCCTTGGAGGGAAGCCCGGCCGCAGAAAAAATGGGGAGCTTCTGCCCCTTTACCAACGTGTTGAGCCCATCAATGGCGGAATAGCCCGTTTCGATGAATTCGTCGGGGCTCCCCCGGAGCGTGGGGTTGATGGGAAAACCCGTGACCGGGGCCCACTGTTCGGGAATAAACATCGGTCGGCCGTCAATGGGGAGAAAAGAGCCGTTGAAGACGCGATCGAGCATATCGGTGGAGAGGGGCGCGCGTTTGACGGCGTCCGTAAAGACCACGGCCGAATGTTCCACATCGAGGCCGTAGCTCTCGCCGAAGAGCTGAATCAGCACCGCGGCACCGTCGATCTTTAGGATCTCACCCTCCATTTCGCTGCCGTCGGGATAGATCACCCGAACGGTCTCGCCCATGCGGGCCGAGCGGACCGCTTCCACCAGAAGCAGCGGACTCTTGATGGAGGCAATGGTTGCGTAACAGTGCTCTGAAAGTCTCACGGTGTCGCCTCCTTCAGGATTTTCTCAAGAGATTCGCCTCCCTGCAGCCGTTTTTCGGCGTTGCGGTAAAACGCCAGAATCTCTCGAATCCGCCGGTGGGTCTGATCCAGGGGGGAATAGGCATCCTCTGTATAGGCATTCTGGCAGAGAAAGTTCTGCCGCACCTGCTCGGCCACGTGCATCAACAGATGCCCTTCATCCTCAAGTCCCTCGGCACCCACGATCTCCGCCACCTCCCGCAGTTTCTCTTCGCGCTGCAAAAGGGCCCGACACTCATCTTTCAGCGCCCCCCACTCGGGGGCCACCCTGTCGGCAAAGAAGTGCGCGACGGCATCGCCGTACAGAGAGTAACTTTGAAACCAGTTGATCGCCGGGAAATGACGACGGTGAGCCAGGGCGGTGTCGAGCATGAGAAAGGCACCGGTATTGCGTAAGCAGGCCTGGGTCACCGGTTCCGTAAAATCACCGCCCGGCGGAGAGACCGAGAGGATCATCGTCAGCGACCCCACCCGTCCGTCCAGCGTCTCCACGACTCCAGAGCGGGCCACGAACCCGGAAAGCCTGGACGACAAGTAGGTCGGGTAGCCCTCCTCTCCGGGCATCTCCTCCAGGGCCGATGAGATTTCCCGGAGGGCCTCCGCCCAGCGGGAAATGCTGTCGGCCAGAAAGAGTACATGGTAACCCATATCGCGGAAATACTCCGCCATGGTGACGGCTGTGTAGATGGACGCTTCCCGGGCGGCCACCGGCATGTTCGAAGTGTTTACCACCATGACGGTACGTTTCGTCAGAGCGTGCCCGCTTCTGGGGTCGGTGAGGGTCACAAACTCCTCGAGCATCTCGGCCATCTCGTTGCCCCGCTCTCCACAGCCCACGTAGACCACCACGTCGGTGTCGGCATACTTGGTGATGGTCTGCTCCAGCACCGTCTTGCCCGTCCCGAAGCCGCCGGGGAAGATGGCCGTGCCGCCGCGGGCCAGCGGGAAGAAGAAATCAATGCAGCGCTGTCCCGTTACCAGCGGCTCCGATGGCGCAAGCTTTCTGCGATAGGGCCGGGGCGACCGCACCGGCCACTCGTGCACGGCATAGATTGGGCGGCCGTCGGAAAAGGCTCCGATGGAATCCTGAACTGTAAAGGGTCCCTCCTTGAGCTCGGTCAGGGTCCCGCCGCCCTGGAAGGCTCCGATCCAGTGGCGAAAAGGTCCCTCCTCGGCGTAACCAAGCAGCTCACCGGACTGTACCACCTCGCCGGCACGTTTGACCGGAACGAAATGCCAGGGCCGATCCGGCTCCAAGGGTTCCGGCGCCTTGCCGGCCCGGATAAAGGGTCCCTGTGCTTCTCCCAAGCGCTCCAGCGGGCGCTGCAGACCGTCGAAGATACGGGCCAGCAATCCCGGACCGAGCGCGACGGTCAGGGGTTTCTCCAATCCGCGCGCAGGCTCGCCGATACCGAGACCGCGCGTGTCCTCGTAGACCTGGACCACGGCCTGATCCCGCTCCATCCGCACCACCTCGCCCATAAGGCCGCTGTGGCCGATGCTCACGCGATCATAGAGTTTCACCTCGGGAAGATCCACGGTCACCGTGGGACCGGAAACGGCTGTAATCAATCCTTTCATACGTCCAACCTCACTTGATAGCCAATGGCCCGGCGGATCAGGCGCAGCGCGTAATCCTCGCCCGGCGGCCGCCCGGCTTCCGGGGCAGGCATCACCATGAGGATGCCGCTCCACCGCTTTTCCATTTCATGAAATCGCTCTTCCGGCATGTGAGTCATGAGCCGTTCATCCACAATGACCAGCCCCGTATCGGGGTCGGCCAGAATCGTCTTGAGAGCAGCCTCTAGCTCTTCGGCAGCGCAGATGATCTGGTGCATGCCGGCCATGGAAAAACCAAAGCGGGCATCCTCGGGGGTGAGAAAGATGATCCGTTTCATCGAATCAACTCCACGGCCAGTCGTTCCGGATCGATGGTCTTGCCGAAGTAGAGCACGCGAAGATTGCGCATCTCCGTGTAGCGCCGCCAGAGATACTCTAGAATCGGACCAACCGCATCGAGCTCGCGCCCGGCCTGATGGAGCCGACGCGTGAGCGTCCGCAGGAGGCTGATCTCCACCGAAACACCCTCTGCCCCGGGAGTCTCCTGTCCCGTAAGGGCCGACAGATCCCCTGCATTCCCCGCCTGGATCCAATGGCGCAGCCGCTTGATCGGTATCCGCCCCCCCGCGATGCTGGGCATGGGGGCCTCCTCCATCTCCCAGCGAACCTGCTTGTACGCACTGAGAACATTGCGAAGATCGATGACGTCT
>CAMYMF010000024.1:44721-45435 GCA_947259355.1 uncultured Nitrospirota bacterium | reverse complement strand
CTGAAGACCGATAACAGTGGGCAGTGGGCGGTAGGCCGAGGACGGGGCATGCAAAAGGCAAATTGCAAATAGAAAATTGGGGTGCTCTTCTCCGCGCCCTTCGCGCCTTTGCGGTGAGACAGGTTTTCGTCTTTACCGCCGCAGCGTGGCCAGCAGCCGTTTCGGTTTGAGCAGCAGATCGAGTCCGTGGTGGATGTGATGGACCACGACGTCTGCATTGAGCACTCCCTGCATGGCAGCGCCCTCCTCGGCGATCACGCAGATGCCGACTCTCGCCTCCCGCAGCATGAGCGCATCGTTGGCGCCGTTGCCGATGGCGATGGTCGCTGCGGCGCCGAGGCCGCGCACGAAGGCCGCCTTCTGCTCGGCTTCTTCTCCGTGGGTGAGCTGTTCGATGCGAAGTCCGAAATCCCTTGGCAGGTCTCCGGCTCGGCCGTGGGTATCGGCGGTGAGCACCGTGAGCGAAAAGGTCTGCGACAGGTCCCGCAGGCTGCGAAGGACCCCGGCATCGGGGACCCCTTCCAGACCGAGGGTGCCATTCAGATCCATCACCAGGTGCTCCGCAGCCAGTTTCCCGAATCCCGGGATATCAAGCGTCAGCATCATCTTCGCCCTTGCGGCGGGAGGAGCCCGCCTTCAGCAGACGGTCACAGCGCACCCCGGGGTTGGCGTTGAGGAGTCGCTCAAATCGGGGCCGATAGATCAGCTCGAACT
>CAMYMF010000024.1:32071-44616 GCA_947259355.1 uncultured Nitrospirota bacterium | reverse complement strand
GCTCGAACTCCTCCCCCTTGTCTGGAAAGAGAGCCAGCACGTTTCGCCGCGTGTTCTCCAGCAGCTCCCGCGCCTCGCGCTCCGAGAGGGGGTCGTTGGCCAGAGACTGCGTCGTCCGGTCGACGATGCGCATCAGCCGGCGCATCCTTCGATCCTCATCGTCTCGGCGCCCGCGATGGGGTTTTTCCTCGGACATCACGTCTCTCCGGTCATCCTGTTTTGGCCGCGCCCGAAACCTTGGGCCCTTACCCGTCACCGTCGTCGGCCGCATCCGACAGAGAAGCCACCCCCTCCCCTTTCCGGCGGAGTCGCTGCAGGCGGTATTCAATGGCCTCCGTTTCAAAGGGGCTGAGAAAGGGGATCTCCATGGCTTGGACGGCAAGAGCGGCGGCCCGTCGGTAATCGCGCACACGGTGCTCGTAGTACTTGGCCAGCTCGATCCACGGGAAGAGGTCCCGGCGCGCATCGAGCCCGATCATCTCTTCCCAGGTCTTCACCGCCATGGCGTAATTCCCGCTCCGCTTGTATGTCACCGAGAGGTGCCTCAGAATCTCCCACTCCTGATCGGAGTAGGGGCAGGCCTTGAGGGCTTCAGTGAAAGCCGCCTCGGCTTCTGCGACGCGCCCCTGCTCCAGATGGATTCGACCGACCGAGTATTGCGCCATCCCGTCGCTGCGGCAGGACGCGGCCCGGTCGCTGATGACGTCCGTGATGAGCGCGGTGAGGGTCACCATGGAGAGAATGTCGAGCTGATTGTGATAGAAGACCCGTTCCATCCGGGTCGGATCGCCCCGGCGCAGGAAGTCGAAGTAGATACCCGGAATCAGCTCGCCGGGTACATCGTCGACCCGTTCGATCCCGAGGAGTTCCTGTTCCAGATTCCCCAGGCGGCAGCTCTCGAGACTCCGCTTCCAGATCCGCCTCGCCGGATAGAGAAGATCGAGATGGGGTCGCATCAGCACCTCCGGTGTCAGGCGGCAGAGAATCAGCCGAGACTCCATCAGCGGCAGATCGAACGACTTGCCGTTGAAGCTGACAAGGGTGCGAAACTGCACGAGGCGCTCGCTGAGCATGGCCAGCATATCGGGCTCCTCAGACGCGTTGCGCATCAGAAACTGCTCGACGACGAAATTCTCGTCTTCGAAATAGCCGATACCGATGAGAAAGGCGTAGGTTCCTGTGCCCCCCGACAGGCCGGTGGTTTCAGTATCGATGAAAACGGTCTGGCCGGGGGTCATCTCGGCCAGCGCCGGATCCTTGGTCAGCTCGCCGAAAAGCTCATGCTGTTTCTCAAATATGGAGTCCAACCTCCTGTTTCCATGATAATAATCCGGCGGATACTTGACCCTTGCCACGAAGAACTCCGCGTCCTCCCCCTTGTGAAAAGCACCGGGGACCAGGGCGTCGATGCCCGGCCCGTCATAGGGGGCCGCTTCCACGCGGCGCTTTTGCGCCTCGGCCCGCATCACCCGGTCCATCTGGCTGCGAAGCTCGGCAATGAGGTTGCCCCGCGTCGGGGGCATCGCTGCGGGCGGCTTGGCTTTGAGGCGGTTGAGCCGTGCTCTGAGATCACTCATGTCATATCCGCTAGAATGGAGAGGGCCGTCTTCTTTGACTGTGCCCCGATTTCAGTGGTCGGCCCCACGCAGGAGGGACACCCATCCCGGCAGGGACACCCCGCAATCAAGGACTGGGTCTCTTCCAGCAGGCGCTCATGCAGGTCGTAGAGCGTGGCCGAGAAGCCGATCCCACCGGGGTAGACATCGTAGAGAAAGAGGGTCGGCTCGAAGCGATCGGGTTCCTCACCAAAGGGCATCCCGCCGGGCGCAACGATCCCCTTGCCCGGCCGGGCCGACCAGCGCCCGTCGCGGTCTCCCACGCATCGGTCGAGGTCGCGGACATCGCACATCAGATGGAGCACCGCCACGTGGTGCAGCGCATGGGCGATGCCGAGAATACCGTCCATGAGGGTCCCCTGCTCGTAGGGCAGACTTTGGAGCAACGCCTGAGGAATGGTGAACCAGTAGGCCGACGTGTGCAGATCGAGATCGGGCAGATTGACTTCACCGTAGCCCAGATTTTCGGAGGTGAAGAAGCGGATCTTCTTGAAGCCCACCACCTTGCAGGCCACGTGGACTTCGCCGTGGGCCTTCTCCACGGTGCGCATCCCCCGGGACTCGAAGACCTCCAGAGCCTGGACCCGGGTGTAGGTCATGGCATCGGTGTAGTAGTCGACGTTACTTCTCTTCACGAAGGCCTGGCGGTTCTCGAAATCGAGCTTCTCCACGATGTAAGGCCGCGACTCACAAAGATAGATGGCCCCCTCGTGCAGGGTCATGGGGGCCGAGGTGAAATCGACCTCGGCCACAGTGACCGGATGGGCCGTATCGGTGCAGTCGGTCACCACGAAGTTCTGATCGGGGATGTTGCGCAGACTGACGCTCTGCGCAGGATAGGCATCCTGCATCCAGTGGTAGCGCTCCCCCGAGCGGTGCACCACCTGCTCTTCTTCGAGATAGTTGAGGATCTCACCCAGATCTTCCCCACCGAAGGTTTCCCCCGGCTCGAAGGGGAGCTCGAAGGCCGCACACTTGATATGGCTCACCAGAATGAGGAGATTGTCGGGGTTAATCCGCCCGTACTCTGGGGAGGCTCCGAAGAAATAATCGGGGTGGGAGACAATGAACTGATCGAGGGGATTGCTCCGGGCGATGAGAATGGCCACCGACTGGCCGCTTCGCCGCCCGGCCCGCCCCGCCTGCTGATAGGTGCTGGCCACGGAGCCGGGATAGCCTGCCAGGATGCAGACATCGAGACTGCCGATGTCGATCCCAAGCTCCAGGGCATTGGTGGAAACCACCCCGAGGACCTCCCCTTCCCGCAGACCCTGTTCAATCTCCCGGCGTGTCTCCGGCAGATATCCGCCGCGGTAGCCCCGGATCCGCTCCTGGCCGGGAAGCCCCTTTTCGAAACGGTCTTTGAGGGTGCGGGTCAGGACCTCCACATTGAGCCGGCTCGTGGCGAAGATCAGGGTTTGAATGCCCTCCTTGAGAAAGGGGGCTGCCATGTGCCGGGCCGACGTGATGGCGCTCTTGCGGATCCCCAGTTCCCGATTGATGACGGGGGGGTTGTAGAAGAGAAAATGCTTTCGGGCCGAAGGCGCCCCGCTCTCCGCGACCAGCTCCATGGGGGCCCCGCACAGCAGTCCGGCCAATTCATCGGGGTTTGCTATGGTGGCAGAACAGCATATAAATTGAACATTTGAGCTATAAAACTTAAGAATTCGCTTGAGCCTTCTCATGAGGTTCGCCATGTGGGAGCCGAAGACCCCTCGGTAGGTATGGACCTCATCGATGACGACATATTTGAGGTTCTCGAAGAACTTGATCCACTTGGTGTGGTGCGGCAGGATCCCGGTGTGAAGCATGTCGGGATTGGTGATGACCACATGGCCCTGCTTGCGGATCGCCCGCCGGGCATCGGCCGGGGTGTCCCCGTCGTAGGTGTAGACTCCGATGGGCGCGGCCAGCTCGTCCACGATTCGGTTCAGCTCCTCGAACTGGTCTTGAGAAAGGGCTTTGGTCGGAAAGAGGTAGAGGGCGCGGGTCTCGGGTGCCTCCAGAAGGGAGGTCAGTACCGGCAGGTTGTAGCAGAGGGTCTTGCCCGAGGCTGTAGGGGTGACCACCACCACGTGCTTTCCCCCACGGATGAGATCGACTGCGCGGCGTTGGTGCGAATAGAGTCGCGCAATGCCCCGGCCCTCCAGAAGAGAGCCGAGTCGCTCGGGAACCCAGGACGGAAAGGATTCGTAATGCCCCTCCCGCTCAGGAAAAAGGCGCTCCACCGTATACCGGTCTGAAAAATCCTTGCGCGCACGCCAGCGCTCCAGGATCGATTCTACCGTCATGATCTGCTCCGATTCGGGCAAAAACCACCCTCTTCCGGGCCCACGTCTCCCGGCCATGACATCGGAGTAGTTTAACTAAAAAGAGAGAGAATTAAAAGAAGAGAATGGCTTCGGTGCAGCAGCCTGCTAGCTCTCGAAAACCTCCACCGAGCAGATCTTGGTCTTCGAAATCCCCAGAAACTGGTAACGCTCGGCCGTCCCGACGATTTCGGCGTTGCGGATGCTCAGAAAGGCCCGATCGTCACCGATCACTTCCATGGGGGTTTCGCCGGTCTGGGGCACAAAGAGCTCCCCCAGGATATCCGACACCAGGGTGCGGACCCGAATCCTGTGAAACGCACCGGAAATCTTGTTCGCCTCGATCAATGGCTGCTCTTCCAGTACCTGAACATAATCGATGTGCTCTTTGTTGATGATGAAGGACGAATCCTTTCGGATCCCCTCGTAGGAGTCGACGTTGCTCAGGGACATGAATGGACTCCGGCCGTTGAGAAGATCAGACATCCGGTCGAAACCGCCGGGGATTGCAACTTCACCGATATATTTGGCCCGTGCCAGACTGACGCGAATCTTGACCGTGCGGTTGGTTGTAACAGTCATGGTGGATGTCTCCTCTGCAGTCGAGCGGCAGGATGGGTGCACGAATGGACTGAACTCTCCGGTTCCTTCACGAGTAACGATTCTATCTTCTATATGACCTTTCTTATCGGCAATGCCTTGCAGAACTTGAGGCGGGAAAAGGCAGAGGTAAAACAGTATGAAAATTAAGGCTTTTGGATCCGGGCGAGCGCGGCCCCAACGGCTTCGCTGGGCGTCGTCTCCTCGTGAACGCCCTCGATCTGCCAGGTGTTCAGACCGACCACGGGCTTTCCCATCTTGAGTGCGAGTGCAATTTCGGAAAGGGTGCCATAGCCGCCGCCCACCGCGATGAGGGCATCGGCCGCGCGCACCACGAGGGCGTTTCTGGCATGGCCCATGTCGGTGGGGACCACCACGTCAATATAGGGATTGGCGGCGGCGCGATCCGGCCCGGGAAGGAGGCCGAGGCTCAGACCCTTCTCGGCGCGGGCGCCCCGGGCAGCGGCCGCCATCACCCCCGCCAGTCCGCCGCAGCAAAGCAGCGCCCCGGCCCGGGCGATGGCTGCACCGACCTCGAAGGCAAGCCGGTCGCTCTCCTTCCGGGACTCACCCGTCCCGATCACGCCAATCTGTATCATGCAGGCCACCTGCTGGATGGAGAAGAAATCTTCCGGCCGCTACTCGTACTTCTTCAAGAGCTTCCGGGTACCCTTGGGGGTCAATTTGGCATGGACTTCGTCGTCGATGATCACGGCCGGTGCCAGACTGCAGCACCCGATGCAATAGACGCTCTCCACCGTGAAACGGCCGTCCTCGGTGGTGTCCCCTGCGTCGATCTTCAACTCTTTGAGGACTTCCTTGAGAACCTTGTCCCCACCCCGCACATGGCACGCGGTTCCCTGACAGGAAAGGAGGCTGTGCCGGCCCCGGGGCGTGAAGGAAAACTGGGCGTAAAAGGTCGCCACCCCGAACACTTCGGCTGTGGGAATCCCCAATTGATCCCCCACCGCTTCCATCACCGCTTCCGGGAGGTAGCCAAAGATCTCCTGGGCTTTCTGAAGCACCGTGATGAGCGCACCCCGTTCGCCACGATACTGATCCAGAACTGCGTCCAGATCTCTGCGCTGGTCTTCGTTCCACTCGAATTTATCCTGCACTTATCCGGTCCTCTTGCGCAAAACGATCCGCCCGTTGGCACAGCCCGTTAGGCCCACCACCCTGTCAGGCCCACTCAGGCTGCTTCGACATGGACGGCGCAGACCTTGATGCCCGGGATTTTCGCCACCGGATCCCGCTGACCGTGGGTCAGGACATTGACCGCGGATTCCGCGAAATGAAAGGGGATAAAAATGGTCCCCTCCACCGCCCGGTTGGTGATTTTCGCCTTGGCTTGGATCTCCCCCCGGCGGGAACGTACGCGCACCGGGGCCCCATCGGCAATGCTGAAGCGGGCCGCATCGGCCGCACTGATCTCCATTTCACACTCCGAGACGCGATCGACCATTCCCGCCGATCGGCGGGTCATGCTCCCCGTGTGCCAATGATACAGCACCCGTCCCGTCGACAGGTAAAGCGGATACTCCTTGTCGGGCACTTCCGGCGGCGCCTGATACTCAATGGCGTGAAACAGACCCCGGCCCCGGGCGAATTGCCCTTTGTGGAGAAAAGTGGTCCCGGGATGGTCGGGGGACGGACAGGGCCACTGCAGGCCGTGGCGTTCGATCCGCGCGTAGCTAATCCCGCCGTAGCTCGGGGTGACCGCTGCAATTTCGTCCATGATCTGCGCGGGAGATTCATAGGCCATCTCGTAGCCCATACGGGTTGAAAGCTCTGAAATGATCTCCCAGTCCGCGCGTGCGTCTCCCGGCGGAGCCACCGCCTGGCGGACACGCTGCACCCGTCGCTCCGTATTCGTGAAGGTCCCGTCCTTTTCGGCGAAGGACGCGCCCGGCAGCACCACATGGGCCACCTGCGCCGTCTCGGTGTGAAAGATGTCCTGCACCACCAGGAGGTCCAGCTTTCGGAGCGCCTTTTCCAGATGCGTCAGGTCGGGATCGGAGAGCATGGGATTCTCACCGACAATGTAAAGGGCCCGGATTTCTCCAGCCAGCGCCGCCTCGGTGATCTCCGTCAGCGTCCGGCCCGGGGTGTCGGGCAAGCCGTCGAGCTGCCACCCCTGGGCCATCCGCTCGCGCGCCGCGGGATCTGCCACCTGCTGATAGCCCGAATAGACGTTCGGCAGCGCCCCCATGTCGCACGCGCCCTGCACGTTATTCTGCCCCCGCAACGGATTGAGCCCCGCGTTGGGAACCCCTACGTTGCCCGTGAGCAAGGTGAGATTGGCCAGGGACTTGACGTTGTCCGTCCCGGTGGTATGTTGGGTGATTCCCATCGCGTAGAGCACCGCCGCCCGCTCGGCCTGCCCGAAAAGACGGGCTGCGGCCACGAGATCGTGTGCGGGAATGCCCGTGATCTGTTCCACCGCTGTTGGCGTGTACGCCTTCACCACTTCCCGGACGGTATCGAACCCTTCGGTGCGCTCGCGAATATAGGCCTCATCGTGGAGCCCCTCCTCCAGAATGACGTGCATGAGACCGTTGATCCAGGCCACATCGGTTCCCGGTTTAGGCCGAAGCCACTTCGTAGCGTGTCGCTGCAGGGCAATCCGTCTCGGATCCACCAGAATGAGCTTTGCGTCCCGCTGGCGCACGGCCCGCTTGACGTAGGTCGACAGTACCGGGTGCATTTCGGTTGTGTTGGAGCCGGTCACTAGAATTGCTTTGGCGCCTTCGATCTCTGCGATCGAGTTTGTCATGGCGCCGGAACCGAAGGAGGCGGCAAGACCTGCCACCGTGGAGCTGTGTCAAAGCCGAGCGCAGTGGTCGATGTTGTTGGTCCCCAACACCCCCCGGGTGAACTTCTGCAGGAGGTAGTTCTCCTCATTGGTGCAGCGAGCCGATGCCAGCACAGCAAGGGCATGGGGACCGTGCTTGGCCTTGATCTCGGAGAACTGTCCCGCGACCCGTTCCAGCGCTTCATCCCATCCGACCTCGCGCAGGGCTCCCTTCTCCCGGATCAGCGGTGTCGTGAGACGGTCCGCATGGTGAATGAAGTCGTAGGCGAAGCGCCCCTTGGTGCAGAGACTGCCAAAGTTGGGCACGCCGTGGTGATAATCGGAGGTGACCTTGACCACACGGCCTTTGTGCACATTGAGATCGAGCTGGCAACCTGTTCCGCAGTACGCGCAGGTCGTTCGTACCTTCTTCAAGTCCCACGGACGTCCTTGGAACTTGGCCCCCGCCTCGGTGAGTGCACCGGTGGGACACAGGGCAACACACTCGCCGCAGAACACGCACTGGGAGTCCCCGTAGGAACGATCGAAGGCCGTCACGATCTTCGCCTTGCCGCCTCGATGCCCGATGTGCAGCACCTCGTTGACCTGAACGTCGTTGCATGCCCGCACACACCGTCCGCAAAGAATGCACTTGTTCAAATCGCGCTCGATCATCTTGTTGGAATTGTCCTTCGGGTACCCCGGCGACTGGACGGCAAACGCCAAGGTTTCGATGCCCAATTCATAGGCCCGCTCCTGCAGGCCGCACGCACCGTTCGCCTGACAGGTGAGACAGTTGTGATCTCCGCTGGCCAGCAGCAGTTCAATGGCCAGCTTCCGCGCTTCCAGAACGCGGGGACTGCGGGTCTGCACCACCATGTCATCGGCGACCGGGATGGCGCAGGAGGCACCGAGCGCAGCCCGTCCTTCAATCTCTACCACGCAGACGCGGCATGCGCCGCTGGCAGGCAGACGCGGATGATAGCAGAGCGTCGGGATTTCGATGCCCGCCCGACGCGCGGCCATCAGGATAGTGTTGCCATGGGAGGTGGCAATTTCTTTGCCGTCAATGGTGAGTTTGACTTTCATGAATCTTTGTTTCTCCGAACGGGCGGGACCAATGACGCCCCCGACTATTGGCGGTAGACCGCGGAGAATTTCTCCGGGCACGCGTCGAAACAAGCCCCGCACTTGATACATTTCTCCTGAATGACGCTGTGGACGACTTTCTTCTCGCCGGCAATCGCATCCACGGGGCACGCCTTCTTGCACAGACCGCATGCCGTGCAGCGCTCCGGGTCGATGAAATAGCTGACCAGTTCCGGGCAGACACCGGCGGGACAGCGCTTGTCTACCACATGGGCTTCGATCTCGTCTCGAAAATAGCGCAGCACGGTGAGCACGGGGTTGGGTGCCGTTTGGCCCAACCCGCACAAAGACGAGTCCGTGATGGTCCGGGATAGCACTTCCAGCCGATCCAGATCCTGGGCTTCACCCTGTCCTTTGCAGATCCGATCGAGCATGGCATAAAGGCGTTGCAGCCCCTCTCGGCAGGGCGGGCACTTGCCGCACGACTCGGTCTGGGTGAAGGTCAGGAAGTAGCGCGCGACGTCGACCATGCACGTGGTCTCATCGAGGATCACCACACCACCGGAGCCCATGATGGAGCCTGCCTGAGCCAGCGCCTGGTAGTCGACGGGGAGGCCGAGGAGAGATTCGGGAAGCACGCCCCCCGAAGGCCCACCGGTCTGCACGGCTTTGAACGCACGGTCGTTGAGTATCCCGCCACCGATGTCGAAGATAATCTCCCGCAGGCTAATGCCCATGGGGACTTCGATGAGCCCCGAGTTCTTGACCTTGCCGGTGATGCAGAAGACCTTCGTCCCCGTACTCTCCTTGGTGCCGAAAGATTTATACCAGGGCGCACCGTTTCGGATAATGGCGGGAACGTTGGCCAGCGTCTCCACGTTGTTGATGTTCGTCGGCTGCCCCCACAGACCCGATCCAGCCGGAAAGGGCGGCCGGGGTCGCGGCATCCCCCGCTTGCCCTCGATGGAGGCCATGAGGGCCGTTTCTTCGCCACACACAAAGGCCCCGGCACCCATCTTGATCTTGATCTCAAAATTGAAGCCGCTGCCCAGAATGTTTCTTCCGAGAAGCCCATAGCCACGGGCCTGGTCGATGGCCTTCTCCAACCGCGCCACAGCGACAGGGTATTCGGCCCGCACGTAGATATACGATTCCTCTGCACCCACGGCATAGCCGCAAAGCGCCAAGCCCTCGAGCACCGCGTGGGGATCCCCCTCCAGCACGCTGCGGTCCATGAAGGCACCGGGATCCCCCTCGTCGGCATTACAGATGACATACTTGGGATGCCGAGCCGCATGCCGGGTGAAACGCCATTTGATCCCCGTGGGAAAGCCTGCACCGCCCCGGCCGCGAAGCCCCGAGTCGACCACAACACCGATGACTTCCTCGGGACTCATTTCGGTGACCGCGGTGGCCAACGCAACATAGCCGTCGGCCGCAATATAGTGATCGATGTTCTCGGGATCGATGAGACCGCAATTGGCGAGCACAATGCGCTGTTGCTTCGCGTTGTACGGAATCTCGTCATATCGGGTAAGTACCGGCAGAGCAGCCGAGCCGTCGGGGGACTGACAGAGGGCCAAATCAGCGACCACCCTTCCCCCCACCAGATGCTCCTCCACCACCCGGGCGACCTTGTCGGCGGTCAGATTCCGGTACGTCACCCGGGGCTGTCCCGGCAGGGCGACATCGACCAGGGGTTCTTCGAAACAGGCCCCGACGCATCCCGTCTGGTAAATGCGGGTATGGAGGCCCCGCTGGGAAATCTCTTTTTCCAGGGCCGCCATGGTTTCCCGAGCCCCGGAGGCAATGCCGCAGGTATTCATCCCGACCAGGACATGGGCCCTGTGCGATTCCGCAACGGCTGGAAGAGCGGTACGTTCCTTGACCTTGAGGAGGTCCTGAGGGGTTTGTATCTGGCGGGCTTCAGATGAAGGCGTCATCTCTCTCAATTACGCGAACCGAGTCTTTCCCCCTCAAAAACCACGGTAGGATCATTTCGTCCAAGTGACATCACGGCATGGCGGCGTTGTTGATTCAACGCGTGGTACCGATCGTAAGAAAAAATTATAACTGCATTAAATGTATTTATACAATTTGAGCCCTCTGTCAATGAAATGTTAGGCAGAAAATAAGGGCAATAAAGAATCAGGGAGGGAATAGGGTGAACTGAGATAGTTATAAACACCTACAGAGGTTGCCGGCGGCCGCAACGCCCCATACGGCGGCTTATCCGTCTTCATAGAATGCTGCGCCGCGACAAGTCCGGCCTCGTCATCGACTTACTGTTGCAATATTTGCTAGTCCGTCGACATGGGCGAGCCCATCTTGCCCAGGATCTTGGCCGCCTCGACAACAATGCGATTGTCGTTGTCTTTCAGCGCCTTCATGAGCAGCGGATGGAGGCTGTCGTGATCGCTGACATTGTGCAGAGAGAGCACGGTCCGCAGCCGAACATCGGGGTCGTCATCTTCCAGGGCCGCGAGGAGGGAATCCAGATCGCTCACCATCGGCTCTTCGTTGAGAATACCGAAAAAGTCGAGGCCTTCGATCTCCCCGAGGTCGAGCGTGGGCCGTTCTTTTCGAACCTTCTCAGCCAGGCTCTGCCCTTCGATGGAAGCCTGGGAAAGGAGGTTCACCACCCGGTCGGGGAAATTCATCTTGCCAATCATGCTGGAGATCCGCACCGGTTTTCCCTCTTCCAGCTCATAAATACCCGTATAGATGGCCGCGCCCTTGGTCAGATTCTTCAAAGCCGTATTGAGTTTCTCAAACATCTCCGCGGAGCTTGATGCAAGGACGCTGCGTGGTGCATAGACAATGACCGCAATGACGGCCGCGGTGGTGTAATCGTAACCCGTTGCGAAGAGGTCCCCGCCCTTCCAGATCTCCCGGAGCTTCTCCAGAAGGAATTCATCGGAGAGCGGCCCGCTCACATTGACGCTCAGCGACCCGTAGATGAGCAGCCCCCGGGAGGAAAAGACCTTGCGGAAATCTTCACTGTCGAAGCTTCGAATGCTTCGAATCTTGTACGCGTGGTCCGCGCTGTTGAACTCGTCGAGTACCCGGATGATCCGTTCGTTCGCCTTGGCATAATAGTCGGCAATACTGACCCCCGGAAAGAGTTCGAGAATCTTCTGGTTGTCGATGAGAATCACGCTGTTGAGGTGCTGTTTGAAGAGGGTATTGACCGCTTGGATAGCGTTGACTTTGGTCAAGCTGCTTTCACTCTCGGACGGAATGGTCACCATGACGGAGGTGGCCACATTGAGCGGTTTCAGGATCTCTGCCAGGGTTGGGAGGTTGCTGCCTGTACCGCCGCCCATGCCCGCAACCAGTAGGAAGAGATCCACATTCTTGGCCAGGCCCTCCATGGTACTCAGAATCCGTTCCTCATTGCTCAACAGACTCTGCTTGCCGAGATTGATGTCCCGACCGGCACCGCTTCTGCCGTTTAGACCGACGTGGAGCCGATTCTGCTTGGGCAGATTGTCGAGGCTCTTCAGGTCCGAGTAGGAGGTATTCAACGCCACGGCTTCATAGCCCAGTTTGGAAAACTCCATGGCCAGATTGCCGCCGCACTGTCCCAGTCCGATCACACCGATTCTGAGGCGCTTTCGGAAATCTCGGACCTTCTCGTCGGAAGGTTTTTCAGGCATGATGTCTGCTCCCGGAAGGGGGGATTTACAATTGAATGCGTAGGATGCTTAAAATTGTCCGCTGCGCACCCTTCGGCAAGAGCCACGGGCGCCCAAAATTTATCATCATCCTATCAAAGAGCGCCTGACATTGTCAAGAAATATGCATTGTTACCGCCAATTCCCGATATCCGATCAATCCCATCCGTAAGACGGCATCCTGGTTGACACACTTCGGAATTCGGGATATCTTGTCCTGAAAGTCTCTGCGAAGGCGGCCATAACTTAAAAACCAGTGTGTGGCAACGATTCCGATGAAACGGCGCCCGATCCTTTTTCTCATTTTCTTGCTTTTGCTGAGCGGGTTTCTCAGCGGGTGTTTTACGCTGCATCTCGGTGGGCGCGCGCCCCGGGATCGGCTGAAGGAGACGGTGGTCGCAGGCAAGGGTTGGGACAAGATCGTCATCCTGGACATCACGGGCTTTCTAAGTGACATTCC
>CAMYMF010000024.1:0-32066 GCA_947259355.1 uncultured Nitrospirota bacterium | reverse complement strand
GCCCCCCCGGTGACCGTGCTCAGCGATCTCAAAGAGAAGCTCCGACGAATCGAGAACGACGAACGGGTCCGGGGGATCGTGCTGCGCATCAACAGCCCCGGCGGAACGGTCACCGCCTCCGATACCATGTTCCGGGAAATCCGCCTCCTCAAGCAGAAGCGCGAACTGCCCGTGGTTGCCCTGATGATGGACGCGGCCGCGTCCGGCGGCTACTACGTAGCGGTCGCAGCGGACCGGATTTACGCCCAGCCTACGAGCATCACGGGAAGCATCGGGGTCATTGTTCAGAAATTCAATGTCCACGATCTGCTGGCGCGCATCGGGATCCAGAGTACAGCCGTCAAGTCGGGTGAGCACAAAGACATGGGCTCGCCCTTTCGGCAGGAAACGGAAGAGGAAGTGCGGTTGCTTCAGGAAGCCATCGACGCCCTGCATGGGCGCTTTGTCGACACGGTTTCCGAGCAGCGGGAAAACCTGACGCGCGACCAGGTAGTCACACTTGCCGACGGGCGCATCTACACGGCCGGGCAGGCGCTCTCGCACGGCCTCGTCGATGCCATCGGCTATCTGGACGATGCCATCGAAGGGGTGAAGGAGATGGCGGGCCTCGACGCGGCGCGGGTCGTGCTCTACCGATTGCCTTACGCGTACAAGGAGAATATCTACTCCGCCCCCACACTGCCCCCCGTCACAGAAATCAACCTGCTCATTCCGGGGCACGGGTTTCCCTGGTCGGGCTCACCCTTTCTCTATCTGTGGGATCCTCTGGGCGTTCACTGACCCGGACCCGATGCAGCGGGAGCAGCACCAGCGAGAAGGGATCGACCCGGGCGCCGTTCAGCTTAACCCCCCAGTGCAGATGGGGGCCCGTCACCCGACCCGTGGCACCCACGTGCCCGAGGACATCGCCCTTCGCGACGACATCCCCTTCGCCGACGCTCATGTCCTGCAGGTGAGCGTACAGTGTGAACAGCCCTCCCCCGTGATCGAGGATCACCGCATTGCCGCTGAAGAAAAGCTCCCCCGCAAAGACGGTACGGCCTGCACTGGGCGCTTGAATTGGTGTTCCTGCGGGCGCTTTGAGATCGCTGCCCGAATGGGGACTGCGGGGTTCGTCGTTAAAGAATCGCCTGAGACCGAAGCGGCTCCCCGCCTCCACGTTCACAGGAACCCCGAATCCTTCCTGCCAGAAGACCTCGGCACTCTGGACCCGATAGAGAGCGTTCAGCATTTTCCTCTCGCGCCGCACCCGCTCGAGATCCTGCCTGGAGAGCTGGACGAACTTGCGGTCGACGGTAATCCGCTCCTCGGGAAAGCTCTTGGAGAGAACCTCTACATCGTACTCCCCCTTCAGGCGAGCGCCGTCTCTATAGCGGCCCGTATACGTCAACCCGTGCGTCCCGGCGGGCACCCCAAGATCGACGCCGGCCAGCGCCGTCCAGCGCAATCGGCTCTCATCGGGAAAGAACATCACCTTCCTGTCAATGAACTCTCCTACCAGCGACGCAACGGGTCGCGACGCAATGGCCGTCACAAGAATCGCTTGACCCGGAAAGATCTCCGCCTCCCCCACCGTCACTTGCAAGGCTTGATCTGCCCGGGCCCCATACCCATCCCCCCAGAGCAGAACGGCCAGTGCGACACCCCAGGCTACAAATAAAATACGACGTTTCCGTTTAAGCATCTTTTCGACTCTCCTCGGCACAGCGCATCTGTTCAATCTTGATGCATCGGTCCATAATGACGGTCATCGGGTGGCCGCGCAGTTTCTCTGCCACCTCCCCGTGACGTATTCCGAGCTGCATCCAGAAAACTTTGGCGCCGATTTGCATCGCCTCCTCAGCGATGGGCGGCACGGCTTCAGTCCTTCGGAAAACATCGACGATTTCCACCGGTTCGGGAATGTCCAATAGAGACGGATAGCACACCTCTCCGAGAATTTCCGTCTGACCGGGATTGACCGGAATAACCCGGTATCCCTTCTCCTGTAAAAACCGGGCCACCCGATGACTGTCTCGCTCGGGTTTCGGAGAAAGTCCAACCACCGCGACCGTGCGATACTGATGAAGCAGCCTGCAAATCTGATGGTCCATCTCTTTCCCGCCCTCCTGGATTGTGAACAATGCGCCCGGCGTCCCTTAGTCCAAACAGGTGAGGGTAATTATCCTGCGTGGGCGCGGCCTCGTAATAGACTGACTCTCGCAATATCCGGGTTAGCCCCGTTCGATCCGTATGGGCTCACCATCCCCGACATTTTTCAAAGACGCCGTCTCCGAGATGACGCGGCCAATGAGATTGACTGCGCTGGCCGGTCGGATCTCGTCGCCCCGGCTCGCCGGCGTGGGCCCGAAGAAGATGCAGAATGCACGCCCTGTCGGCCAGAAACCCAGGTCTCCGACCTCCACGACCTCCCGGGCCGTCTCGTCCAGCGCGCTGGACACGGGGATTTCAAAATAGATCTCATCCCCCCACGTGTGCACTGTCCCCTCGATGGGAAGCGCCCCGTACACTTTCAACGCCGTCTCGCTGTCATGCAATTCGGCCGTCACCACTTCTTTCCCGGCTTCGATCCGGATGCGCTGTGCCATAAGTGCTCTCCTACCTGAAATGCGTCAGATCTCCCAAGCCCTCACGCAATATCTCAATGGTATTGTCCACCAGGGATATCACACTCGACGGGAGCACAGGCAGGGTGCCGCACGCCAGTATGAGATCCACTTCCTTGCCCAGGGTTTGATTCAGCGCATCGGGGTCCGTGATGACTTCGGCGTCACTTCGGTTTGCGCTGGTGCTGAGAATGGGATTTCCGAGTTCCGCCACCAATGCCAGGGGCACGGGATGATCAGGAATTCGAATACCGACAGTCCGGCCTTTGTGGCGCAGTCCTCGCGGCGTCTCTCGACTCGCCGGCAGCACGAAGGTGTAGGGTCCTGGGAGATAGCGCTTGAGCAGACGGTAAGCAAAGTTGGAGACCGTGGCATAGCGGCTGATATCGGTCAAGTCCGCGCAGACGAAGGACAGCGGTTTCTTTGGGTCTCGCCCTTTGATCTTGATGATACGATTCACCGCCTGCACGTTGGTGATGTCGCAGCCAAACCCGTAGATCGTATCCGTCGGGTAGATGATCACCCCCCCGGACCGCATGACATCAGCTGCCCGCTTGATGTGCCGCCCTTGAGGATTTTCTGGATGCACCTGCAGTAAAGTGGCCATAGGTCTTCGTCCTTAAAGGGGAGAGTATAACGTATGCGCTGTGGATTTCAAAGTGCAAATTCTTCACCGCTGGCCAGCCTCGCCGTTGCTTGTCGTCGCACGGCTGCACGCGCCGGGTGCATGGCACGCATCAATGTCGCTGCGCCGTGCCGCCCATGCTCCCACCGCCCGGTATCAGAACGACCTGCTGAGGCTATCTTCGGAAAACGATGGTGCAAAGGGAAGCGAACCTATTCGCTGATGCGGGCTGCGCGGACACGATGACGCATGAGACTAAGGGCAGGTGTTATGAGGGCTCAGGGGGATTTCACCATGGCCAGGTCGGCGTCGACCTCTCCGGTGCAGATGTAGTCAATGATTCTGTCGGCGAAGAGGTCCGCCAGTTCTTCCTCCTGATTGTGCTCCAGGGCGATACCCGAAACATCTCGCAGGAAATGGAAGTACTCGTGAACCAGAGTCGGCAGATCATAGTCCTTCGATATGTAGATGGTTTTGATCTCGGGATCATAGAGGCCATCCACCGGGAGGAGCAGACCGTATCGGCCGATGATGCGACTGTTGAGGGTCTTGTCCGAAATAATCTGGATCTCAAGTTCTCTCTTGAGGCTATGGAACTGTGCCTCCTTCAGCCGTAAACCAACGTGCTTTTCAATAAAGTCGGGGAAGATCTTGAAGGCAATCTTCAGGTACCGATTCATTTCGTCATATTTGTTGTATTCGTGGAATACCTGAGTCTTGCAGAAGCTGTTTTCCAGCGTCATGAACTTCACCAGCTCCACACCACCATTGCTGTATCGGGCGCCGAGCATGTCGTTGTGAAGCAGCACGAACAGTGCGATGATGGCGACGCTGATGAGCGGGCGTTTCAGCCTGTCTGTAAATTGATGGAACCGCATAGGGCGCTGGCCACCTGCTTGATGAATAACTCTTTTCTTATCGGTTCGCGACGCGTCGGCCTTGAGTGCTTCTCACGGGTTCACGGTGCAGGGCGTTTCATCACCCACCGCTATCAGCAGGCCGTCTTCTATCAAACAGTATAAAAAGCTGCAGACTTCAAAATCGACCCAGGGCACGCAAGCACAAATCTCACCGACTGTGCGCTGACCGTTGATCAGTCCCAGAATCATCTTCTGATCTGGCGCATACTCCTCAGAGGTTTGCGATCCCTGGCTCCTCGATGCAAACCCAAGAACCAAGTCCATGGACGGGATGGCTGCCCGCATGCGCTGCCACTCATCTTCCCGTCGGACACTCTCCATGACGAGGCCCATGACGTCGAGTGAGAACATTTGTTCCGGATCTATGGCCGGCTCTTCGGCGAAGAATTCGAACCGTCCCTCCGGAAAGGCCATGAGCGAATAGATGATCTCCTCCGCCTGAATGCGGAGCGCCTCCCGTATATCCTCCTTGGACACGATTTCCATTTCGATGAGTGCTTCGCCCAGAGGCTTGGACGGATATTCGGCGCCCCGTGCAAGGGCCTGAGACAGCTGTTCTTCCGAAAGCTTCCCCAGTTTGACCAGAAAACGTCCGAGTTTGTTCTTGTTGTCCCGGTCCAGGCACGACGCCGTGAAGATCTTCCCGCCTCGAATACTGAGACTCTTCTGGTCATGGCCGTTGCGCACGATCAGCGTCCCGGTGTGTTGACAGGACGCGAGCAGCTGCAACAGGTCGGGAACACGTATTGTTCTCAGTTCCCCCCGCAGTTCAACGGTTACATGGTGTGATTCTCTGTCTCGACAGGCGCACGTCGCTGTGGTGCCACAGGCATCTGCTTTCATGGTGTAAAACCTCGAGTCTGATGCTGTCCCGTCATCGCAGGATATCAGAGTCCCAATCAGACATGCTGACCGGTCATGTCCTGCAATGGCTGCCCGTGAAAAGATGTTTCTGAACAAACTTCAGAACGGCTCGGAAATTACGTTGGCTCGATCATTTGGTGAGAAAAGCGTCCGTTGCGTTCGCTTTTTATAGTATCGCCCGGGTCTGCGGATCTGTCAACGGGAAAAGCGCAGGCGCAACGCTTCTAGGGAGGCCGGTTTCCGCTTGTGCTCGATGATGTGGCAGTTTCAAGGGAACGGTAATGAGGGGATAAAAAGTTTCTGGATGCTCAGACACGAGGGGATTGTCTGAGCATCCAGAACGATCTCGTGGGCAGAGAGCCTACCGCTTCTTCTGGTGGGTCCTGCAGTACTTGGAAGGCGGCTTGGCTTTGTTCTTACAAAGCTTTCCCTCTTTGGTCTTGGCCGCGCAACGCTTCGCAGCTTTCTTCTTGGCGGCCTTCTTCTTGGTGGCCTTCTTTCTAGTCACTTTCTTCTTTGCAACTCTCTTCCTGGCCACTTTCCTCTTCGTGGCTTTCTTCTTGGTGCCTTTCTTAGCCGTCTTCTTTCTGGTCTTCTTCCGAGCTGTTGCCATTTCCATTCCTCCTTTGTGTGGTTGGCAAGAACGACCTACTCAAGAAATCAGGGGTTTAATTAGTAACCCCTACCACAGTGAGTTAATAAAACTTTATAAGTCAATATAGCAGAACGAAAAATGTAATGCAAGCAATTTGTCAACTTTTTTCCAATGATTCTTGGCATTCCAACGCAAGAGATAAAAACAAATCCGTCCGGTCGCGCCGACAAGATTTCTGTCGCGTCACGGGCAGTTCGCGTCGTCGCGCTCAGCGGATTAAACAGGGTGTGGCCTGCGGCAGAAAAAGGGAATAGTCGAAGCCGGGACTGTGCACGTCGTCATGGCATGTGATACATACCTCCTCGGGAACCCCTGATTTCATTGGCTCTCCTTGAAGGTGCTTCGCGGCGGAACCGTGGCAGCTCTCGCACTGCACGTTCTGAAGATGGGGCGTCTTCTCGGCACTGACATATCCCTTCGGTTCGCGATAACCGACGACGTGACAGATCACGCACTCCGGGTTGTATGCGTAACCGCCGTCGATGAGGGTCTGCATTGCGAACGCGTGGGGTGTCTGCAACCATCTCTGGTAGTTCGAAGAGTGACAGGGCGCGCAGGCTTGCGCGCCGCCGTACGATTCACCGCGATCGCCGTCTTCATAGAAGCGAACGGTATCGGAAAACTTCTCTGCTTCCACGGTCTCGTTAAAACGCGCGACCACCGCGCGCACCTCCGGGTCCGATACCGTCTCTTCGACGATCGGTATCAAAGAGCCCGTGTATCCGGTGATGCGCCGTTGCCCATCGAAGGTGACGCGCAGCTGACCAACCTCTTTGCCCAGAACACCCCCGGCGACCACCAGGCTCTGCGCGACCCGCACGGGCTGTCCATCACCCGTCACATGGCCTTGCACTGCAATACCGATAACAGGATATGTCGTAAGAAACTTGGCCACATCCACGATGTTGAAGTGGATCAGCGCGACGATCACATCGCTTTGCTTCTCGATCTCGGGAAGCCAGCGTCGGGCCGACGCGAAGGGGTCCTCGATCTGCAGGGCTCCAAGCGCCTGCCGGTAGCGTTCCGTGACGACATGGGAATCCAGAAACCCCACCAGCGCCACGCGCAGCTCCCCCTTGGTCACCACACGGTAGGGCTCGACGACGGGATGGCCATCAGGTCCGATGAGATTCGCACACACCACGGGAAAGGCCGCCTCGGCGATGCGCTCGCGTAGAAACGCGTCCCCCTCTGCGAAGTCGTAATCCCCCGGTGTCACAGCATCGTACCCCATGTGACTCATGGACGCGATCATGGCAGCCGACTTGCTGCGGTAAAAGGCGGGGCTGCCGGCGCGATCGACGAAGGAGCCGAAAAGAAGGTCCCCGGCATCGACGAGCAGGGCCGGCTCCTCACGGAGTTTGTCTATGATGGTCTTGCGCCTGGCCACACCACCGAGCTGTTTCTCGGCGCACCCGCACCGCTCCAGCTCTCCGTTGACATTGCCCGTGTAGAGTATGTTGAGTGTCACCGGCTCGGGCGTCCTGCCCGCCGGCGTACAGGCGCTCAGGATCACAAGCAGTGTGCAGAGAAAGGCTGTCCCAACGTGCCGTGGCTTTTTCATACTTGTTCCATCTCCAGCGCGCCCACCAGCTCCTGGACGCGGGTATGTCCATGTTCCTTCAGGTACGCCTCGATTCCTGTAATCATCTCCAGGGGGCAGAGGGGGTCGACAAAATTGGCGGTCCCCACCGACACCGCAGAAGCGCCGACGAGCAGGAAGGCGATGGCATCCTCGGCACAGACAATTCCCCCCATGCCGATGACGGGTAGCTCTGTGACCCGAGACACCTGGTAGACCATGCGCAGAGCCACCGGCCGGATGGCCGGACCCGACAGTCCACCGACCCCCCGGGAGAGGCGCGGTTTTTTCCGATCAATATCGACGGCCATTCCCAGCAAGGTGTTGATGAGCGATAAGGCGTCTGCGCCTTCACCCTCCGCGGCCCGCGCGATCTCGGTGATATCGGTGACGTTGGGTGAAAGCTTGACAATGAGCGGCAGCCCCGTGGCCTTGCGTGCAAGCCGCACCACGCGACCCGTCTCGGCACGATCGGTGCCGAAGGCCATCCCCCCCTTCTTTACATTGGGACAGGAAATATTGAGCTCGATACCATCGACACCGTCGGCCCCGTCGAGGATGCCGGCCACCGCGGCATATTCCTCGGCGCTGTGTCCGTAGATGTTGGCGAGCACCCGGGTATCGATGCGGCGCAGGAAAGGCAGTTTGTCGCGTACGAAGGCCTCGACGCCGATATTCTGCAGACCGATGGAATTGAGCATCCCCGCCGGGGTCTCGCAGATTCGGGGGGGCCGGTTTCCGGTTTGCGGGCGGAGGGAAAGCCCTTTGACCGTGAGGGCGCCGAGCTGTGAGAGGTCGTAGATCTGCGCCATTTCTTCGCCGTAACCAAAAGTCCCCGACGCCGTTAAAACAGGATTCTTCATCCGGATCCCTGCGATCTCAACGGAAAGCTCCGGCGCCGATTTGCTCACATTCATCATACAGTCCTCGTGGGGTTCGCTGCCAACAGGTTAGTCCTGCGCGAGAGAGATTTCATCCAGGAGCAAGCGCTGGGCCGAGAAGACGGGTCCCTCGCGGCAAACCCGCTGGTACCCATCCTCTGTGGCGATGACGCAGCCCATACACGTTCCCAGGCCGCAGGCCATGTGAGACTCCAGCGAGACTTCGCAGGCAATGGCCTGGCCCCGCGCAATGCGGCCTACTTCGTAGAGCATCTCGTGGGGACCGCACGCGAAGATCTTGAACGCCTCCGACGGTTCCACCTTGCGGAAGTGTTGCTGGAAAAGCTCCGTAATGCGACCCCTCTCCCCCCGGCTGCCGTCCTCGGTGGCAAGCAGCAGGGAAACGCCGGCCGCTTCCATCTCTGCCAGTTCCAGCAGATCCCTTTCCGTGCGCGCGCCGTAGAAGAGAAGCATGTCGACCCCCGCGGCTCTCAGCGATCGGATCAGAAACCGAAACGGCGCAATCCCCATGCCCCCCGCAACAAGAAGCGCTGTGCGCAGCGTGGGTGCTATGGCAAACCCCTGTCCCAGGGGGCCGATCAAGTCAATGGCATCCCCCGTGCGCCGTTGCGCCATCCAAGCCGTCCCCCGGCCCACGACCTTATAGAGAATCTCCAGGGAACCTTCCTGCCGATCGTGCAAGGAGAAGGCCCGCCGCAGCATCGGGTCTGCACCGGCGGAGGTCCGGAGCATAACAAACTGACCAGGCGCAGCCGTCGGGGGGAAGTCTGTCGCCGAGAGAATCAGCCGAAAGGTGGCTTCGCCCACGGGATCGTTTCCCGTCACCCGGGCCGTTACTTGTCGGATGGGAAAGAAGGACATTGAATATCTAGGATTTCGTAGCCAATGATACCGCCGGGGGCCCGCACCTCCACTTCTTCCCCGACCTCTTTTCCAATGAGAGCCCTGGCCACCGGTGAGTAGACGGAGATCTTCCCGTCGCTGATGTCGGCCTCTTCTTCACCCACGAGCTGATAGGTCACCTCTTCGTCGGTGGCCGCATTCACGAGGGTTACCACGGAGCCAAAACTGACGCGGTCGGTGCGGATCTTGGACGGGGCGATCACCTCCGCCCGTGCAAGCTTGGCGTTCAGTTCGGCAATGCGTCCTTCGATGTAGCCCTGCCGCTCCTTGGCGGCATGGTATTCGGCATTCTCACTCAGATCGCCGTGGGAACGCGCTTCTTCAATCTCACGCACGACCTTGGGCCGCTCTTCATTCATGAGGCGGCGCAACTGCTCCTTGAGAATCTCATGCCCCGCGGGCGTCATGGGCACTTTTCCCGGCATCATGACTTTGTCTCTCCTCCCGTGCGATGGTATTCCTGGATGGGGCAGATCTTCAATTCCTCCGCAGCCATGGCTTCTATCCCGTTCACCGCCTCCCGTGCTCCGGCGACGGTTGTGAAATAGGGGATGAAGTAGGTCAACGCGGACCGTCGAATGGAGAACGAATCCTGCTCCGCGGCCAATCCTGTCGGTGTGTTGATAACCATGGCGATTTCGCGCCCGGTGATGCCGTCCACAATGTGCGGCGGTCCCTCCAGGACTTTGTTGACAACTTGCGCGGCGACCCCATGCTCCCGCAGGAATGCTGCGGTCCCGCGGGTCGCAACGATCTCAAAGCCCAGATCCACAAGCTTGCGCACCGTCGGCAGTACCCGCTGCTTGTCCGTGTCCCGCACGCTGACAAAGGCTTTGCCCGATGTCGGCAACAGGGTGCCCGCACCAATCTGCGACTTGGCGAAGGCGCTGCCGAAACGCCGATCGATTCCCATGACCTCGCCCGTCGATTTCATCTCAGGGCTCAGCAACGTGTCCACACCGGGAAATTTCAGAAAGGGAAACACCGCCTCCTTCACGCAGAAATAAGGGATGCTCCGTTCCTCGGTAAATCCCAGTTCCGCCAAACGCATTCCCGTCATCACCTTGGCACCCAGTTTGGCCAGCGGCACACCGATGGCTTTGCTCACGAAGGGAACAGTCCGGGACGCGCGGGGGTTCACCTCCAGCACAAAGATCTCGTCATCCTGAACGGCATACTGGATGTTCATGAGACCCACCACCTGCAGCTCCCCCGCAAGGGCCACCGTCTGACGGCGGATCTCATCGAGCACCTGCGGTTTGAGGGAATAGGGCGGGAGGGAGCAGGCGGAATCGCCCGAGTGAATGCCGGCCTCCTCGATATGCTCCATGATCCCCCCGATGACCACATCGGTACCGTCGGAGATGGCATCGACGTCAATCTCGGTCGCGTTCATGACAAAACGATCGAGCAGCACCGGATGCTCCGAGGAGGCACGCACTGCGGAGGCCATATATGCCTCCAGGTCCCCGTCATTGAAGACAATGCTCATGGCGCGCCCGCCCAGCACGTAGGAGGGCCGCACCACCACGGGATAGCCGATGTCCCGCGCAATTTCGAGCGCTTCGGCCAACGACGTAGCGGTGCCGTTGTCGGGCTGCTTCAGGCCGAGCTTGCGGAGCAACTTCTGGAAACGCTCCCGGTCTTCTGCCCGATCGATGGCATCCGGCGAGGTTCCGATGATGGGAACCCCCTCCTGTTCCAGAGGCACCGCCAGCTTGAGAGGGGTCTGCCCCCCGTACTGTAGCAGCACCCCGTCGGGCTTTTCCACCCGGATGATCTCCAGCACGTCCTCCAGGGTCAGCGGTTCGAAGTAGAGTCGATCGGAGGTGTCGTAGTCGGTGCTCACCGTCTCGGGATTGCAGTTGACCATGATCGACTCGTAACCGATCTCCTGCAGCGCGAAGGAGGCATGGACACAACAGTAGTCGAACTCGATGCCCTGGCCGATCCGGTTGGGCCCCCCGCCGAGAATCATGACCTTGCGGCGCATCGTGGGGCCGGCCTCGCACTCCGATTCATAGGTGGAGTAGAGATAGGGCGTGTAGGCCTCGAACTCTGCAGCACAGGTGTCAACGGTCTTGAAGGTCGCCTGAATTCCCTCGCTGCGCCGCATTTCCCGCACCGTTCGCTCGGGTACCCCCCGGATCTCTGCGATGCGCCGGTCGGAAAAACCGAGGGTCTTGGCTTCCCGCAGTAGAACCGTCAGCTCGTGCGCCTCCCGCAAGGCCGATTCAAACCGGATGATCTCCTGAATGTTAAACAGAAACCACCGGTCGATCTTTGAAAGCTCGTAAATTTCGTCAAGGCCCATGCCGTCTCGCAGGGCCTGCCCGATGTACCAGAGCCGATCGGCACAGGGAGTCCGGAGCTTTTCCCGCAGCGCCTCCCCCGTATGCGGCCGGGATTCGAACCCGTGGCTGTCGATCTCCATGGAGCGGATCGCCTTTTGCAGCGCTTCCTTGAAGGTGCGACCGATGGCCATGGCCTCCCCCACCGACTTCATCTGGGTGGTCAGGGTGTCGTCGGTCTGGGCGAACTTCTCAAAGGTGAAGCGGGGAAATTTGACCACACAGTAGTCGAGAACCGGTTCGAAGGACGCGGGCGTCTCTTTCGTAATGTCATTGGTGATCTCGTCCAGCGTGTAGCCCACGGCCAGTTTGGCGGCAATCTTGGCAATGGGAAAGCCCGTCGCCTTTGAAGCCAGCGCTGAGGAGCGCGAGACGCGAGGGTTCATTTCGATCACCACCAAACGGCCGTCCTCGGGATGCACGGCAAACTGAACATTGGAGCCCCCCGTGTCGACGCCGATCTCCCGGATGATCGCAATGGCCGCGTCCCGCATGATCTGGTATTCCTTGTCGGTGAGGGTCTGGGCTGGGGCCACGGTGATGCTGTCACCGGTGTGCACCCCCATGGGATCGAGATTCTCGATGGAGCAGATGATGACCACATTGTCCTTGCGGTCCCGCATCACCTCCAGCTCGAACTCCTTCCAACCGAGCACAGATTCCTCGATGAGGAGTTGATGCACAGGGCTGACATCGAGCCCCCACTCCACATACGCTTCGAACTGTTCCTCGTTAAAGGCCACATTGCCCCCGGTCCCGCCCAGGGTGAAGGACGGCCGGATGATGCTCGGGAATCCGATCTCCGCCGCCGCCGCCCGGGCCTCCTGGCGGCTCTTCACATAGATACTCCTCGGCAGGGCCAACCCGATCCGCTGCATGGCTTCCCGGAAGGCTTCCCGGTCTTCAGCTTTGTGGATGGCCGCCACATCGGCGCCGATCAGGCGCACCCCGTGGCGTTTCAGGACACCCGAGGACTCCAGTTCCATGGTGACATTCAGCGCCGTCTGGCCCCCCATGGTCGGCAGCAAGGCATCGGGCCGTTCCGCCGCAATGATCTTCTCCACCACAGCCGGCGTAATCGGTTCGATGTAGGTCCGGTCCGCGAAGTCGGGATCCGTCATGATGGTTGCGGGATTGCTGTTCACCAGAACCACCGTGTAGCCTTCCTCCTTCAGGGCCTTGCACGCCTGGGTGCCGGAGTAATCGAATTCGCAGGCCTGCCCGATCACAATGGGGCCCGATCCGATGAGGAGTATCTTCTGGATGTCGTCTCGTTTCGGCATGGTTTCAATGCCCTGTATCAAAGACGGATCAGTTCTGCCGCCGACGGGCACTCTCTCGGCTTCATCCGTCGAGGTCCTGCACCCATCCCCGGCTCAGCCCGTGTGCCGTGAGCAGCGCCTCGGCGGCCGCGTATTCCTCGCGGGTGATTCGTCGGTTCATGCCCTCCGTTTCCGATGCCCGGTGGGCCGGAAAGTACTGGCTCATGAGACTGACCCAGGCCTTTGGCGAGATCCGCTGCGACAGATGCCGCAGGACGTCGGCCGTCCCGGAGCGTCCGCCGGGCAGGATCAGATGGCGCACCAGTAGGCCCCGCACCGCGATGCCCTCGGCGTCGATGCAGAGGTCGCCCACCTGACGGTGCATCTCCGCAACGGCCCGCCGGTTCACGTCGGGATAGTCGGGGACACCTGAAAGCTGCTGCGACACGCGTCCGTCCGCATAGCGCATATCCGGTAGATAGATGTCGACGATTCCTTCGAGCAGGGCCAAAGACTCCACCGAATCGTAGCCGCTACTGTTGTACACAATGGGAATTTCCAAACCCAGCCGCCGCGCCCGCTGAAGGGCATCGAGCAGGTGGGGAATTTGGTGCGTCGGCGTCACCCAGTTGATATTGTAAGCGCCGCGCGCCTGGAGGCCCACCATCTTTTCAGCCAGGGCCCCGGGTGTTGTCTGCGCCCCGTTTCCCAACTGGCTGATGGGATAATTCTGACAATAGACGCACGCCAGGTTGCAGTGGGTGAGAAAAATCGTCCCCGAGCCGCGGCAGCCTGAAATGGGAGGCTCCTCCCCGAAGTGCAGATTGACGCTTGCGACGAAGAGGTGTCCCGTCGCGCCGCACGCGCCGCGCTCGCCCGCCAGACGTTCCGCCCCGCAAGCTTTCGGACACAGCCGGCACGTGGGGCGCATCAGATCGTAGGCTTGCTCCACCCTTTTCGCAAAGGCCGCCTCGCTGAGGTGCCGATAGGATGCCGCCTGTTGGGTCCCCCGCATGTTGTCCCTTCCATCCGTTCCCGTCGCGCCGGGCCGGCGCGTCCAAGGATGCCCGGGCCCGGTTGCTCTACCCTGGCGATTCTCTGAAGGCCTCCATCATCTCGACAAACCTGTCAAAAAGATACCGCGAATCGTGCGGCCCGGGCGACGACTCGGGATGGTACTGCACCGAAAAGACCGGTAGCGTCCGGTGACGCAGCCCCTCGACCGTCCGGTCATTAAGGTTGATGTGGGTCAGCTCCAAATCCGAGCCCGCGGCCGCCAGGGAGTCAGGATGGATAGCAAACCCGTGATTCTGCGACGTGATCTCCACCTTCCGTGTCTTGAGATCCATCACCGGCTGGTTCCCACCGTGATGCCCGAACTTAAGCTTATAGGTGCTCGCACCCAGGGCCAGCCCCAGAAGCTGGTGCCCCAGACAGATACCAAAAATCGGTTTGCGCCCGAGCAGCTCGCGAAGGGTCTCAACGGCATAAGTGACCGGTTCGGGGTCGCCGGGACCGTTGGAGAGAAAGATCCCGTCGGGCGCCTCGGCCAGCACGGCCGCCGCGCTCGTAGTCGCGGGCACCACGGTCACTCGGCACCCCGCACCGGCCAGTATCCGGAGGATGTTGCGTTTGACCCCGTAGTCAAAGGCCACCACCCGAAATCGCGCAGCACCCGCCGGACGGTAGCCCTGCCCCAATTCCCATTCGGACTCCTCCCATCGATAGGGTTCGGTACAGGTCACCTCCCGGACGAGATCCTGTCCCGCCATGGCGGGACGGGCCTGCGCCCGTGCAACCAATGTTGCGGGATCGACAGACTCTGTGGAAAGGACCGCCTGCTGAGCCCCGCGATCGCGAATGTGCCGGGTCAGCGCCCGCGTGTCGACCCCCTGAATACCTACGATGCCGTGGCGCCGAAGGTAGTCGCCCAGGGAGTAATCCGCGCGCCAGTTACTGGAAATACCGCTCGCCTCCTTGACCACGAAACCGGACGCATAGGGTCTTGCCGATTCCACGTCCTCCCTATTGGTCCCGTAATTGCCGATCAGCGGGTAGGTCATCGTAATGATCTGCCCCTGATAGGAGGGATCGGTGAGGATCTCCTGATATCCCATCATGGACGTGTTGAAAATGATCTCACCGCCCGTCTCTCCCGAGGCGCCCAATGCCTTGCCTTCGAAAATTCGGCCGTCGGCCAGAGCCAGCGCTGCCTTCATGACGACACCTTCTGACGGCTCTTCCATTCTCGGTCTTCGTAGGCCTTCTTGCCCCGGAGCAGCGTGCAGACCGCCTTGCCTTTCAGTTCCCAGCCGCCGAAGGGGGTGTTGCGACTCCGGGAGAGCAGTGTCTGGGGATCCACCGAGAAGACGCGGTCAGGATCGACGAGCGACACATCGGCATCCACCCCCTTGCCGAGCGTGCCACCGGGAAGCCCAAGAATTCGGGCCGGCGCAACCGCCATCACCTGAACAAGCTGGGATGGCGTGAGCGTGCCAGCATGCACCAGACGGAGCAGCAGCGGCAGGGACGTCTCGAGACCGATCATCCCGAAGGCCGCGTTCTCAAACTCCACTTCCTTCTCGGCAATATTGTGGGGCGCATGGTCGCTGGCAACGGCATCGAGCGTACCATCGATCAAGCCTTCAACGAGGGCCCGTCGATCGGCCTCGGTCCTCAGCGGCGGACTGACCTTGAGGTTCGTATCGTATTCAGCCAGGGCGGCATCGTTCAATGTCAGATGGTGCGGCGTCACCTCCGCCGTCACCGCCACGCCGCGTTCCTTGGCCCCGCGGATGAGCGCCACCGAACGGCGGCTGCTCACATGGGCGATGTGCAGTGCAGCGCCCGTGAGCTCCGCGAGCAGAATTTCCCGGCCCACAATGCACGCCTCCGCTGCGTCGGGAATGCCGGGCAGGCCGAGACGCATGGAGACCGCTCCTTCGTGCATGACGCCTTTGCGGCTCAGGTTCTGATCGTCACAGTGCGCGATGACGGGCAGTCCGAAGGTGCTGGCATACTCCAGGCCGCGTCGCATGACTTCCGCATTCATCGGGGTGGCTCCGTCATCACTGAGTGCCACCACCCCGCGGACCTTCATCTCTGCGATCTCGGCAAGCTGCTCTCCCTTGAGCTTTTTCGTCAGGGCACCGACAGGATAGATGCGCACCGCAGCCCGTCGGCGGGCCTGGGAGAGAATGAAATCCGTCACCGATCCGTTGTCGTTGACGGGATCGGTGTTGGCCATGCAGGCCACCGCGGTGAACCCGCCGGCTGCGGCAGCCCGCGAACCCGACTCGATGGTTTCCTTGTATTCGTAACCGGGCTCCCGGAGGTGCACATGCATATCAATCAGACCGGGCAGGACCCAGAGCCCACTGGCCTCGAGCACCCGCTCCCCGGACAATCCCCGGCCCGTGCGCACGATCCTGCCTTTGTCAATCTCCAGATCGCACACCCGGTCGAGGCCGCCCACCGGGTCTATGACTCTGCCGCCTTTGATGATCAGACTCATTGGGCCGCTCCCGAATAGAGAAAGAGAATGGCCATCCGCACCGCCACGCCGTTGGTGACCTGGTCGAGGATGATCGAGTAGGGGCCGTCGGCCACGTCGGGGGCGATCTCCACGCCCCGATTGATCGGTCCTGGATGCATGATGAGCAGGTTCTTCTTTGCGCCCCGCAGCCGCTGCTGGTTCAGCCCAAAATGTGTCGCATATTCCCGCACCGACGGGAAAAGGTGTGCGCCTTGACGCTCCTTCTGAATTCGGAGCATCATGATCACGTCGGCTCCCTCGATGGCCGCATCCATGTCGTAGGTCACTTCCACCCCCAGGGATGCAACGCCCAGGGGGATCATGGTAGCCGGCCCCGCGATGCGCACTCGAGCGCCCATCTTCTGAAGGGCCAGAATGTTGGAGAGGGCTACTCGACTGTGCGCGATATCGCCGATGATACTGACCGTGAGCCCCTCGATCCGCTTCTTTCGCTCCCGGATGGAGAACAGGTCGAGCAGGGCCTGGCTGGGATGCTCATGGGCGCCGTCGCCGCCGTTGATCACCGAACAGTCAAGGACTTTGGAGAGAAAGTGCGCGGCCCCTGCCGCCGAATGGCGAACGACCAGTATGTCCGTGTTCATGGCCTCAATGTTCCAAGCCGTGTCTTTGAGGCTTTCCCCTTTGAGAATACTGCTGCTGGCTGCGGAGACATTAATGACGTCCGCAGAGAGGCGCTTGCCTGCCAGCTCAAAGGAGGTCCGCGTCCGGGTGGACGGCTCGAGAAAGAGATTCACGATCGTCGTACCACGGAGGGTCGGCACTTTCTTAATTTCCCGAAGGGAGACCTCTTTGAAGGACTCGGCAGTGTCCAGGATGGTTTCGATTTCATCCCGGCTGAGATCTTCAATACCCAGGAGGTCTTTGCGTTTTCCCCACGCCATGGTTTTGTGAAGCCGCCGGAATTCGGGCGTCGCCCTGCCGCTCAGATGAAAAAGTGTACCTTCCGGCGCCGTGTCTCTCCGACCGACGGAAGGGCTATGGTCTTTGGATCTCCCGCAGAATGACGCTGTCCTCATCGCCGTCTTCGACGAAACGGACGCGAACCGTCTCGTCCTGCGTCGTTTCGATGTACTGCCCGGTGTAATTGGCCCGGATGGGAAGTTCCCGGTGGCCCCGGTCTACCAGCACGGCAAGCTGGATCTTCCGGGCCCGCCCCAGGTCCATGATGCCGTCGAGAGCAGCCCGAATGGTGCGCCCCGTGAAAAGCACATCATCCACCAAGATGATGTTGTGCCCCTCCACCGGTCCGGGGATTTCCGTTCGGAGCAGTTCGGGCTGATCGATGCGGGCCCGCAGATCGTCCCGGTAGAGGGTAATATCGAGAATACCCACCGGTACCGTCTGGCCGACGCTTTTCGCGACCCGCTCGGCGATGCGGCGTGCCAGATGGGTGCCCCGAGTGCGGATCCCGACGAGGGTCACCTCGGACAGGTCCGGATTGGCCGCCACGATACGATCGGCCAACTCCTGAACCAGTTCACCCATTCTCGTTTTATCGATGATCAGACCCCGGGAAGGTCCTTTCGATGCGTTCTGGGGCATGTTTTCAGGCCACAAAAAAGGCCTCTTGCCAATCAGCAAGAAGGCCTGCGAGGGCTGGACGCCTCAATCGTTACCACAAGAATCCGCATTGTTGCTCCGTCTGATCCGAATCCGGGCTACTATATCATACGGAGTAGGGTTGTCAAGAGAGTTTTAGGCCGAGCCTAGCGAATAATCTTGCCGATGCGGCCGAGGCGAGGGCGCTTGTTGTCCCGGTCCCATGACCAGTAGATAATCAGGGCCTTGCCGAGGATTTCCTCCTCCTTCACGTATCCCCAGAAACGACTGTCAAAGCTGCCGTCCCGGTTGTCTCCCATCATGAAATAGGAATCTTCGGGGACCGTCTCAGGTCCGAAATTGTCCCGCTGGCCCGGGATGATGTTGTCATCGCGATAGATCACATACTCGTCATCGGCCAACTCCCGGCCGTTGACGTAGACGATCTTGTCACGGATTTCCATCACGTCGCCCGGAATCCCAATGACCCGTTTGATGAAATCACGTTTCTCGTCCACGGGATACTTGAAGACGATGATGTCGCCCCGCTCCGGCTTCCTCACGGGCAGCAGCTTCAAGTTGGTAAAGGGGACGCGTGTACCGTAAATGAACTTGTTGACCAGGATATGATCCCCGATCTGGAGGGTCTCCAGCATCGACCCCGAGGGGATTTTGAAGGCCTGTACGACGAAAGTTCGAATCAGAAGGGCGAGAATGACGGCAATGATAATCGCCTCAAAATTTTCCCGCCAGAATGATTTCCCCGTTTTACTCTCTGATTGTTTACGTGTCATCAATGCCATGATGTCTATCTTTCGTCTAGGCGTCGTACCTTTTGCTTATGATACGAGCTTCGCTCCTAAAAAGCAAGACCCCCCTCGAGGGCACCAATTCGGTAACGAGAAGGGGCATGAATGGGTTTTCAATTTTGAAATAAGCAATTCTTTCGATGCGTCCCGCCAAACGGCGGGATTGCAGTTTCTGAATTCTCTCATCAATGTGTTCAACAAACCGCACAAGGGTTTACGACGAGGCATACTCAGTACACGGCAACGAGCTAGCCGTCCTTCTCCATCCGCAACACAGACATGAAGGCCTCCTGGGGCACTTCGACCCGGCCGACGTTTTTCATCCGCTTTTTTCCTTCCTTCTGCTTCTCCAGCAGTTTCCGCTTCCGGGTGATGTCTCCGCCGTAACACTTCGCGGTCACGTTCTTTCGCAGCGCCGCAATACTCTCCCGCGCGATGACCTTGTTTCCCACCGCTGCCTGTATGACCACCTCGTACATTTGCCGCGGAATGATCTGCTTGAGCCGCTCCGCAAGACGCCGTCCCCGGTAATAGGCACGGTCCTTGTGCACGATGACCGACAGGGCATCCACCATCTCCCCATTGAGCAGGATGTCGAGCCGCACCATCTGCGCCGCACGGTAGCCCGCCATTTCATAGTCTAGAGAAGCGTAGCCCCGGGTCACCGATTTGAGCCGGTCGAAGAAATCGACCACCACTTCGTTCAGCGGCAACTCATAGCGAACGGAGACCCGGTTGGAGCTGTGATACTCGATCCCCTGCTGCACCCCCCGGCGCTCCTGAGCCAGGGTGATAATTCCCCCAAGGAATTCCGAGGGCGCCATGATGGTGGCCAGGATGACCGGCTCCTGGATATGATCCACCTGCTGTACGGGCGGGAGTTTGCAGGGATTCTCGATCATCTCCTCTTCGCCCGATTTCAGCACGACCCGGTAGACCACGGTGGGAGACGTGGTAATCAACGGAATGCGGAACTCCCGCTCCAGGCGTTCCTGAATGATCTCCATGTGCAGCAGCCCCAGAAATCCACAGCGAAACCCGAAACCGAGCGCATTGGAGGTCTCCGGATCGTACGTGAAGGACGCGTCATTGAGCTGCAGTTTGTCCATGGCATCCTTTAGTTCTTTGTAGTCGTTGCTGTCCACCGGATAGAGTCCGGCAAAGACCATCGGCTTGACCTCTTTGAACCCGGGCAGGGCGGAGGCCGTGGGACGGGCGGCGTCGGTGATGGTGTCGCCGATGCGGGTATCCCGTACGTTCTTGATGCCCGCCATGATATAGCCCACATCCCCCACGGACAAGGCGTCGACCCGTGTGGCCCGGGGGGTGAAGACGCCCACCTGCTGTACCTCAAACTCCTTGCCCGTGGAGAGCATCCGGATGCGCATGCCTGGACGAATCCTCCCGTCCACCATCCGGATGAGCGCGACGGTGCCCATGTATGTATCGAACCAGGAATCGAACAGCAGCGCCTTGAGGGGTGCCTCCGGGTTTCCCAGGGGCGGCGGAATTCGCTGGACGATGGCTTCCAGGACGGCTTCGATCCCGGTACCCTCCTTGGCACTGACGGTAATCGACGCAGACGTGTCCAATCCGATGACCTCTTCGATCTCCTGCCGGGTCGCTGCGATGTCGGCGCTGGGCAGATCGATTTTGTTGAGCACGGGGATGATTTCCAAATCGTGATCGATGGCGAGATAGACATTGCCCACTGTCTGCGCCTCGACACCCTGTGCAGCATCAACAACGAGCAGCGCCCCTTCGCAGGCTGCAAGACTCCGAGAAACTTCATAGTTGAAATCGACGTGCCCAGGGGTATCGATGAGATTTAGGCGGTATTCCCGCTGATCGCGCGCCTTGTATTGGATCCGCACCGTCTGTGCCTTGATGGTAATGCCCCGCTCCCGCTCGATGTCCATCTGGTCGAGAAACTGATTGACCCGTTCCCGGTCACTCAAGGCCCCCGTATGCTCAAGGATGCGATCCGCCAGGGTCGATTTGCCGTGATCGATGTGGGCGATAATGGAGAAATTCCGTATCCGTTCAATTTGGGACATCTTCAGTTCCTGACGCGTGGCCCAGGGGGTAGGTCGCACTCAATCAAATCATTGATTGTATTGGATTGCTCGAGGTTTTGTCAAAGAGAAACTGCAATCCCATGCCGCCGTGCTCGCACAAACTCTCGGTGGCAAACCCTACGAAATAGGTATTTTTTGTCGTGTTGTTGCAAAGCTAACAGAATTCAAGTAAATTGGTCACTGTTTGTTCGCAATACTCGGTATTGTGAACCTTTTTCCTGAATCATATCGCTGGGCCTGACAGAACGTCTTCACACCCATTTCATCGCTTTCGATGACGGCCTATGGACAAGAATCCGAAAGGTCACGGACTCACGGCAGGTCCGCCCCCATCCCAGGAGGAACTGCGGGCCGTTCTCGACGGTTTGGATGCCGCCGTGTGCGTCTGCGACGGGGAGACGAACCGGTTCCTCTATGCCAACCGGCAAATGGAAGAAATCTTCGGCCAGGTGGTGGGTCGGACGTGCCAGGCGGTGCTGGGGATAGAACCGGAGGGAGGCCTTACCGCAGCCGAGGTCTGGCGGCGGGAAATCCGTGAGGAGCGCTCCGGACGATGGTATGCCCTCCGGGGTCGAACCATCCTCTGGCCCGGTGGATGCCCGGCCCGACTCATTCAGGTGTCGGACATCACCCAGTACCAAGAAAAAAACGCTTCTCTGGCGTCCGAAAGTCAGCGGTTCTTGTCGGTGCTCGATCAGCTTCCGGCCTTTGTCTATCTGCAAGCGCCGGATCATACTATCCGTTTTACCAACAGCTACTTCAGGAATCGTTTCGGTGATCCCGGAGACAAACGGTGTTACGAGGCGCTCTGGCAGCGTAGGCAACCGTGCCGTCCCTGTCCGACCTTTCGCGTCTTCGAGACGAAAACACCACAGGTCTGGGAATGGACCGACAGTCCCGATGGACGCGTTTATCAAATCTACGACTACCCTTTCACCGACATCGACGGCTCCGAACTGGTGCTGGAACTCGGTATCGACATTTCGCAACGTAAAGCGGCCGAAGAGGCCCTCGCAACCAGTGAGGCCCGTTTCAAACGCCTCTTCGACGAGTCTCCTGTGGCCCTCTATGTGGGTGACTTCTCCGAGGTCAAAGCCCACCTCGATGGACTGCGCGAACAGGGCATCAAAGACCTGGAGGCCTATTTCGACGCCCGACCCGACGCCGTGGCCTATTGCAGTTCTCTCATGAAGGTCCGGGAGCTCAATCAGGCCGGTGTGCGGATGTATAACACAGAGGACAAGATGCAGCTGATTCATAATTTCCGGAATGTCTGTACGCGGGACACGGATCGTGCCCTGCGGGCTTGGCTCGTCTGCATGGCGGAAGGGCGCACCGAATTCGAATCGGAGGTTGTGACCCGCACGTTCTCGGGCAGGTGCCTTCAAAACAACATTAAACTGGTGGCCCTGCCGGGCTATGCCAAACCCTATGCCCGGGTACTCGTCTCGAATATCGACATCACGGACACCAAGAAGATGGAGGCGACTCTGCTGCGCAACAGGAACCTGGAGTCCCTCGCGGTGCTGGCCGGAGGGATTGCGCATGACTACAACAATCTACTCACGGCGATCCTCGGGCAGGTATCGCTCATAAAGATGTCCCTGGTCGCCAAAGATGAGCTTTTCGAACGGCTGGCCATGGTCGAAGAAGCCTCTCTGCAGGCCCGGGAATTGACCCAGCAGTTGCTTACCTTTGCAGGCCGGGGGGCACCGGTCAAACGGGTCGCCTCCTTCGAAGAACTCATCAGAAAATCAGCGCGCTTTGCCCTCGCTGGCGCCAACGTAAACGTGGTTTTCCAGATCGCGCCGGATCTGGCGCCCGTGGAAGTCGATGTGGAGCAGATGAGCCAGGTCATCCACAACCTCGTGACCAACGCAAAGGAGGCCATGCCGCAGGGGGGGACCGTAACCATGGAAGCCACGAATGCCGCCGTCACCAGCGGAAGCGGACTGCCCCTGCCGGAAGGCCACTACGTCCACGTTTCCGTCGCCGATCAAGGCACGCCCATCTCCGCGGAGAGTATCTCCCAGATCTTCGATCCTTACTTCAGCACCAAGCACCACGGACCGCGGAAAGGCAAGGGATTGGGACTCGCCATCTGCCATGCCATCGTGACGAAACACGGTGGGGCCATCACCGCAGAGTCCAGGGCAGGCCGCGGGACCACCATTCACATCTACCTTCCGGTCTCCAGAAAAGGGTAGCCGCGCCGCCAAACCGCCGCTTCCGTGTCGCCCGAAGCCCTCCATCAGTGCCGGCGTGACCTTCGTTCAATTCCGAGTCCACAGTTGATCTTCCTTGTGGTAGGATAGGAAAAATCCCTCACCCGTGAGGCCTTCATGGAGCCCATTTCCTTCTTCCCGCTGCTGCTGATCACCCTGCTGGCTTTCCTGATCCCGCTGGTGACGGCCGCTTTCCGAAAGCTTTTGGTACCAGCCATGGTGGGTGAGATCCTCTGTGGTATGGTCATCGGGACCAGCGGATTCGATCTGGTCCGCGAGGGTCCCTGGCTCTCCTTTCTGTCTCACTTCGGGTTCGCCTACCTCATGTTCCTCTCGGGACTCGAACTCGATTTCGATCTCTTCCGTCCCCGCAAGCTCAATGGACACCGCTGGACACTGCGCGCCTGTTTCAGTGAGCCCCTCTACCAGAGCCTGGCGGTGTTCGTACTGCGCCTCTGCCTCGCAGGGCTCATCTCCATCGGTCTGTGGCGGGCCGGCCTGGTGAAACAGGTCTGGCTCATGGCCCTGATTCTCTCCACCACTTCGGTGGGTGTCGTGTTGCTCATCCTCAAGGATCAGGGCTATCTGGAGCGAGACTATGGGCAGGTGATTCTGTCGTGCTCCGTGATCGCCGATCTAATCACGGTCATTCTCCTGACCATGGGCTTCATTGTTTACACTGCCGGATGGGACCCGAAGCTTCTCCTGGTGGGACTGCTCTTCCTCGCCGTCCTCGTGGCCGACCGTCTGAACGACTACTTCCAGGACAAGCCCGGCGTACGCAAGATCTTCGTCGAGCTGGCCCATGCCACCTCCCAGATTCGCGTGCGGGGGGTCTTTGCGCTCATGCTGGCCTTTGTGGTTCTCGCCCAGAGCCTCGGCGCGGAGGTCATTCTCGGCTCCTTTCTCGCGGGGGCCCTGGTCTCCAAGATTTCCCGCGGCGAGAGCCCGAACCTGCGGTTGAAGCTCGACGCCATTGGCTACGGATTCTTCATCCCCATCTTCTTCATCATGGTGGGCGTGAATTTCGACCTGGAGGCCCTGACAGCGTCGGCCACCAGCCTGATCATGGTCCCGGTACTGATCGTCATGGCCTACGCCGTGAACTTCCTGTCGGCGCTGATTCTGCGGTTTCGGTTTCCGTGGCGAGAGACGCTGGCGGCGGGAGTGCTGTTGTCCACCCGCTTGAGCCTGATTGTGGCCGCGGCCGCCGTCGGTCTGGAGATGGGCGCCATCAGTCCGGCCCTGAATTCAGCCATCATCATCATGGCGTTGGTCACCTGTGTGGCCTCTCCCATGATCTTCACCTATCTCATGAAAACCGAGATTCGCCCCACCCGCTACATCCAGATCGTAGGCGCCAACACGGTGGGGCTGGACCTGGCGCAGCGGCTCCGGGAACGAGGCCTTCCCATCGTCCTGCTTGAAAAGGACCGGGCCTCCTGCCTGCGGGCCCAGGAGGCGGGATTGAAGGTCCTCTACGGCGATGGAACGGATCCGGACTTCCTAGCCATGACCGGCATTTACCCGGAGGACATCCTGATTCTGACCACGCGCAGCGATGAGACCAATCTCAAGATCGCCCGGCTTGCCCGGGATATCTTTCGGGTGGAACGGATCATCGCCCGGGTCAATGAGCCCGCCTTTTCGCGGCGGTATCGTGAGATGGAGATCCGAACCGTCAATTTTTCACGGCAGGGATGCCTGGCCATGGAGAACCTAATCCTCCGTCCCAACCTGTTCGATGTGCTGGTTCAGGAGGCCACGGCGAATGAAGTGCAGGAAATTGTGGTCACCAGTCCTGCCTGCAGCGGCAAATCGCTGCAGGAGATCAGGCTCCCTGGCAACAGTCTGATTCTGTTCATCAAACGGGGGGGCGACACGATCATTCCGCACGGCCGAACGCGACTTTATCTCGACGACATTGTCGCCGTCTGCGGCGACCTGGACTCCGTGCTGCATGCCCGGAAGACGTTTCAGGTTGAGCAGGGACGGTGAAAGGCCAGTGGGCAGTGGGCGGGAAGTACAGGGTAGACGGCTGAAGACTGAAGCCAGAGGACGGAGGACGGAGGATCCCGATAGACGCTGTGCGTCTGACGGGACAGGCTCCGGGCAGCATAAGGGATTACAGAGGACGGACGACAGAGGGCAGATGACGGAAACTACAAAAGGACGAAGGCTGACGGCAGGCGGCGGATCAGGACTGGGGCCTTAGAAGGATGCGTACACCCTCGGTGCGCGAAACCTTTGCGGTGAAGATACCCCGGCTCGGGCTGGGCGGATCCGAGATAAATCCTTCCAGGTAGTTTTCCGACAGAACTTTCAGGGGGGTGCCCGCCGCTGCGGGATCGGAGATCGGCACGACCCGCAAAACGCGCCCCGTCATGCGACGCACGAAATTGGTTTGCAGGCGTCCGCCGATGGCCCGCAGTCGCGCGGCCCGGGCTTTGCAAAGGGCCGGGCTGACTTGGTCGCCCATCTCGGCGGCCGTGGTGCCGGACCGGGGGGAGAAGGGAAAGACATGAAAGTGGGTCAGCGGCAAGGTTGGCAGCCACTGACAGCTCGACTCAAAGGATCGCTCCGACTCGCCGGGAAGCCCTGCGATCAGATCGGTTCCGATGGCCATCGTGTCGCTCCGCTCCCGCAGGCGACAGACCAGCGCCGCGTACTCCTCCCTGGAATAGGGGCGCCCCATCCGACGGAGGATCTCTGTATCGCCGCTCTGCAGGGGGATGTGCAGATGAGAGCAGATCTTCTCCTCGCCGGTGACCAGGGCGATCAGCTCATCATCCACTTCCTTCGGCTCCACCGACGAGAGGCGGATGCGCCACTCCCCGGGGATCCGCACGAGCCGCCGCAGCAGACGGGCCAGCCCGTTTGCCTCCCGCCGGTCCAAGCCGTAGGCACCGAGGTGGATCCCCGATAGGACAATTTCGGCAACCCCCCGGGCGACAAGCGTCTTGACCTGCTGTACCACCCTGTCGGGATCCTCACTATTGAGCGGTCCCCTCCCATAGGGAACGATGCAGTAGGCGCAGAACGCGTCGCATCCGTCCTGCACCTGCACGAAGGCCCGACGTCGTCCCCGAATTCCTCCGGTCTGCTCTCGGGGAAGGGCTTGGGTGCTCTGTGGAGCCAGAGGCTGGGCGACGCGTTCAGGATGATTGGATAGGATACCGTCCCATATCCGGCGGGCCTGCCTCTTCTCCCCGTTCGCCATGACCCGATCGACCCCGGGAATCGACCGGATGGCCTCCGGATTGGTCTCGGCATAGCAGCCGGTCACGACCACCCGCGCCCCGGGGTGGTCGCGCACGAGCCGCCGGATCATCTGGCGGCACTGGGTGTCCGTTCGGGCCGTGACCGAACAGGTGTTCACCACACAGAGGGCCGCCCTTTCCCCCGGAGGCGCCTCCGCCAGACCGATTTCCTCGAGAGACTCGGCCAGGCGTAACGAATCGATCTGATTCACCTTGCAGCCCAGGGTCTTGATCGTGTAATACATTACATGAACCTTTAAACCGTAACCATATGATTCTAATCTATATATTTTCTAAGAAATTCGGCTGTCCACGTGAAAGAGCTGTCCCGTGACACTCCGGGTCCGCACCAGCATCCGGATGAAATCGACCACATCACCGGGGTCGCAATAGCGCTTGAGGCAACTCTCGGCCAACGCCCTTTGCCGGACGGTCTCCGGCAGGCCCCGGGTCATGTTGGTTTCCATAAACCCGGGACTGACGCCGTTGACACGGATGTTGTCGCCGCCCCATTCCAGGGCTGCGGCCCGGGTCAGCCCGGCCAGACCCGCCTTGGACGCCGCGTAATTCGCCTGTCCCGCACTGCCACGGAGCCCCGCGATGGAGACGATGTTCACCATATGGCCGCCCCCCTGGGCACGCATGGTCTCCGCCAGGCGCCGCAGCAGATAGAAGGGGCCCGACAGATCGACGCGAAGGACCGCTTCCCAGCTCGCCTCGCTCATGGCGGCGATGGGCGCGTCCTGTATGATGGCCGCGTTGTTGATGAGCACGTGAACTCCGCCCCATGCCGCGAGCACGCGCCCCACGAGCCGATCGACATCCGCCGACATGGAGAGATCCGCCGGCACGCAGAGGGCCTCTCCACCGCCGGCCTCAACCTGCGCTGCAGTCGCCGAGGCCTCACCGGCGCTGCGGTGATAGTGGAGGGCGACCCGGTAACCCGAGGCGGAAAGGCCGACGGCCACTCTCTTGCCGAGCCCGCCGGACGCACCGGTAACCAGGGCCACTTCCCTGTCAGCCGTCATGGTGAAAGTTCCCGCAGGAGAGTAGGGCCTCCCGGTCCACCAGGGCGCCCACCCTTCCCAATTCCTCCTCTCCGTGGGAGGCCATCACCGAAAAACGAATGCGCGCCGTCCCCTCGGGAACCGTGGGTGGCCGGATGGCCGGCGCGAAGACCCCTTGAGCAAAGAGCCGGTCCGCCACCGCCAGAGCCGTTGAAACCGGACCGAGGATGAGTGGTGTGATGGGCGTCTCCCCGGTGAGGCCCGCCCAGCCGGCGTCCCGCAGTGCCGAGACCAGCGTCTGGACATTGGCATGGAGACGGGCTCGCAGGACGTCCCCCGCGGGACTACCGATGATTTCCAAGGCGGCGGCGGAGGCTGCCAGCACAGCGGGCGGCAAGGCCGTGGAAAAGATCAGCGGTCTGGCGCGATTGACCAACAACTCGATGCTGTCACGGCGCCCGGCGACGAAAGCGCCGTAGGAGCCGAAGGCCTTGCCCAGTGTGCCCATCCGGAGGGTCAGCCGATCTTCCACGCCGCAGTATGCTGCGGTGCCCCGCCCCTGCTCACCGAGGACTCCCATGCCGTGGGCATCGTCGAGATAAACTTCCGCGCCGTGTTTGTCCGCAAGGTTGACCAGATCGCTCAGGGGTGCAATATCGCCGTCCATACTGAAAACACCTTCGGTGACAATCCAGCGTCGGCGATATCTCGATTCTGCTTTAAGCATTTTTTCTAAAGCATTGAGATCACAATGTTTATAGACCCTAACATCTGCCTTGGACAGACGACATCCGTCGACAATGGAAGCGTGATTGAGGGCATCGCTGAGGATCAGGTCTTCGGCGCCGCAGAGCGCGCCCAGCACGCCCGTGTTGGCGGCGTAGCCCGAATTGAACAGGAGTACAGCCTCACAGGGGAGAAAGTCCGCCAGCGCTTCTTCCAGACGCGTGTGCAGCGGGGAGGTCCCCGAGAGAAGACGGGAAGCACCGCTACCGGTCCCGTAGCGCTCCACCGCTGCACCGGCAGCATCGCGCAGCGCCGGGTGCACCGCCAGACCGAGGTAATCGTTGGAGGCGAGCGAAAGCATCTCCCGCCCCCCCACAGTCACCCGCGGTCCGTGCCCGGTCTCCATGGTGCGCAGTGTGCGGAATCGTCGCCGCCGCTTCAGCAGATCGAGTTCCTGCTCAAACATGATCCATCCGACAGACAAGGTAGGGGGTTTCCTCCAGCGCCTCGATGACGGTCGCCGGGGACACGATCCCGTTGACGAAGATGGCCCGACCGCCCCGGGGATCCCCCGGCGCTTTCAGATTCAGGATCCGGACATATCCCAGATCCCGGGAGCCGACATAACCGGTCGTATAGTCGCGGTCGTCGGAAACGCAGAGCTCCGCAACGACGCCCTCGACGGCGGCGGCCTTGGAAGCCAGGATCAGCGCCTCCATCACCCGGGGATGGGGGGCGCTGCACTGCACCAGGTACTCTTGAACGGCCGCACGGATCCCCTCCTCGAGATCCATCTGGGTTACCCGGACCCCCCGATTCGGGTCGGGCTCCAGGCGGGCGCCGGTGACGGCATCGATGATCATGGCGCCCCGCATGTTGGCGCCGTTGGGGCCCGCGCCCCCACGAATCGCCTCGACAGCCCCGCGCACGGCCGCCTCGGCCACGCCGATACCGGCCACCAGCCGGATCGCCTCCTGCCACGCGGCCGGGGGGTTTTCAGCGGGCACCGTCCGTACGGGCAGCAGCCCTGTCCGCCGCAGTCGGGCCGGGTCGATGGCCGCCACGTGGATGCGCAGATCCTCCAGGCGGTGGCCGCCGCGATCGATTGCACGACCCAGCATGGCCGAAGCCACGGCGGCGAGCCGTTCGGCCCCCACCAGCCGCTCTGCACCGCAGAGATGGCGCCCGCCGGTGGATGCATGCATCCGAACACTGTAGAGCACCGGGGTGTCGACACGATCTTCCATGCAGAACCCTACGGTTTGCGTTCAGGGCCGGGCAACACTTTCAGGCCATGTTTTGAGACCAGCTCGCGATCGTGCTCCGGGGAAGCGCCCGCTGTGGTGAGGTAATCCCCGGTCAGGAGGCCGTCCATCCCGGCGTCGAGAAGCTTTCCCTGCTCCTCCTGCAGGTGCTCCTGCCGGCCGGCACAGGCTCGGATTTCGGTCGTGGGATTGATCAAACGAAAGAGCGCCACCGTGGCAAGGATCTCCTCCCGGGCCAGCGGGGGGGCATCCTCCGCCAGGGGCGTCCCCGCCACAGGGTGAAGGAAGTTCAACGGGATCGAGTCGACCTGTAAGTCCCGCAGGGTTTCGGCCATTTCGATCCGCTGGGCCATGCTCTCGCCTAACCCCAGGATGCCGCCGCAGCAGACTTGCAGACCGGCCTCTTTTGCGTACCGGACGGTGCGCACCCGCACGTCGAAGGCGTGCGTGGTACAGACCTCCTCGTAGAAGCTCCGGGCCGTCTCAATGTTATGGTGATACCGGGTCAGCCCCGCGTCCCGCAGTTCCAGCAGCTCCGCCCGCTCCAGCGTTCCCAAAGAGGCGCAGGGACGCACCCGCCCCGCCTCCCGCATCTTGCCCAGGGCCTCGCAGATCTTTGCCAGTTCCGCCGGCGTGGCCCGCCGTCCGCTCGTGACAATGCAGAAGAAGGCAGCGCCATCGTCCGCCGAACGCTCCGCCCCGGCAAGGATCCGATCCTGTGGAATCAGTGGATAGGAGGGCGCCCCCGTTTCATAGCGCGACGATTGAGCGCAGAACCGGCAGTCTTCCGCACACCGTCCCGATTTGGCGTTGATGATGGCACAGAGACTGACCGCATCGCCCCGAAAGCGATCGCGCACGGTGCGGGCCGTTGCCATCACCTCCGGCAGGGCCGCGGGGCAGGCATCCGCCAGTGTCTCTGCTTGCTGCGACGTGAGGGATTCTCCGCGAACCGCCTGTTGAAGGATGGCTTCTATCATGGGATGATCCTCAAGCTCGGTGGATGATTAAAAAAGAGCGGCAGGCCCCTTCGGTTCATACACAGCCGCTAGCCCGAATATTGCATGATCACTCATGCAATATTCGGGCTAGTCTATCGTCGGAGGCAGCCCGTTGTCAACACAGAATCACCCCGCTGTTAACAGGGCCCGGCGGCCTTGGCAAGGATGTCGGCGGTCTCACGGATTTTGATTTTCCCCCTCTCCCCACCGGCGGTAGAGGGTGTGATCCACCCCCATGACGTCGAGGACGCGTCCGGTCACGAAATCAACGAGGTCTGCGACGGTCTTGGGCTGTTGATAGAAGGCGGGAATGGGCGGAAGGATCACCGCCCCGAGCCGGGAGAGGCTGAGCATGTTCTCGAGATGGATTGCGGAAAAGGGGGTCTCCCGGGCGAGCAGGATCAGGGTGCGCCGTTGTTTGAGCATGACGTCTGCGGCCCGGCGGATCAGGTTGCTCGCAAGGCCGTGGGCCACGGCCGCCAGCGTCCCCATGGAGCACGGCGCAATCACCATTCCTTCGCACCGATACGAACCGCTTGCTGCGGAGGCCTCGAAATCATTATTTCTGTAAATACAGAATGTTGAAGCGTCTAAATTAAAGTTTTTACTCAAGGTTTCTCGGGCGGCATCCAAGTCCTCCGGCAGCGCGATCTTCATCTCTTCGCGCAACACCTGCCGGCCCGCCTCCGAGAGGATGACATCGACGCCGAAACCCCTGGCTGACAGGACCTCCAGGAGACGTATCCCGTAGACGGCACCGCTGGCCCCCGTGATCCCGAGCACCCACCGTTTCTTCTCCGTCATCTTTCACCTCCGTGCCGAAAAGAGCCGTCCTTCGGCCACGCGGGTAAGCCGGGATATTGCATGAGCGATCGTCGTGAGAAATTGACTCATGCAGGTTGCGGGCTACAACTCTACATCAGCAAATCGATCAGTGTAAAGGTAAATATGGTCACGCTGATGTAACCGTTCATGTTGAAAAAGGCTGTGTCGAGCCGGGAGAGATCGTGCTCGCTGACGATGGCATGTTCGTAGAGCATGAGCCCGCCGACGATGCCGACGCCGACCAGATAGACTCCGCCCAAGTCAAGAACGAACGCCTCAATCAGGAGCAGAAGCAGCGTGCCGAGATGGAGTGCCCGGGCCATCTGAAGAGACCCGCGCACTCCCCAATAACGCGGGATGGAGTGGAGCCCCGCCCGTCGGTCAAACTCCATGTCCTGCAGGGCATAGAGAATGTCGAACCCCGCCACCCAGAAGAGTACAGCCAACCCCAGAAGGAGGACCGGCACCTCGACCGTCCCCTTGACGGCCACCCAGGCCCCGATAGGAGCCAGCGCAAGCGCCAGACCGAGCACCTGATGTCCGAGGCAGATCCCGAACACCGGCACCTCTCCGAGGAGGCCGCCGATCGTCGCCGCAGTCGAATCGAGGGGTTCGGGGTCGCCCGGGCCGTTCGACACGAAGACTCCGACCGGCGACCGATCGAGAATCGCCGCAGCAGGCGTATCGGACGGGACCACCTCGACGTCGAAGCCTCTTGAAGTCAGGTTCTCGGTGATGTCGCGTTTCATCCCGAGATCGACCGCAACGATCAGACCGCGACTGTCGCCGGTGGCAGCTCGGCGGTACGGCTCGCTCGTGGACACACCGGACGCCAGATCGAGGCCTTCCATCGACGGCGCTGACTCGGCTGCGTTCTTCAGCTCTTGTTCGGACACGCCGGCTCCCATGGCGATGGGCATCGCGCCGCGTTCGCGGATGTGCCGTGTCAGCCGGCGAGTGTCGATGTCACTCAACGCCACCACGTCGTGCCTGGCCAGATACTGGGCAAACGACCCTTCCGACCGCCAGTTCGAGTGCCGCCGCGAGATAGAACGCATGACGAAGCCTGCGGCCATTGGACTGTCGGCCTGCTCGTCGAGGTCTG